>CAYZPM010000024.1:4526-54996 GCA_964480365.1 uncultured Gallionellaceae bacterium
GGCAGCATCGTCGGGCAATTATAGCAAGGCAGCATCGTCGGGCGAGAACAGCACGGCAGCATCGTCGGGCGAGAACAGCACGGCAGCATCGTCGGGCACAAACAGCAAGGCAGCATCGTCGGGCTATGACAGCACGGCAGCATCGTCGGGCAATTACAGCAAGGCAGCATCGTCGGGCGAGAACAGCACGGCAGCATCGTCGGGCAATTACAGCAAGGCAGCATCGTCGGGCGAGAACAGCGGAACAACAGCCGTAGGCTATCGTGCCGCCGTAAAAGGCGATTTAGGAAATCTCTTGATGGTGTCGGAATATGTCATCAAAGACAGCAAATATATCCCTGTAGGAGGAAAAGCCGATCTGGTAGACGGCAAAAAAATAAAAGCCGATCAGTGGTACATTGTAGAAAAAGGCAAATGGGTAGCCGTTGATTTTACTGATGGTATTTTTTCCTACGTCATTTCAAATAAAGCTGGTGTCAAAAAAATAAAAACCGAATTGGGTAAAATTCTATTCGTTGTCAGCGATGATAAAGGTAATTCAGCGCACGGTGAAACCATCGCTAAGGCGCGTGAGGATTTGATTTATAAAGTCGTCGCTAAGTTTGATGGCGAAATACCCAAGAAAGCCACAGGCAAGGAATGGGTAGGGATATATCGCTCCGTTACAGGAGCATGTGCGGCTGGTGTTAAGAATTTTGTCGATAGCACAGGGAAAAGTCTTGATGAAACCTATACAGATAAGGAAATAGCTAAGTTGGTCAAAGGTCAATTTGGTGGCGAGAAATTTGCAGAGAAAATTAAAGAAGAGGCTTAATCAATAACGGTTAGGGGTAACGAAGATGCGTGAAGGATTGAAAAAAGAAATTGATACGATGATTTGTAGGAAAATAGATAGCTTGAGATTAGATTATTATTACTCCCTGCAAACTAGGGTAAATATTATTGAGCAAAAATTACGATGCTTGGACGGAAACCACGCCAGTCTTGTAATTAAAGACGGGCAAGCAAAATGCCCAATTTGTTGGGAAGCCGTAGGAAAAATTGTTCCAATTAAAACAACGAAGTAAATGTAGGGCAATCACATGGCATATTTCGATAAACTTTGGATGTTTCGGCGTGACGAAGGGGATATGACGGTATTTGTGAATTTGCAACCAAGTGGAGAGGTGCAATTAAAAGTGAAAATACCCAAAAGCCTAAAAGATGCCTTGGTTGGAATTGCCCAAACAGCAGCAGATGCTCATGAAGCTCAAATGAGGGCGGAAATAATTGGAGATAAACACGCTACGAGGGATTCGGATAACGCAAATGGGTGAAACCTTCTTTATTGGCGATACGCACTTCGGCCATAAGAACATTATCGTGTTCGAAGGTACGAAAGCATTACGTCCGTTTGATACTATTGAGGAGCATGATGAGGAAATTATTAAGCGGTGGAACTCTGTAGTGCGCGACCATGATACGGTATGGCATTTGGGCGATGTGGCCTTCGGTAAACAATCACTTGAATTGGTGAGGCGACTTAAAGGACAGAAGCGGCTCATCGCTGGCAATCACGATGGCTACCAGACACAAAGATACCTTGATGCAGGTTTCTTAACGGTACGCGGCGCATGGGCAATAGATGGTTTTTTGCTTACGCATGTACCTGTGCATCCTCAGCAATTAGAACGCGAAGGATTTAATAAAGGCAACATTCATGGGCATTTACACGCTGGTCATGTGATGATGAATGATTATGACGAATACGGCGAACATTGCCAAGTGCGTGATCCGCGCTACATCAATGTTTCTTGTGAGCAGATAAATTTGACGCCGATTACTCTGGCGGAAATAAATAAACAATGTGAGCAACGAACAAAGGGTTGAGTGATGAGGAAGGAAATAAAGATACTACAAGGACAGACTATTAGCGGCATTACCAATAATTCCCCCGTTCCTGTTTATGTTAGCGTTGGAGATGAAACCGTCAGGATCGTTTGTAAAAAGAAAAAAGGCAAAAACGTTGAAGCAACGGTTACTTATATGGAGACTAATTAATGAGTAACATGTGCGGCGATAACGCTCAGGGTGGATACCGTGGTTACTGCTCTTGTGGAGCGACCGGATGCACCACATATAAGGAAAAACCTGAGTTTTTTACTATTTATACCCATACATTAAAGTCGGACGGTTTTTACCATCCAATTAAAAAAGATATGACATGGGCAGAGCGTCGAGCGCATTTAGAAGGAATGAGAAAATGACTAAAAAATCTAAGCAGGAAAAATTGGATATTCTTACGACCTATATTAAGGAATTGCTTAAAGAGCATAATATCGAATGCTCTCTAGCTGGCCGTGGTAACGATGGAATTATAGTCATGACGGTAAAATTATGAGTGACCAACTGATAGCTCGTATCTCTTGCTTCTTTGGACGCATTGGGCTAGTGGTACGAGCGTGTGCTGTCGGTGTTGTAAACAACTAACAGAGGAGAAATGAAATGAATATTACAGACTTAATAAAACTAGCTGAATTATTGGATGGCAAAGACAAGCAACCGTCAAAAGAATCATCACATCCGATGCTTGGGAAGCGGTGTATTGTGCGTACCTATAGCGCGGGTGTGCATATAGGCGATGTTACATGGATTAACCCAGAAAACAGCATGGAGTGTAAACTAGAAAATGCTCTCCGTCTTTGGAAATGGGAAGATGGCGGTTTATCTTTATCAGCAGTAGCCAAAAACGGCATTAAGAAAGGCCGCTTGAATGAGTCAGGCGAAGTAGCATTGACTAACGTCATTGAGTATATCCCAACATCAAAAGAAGCAGAAAAAACCTATGCAAGATTTATTGAAGATAAAAATTAGGCATCACGGCTACGGCTACGGCTCCGGCAACGGCTCCGGCAACGGCTCCGGCTCCGGCTACGGCAACGGCAACGGCTACGGCAACGGCTGCGGCTTCGGCCACGGCTCCGGCAACGGCTACGGCAACGGCGACGGCAACGGCTACGGCAACGGCGACGGCGACGGCTCCGGCAACGGCTCCGGCTTCGGCTACGGCAACGGCAACGGCTACGGCTACGGCAACGGCTCCGGCTCCGGCAACGGCAACGGCGACGGCAACGGCAACGGCAACGGCAACGGCTTCGGCTACGGCTCCGGCTACGGCTTCGGCTCCGGCAACGGCTCCGGCTAAAAAACAAATTTTTGGAGAGCAATACTTATGACTGACACATCTACCGATAACGCTTGCAGGGCGGCTTTTGAGAAGTGGGCACCGACTCATTTTCACGGCAATCATTGGAATCTGGATAGATGCCATAAGAAGGATTCAATTATTTATGGTAAATATTTATGGGTTCATGTCGAGGATGCATGGGTGCAATGGCAAGCCGCAATTATATGGTATCAAGCCGATTTAGTGGCGCGGTTGGAGGCGGAAATGTCGCATCATAACTCAGCCAATAATGCTAACGCTATTCATAATAGTGCTATTAAAACAGCAATCGCCATAGTGCGCGGGGGAGAGTGACATGGGGCTTAGTATTTTAATAATGTGGAAAACACTTGATTTTGTATTTCGCAAAGATTTTCCGAGGAGAAAATAATGACCTCATACATCCGCAACGAAATAGAAGGCGATGTAAAATGAGGCTGATGTTTTATAAAATGCCAATTGGAGATTGTGGATGTTGTTGGGCGCGTCCAGCATGGTATTATCATAATTGCCATACTATTTTCCAATACGGCAGATATTTAATCGGTTGGGTATCTAAATCAAACGATGAAAGTAGCAAGCTATGACATCAGACCTGATAGTCCAGAAGTGGCGTTGTGATGATTGTGATCGAATCTGGAAAACAGATGAATTGCTTACCGCGCCAAATCCATTTGAACCATCGGAAACCGTCAGCGGATGTCCTAATTGCAAGACGATAGGTGCATTTACTGAGATATGCGATGAACCGGAGTGCAAGCGGATTGCAGATTGTGGATTCCCGACTAAAGATGGTTATCGTCGAACCTGTTACAAGCACTCAAACTTTCCCAAGCATGGAGCGAAGCAAATTATACAATCCGGGGCACCAGACTTTACAATAAACGACACGGAACTTTACAATCCCGGACAGCCCGACAATAGCATTGAAGCCCGCATAAAGATGATGATTAAGAACGAAAGCTGCATGGAAACAATGGCTGGTATGCCCGATAAGGCTGTGCAATGTATAATCACATCACCTCCCTACAATATGAATCTACGTATCAGGAATGGGAAGTATTGCAGTCGGCAGATTGTCAAAGAGTTTTCTTCTAAGTATGACGGCTTTGATGATAACATGCCGATTGATGATTTCTACTTATTTCATCATGCTGCCTTGTCTGAAATGCTTAGAGTATCTCCGCTAGTTTTTTACAATATAGCAATAGTGACTGGGAGCAAAAGGGCTTTCTTTAACTTGATGGGTGACTTTTCCGATAATCTTAAAGACATTATTGTATGGGATAAAGGTCACGGGCAACCAGCAATGCAAAGTGGTGTTATGAACCGCCAGAGCGAATTAATACTGGTATTCAGCAATGATGCCATAAGCCGTGATTTTAAGGTCGCTAATTTCAAGCGCGGTACATTATCCGATACTTGGGCTATACCCCGCCAACGCAGTAAAATTGGTGGGCATAGAGCTACATTCCCTGAAAAGCTAGTGGAAACCATATTGGATAACTTCACCCGGCCAGGTGACTTAATTTACGACCCATTTATGGGGTCTGGCACAGTTTTAGCGACGGCAAAGAAAATGGGGCGGCATTTTATTGGGTCAGAAATAAACAAAGATTATTGTGATGCGGCTAATCGGCGCATGACCACTCAAATAGAAGATGAGTAATCTTTGTTAAGCTATTTTGGGGTAGCAATGCTACAAGGTGCGCTATTCGTATAGCTACAAGGGATGACTATGGGAAAATCTGAACGGTCATGGGAGCAAGCCGTTAATATGCCTAATGCCAGGAGTACGATAAACCATGCCAGGGCATATAGCATGACGTATTTCATAACAGCCACTTCATTTGACGGCGGCCTGCTTATTCGCCCAATTCCATAGTGCGTTGGCTTTGGCTTCCTCATGGTCGCACTGCAGCGGCGTCAGCTTATAGACTTTAGTGGCTTGAACTCCGCAGGCGGTGTTGGGTATGGCGCGCATACTGGTGCCGGTTGTAGCGGGATTTTGCTGCACGCTGGAATTAACATAATTACTGTCAATAGAAGTAAGTTTGGAATGATACGCATTTTCCGACTCCTGTGTGATGTTGCCCTGAGTTCCAATTTCTCCGATGACGTGGGTTTGCGCGGCGATCGTCACTTGCTGCTGTGCTTCATCATGCTTGTCGCAAGCGATAGTTACATGATCCTCGCCAAAATGGTAGCTGCCTACGCCAACGGCTGCCAAGATGGCTATGCAAAGCAAAATCCACCATTCATTCATTGGTCCGCCTCCGTGTAATTCTTTCCGGCGACTGCCCCGCCACCTCCGCCAACAATGTAGCCATATCCGGTGGCTATATCCTTCGCGTGGTCCGAGAACACATATTTAGCGACCGAAAGCCAGTCGCTAATAATGCCGCCGGTATAAATAACAATGGCAATGGCGAATCCCATGCGTACCGGACAGAGGGAAACGCCGTCCTTTTCAGTGAAAAGGTCCTTGAACGCCATTACAGCTTTTTTAGTTCGGCCTCGACGAAGGCTTTAATGGCCTCTAGGTCGCCTTTGAAGTCCGCCCATAACGTTGCTACCGCCGGATGCACTTCGCGCTCTGCATCGTGCGCTACGTCTGTTGCAGCAGTATCGACGGCGGCTTCGGTTGTTTCTGGCGCTGCCTCAGTGGGTGCAACTGCCGGTGCCGTTTCTGTGCTGTCCGTCGATGTGGTAACGGGCGGTGTCGTCGTGGTGGTGTCGGTCGTGGTGTCATCAGCCATAAAATTTCCTTTCAAGCTGCAGAGTTGTTTAACATAATCGCCGCGAGCTCATCGCAACGTCCGGGCGTTTCCGTGTGCCACTCGCTTGCCTTCATGCGTGCGGCGGCATCAGCATAATCACCCCTTTCGATGGCCGCCAGCGTATTGTGGAAGCCGAGCAATCCGTTGATACCAATCTGAAAACACATTTCAATCAAGACATTATGCCTCAATTCGCTCAACGTGTAAACCCACGGCAGCGCATTATTTACTTGTTCGGTCGCTTTTTCGATGTCGGCATCAAGCCAGTTCATGGCATCCTCAAGTGTGCATCCATCAGGGTAATTGCTGGCTTCTGATTCAGGTATATCATGGCCATAGCCGATGACATACATGCCTTTGGCATCGGGTTTTGGAATTAATGTCAAACCTTCGTGGCGTTTAATGCGTTGTTCCAATGTTTCAGTCATATCTGTACCTCACCCAAAGCCGAAAGTGGCAAGCTTATAAGTATAGCTGCTGCTTCTTGCGCCTTAGCTTTAGCGCACTCCGCTTCAATCATGGTTTTTATGGTAGCGCCGGAGAAAGCCCCGTATGAGAAGCAGATGATGGATACAGCTACAAGGAAAGCCTTCACTTTGAAGCCCAATCCAGCAAAGCCTTTCGCACTGTTTCTGGCATGTGCCAGCCAGACAGCATTCCGATAAAACCCATGGTGAGCAACCAGATCACTGATTTTACTATCAAGCTTTTGACTAGTGTATTCCATGATTGCAATTCCTTCTCTACTGCTTCCTGTTTAACTTCTAAGGCGGTTATCCGATGTTCGGTATCTTTGTCCATTTATCATACTAATCGTTGGAGTCATCTGAAGATGTGTCTGGCACAGGCGGCGGGGCGATAAAATTAGTCCCATCGTAAGTGAACCCAGCACCTACATACGTCCCTGGCTGGTATTCTACACACGCATCATACTGCGATGCAAAAGTTGCCGCAATGACATCAGCGTCTGCAACAATACAATTCACTACTACCCCATCTCTAATTAATGCGTACAGTGCCATAAGAATCTCCTTTTTAACCCATCCAAAAGATTGAAACATAACCATTCTGCCCAGCGGCTCCATTGCCGCCGTTGCCACCTGCGCCACCAACCGCGCCTGTCCCTGCCGTGTAGCCGCCTCCGCCTCCGCCTCCGCCTCCGCCTGTGCCACCTGAACCACCCGTCGCCGGTATGGTGCTGGCATTCACGCCGTTATTCCCGCCTGTGCCACCAGTGCCGGTAGTTGGGCTTGACCCGCCATTGCCCCCTGTGCCACCGATCACCCCGTTATTAGGGTTTGGCAATGTAGTGCCAAATTGCAACGGGGTAAAAGTGTAGCCGGGGGCTTGTAAATCACCGCCGCCGCTTGCACTTCCCCCTGCCCCGCCGCCCCCTCCGGTAGCCCCACCCGTACCACCAGATTGTGCCGCGCCGCCAGTTGAGGTTGTTGGGTTTACAAATAATTGGGATGTTACAGCGCTCCCTGCGGCTCCCGCAGTGCCGTTTCCCCCTGCTGCTAAGGCTCCCCCTACCCCACCGGCTTGGCCACCACCACCAGCCGCCCCACCCGTAGTTGCACCGCCAGCCCCACCGCCTGTCCCTGCCGTTCCCGCTGTAGGCTGCGTCCCTACGGCTGGCTTTAACGTAAAGCCGCCAGAACCGGGGAGTGCTACAACGGATGATTGGTTTCCCGCAATGCCTTGTGTGGCAGGCGTAACAGTAGCCGACCCACCGGCACCGCCTGCTGCACCTGCCGTGCCACCTGTGCCGCCAGTACCGCCGCCCCCACCACTCCCTATAGTAATAGTAAGTGATGCGCCGGGCGTGACATTTACATTGTAATAAAGAGCCGCCGATCCAGCCAAGCCAGAGCCACCGGGGCCACCCGAACCTCCACCGCCGCCTCCGCCGTTTCCTGTAGATGCACCGCCTCCTCCTCCTCCTCCTCCGCCTCCGCCCGAACCACCTGCGCCGCCGTTGGCAACAAGGATGCCATGCAATACAGTTACACCCGCAGGCACCACCCATGAAGTGCTGGTCTGAAAATCTTTGCGTTGTAATCTAAGTACCATTATCCCATCCAGAAAATAGAAACATAACCCGCTGCGCCATTGCCGCCAGCAGCACCATTGCCACCTGCGGCACCTGCACCACCCGTGCCAGAAGCATTACCCGCACCCCCACCGCCACCGCCACCGCCTGCACCACCTCCCCCTGAACCGCCAAGGATAGTTGCGCTTTGGCCAGAAGCGCCAGTTGAAGGGGTTGAGCCTGCGCCACCTGGGGCTGTACCCCCTGCACCCCCTGCACCGCCATTTTGTGGGGTAAGCACCGCATTACCAAAGTCATAAGGCTGTAGGGCGGAAGTGACATTGGTTGGTTGTAATGCGCCATTCGACCCACCTCCACCACCGCCGCCGCCTGATGTACCGCTTGCAGTACCTGCTGCACCACCAGCCCCGCCTGTAGAAGTCGTCGGTACTTGAAAAGCTACATTATTTGTCGATGTTCCAGCAGCGCCTACTGTACCAGCAGTACCTGCGGTGCTTGTTCCTCCGCCCGCACCACCGGCAGATCCTTGGCCTGATGCTCCCCCACCGACACCACCAGTTGTTGACGTACCCGCGCCGCCACCTCCGCCATTTGTTGCGCCAGTTGTATTTGTAATTTGAACTATGGGTTGGTAAACGAACCCGCCTATAGTGACACCTGACCGGCCACCTGCCGTCCCGGCTCCGCCTCCTGCCGAAGTATTGGCTGTGCCAGCTACGCCTGCCGCACCCCCCGCTGTTCCAGTACCTCCCGCCCCACCTGTTCCACCCGAACCAACTGTTATAGTAAGGGATGCCCCCGGAGTGACCGGAACCCCGACTACAACTAATGGGCTGCCAACCGCTGATGCGGTGCCATAACCACCTGCGCAACCGCCTCCGCCGCCCCCATTGCCATTCGTAGCACCGCCACCGCCTCCGCCTCCGCCAGAGCCGCCCGCTCCACCTGACCCACCATTAACTATGGCCATGTTAATAGTCGTCACACCCGCTGGGACTGTCCAGCTAGTGCTAGTCAAAAAATCTTGACGTTGCCAACGTAGGACTGCCATGGCTACCCCCACCAGAAGAAAGAGATTGAGCCATTCTGCCCAGCAGCGCCTACCCCACCACTGCCACCGGCACCGCCAGCACCGCCTGTGCCGTTGTAGCAACCGCCACCACCTCCACCACCGCCCCCTCCTGTACCTGCTGATCCACCAGCACCGGGTATTGTTGAAGTCGTTGTGCCATTATTCCCTGTATTTCCGTTAGTACCAGACCCCGCCGTCCCGCTGGCTGCACCATTACCACCAGTAACTGAATTAACGCCGTTTGCCCCAGCAGATACATTCGTGCCGCCGCCAATGTTAAATATTGTAGCCCCCGGCGTACTACCGAACACCGCTCCGGCAGACGCTCCTCCTGCGCCCCCTCCGCCACCATTGCCTGCTCCACTAGTACCACCTGTCGTTCCAGTGCCGCTGGTCGCTGTAGTTGGAGTTCCAAATAATGTTATCGCCGTGGGGGTGGCTGTGGCAGCAGCATTATTAGACGTCCCCCCGGCGACAGTGCTTGCTCCGCCTGCTGCTCCTGCCGTGCCACCTCCTCCACCCGAACCACCGGAAGTTGAGGAGCTACCTCCTCCACCCGTACCAGCAGCCCCGAAAGAGCCAGCAGTTTGAGCTATCAGGGTGACAGTATTTCCGCCAATGGTAACTGAGCTTGTGCCACCGGCAATACCTGCTGTTGCTGGAGTAACATTCGCAGCTCCACCCGCTGTATTTGCTGCGCCCGATAATCCCCCTACGCCACCACTCCCGCCAGCACCACCAGAGCCAATTGTAAAGCTAATAGATGCCCCTGGGGTAACAGGGACTGCAAACATATTTATAAAATTAGCAGCGGCACCGACTGTACCTGGCCCACCCGAACCTCCACCACCGCCGCCGCCAGCTCCAGATGTTCCCGAATGGCCACCACCACCGCCGCCGCCGCCGCCGCCGCCACCGCCGCCATTGCCCCCGTTAATCAGCAAAACAGCATACAGTTCAGTAATGCCAGCAGGCACAGTCCAACTTCCGGTGCTAGTGAAATCTTTGCGCTGGAGTTTGAAGGATGACATGTTGACCTATTATAAAATAAACCAATTCGTCCCATCCGAGCATAGGCGGATGTTGTCCCAGTTAGCAGAAATGACGTAACTGGCAGCCTGCCCTTCGATACTTTCTGAAGCGTGTTGGGCTATAGTGATATTATTCGTCCCAGCGCTCCCGGTTGAATCCTTGATCTCGATTAAATCGCTGAGTGCCGGTGCGGGGAGCGTCATCGTAATAGCGCCGCCAGAACTATTGACCAAATAAATATAGTTATTAACCATATTGGTATTGGATGACACGGAGCTAACCGTCTGGCCTGAACCACCGCCACCTGAATAAGAGGGTATGTTAAGATTCCCGCCCGTAAGGGTCGCATTACCGCTAGTGCCAACGGTAGTCAATGTTATGTCGCTGAACACACCGCTTGCATTGTACCCAGCTAAAGTGTTGGCTGTGGAGTTGGCAATAGAGATATTGCCTGATGTAGTGATAGGGCCACCAGTTAGGCCTGTTCCAGTACCCACGCTGGTTACTGTTCCTGAACCACCGCCGCCACCTTTAGTTCCAACTGCTTTCAATGACATATGTTTTCCTAACTAGAAGGTGCTACGTAAGGCGCTATTGGACCATAACCGCCTGCAATCAGATCAGCCCATAACTGCTGGCCGTATGATGTATCGTCAAATGCAGCAGCGGTGTAAGGATATACTTCGCCTGTGTTAAATGTGACAGTACAATCAATTGTTGAATTGTCTGCCTTGGAGTAAACAGGGTTTGTTGCGGTTACTATTGTTGAGTTTTTATCTACCATTTATGCTGTCCTTTGCCATAAAACTAACCCATTATTACTAACTCCTGGAGACCCGATAGAAGTCAATGGTTGCCATGTCCCAGTTATAGAATCCCCAGAGCTTTCTATTGTGGTAGCGGTGGCAGGAATGCCTCCTGAAACTTTCGTATACACTGGGGTCAATCCCGATGCTGAAACACCAGTTCCGGCTGTATATGCCGTATTTGCTGCTCCAATAGCCTGTATAACCGAACCAACAGCAAAAACAGTGATTATCGCTGCTGGGATACCTGTGCAATTTGTCAAATTCCCAGAACTAGGCGTACCAAGCGCTGGGGTTACTAATGTGGGCGATGTAGCGAGGACATTATTGCCTGTGCCAGTGTTTGCTACACTGATGAGGTTTTTACTCGCGTCAGTCGCTACCGCTTCAGATGCCGTGAGTCCTGAATTAGTGATATTTCCTGTTACCGTCAAATTACCTAATATTCCTAATGAAGTCAGTGACGAACCTGTCACCCCAGATGCCAGCGTTGTGCCAGCCAAATTCCCTGCACCATAACCCGTGCAGCTTGTAAGATTGCCTGATGACGGAGTTCCCAGTACCGGCGTGACCAGAGTAGGAGAGGTTGACATCACCACGTTGCCGCTACCCGTTATCGCATTACTTACCAAGACGCCAGATGCATTGGTGAATACCGCTTCCGAATCCGTAAGTCCGCTATTCGTAATATTTCCAGTTACCGTCAATGTATTTAAAGTCCCGATAGTCGTCAGCGACGAGGTGACGACGTTCGACGCCAATGTTGTACCTGTTATATTCCCTGCCGCTACAGCACTTGCTGTTGTTGCAGTTGTGGCTGTAGCGGCATTGCCGCTGATATTTCCAGTGATAGTAGCAGTGACAGTAAGGCCACTAAGTGTGCCAACGCTGGTTAAAGAAGAAGAGACAACATTACTCGCAAGCGTTGTTCCGGTAAGGGTTCCTGCGGGGGCTACGACAGAATTGGTAGACGCTGCCGTTATCAACCCTTTGCCATTAACCGTAAAAGACGGGATAGCACTGGATGATCCGAAAGAACCTGTATTTGTATTGACTGTCGCTAAGGTCGCTGACGCAGAACCGGGGCCAGACGCGGTAATATCACCGCTAAGAGCGGTTATGTAACTGCCGGGGGCTTGGTAATCAGTACCGGCGGCTGCAATGGTCAATGCACCTGTGCCGGTGGTACTTTTTAGAATCCCTGTAGCCAATCCAGAAGTACCTGCCGAATAATCAGACCCAGCGGTTGCTTGGCTAATTGCAGTCCCGTTGCCAAGGAGAAGGCCGGTAATAGTGGTCGAAAGTGTTATGGCAGGGGTTGTCGTATGGTTGGCAACAGTACCGGCAAATCCGTCCGCTGAAACTACCGAAACGGCAGTGACTGTGCCTGATCCACCTGCGTTGGCTTCTAGGTTGATAACACCCGCACTAGGCGTAGTAATGATAATGCTACCGCCGGAAGAAGTCAGCGTTACATCGCCGTCCTGTCCATTTATGGACACAACACCGGAATTAACACTGATGGGGGATACTGCTTTTAATGACATTGTTTTACAGCCTCAATGTACCAAGTCGTATGATACCAGTTCCACCACTACTTTCAGTAATGCAACTGGCGTAATTTTGCGTCTGCCCATTGACCGTACATCCGAAAATAGCACCTTCTGCAACACTGAAGTTGCCGGGGGGCAATGCATTATTCGTTATCGTCGTGCTTGCAACTACGCCTGAACCGCCGAAGTTAAACACGACGTTATCGCCCCGCGCTTCCAGAATAAGGATCTGCTGTTGGTCAGGCGTGTTGTTATTGCCAACGCCTTGGAACGCGAGTAGCTGCGCAGCACTTGCGATGCTGATGTTAGTTATTTGATATTCTTGGTAAATCTGAACTTCAGTTACCGAGAATGTGCGTATAGAACCCATGAGGTCTCCTTATTTAATAGGGGTTGATTAGTTGTAAAAATTGATATTATTTTTCTAATTCTTTTCGCAATCTTAAAATCTCATCAGCGGCAGCCTTTGGCCAATTTAATGCACCAAATCTTATGTAATCTAATCCACAACGACGGCCATGAATGCACATGGACTTTTGAGTATCGTCATCTAGTTTTCTTAAAATCCTTATTTCCTTATCTTTTTCTTCAGACATCATATAATCCTTGACTTCAAAAGTTAATTTGTTTACTATTAGAGGTTCAGAAAGTGAGGGGTTATGGTTGCATTTTTCGTAGTAATTGGTGTGTGCTTCGCGCTAGACCTTATTCTTACAGGTGGTAAAACCTATTTTTTCCCAGATAAGAATCACTGAGCGCCACTGAGTAATCTGTTTTTATACCATTTTGTATTTATATATTTTCCTGCTAGATTGCTTGTCGCCATTCTTGCGCCCTTTTGTATAATAGGCAAAGTAGCGATTAGCGGATGTCCAGATGCAATCGCCGCAGCTAATTCACTTTGATTTAGTAAATTACCGCCATTCTCAGAAGCTTCTTTTAATCCTGGGAATGCACCCGCTGATTTTCCGGTAGGATTCACAGTATTTAAATAATTGCTCAATTGCACCGATGGCGAAGGATTCTCGGTAATGTTACTAAAAGAACGATTCAAAGCATTCTGAACCGTTGGTATATCGGCCTGACTACCTGCGCCAACTTCTCTTGCGATAGGTTGCATGGTTTTCATGGTTTTGTAACGGACATCGACAGCCTTCAATGCTGCCATTTGCTCAGGGGTAGCTTTTGATTCTATAGCTTGGTTCAACTCATCTATTATACTTTGTGCAGCCAAAGACGAAGGTTTGTCAGTAGAATTACTTGCCAATTGTTGTAGCACCGAAGCTTTGCCGGTTTTTCCAACTTTTGTGAGTTCTTTAATGGCTGAAGAAGGTAAAGTCCCGTCAGGGTTTTGCTTCGATTGAATATCCTCTAAAATATCATTGAATGTAGGGGTTCCTATTTTTTCCACAGCAGTCATTATCGGCACTATATGATTATTTATAGGTACATTGCCTATGTCTTGAAAAACTTTATCGTAGGCTGCTGAATTATTCTTTTCAGCATCGAGATACGATTTCTGATTAACAGTCGTATGACCTTCGTTATTATCGTTGGCCCCCATCAGATCAGCAGTAGTTTTATTTACCTGACCTGTTAAATTTTGAGTATCTGATTTCGAAGCAAGCTTCTCAACTGCATTGGAACCGTTGGTCATTAAACTAGCCGGAGTATTTATTCCTAATTGATCTTTTGCATTTTTGATAATAGTTGCCGCATCAGAATTAATCGGAGCAGGAGTCAGTTCATTATTTGTAACCTTACCCATACCGCCGCCTAATATTCCGCCGCCTAATTGTGCAGAAGGACTATTTGGAAATATCTCAGATGCCACCTGCGCTCCAACACCACCGCCAATAGCAGTCGGTAAACTAACACTTGGTAACGTTTTTGAACCACTACCGGCTTTTCCAGCTACTACAGCTTGGATAATGGCATTTTCATATTTTCCAGCAATTGTCTGAGGTTCATGAATAACATCAGCTGTGAGCGGATTTGCAGATGCTGGATTGCCAACCAAAGCATTTCCAGTTTGTAATCCAGCGTCGGCAATCGTATTCCCAGTAAATATCGGATTTATATTCGTCATGCGATTATAAAGTTCGTCGTTCTTAGGAGCACCCATCAAACGATTTATCCCATAAGCGGCTTCTCCCATAGAATTTGTCAACGCATTGACTCCATATCCCAACCACTGCGGGATAGCATTGATTCCTTTAACTAAAGAAGAGGGAGCGGTTTCGGCTAAATCTAAAGCGGTAGATATTTGTGGCTTATTGGCCGATGTCTGTTTCGCTTGTTGCATCTTCGCCAAATCCGCTTTAGCACCCTCAAACGGATCGTCAGGGTCTAAAGTTTGAGTAGCGGATGATGCCACTGTAGGCGCTTGTCCAGCAGCCTTTGCTGCAAGATCCGCTTTAGCACCCTCAAACGGATCGTCAGGGTCGTTGGATGCCATTTTGGTTCCTGTCGATGATTGTGGCGCAAAATTAGGATCATTAGAAGCAATCTGTACACCTTGCGGTAATTGCTTCGCTGCTAATTGTTGATGGTATTGATTGACATTTTTTATATAACTTTGGGTTTCAGCAGGGAGTTGGGAATTATCCGCACCGCTTTTTACCCATTTATCAACATTAGTAGGTCCCCAGTTATATGCCGCAAGAACTAGAGGTGTATTGCCCTTATATTTATTATTCATCGCTTGTAGATAGTCGTTCCCTACCCGTTTACGCTCTTCAGGAGAATTGTCTTTCGCCGGTTTTACACCATACCCCGGATCGGTAAGAGTGCTTGGCATTGTCTGCATCGGCCCGACAGCACCTTTAGATGATATCGCGTTCGGATCATTACGACTCTCCTGCCATTGCACGGCCTGATTCAATAACGGATCAATTGGATATTGTTGATCGGATGAAGTTTCATTATCATCTATACTCATGGCTCGAATACACCCATGCCTTGTAGATTCTGATAATTCGATCTCTTATCAATCATATCTGGATGCTTGACTAAAAACGCACGTTGGTCGGCTTTATTTTTGATCTGACCAAACTCAAGCCAACGTGGGTCATAGTTCTGATTCCATTGTTGCGATGCTGTTGGTTCCCCGGTCAAATCCGTGCCGTTTTTTGTTTGTTTGTTATAGTAGGCTTGTTTAGCTATCAATCCCTGCGTACTTGCCTGCATAAATGGAACCAAATCATGAATAGTACCGGACAATTGTTCAGGACTAAGTTGAGAAGATTCTAATACGCCAGCTCGGTAATCCGAATTGGGTAAATTATCAGCGTATGCACGATGAATATATTTTCCTATCAACTGCGTCTGTTGCGCTTGATCGGTAATGCCCTGTGGGACTAAGCCGGTCTGAGCTAGACGTTGATACATAGACGCAATAGATGTTCCGGTTTTTGCACCAGCATCATTAAGATTCACAATCTCATTAAATGCTGCCAATTTATCCGGTGCCGATTCCGCTTGTGCTTTGATCTGATTATAAGTCTCGCGGGAATTTCCCAGGGGGCTTGTATAGCCTTGTGGCAAACTGCCGGGAATACCCGCAGGCTGGGAAGACGCTTGTGTCATAGGTTGAGACTGCGAACCGCTTTGATCTTGTTGGGATGTCGATTGTCCTTGAGGACTTGACGCCTGCGCTGCTTCAATATTTGCCTGATTCCGTGTGACCATTCTTTGACCACCGCCTTGATTAAATCCAGACTGAATCTTCTCTAACTGCGTATTGGAAAGATTATAAGCAGCCTGCAATACCTCAGGAAGCGACGTGTCAGGATCACGTGCGATTTTTTGTATAGCGCCTAGCACATCAGGATTACCGTTCGCGTCCTGACTATTAGCAAAATATTGTGCAGCTTTCTGTTGGCCGTTTACTACTTGCGTTGCATATTGCGCTTTTGCTTGAATAGCAGGAAGTTCCGCACTGTAAATTTGGTTCTGTATAAGTGCATTTCTAATCTGTGCATATTGCCCAAAAGTTTGCAACGGATTGAACGACTGCGCATTATACTGCGGATAACTGCTAGTATCGACTTCAGCCATACTACTGTCCTCCGTTCAAAGAATTCTGCGGCAACTGCATTGGTGCAGGTTGCTGTTGAGGTTGTTGTCCCGGTTGCATAGGCG
The DNA here is from genome assembly GCA_964480365.1 of uncultured Gallionellaceae bacterium. GTDB lineage: Bacteria > Pseudomonadota > Gammaproteobacteria > Burkholderiales > Gallionellaceae > CAIQPV01. The sequence goes on from CAYZPM010000024.1 coordinate 21,171, forward strand.
GTCCAAACTTCTTTGTCACCTGTGCCTGCGCCTGAACCGATTGCATAAAATGATTCATAAGGTATTTCCGAATAACTGGTGCAGGAGCATCGGCAGGCGGAAAATCAGGAGAACTAATTTCTGCCGCAACAACTTCAGGTGTAGTGCCGCGCTTACCATCCGTTTCCCTATTTCTGGAAATCGATTCTGCGGCTACGTCAAGGACTTTTCCTATCGTAAGATCATCATTCGGCATATTGAGAAGCTTTTTAAGATCCTCCTGAAAATCGCTCAAATGCTGATGCACTTCCTGAATCTTCTCAGGACTCGGCGGCGGTGCTTGCATCTGTTGAGGCTGTTGTGGTTGCAGTGGATTCTGATTCCCTGCACCCATAAGCATATTGGGCATAATGTTTATATCCTATGGATTTGTAAATGTTCCGTATAAGTGCAACGTGTAAGTTCCCGAATTATCATAATAATCAGAAAATGTCCCAGCGCGGGTTCCAGTAAAATTGCCGATCAGGGCACCGCTTGTTATGTTATCGCGTACTGCGTCCGTGCGTATCATGCCGACATTACCTGAGCCGTAGGTCATCATACTGGTTATCGCAACGCCGCCTGCGCTGTAGTTTGCCGAGTTGGAGCCTACGAGATCAAACGTCGAGTCCTGAGTATACGCCACATAAGCGACAACACCACCGCTGCGCTGGGCGTTGACAGCAAGACGAATATTGCGGTTGATGTTGCTGTGGTCATTTAGCCCGCAAGCGACATTATATGTTGTGCCGGTTGCGTTCTTGGAAAATATATTCCCATCTGCGTACACGTTGTGGCTACCGTCTATGGTAATGCCAATGTAACTGCACGTATCAATGGTATATTTGCTGATTTCTATATTCTCGCAGCCAGCCATTTGCACCGCAGATGAAGCGCCGATGATTTCCGGCAGGGAAATACGAACATCGCTTGTTTCATAAAGGTAAATCCCGATATTGCCGCCTTTGCTCCAATATTCACTGATCGTGTAATCGTTCCCCGTGAGTTCAAGGGCAATCTGCGAAGGGATCGTAAGCCCAGAATTGTAATTCGTTCCGACATTCCACAGTTGAAGTTGCCGGATGAAAGAACTGCTTTGTGTACCTGATGTGCCGTTCAGGATACCCATGCCACCGCCGACTTCCATTATCAGCCGGTTGATCTGGATACCTGCCGTGCAGGTAATCGCCCATGTACGATCCGATACGCCATTACCGACCGCCGAATATAACATCGCGTCTGCGTCGATGAGTACATTGCGCGTTGTAACTAACGTTTCTGCGAAAAGATACGCGCTTCCGGCACTTGAGACAGGGAATATGACTTTTGCATATCCCGTGCCACTCGGTGCATTGGACTGCCCATAAGTCTGGCTTATTAATGCGGCAGCAGCGGTGAAAGCCGCATTGATAGATGTTGCGTTATCCGTTCCCCAATAGGCTATTGCATTGCCCGATACTGTCGCCGCAGCCGCATTGCCCGAAAGAACAATGGTAGTTGAATTAGTTACGGAGGAAATTGTCCCTAAGAAAACATAAACATTGTTGGCAATGTCATAAATCTTAATCGTCTTCCCAGCATCGCGTGATTGTAAGAAGCTCGCTGTCGCACTCGTAGCCGTCGGTGAGCCTGATGTGCAAACAATGTCAAGGACATTCCTTGCATCCGGCACTGCACCATATGTTCTTACGTCGGTAGCGGATATGGCATTCGCAACGAATTGATCAGTAGCGACTTTTGTTGTGTTATCCCCTGCGATCTGCGTCGTTGCCGTAGCGTTCGCGCCTAGCGTGATATTGCCGGAGAAAGTATTGTTTCCACTAAAAGTATTATTTCCATTTACGATCAATCCGTAAACATCTTGAGTTAAGCCAGTCCAAATCAGATTGCCGTTTTGGTCGAATACCTCTTGGAGGTATTGACCACTTCCATAGATCAAGGCACTTCCATTACCGTCCAGAACAATTGGGTTAGAGTTCGGAGTAGCCCCCGCAGCATCTTGCCAAGTAGTCTTCGGCGTCGTGGTATTCGGCACGTACATGTAAACTTTTCCGCCAGAAAGCGGATTGCTATTCGCATCTAAAAATGTCGTCCGTGCTTCAGGAAGGATAGTTGCTATGGTCATAACGTCCACTCTACAACAACCACACCATTGGCACCTGTTCCACTAAAACCTGTTCCGCCGCCGCTCGATTGCGTACCACCGCCGCCTGCTCCATATGAGCCGCCGTTGCCGCCGTTTGTACCATTGTTTGTTCCACCAGCGCCCCCGCCGCCCCAATAGGATGCTCCACCAGTGCCGCCAGCAAGACTGCTAGTTCCTCCACTGGATGACCCATCTCCACCAGTTAGGTTTAATGTACCATTTGTAGAAGCGCCACCTGCGCCAGCCTTTCCGCCGGTATCACCACCAGCCGCACCGCCGTTAGCAGTGACGGTAGTCCCTACGACAATCGAAGACGCTGTTCCGGCTGAGCCGGGTCCACCGCCTTCTGGCGTTGTTGCTCCACCAGTGCCTACGGTTACTGTATAATTAGTGCTGGCAGTCAGGCCAGATGCAATATAAATTGCTGTTCCACCCGCACCACCACCATTTCCAAAACCACTGGTTGGGGCACCACCACTACCTCCAGCTCCTGTAACGGTAAATTTGAACGATGTGGTAGATAGCGTATTGGAAGGGGTAGTGAAATGCCCACTCGTTGTTATGACCTGGTAATTCAATACAGGGATATCGGTTACGCCTAACACGCTCCCAGTGAACTCTAAATTAGAAGCAAGAGTGATGGCCGTGATATTTCCCGTTGACCCGCGCCCAAGCAGAGTGTTCTGCCCAAGCGCGAGGTCAACGGGTTCAGCGAGTGAGGCGCTGTCATTTACCTTTACCGTATTCGGCTGCATTTCTGCAAGCATATTATTGGTAACGAAATTGTTGGGAAGCGTGAACCCTCCGGTAAAGTCAACAGCGCCTGAGAATGTGTTCGTACCAGTAAATGTGTTATTTCCGTTGGTTATCAGGCCGTAAACATCTTGCGTAAGCCCGGTATAGATGAGATTTCCAGACTGGTCATAAACCTCCTGAGTATATTGGCCGCTGCCATAAAGCAGGCATGATCCGTTACCGTCCAAAACGATAGGATTTGAATTCGGGGTGGTTTCCCCTGCGTCTTGCCATGTTGTTTTAGGCGTCGTCGTGTTCGGCACGTACATATAAACCGAACCGCCCGACAATGGGTTATTATTCTCGTCTAGGAATACTGTCCTTGCCGTTGGGAGAATGGTTGCAGTTGCCATTATCCATTTATTCCAGAGCTAGTGACAGCATTGTTTAGAAAATTATTATCAGCCTGAGTCAAATATTGACTACTGACGTTATTCGCATTATTTCCCATATTCTGCAATAAATTCGATGTAATAAGAGCACTTGGTACCGAATTTGCCAAATTACCTACCGCACCTGCTTGCGAATTGATAGACGCCGCAGCCGCATTCGCACCACCAACGATATTACTACCAATTTGACCACCAGTCTGTGTAGCCGCACCGGTAAGTGATGCTGCCGCGCCCGCACCAGTGTTTTCCGTATTCTGAAGTCCGGTGAGATAATTATTATAATAGCTATTAGCCAATCCTGTAGAATAATTCGCCGCACCCTTTTCAGCGGCACCGCTTAAACCCAAACCACGCGCCGTAGCTTGGTTCTGCACAGATTTTAAACCCTGATAGTTTGTAAACTGATACCCAGGTAAACTTTGCAACACATTCTGGATATTCCCAGGGGTGCCTCCATTCAAACCTTCAAGTCCCGCTATCTGCGAAGCAGCGGCGTTGCCCGTTTGAATATAAGGTTGAAGGTTTTGGTTAGCAATACCAAACATTTGCTGTTCGGCGGCTGTTGCTCTTCCAGCGGCAGATTCTTGTGCACTCGCAGCTTGTCCTGCACCATAAACAGAAGCGCCTGCGCCCAAGGCTCCTGCGCCTACGATTGCTGCTGCTGTAGTTCCACCTGTCATATTATTCTCCGGTAATAATTATTTCATTAGACGAAGGATATTTTCTCGAAATGAGAATATCAACTTCATCAGTAAATTCTGTCTCAGCAGCTTCTATATTATTTGCATCGCTTGGAAAAATCATTGTTAGAAAAGTATCTGTTTTAGTGACGAACGCTTGTTTGCGATTAGCGCTCGCTGGAAGAACATTATAGCCACTAAGTTCAATTGCTTTATCACCAATATAAACGATAACATCTCCTTGCGTGATTAGTATAGTAGCAATCTTGATGAGAGCGCCCGTCAACAATACACCAGCAGGAATCATTATTGTACGTGCATACATTCCACCATGAATAACATGGGACGTATTGATATCTATCTGAGGAAGTTGTGAGTTTCCCAATTCAAGAATACGGACTTTATCTATCGCTTCCACGCTCATTGCCGGAAGTGAGTTGCCAATGATTCGCAATTCATTCATCGCTGATTTTCCTAAAAAATACACGATTTGTTTCCACGTAGTCCATCCTAGACAAAACTTCTGCTAAAGCGCCGCCAGATGGAGCGCTAACTAAAAGTCCTGGTGAACCACGTTCTTTGGCATATTTTTCAGCTTCACGAAGAAGCTTTAAGCCGGCGCCATTTTTACGGTATTCTTTTGCAACAAAAAAACTTTCTGCGACCGTTACAAGAACGCTATAATGTGGAAGGATTGGCGATAATAATGTTATATACCCAACAAGAATATCATCAGAAAATGCGCCTATCGTATGAAGCGCTCCAGCGCCTTCCATGTTGTTGTACATATCTACTTTTGCGGTCGGAAGAGGTAATCCATCAATAGCTGATTCACTGGCATATTCATCCAATAAATTCTTACTATTTAAAACCTCTGAAATATCGCATTTTCTTACAATTAGTGACATCACCCCACCATAAGCCTTCTGGCAACTCCCGTTGCATCGTTGATTGTCACATAGCCTGTATCGGTTATTGGAGTATTCACATATGCTCCGAACTGCATCGTTCCGGCTGTCGCAAGTCCTGTCGAGAAATAACCAGATGTTCCAATAATCGCGCCCTTAGTCGTAATAGAAGCCGGAGAAATTCCACCCAAAGATAAGTTCACGACAGCCGCAGTAGTAGGATTATCCACTGAAGCAATGATTCCATTCGTGGCATTGACAGCAACCGATTGAACGCTTCCTTCACTAGAACCACCACCCGTGCGCTGATAAAGCGAGTTGAAGAACTGAAACCAAATGGGGCTGATCTTGCCAGAACTATCTACCATCGGATAGGCTGGGCTAGGTAATGCTTGATTCTGAGCCATTTTATGTTTGAGCCTCTGTCACATCAATATACGCCCCGTTAAGAGCCGTTTTTGTAGGAACTGACCATGATAATTCAAAAACCCTATCCCGTGCCATACCGAGCCGCCACCATTTTATCGAGGTTAAATACTGGCCTAAAGCACCCATACTTTGCTGAACGTAACTACTATAGGTTTTCCCACGATCATCGCTCCACCGCAAATTCACAACAGGTGGCATAGCGCTTGAAGTCCCGTCGCCCGTAACTGTCGGGTCGTCTGTACCACATTCCATATCCGCGACAAACTGATTATACATCACGCGATTCAGGTTTGAAACCTTATGTGGAAACGACCTTATGCGCGGTATTGGATTGCCGTTTTCAGTGTAATTATCTGGGTCAAGTTCCCAGATATTACCTAGATAATCACCTACATAAATCACGCCATTGCATACAGCGCAGGAATTGAAAATCACTTTATGTAAATTTCCATCCATGACCAACGATGATTCCTGCACGAATTGTAACGATAAGCGCTCATGCCATAATTGCGACGATTCGTCGAATACCCAAGTTTTATCTGCCGTGGGGAAAGTCAACATATAGAATGTATGACCATCCTGTTGATACGTCCAACCTATCGCATCAGAAATCGTAGAATAAGATGAAAACTCATTTTCAATAGCAAATGTACTTATACGATGTGCTGCAAAGTTGTTGCCTTTGAGCACAATCGCTTTGCCTTGGCGGTCTTTGGATAGCCAATAGATTGACAAATCCTGCTTTGCGATGCTATAAGCCGCAGCGCAGCCATGTTCTATGAATACACCTGGGAAAATCTGGAAAGTAAAATCCGCAGCACCTGCGTTAAACCATACTTCCGTGGTCTGTGTGCCAATCAACCAGATATACAAATCCATGACGATAAGCGTTACAATCGGATCAGGATAGCCCGTTTTTGTAGCGAAATCGAGAGGGTCGAACGCCTGGCCAGCAATTGTTTCTACCGTATAGGTGAAACCAGAACCTGCCGTAGTATTGACTGTATATTGGAATCCAGAACCCCCGGAGATCACCCCACTAAGTACGTCACCACTCACATAATCAACACCTGGATCAACGGCTGTTACCGAGGTGACTAAACCACCTGACACAACAATGTTTGCAGTTGCACCAGACCCGCTGCCACCAGTCAAGCCAACGGCATCGTAATTTCCGTCAGTATAACCTGACCCAGCATTCGTTATTGATCCAGTCGCAATTGAATTGCCCGGTAGTGTCGCTGTAAGTACATCGCCTATCTGGTAATTAATACCGGCTGTGACAATATCCACTGTCGTCACGCCGTTGCCGGTTACTATAATGTTCGCAACAGCCCCAGAACCGCTTCCGTTAAGAAGTCCGGTGTTGTTGTACGTACCGTTGACATAGGCGGGACTGCCGGAAGACGCTATGCTGCCAGTCAGAATTGCGCCGGTTGTACCGGTAAACATCTGGAAATTCGCTTCACTTAGCGAAATATACCATTCGTTCGTCCCAGGTACGTTAAATATGAAATAGGTATCAAGGTAATCAACACGGGTCGCACCGATAAATGTAGGATCAGTTATCTGCGCAAAATTACCGGAGGTAGTCAGGTCAAGCGCCCAACCCATCGTAGAGCCGTCTACAATAATAAGGACAATGCCGTTATCCTGCATGGATACGGGTGTCGAACCTACACTATTGAAGTTAGCAACAAGGGTATAAGTACCTATCCCGTTGCCGGTAGCTGACGGCGTAGCGACATATAGGCTGCTGCCACTTGCATTGCCGAAAACGACATATAAATTGCCGTTACTGGCTTGGTATTCCCACCGTGTAGGTGCGGATCCTGAATAGGCTGTTGCCGTTAGCCCCGGCGTCGGGTAATTGGTATAAGGCGCAGGGCTGTCTTGGGTATTACGTTCAGCATATAAGTTAACGCACCGTTGCGCATTGGCTATTAGGCTCCGTGCCTGATAACTTCCCTGTGTTAGCGGAAATAACATTTTTCATACCAAATACTGACTATATTTTGCCTTTTAAAACGCGATTTGCTTTTGCGTCGATTTTCTTCTCAGTGCTTTTGCTGATTTTACCTTTATGCTCCATCTCGGAAGCACGGGCTTTGGCATTTTTGGCGTGAGCTGCGTTTTCCACAGGATATTTACGCTCTTTTGACAAAGCAAATTTCGAAGAAGGGATTTTATTTCTTCCCTCTGTTGTCAATTTTGACATAAATCCTCTCTTAACCAAAAATGGCGTAATTATAAACCGAAGTGTCGGAACCGCCCGAATTCACCGTAAAGCCGGTGCCGGGTGTTACAGTCACCATAAACGGTGCCGCCGGAGTTCCACCAACCGTCTTGAGGCCGAATGTAACTACCGAGTTGGCAGTGATATTAGCGTTCGTCACAGTAACCGCGCTGCCGCTATTGGCGGTAAACGTTCCACGAAGTGCAGAGGGAATGGAATCAACGCCGATAGCCGACCATACAGTAGTTTTCGCGCTGAGGAATAATGCAGTAGCCCCCGCTGCGAGGGTGACGCCCGTAGCGCCAGCTACGCCGTTGATGGTGTCGCTCGTGCCCTGTGCGGCATACACGGTTACAGCATTGGCACCGTTGTTATAAATGGCGCAAAACTGATAAGGGACGGCATGTGTGCCGGAAGAATTGGGCAGGTTAACGCCAGTACCGGATGCTGCCGTATCAATCTCGTTGTACGGGGAATTAAGTTGGAAAGCCGTTGCTTGGGTAGTACCAGCAGCCGTGATAGCGTAAGTCGAATTCGCGCCGTTCACATTTAAAAGGCCATTGCGGAAATAGTCATTGAAAGAAAGCGTTTTGCCGGGGGTTAACGGTTTTGCTTCTGCTGCAAGCGGTTTGGTAGTTGCCATTTTTAAAATTCCTTCTTAGGGTTAAGTCATTGATTAATAGTAAGAATCAGAATACACATTATATAACCCACCTCTTATAAGATCGCTCGGCATTACCAAATTTGGTATCTGCGCATTTGCACCACGAATTACGGCCAAGGAATCTTTCGCCAATCCAATAAGCACTGGATCAGCCGGAAGCATGTACGCTTGGCGCAACCGGATAGCGAGGTTAAATTTCAACGCCGCTGTAAATTCAGGCGGCATTACGATGGTTTGATTCAGCGAAGTGAATTGCGTGAGTTGGTCTTTAATTATGAGATGTATCTCATAAATCGTCGCTTGTGGCACCGGCCAAGGATATACAACACCGGTTGGATAGGCCGCATCGTAGAATATCGAGGTCGGAAAGGTCGAAAGGGACTTCAGCGGAATATTGCTGTATGTTTCCCGCGATTCAATCAATTCCAGCGGATAGTCGATATTATTAGGCTGCCCGTTCTGGATCTGCCTAAAGAATGCTGCTTCCAACCGATCAGGGCGTGGGGTATTGAAATCTTGCCCGACACCTACCGTATATGACATTGCTCCGGTGGAAACCAACGATACGTCCAGCAAATGCCACATCAACCAGCGTTTACGCGCCCATTGACCGATCATGTCATTCAGGTCATAGAACGCATCATTAGTGTCCTCAGCTAAAGGCGTTTGGCCGACACCGATAATCCCTGCTTTTTTAAGTGATTGTTTTACAATATCGAGCGGAGTCACCATAGTATATGATAACTCCTTTCGACATTATGTTAGTGGTTTAGGCTTGCGTAATAACATCCGGCTTGAATTTAGCTGGTCTGCCGGGTAGCTTTTTACCAGCGGCAGCGAGCGTCAATTCATTATGAATGGAAGTCTTGGACGCATCTGAATCTTTTACCGGTGCGTTTTCAGCATCGATGATTTTAGCGTACTCGATGTCAGATTCGGTCTTTTTGATAAGAGCCTGAATCTTTTCGACTTTCCAATCACTCGGAATGTCGAGTTTAAGTTCCGCAGCACGTTCACGCGCTTCTGCGAGATAATCCCGTACGGTCGTTTTTAATTTCAGCTCTTCTTCAGCATCATTTACGACGTGCACTTTGCCGTTATGGGTGACGGCTTTGGGATATTCTTGGAATTTATATTCGGGAAAATCGAAGTTTGTGTATCGATTGGTTAGGGCGGGTTTCATATGGGGACTCCTATTGTGGTTAAGAATGCTTTATTAAAGTCATCATATCCCCCATAAGTTAATTGTAAAATTAGCTTACAATTAAATCTCATGGGGGTCAAGATAAAATTAAATTACATCAGCGTCAGATAGCATCACTAATTATTACCGCCCATTCTGGCCGGGTATACAGAAAACCAAAAAGGGTGTCCAAGCGCGTCACTAGCTGGTCGGTTCCTGGGATATACGCAGTCAACATGCGCATTGCGATGCCATCAAAAGCCTCGCGCCACGCTTCTTCAACACCTTTTTCCGGCATGACGAGATCCGCAGTAGCCATCGTAATTGCCTGCGGTGCATACGCAATATTCTTGCGATATGTCGTACTGGCAGGATTGACGAGAACCATCGCAGCACCGTTAACCGGCGACGTATCGACAGTCTGATACTGCACAGGGTTTCCACCAACTGCCGGAATGATTGCCGGATAAATCGGAATGGAAGTACCGCCGGTGGGGACGTTCGCGGTCACAACGAACTGACGAAGCTGACCGGTGGTCTGTTTCGTAATGCGATTTACTGCATTAACGTTAGCGAACGTGATGATGTCACCGGCTACAAGCGTACCAGTGATAGCATTCACAACAACAGTCGTACCAGTCTGACCTGCACCATTTACAGTGCCACCAGCAGAAAACGTACCGCCGGTGTGTTTGATTACCGTCTGGTCTTCAAACCACTCAAAGCCAAGCGCCTGATACATCTGGCCGGTAGCATACTGCCTCGAAATCATTTCGGAAGGATTCAGCAAACCAGTCAAACTAGAAACAACACGTGCTTGAGTGATCGGATCGTTCACAACCTTGCGGCGGGCATTCTGAGCTGAATTGAGGGTCAGAAGAGCACCAGCGTTCAGGTAAGTCTGGTCTGTCGGGCTGATGATATTGTTGTTAGCATCTGTATTTGCAACATAGTTACAAATACCACCTTCAGAACCGTTCATAATCTGAGTAGCAACGTAACCCGCGATGTTATTAACCATTGGTGCAAGAACGCGCTCAGAGAAATCATCCAAGCTCATCGTGCGGTCAAAGGTCGAGAACGACACAGCAACGTTAGCCTGGTTAGCAAGCGTCAAGGTTGTACTCTGTTCTGCCGTGTCCTGTACACTGATTGCAGGGCCACTATTGACCGTGTAATCGTTAGGGAGGCGGATACGGAGCGTAGAGCCGATTTTTGCTCCACCGCGTGCATATTGGTCATCGTATTGGCGGTCGATGTTACGAATGAAGCTGTTGGTGTTTTTCCAAAGCTCTACCGCTTCTCTTGTAATCATGTTTCCTTTATTTTCAATAGGTTGCGTTACAAACCTATTCGCTTTTAAGCGGCTGCATTTTTCAATGCAGAGAAGATCATATCATCATCTTTTTAAAGATGCTGTGCGCTTCGGAACACTTGTTCCTACTCTACCGGCTTCCGTTGTTTAGACGTGCTTTCGATGATCGTTGAACCTTTGCCAGTTAAGGCACTTGGCTGCTGATTTTCCAATTTTTGCTCTTTTTAACTATCACGCTTACCGTTTCCAGTTACGTTGTAGTGCGCAAAACTCTAAGGAGTTTCCAGCAATTCACACAGTTTTATAACAACTAATTCTTAATTGTTAAAAGACTGTTAGCCATATTAAATATTCCTTTTATGGGTGTGTGAAAGATGAATCTATTTTTTAACTTATGCCTTGCAAAAGAAAGATTGGGTATTGAACATTTGCATAGGTTGAAAAACTGAACTCAGCCTTGACCCGCTGATAAAAGGTTGTTATTATATCTATTGTTAATAACGGAGGTTTCAATGAGTGCGAATAAAGGACTTAATCATCCTGCTATTTATACGATCACTAATACCATTTCTGGTAAAATATATGTCGGCCAAGCACGAAACGTCAGAAAACGTTGGCATAGTCATCAATGGCATCTCAAGAAAGGCAAACATCGCAATAACCATCTACAAAGATCTTGGGATAAACATGGCGAAACTGCGTTCATATTTCAAGTTGTGATAAATCTTTCAGGAACTCCAGAAACAGAATTACAAGAAATTATGAACAAGGCTGAAATTGAATTATTAGCCAAAATTCCAAAATCTTACAATCTGATGGAAGCTGCTAAATCCGGTACAAGTCCGTCATTAGAAACCAGAAAGAAATTATCGGAGATGCGAAAGAAACTATGGCAAGATCCTGAATTCAGGGAGCGCCGTAGAATATCTCACCAAGCCGCGTGCGCAGACCCTGAATTGCAAAAACGTCGTTCAGCAGCATTGATCGAAGCGTTCAATACGCCAGAATCATCAGCTAAGAAAACACACGCTATGAAAAAACGATGGTCTGAAAACGGCGACTTACGTTTAGAACAATCAGCCAAAAGAAAAGCTAATTGGAAAAACGAAGAATACCGCGAAAAACAATCACAGTCACGTTCAAAAACATGGACTGATCCAGAAGTCTATGAAAGACGAATCGCTGGAATGAAAGCCGCATGGATAAAACGTAAAGCTAAGAAATTGATCTCGGTTTGACCCCCGATAGGGCTTCTTAATTATGGCTTAATCACGACATATCCTTGTCGAGTAGGTTTAACGTTTCGCCCGTTCTTCTCTTTGTTTGCTACGGATTCTTGCGAAATCCTCCATAGAAATATCCGGGCTGGATAGGTCGTTGTTATTACCACCGCTTCCGCTTACGGGAACGATGGGTGCCGGTGCGGTAGAAATAGCTTTGGGTTTAGGTGCCGAAATAGACGATTCGATTTTAGCCAATTCAATTGCCATTTTCAAAGGTGGCAAAGTAGTAATTCTGGCTGCTTCGTCAGGGTGATTACCCAGATGATTGAGTAATTTATGTGCCTGAGGCAATTCAGAAACCGCTTGCAGGAACGAGGGACTAACATTCGGCCCTAAAGCCCCGACTGCCCTTAAATTAGCCAATGCTCCGTCGAATGAAGGGAATTCCTCTTTGCCTTTTGCAGCAATCGCATCGCATTTTTCATTAAATACGCGCGCATTTGCCAACTCATCGGCACGACGATTGATCTCAGCATCGGTAAGGCTGATTGTCGGTTCAACAACTTTAGGCTGTGCGCCTTTTGTCTTCAATACTTCATTCTCAGCTTTTAACGCTTCAAGTTCCTGAGCTTTCTCACGAACGTTATGACGAAGGCCGGTAATAACGTCGATATACCACTTACCTTCTTCTTTTTTGGCCGGTTCTTGCGGCTCAGGAACTTGTTCCGTCGCTGGCTGTGCCGAGGACGGCGTCTGTTCACTCGCTGGAGTTTGGCTGGCATCTGGTTTTACCGGTTCGATTACGGGTTCAGTAGCTGCTATACTTTCGGTAGTCATGTAGTCTCCATTAATCCCGGTTTAACGTCCGGTACGTAATCCCTATCTGCCGGATAGGTACGGTAATTCCTAATGAACCATGCTCTGATGCGGTGTGAGCAGCGCAGTGTCCCCACCGGGGGGAAGTGCCCTATCAAGAAGCAATGCCTCATAGATTTCAGATTTCTGTTCCTCAGTGTATTCATCCATCGATAGCATACGTGTTAATACTTCACGCGCTGGACGAATGAAATTACCCCATTGCTTATTAACGAATTCGCGTTCTTTCGGCCACATTTTATAAAAATCATTATGCATGGCCGCGTCCTGGTAAAAGCAAGCACATATCTCCTGTGCGGTTTTACTGACCAATTTATGGGAATATTTAGCCATTTATTTATCCTTCACCAATTTATGAAGTTCTGAGGTCAATTTCTTTGCTAATGTAACGGACGCACCGGTGTTTGAATTAACCAAAGTATAACACCCCGTCGCCGTGTTGAAATGAAACTCAACCACTATCTCTTACCACCTGGTTTAATAACTTTCGGCTTAGGGAGAACCCTTTGCGCCGATACAGTCCTTGCAACATTGTCATGCAATTTATTCTTGTACACAACAACTGGTGGCATCTTAGAAGGGCGTTTATTCTTCATTCGCATCATCTTTCAATGTTGGTTCAATCGCATCTTCTGCCGGTTGGAGCGAAGCTTTATGTTCTTCTTTCATCAAATCATGCAACATCTTAGCATTATCCTTAGGCGTGATGGTTACATTCTTAAGCATAACCTCCATGCGGTCAGTAATAGCCTTATATATATCCACCTCTTTTTGCACATCACGTGCCTTCATCTTGGATTTTTCCTCACTGAGCTGTTGCATGAGGGTAGTCAACAGTCCCTGCATATGTTGCAATTGGCCTTGCATTTGCTGAACTGCCGGTGTGACACCTTCGCCTTTAGCTTGCGGTGGCACCATACGTTCCAAGCGTTCTGCCACTTCCTCAGCCATTGGGAAATCCGCTGCTTTAAATAACAGATCACCTACCAATGGAACAAGTTCACTTGACTGCGACAATATCTGGCTCAAAGCATTGAACGCTTCTTGGCGGCGAGTGGCGTATGCCGGTCCGACATCAGCCTGCACATCATACTTCCCGATCTTCGGATTAAGTATGATTTGCGTGGCTTCTTCTTGAGTCTGCTGACGCTTTTGCAGAAATGCTTGTTTTGCTGACGGGTCAATCATGACCTTACTTTCGGCACCATCATTTGCCATGATATTTACAACACGCGGCGTGTCATAAATCTTAGGAATTAATTCTAGTATAATTTTACCGGTATAACGAATTGCGATAGCCTGGTTATCAATAAAATGATAAGTGGCTCTGTCACCTTGGCGTTCCCGCTCATTAATTGCCTTGCCTGAACGCTCGTTACTCTTCTCACCGAATGTCGCCTCATACTGGCCGGAAACCATCATCATTTCGTTCTGCGCTACCTGCATACCTTGGACGTATGCTGGGGCAAACACAGGCGGCTGGGCACGTTGCGGCGGAGGAATAGGTTGGCCGTCATCATCAACATGCTTGTAGGGCAATATCGAGAAATTCTGGGTATTGGCTTCACGCCAATATGATTCGTATCCTTCAATCGCGGCGGCAGGTCCGACAAACGGGCTCTTGCCTTGAAGCGCTACGAATTCAACAGCACTTGATGACCAATAATTATAAATTCTCTGAGGGTCTTTAAGCGCCCGCGTATGGCCTTTGCGGTCAATCTTACCATCAATAATCGTTTCTTCGCCAATGCAACGCACGATAGGGATTGTTGACCCAGGCCATACACGCCGGTCAGCGATCTCATTGCCGATGAATAAAAACCATTCGACATCGAAACCCTCAATACCACGAAACTGGTTCTCAGGATTGTCAATAATCGGCTTTGCAATTTCAGGCGGTAACTCACTTTCGCGCATGATATGCTGCGCACCCGTATGGGGATGTTTGAAAGCAATCAAACGGTCTTCTTTTTTAACCCTGCGGTAATACTCCGCTACTCGAACATGACGGTCATCAATCCAGTTATCAGCATTACCGATAGCGTTTTGCCCCATCATACCCTTAAATTTAGGGTATTTCTCGCGGGCTTCCTCACGCTTCATGTCGGTAAAAATAAACCCGAACATAGCGTCGGAACCGTCAATTTCGCTAATGTCCGGGTCTAAGTAGACAGACAACGGGTCTTTAATCCGGCGGATGAAAATTTCCTGGTCGAAGGTGTCGTCACCGGTATAATCCGTAACTACCCGCCAGTAACCGATACCGCCTTCGACTTGGAACTTTACCGCTGTGTCATAAGCATCTGACGCATTCGAGATATACTCGATATGCCGGATAATTCCTTCAAAAGTCTCAGCCGCCTCATATGTAGCTTCATTACCAACAGGGCGAATTTTTATCGCCGCTTTATTTTGTTTAGCATCATTGATAATCTGTAGGTTATGCTGATGCGTTTTATTTATGGTTAAGCAAGGGCGCTTTTCGCGGTTGCGATTGGTCTGTATATCATTGGGCCATTGGAATCCGTTATTCGAATCGCCGTTGGAAAACTTAACATCTTCTAAGAAGAGTTTGCGGCATTCCCCCTCACGGGCAGAGCAGTATTCAAACCGAGTTTTGGCCTCCCGTACAATACGGTCATCGCCAGTGAGTGTTTCAAGAACATCATCTGTGTTATCGCTCATTTATAAACCCCTATGACAATTTGAGCGACCTGCGATAAATCTCTCCTGCTTTTCGCGCCCTTGTTTCCATTTTATCAAAACAATCTTGACAAAAATGAGGCTCACTTTCATTGATAGAAATTTTTGCCTTACTCATTTTTTCTTTCGGGGCATAATCCCAATGGGTATCCCCTAAACAAAAAGGCATATTTATCCCATCCATGCTGTGTTCTCCCCAGCTACAGCAAGTGTTTGAACATCATGTATCAGTTTTAATTTCAGACGTTTCGGTTCATGCAACGACACTGCGCAGTAACGAAGTGCGTCTGCCGCGTGACTCGCATCGTCATGCAACGGTTCACGACTCATTTGCCCGCTTAATTGATCGATTTTATAGCGGTAACGCCTTAGTGCGGCAATACCGTCTGAACAATTCTCTGCGTCGAAGAACATAGTGGGGAACACTGTACGCACAGCATTGATTCCATCTTCAACCGAAAGCATAGGGACGATTTTTACGTCGTACCCTGAAGCCTTCGCCATTTCTTCAATGCTCAGCCCAGTCCCAAGCTGCTTGGCCTTGGCATCATGTGGGAGCCACAAGGTGCCGACCACATATTGCTGGGATTGGATGTATTGTAAATAATGATGCAAAGACTGATGCCTGTTCTGGTAAAACCGGATCACGCGCATCTCAAAACCAATACGCTGCACAAACCACATCGCCGTGCTGTCTGACCAACCTAAGTCAAAGAAAACTTCAACTGGCTTGGACGCGCTATAAGGGACAGTTGTTATTCGCTCTGCGAGCATTGCATCGCGTATTTCACGTGCGTAAATAGCACCGTCTATGGATTGCTTACAATGCCCTTCCCAAACGTTCAGGTAGGCATCTTCATCGCGTTCTTGTAAATCTTTCCGCTCTTGCTCAAGAACTTCCGGGAACCACGGGTTATCGTTCCAATTCATCTTGACGACAATCGCATTTTTCGGCGGTTTTGCTACGAACCGGCGGAATGTTTCATCCGTCTCAAACTCTGGATTGAACGTCATCCAGATTTCACTACCGTCAATACGGATAGTGGGGATAAGCGTGTCCCATGACAGTTTCGACACTGTCTGGGCTTCCTCCACCCATACACGGGTGATGCCTTCCATTGACTTGATCTTGTTTACATTGTGCCGTAACCCGGCAAATATAAACTCCGTGCCGTTCTTGCCGACGATAGAAGTCTGCTGCACTTCGTAAAACGAAGACAACCCAAGTAACTCTATCTGCTGGCTAAGGAGTGCGTGTACCGATTCAAGGATCGAACTTTGAAACTCACGTGCACATAGTATGCGATGTTGTTTCTGCATCCCTTGGATGAGCAGCGCCCTGGCACAACCCCAAGAGCGACCTGAGCCACGACCACCATAGAGGACTTTGTACCGGGACGGTTGAAACAGGAAGCCCATTTTTTCAGAAAAACGCGCTTGAACCGGTTTCATCCCGTTACCCCGATACTGATCCGGCTTAAGCAGCCGTGGCTTTAGTTCCAATGTCTTTCAATCGTACCCAACCATGTTTAGGAGAATAAATTCTTCTTCCTACTCTGAAACTAAAATGCTCAGAATACCAACCGTCTGTTGAAGGATTATATTGTTTTCCTCTACAAAAATAAATTTCAACAGAGGAAAATCTAAAATGAAGAAACATTACTTTTTCTTGGTCTTCTCAACGCCTTTGATCTTCCCGGCATTTTTAGACGCATAGAAGACTTCTTTGGCTTTTTTATCAGACTTATACTCGGATTTCATGTTTTTCATGATTTCCTTGCCTTTTTTAGTTAATGGCATATCAGGTTCCCAAAATAACCAACGGCGTGCCAGCATTATAGCTGACCGTTGCCGATGACGGGAACACACCAGCGTTGATGCCGTTCAGTGCACCATAGGTAGCTGCAACCGAGATACCGGTCGGGGCTTCGCCTGACGTTGCAATGAGATGCGCTTCGGTATCGAAACCAAGCTGGGCAACAGTGGCAGTCGGATAAACCGCACTGACATCTGCAACCGTCGGAAACGTGCTTGATGCCGTAAAGATAGACGCGAGCCAATAGAGGCCGCTCTGAAGAACCGTACCTCCAGTGGGGGTATAGTTCTGAGCCGCTGCACCAGAAGTCGCAATCAGCGCCGTGGTGTTGTAACTGCCCGGAACAATCGTACCCGGATAGCCAGAGCCGTTATCAGCATAAAGACCAACGAACGAAGCACCGCCGGTTTGACCAGTCGTGGTATAATTGCCGATGGTCTTGATCGTGACAGGGCCGGGGATGAACAGCGGATACGCATAAAGAGTGCCGGTTACTGTAAGCAACGTGCCGGGGGTCGAACCAAGCGGAGTGCCGTAAAAACGGCTAGGCTGGAAAGGAACCATACCGCCAATGCCCATAAAGCTGGCAAGCTGCGAAGTGGTGATCGATTCGGACTCAGGGGTAAGACCCTGGCTCAAATTCGTGTCAAAAGGTGCGCGTTCATTGCCCGTTAGGGGGAGTGACGCTAGGGGTAAGCCGTTCGTATAAATTCCGCTCATAAATCAGTACCTTATCTTGTTTGGGTTATAAGTGTCCCAGTTATACGCGCAGTTATTCACATTCGGCCTGCGCGTATGTGCAGAATGTGTTAATGTAGTTATCGACGATCTTTGTTCATGAAGTTGACAGCACGGCGCATCAGGTTTTCACCTTCTGCTGGCATACCAGATCCGCCTTTTAAACCCTCAACATTGCCGTGGCCTTCATACTGAGGCTGTGCAAGCTGCTGGATCATATCCAGCGCATGTGGCATCGTCGGAGCTGGGCCAGTAGCAACAGGACCAACCGAATCTAATGGCGTATGCCAAGGCTTTTTCTTTACGATGTCCTTGTGCGTGGACTCATCCATCACAGACGGATGGGTATCTTTGTTAGCTGCTTCGCGCTCAAATGGAGTAAATTCAGCCATGTTAGTCTCCCGGCTTACAGCCATAGGGTTTGCCACGACCTAGCATTTCTGCTGCTTCGTGGGTTTTCTCTTTCGGAACTACTCTATATCCATGAGCATGTGCACCATATGCTTCATTTAATTTGTCTACAGTATTACGAGCACGAGTTTTATTTTGATAAACACCATGCACGCCAACACCACTAGAATGAAGCCCATTGCGGTAAACATGATATTCTTCGTTCTCAGCCATGACTATGCCTTATGATATATGCTATGCTTATAGGGCGTACCTGCACCTAGACGCGAAAGTGTATCTAACCCTTGTTTATAAGCGTCAGCGGTTTTCTGGCTATAATTCTGAGGATTTTCAGCCTTGTCCTTAGCTACTCGCTTGGCAATGCTAGGTGACGAAGTGTAGTAATCATCAGGCTCGAAAGCCATAATTATTACTCGCCTTCAGTGCCGGTATCGATGCTGTTATCACGCATACCACCATCGTGCATCTTGTAGCCGCCGATGGTCGGGGCATGTTCACCGCGCTCGTTATGACGCTCAACCATGCTTACAGCAGCAGACATCTTGCCGCCTTCGCGCTTGCTGGCAACATCCAAATGACCAGCGCCCGGCTCCCGGTTATCGGGGATTCCCAAATACTTGGCCTGAGCATCCGTGGGGGACTGCTCCTTGGTTTCAAAATTGCTGCTCATGTTTACGCCTTTGTCGTATGCCGTCATAAAAGCTCCTTAAAAATAAAAAACCCACCGAGCGTTATGCTGGGCGGGGTCACGAAGTTCATCTTGCCTTAAGGATGACATTTACTACATCTTGTGTCAACAAGAAAATAATATATTAAACTTGACTTCTTCCAACATACCCAAAAACTCCGCTTGCGAAATATTTTCCGAACAGCGATAGCCACCCCAGTCCTTGCCTTTGCCAATAACAATGACCTTATCCCAGCCCTGTTGCATTGCAACGCGATGCACCCGTTTCAATGTACCATCAACTTTCTTGCTGGCACGAGGAAGTTTTATAATTGTTGCTGATTTCATCTCTGTATCACTTTCACAATCCCAACCGGCGCATAAAAATCAATATGCTTACGTGCCGCTTTGGTAGCTTCTTCCTGCGTTCCTTCAACAGTGTCTATGAGTTTTCCATAGCAGTCATCGAGATAGCCGTTGTATTTCCAGGACACGATCAGCCATTGTTCGGTCATTCCACTTCTCCGGTTAGGGGGTTAAAAGTACCGCGCTTCTCGAAACTTGCCGGTTTTTCTGGCATGTGTTCCCACCATTTGACCAGCTTGGCGTTTTCTTCTTTGAGTTTTTTAAATAAATCTGCTTCAGTGTTGTCCATAAGTTTCCTCCCATTCTTCATCCTGCTTTTGCGTGATGTTTTCCGATTTAAGCGCGAGAATATCTTTGTGCATTGCGATTCGCTTTGCAAGCATCTCTTCGGTGATTTCACTCTGGTCTTCTGTCTTCATTGTCATACCCAAAATGTTTTACCAAGTCATCCAAAGCTGAGCGCAAATAATCCATATTGCTTTTTCTTCCCTTAGAGCCAGCCGCGTCACCGATACAGCACACATCGAACGCAATCTTCCTAGGCTTTACGCCGTTGATGGCGCTACGGGCATTGATGTACGCTTCTTGAATCTCTTCCGATGTCCCGGCTTCAAACGTTTTGGACGGCATGTCGCTATACCGCGAGATTGCGTAATGGCTTTTCATTGAGCCGAAGAACCACAGGACGTAAAACCTTTTACCGGCACGCATTTGTTTTTGTGTGATGAAGCCGTTGTTGCAGTACCACCGCAGGCGGTCATTGAAATTTTTTGCACGTATCTCGATTCCGCCGCGTTCGGAATGGATAATGTTTATGTCTTTTTTTGCAAGCCGCTCTTTGGTTGGGAGGACTTCTGGGTTCCAGATGGTGATGTCGATGGTCATACGTTACGTACTCCATCCCAACTACCGTATTTTCTACTATTAAGATCATCAAGAACGTTATCAATATTAGCAAACTTACTATGGATAGGGCACATCCATCTTTTGCAAGCCACCATAAACGGCCAAGCATGAAGATAACCATTTCGATTTTTATCTAAAAGGCCATTAGTAAGAGGCTTTGGACATGTACATTTTTTCAAGGCTTCAACCCTTCCATCAATTGCCGTGTCCTGAGCGCATCAATTTTCTGCTGCTCATTGGTATAAAAACCAGTTCCGTAAATAACCATATCTTCCATCTGCTTGTCAAAAGAACCGCTTTCCCTCAGTGCCCGTGCGGCGCAGCGATGTAGACGATGCTTATATTTCCACATGAACTTTGCGTAATTTTCAATTGGGCTTTGCTTTGTCATTCCTCAGACTCCGGCCACATGAATGGAATGTTGTTGCGCTGGAGGATTGTATTTTTACCCCATCCTGATTGGATTGATTTTACAGTTTCCATATCCATATATCCCGTATGCGGGACGGCGTTCATATTCCTATCGCACATTGCGTTTTGGCCTATTATGTAAATTCCCATCATAGATGACGAGGGGGATATTATATCCCCATGCTGCGGCTCAAGTAGATGCAGACTGTCCGGATGAATGTTGAATCTGCTTGGTCCATAAGGTAGTCTTTGAATGCTTTTAATAGGCTCAGTACCGGGGTGAAACTTCATCCCAAATTGCCTTGCCATCCAAGCCGCCGCGAGGGGGTCTGAGTAGAAATATTTGGTCATCTCGGAAAGTCCTCTCTGGTTTTTACTCCTTCGGGGATAATGACTGGCGGTGGGACGTGTGGGCGTTTGGCGTATTCTGCGAAGTTGAATCCCTTTGGCCAGTTTGCAAAACATGTGGCGCACATCAGGCCGTGGATGGGTGTTTTACAGATACAACAAGTCAAAATTTTCACCCAGAATAAAAATGGTTTTCAACTTTTTATGAAAATCTAATAGGGGAATATACATTGAAATTTTATATTTGGAAAGTGGTTTTGAAAAAGTTCAAATTTTTACGCGCAGGTCAGTACCCATATATCCACAGTCTCCGAAGTGCCTTTCGCGGGTCCGTACCGGGGGATAGTGCCGGCGGGGGTGCTTCCCTAGAAAAAAGGCCAGTCATGGCAATTCAATAGGTTACGGGCAAGTTATCGTATAACGTTTATTATGGAAAAAAACCCTATTGATATATAAGGATAATCAGCATTTACCATATGTAGTAGGCTAATTGCATTACCAGATCTAGCTTTCATCAATCAATTTGCCTTGCCGTCTCTTATCATCTTCTGAGCTGACAAGTATCACTTCTATGTTCATCGAGCCATTGCCGCTTGTGCCTATGTTTATGTTAGGCGCTGTGCCAATTGGCTTGCCACGCTTGCGGTCAAGATACTCTTTAAGCGCAGGAAGCGCCTTATTTATGTCGCCTTGGTTTAAACCGCCGTTCAATAGCTTTAAACAGATTGCGTCATAGGCTTCTTCTTCTGTCTTTAAAGCAATCCCCCAGATTGCACCGGAAACTTTCTTTATAAGCGCAATAAGCTTTGGCTTGGATAGTGTATCTAATCGCTCAAGATCCGCTTCAGATATGTCGCCAGTGGCAAATGGCTTCTCTTTATTTATGATTCCTGGCGGTCTGCCATTTGGATTGCCAGATTGGCCTGGCTTAAACAATTGTGGCATTTTTTGATAGATCTCTGGTAAAACAAGATCAAAATTGTCACTTTCTTCAGTGTTTTTTCCTTCCATAATGCTCGCATAGCTCCCTTTCGCTTAAAAATAGACTTTTTTGATTCAAATTGCAATCTTATCGTGTAAGTTATTGAATTGTATTGATTCATAAAAATAACTACTATTGCCTACTAATTACCTATTGACAGGCGATAGTAATCATGCTAAAACTCTTATTACAAGCTAGATAAAAGCTTGCAAACATAGAGCCAGCGAGGATTTTATGCGTAACTTGAACGAAATATTAGAAAACCAAATTGCAGCAAGACTTGACTATGAAGTAATCCACCGCGCAATCAAATTTGTATAGGAGATAGGAATATGAACAAAGTTTACAGCGATATAGTGAAAGCCGGTTTAATCCTGCCAAAGAAGGCAAAATACACAATGGCTGACGTTAATAAGATTATGCTGGCCAGCCTGTTTAAGCCGGTGGATGGAAAAACCCTAACTGAACGCGAAGCAATTTTCATTGTGAAGTGTTCGGCGGTTTATCACGATACGGATTATGCCGATTCTCTTATCGGATATGACGCTGACTTTTACCCAGTAGGGGCGTAATATGTCAAACAGCGCAACAGTCTGCATACAGGATAAGAACGGCAAGCATTACAACACGCTTTGCAGCGCCGATTATACCGCACCTGAAATTCGCAATATGCAGCGTCACCTGCAAATGGCGGCGAAGCACCCCGCTCAATACGGGTTCTTAGACTTGGCAAGCGCCGTGATATTGGTTGACGGAAAGCCTTACGATGCCTTCACCAGTGAAGATGATGAATTACTCAAACAGTTAGGAGCATAACATGGAAAATCTATCAACTGAAAACTATGCTGAGATGATTGCAGAATCAATTACCAATGGCCAGCCTAAGCAGGCAGTAGAGCAATTCAAACATGCTTTATCCGAGCATTGCAGCGCAATGGCGCTTGCTGAGGATATTGCCGGGCAGGGAATTGACGCAAGCAAAGTATTCACGCTGTTATGCCGCATCATTGAAGGGAGTAAATAGCCATGATTACACTTAACAATAAACGCTTTGCCGCTGATGACACAGAATTCACTAACTCGCTGTTCAATGCAGGTGGAACATGCTCAGGATATTACAAGCGCCTCAAGGACGGCTCGATTGCCATTATGGATATGCAGAAAAACCGCATAGGCGTGATTAATAAAGCCGGTGTAATGGGACGCTGCGATAAGAAAGACAATGGCCGGTATTGGTATAGCTATGGCGATATTGACATTATCGGACGCTATGAAAGCTATGCCGCCCAGGTGAATGAAGCGCAAGCGGCATTGCATAATTACCACGAAACACCGGATAAGGAGAGATAGTATGCTAGTTGAAAAGCCAAAAGACAGCGATAGTGAGGCTTACAAAGCCCTCTATCAACAATGGAAAGCCGATACACGGGAACAAAGAGAGAAAAACAGAAAGGAATGTGAAAAATATGGGCGCACTTAACGGTAATAGGGTAGAGGATTTACGCGATAGGCTTGCCGAAAGGGATAATCTTATCAAAGAACTTTTTAGTGGTTTGATAGATATTGAAAATGCCGCATTAAACGGCCTTACCAATCATAGAGATATTATTTATGGAATTTGCGTAAGACTAAAAGAGAAAAAATTAACGGAAGGATTTAAATTATGATACCGGAAAAACTAAACGAATTTGAAGCTCTGGCGAGGCCACTGATAAAATATCTTAATGATAATCATGACCCTCATACGTCAATAATTATCACCACTACGGATGCCGAAGTAGTGCAAGGTTTAATGGCCTTTCCATGCCACGATTATATAAATGGTTGATATGAAGATATTATTGATTATCGCCCTCATAAGCATGACAGGATTTATGGTTTACACTGTTGATTCCTACCGCCATTGCAACGGCGCATTTGTGAGGGGATTTGTATACTTGACTAACCAACGTGGATGGTTAGAGGAGATGTTATGAAAACTTCAAAATCATTATTAAATGCTCATCAGGTTATTGCGAAGCAGCAAAGAAAAGAGCTGTCAAAAGTGAGGCCAAATTCTCATAAAATATCTGATGATTCTTTACCATGTCCTTTTTGTGGGACTAAACCAGAACTAACTACTTTTGATGACGGGTCTCAATTAACAGGCTGTGTAAACTGGCGCTGCGGCGGGTATTTACATAGAATGCCACCGCATTATTGGAAGAAAAGAGTATGAAAATACAGAAAATCACTTTTGAAAACCGCAATGATTTCTGCGCCATTTTGGAATGTGAGCATTGCCAAGCAACGCAGGAACTAAAGTCGGGGTACAATGATGCGTATTACCATAATAGCGTACTACCGGCGATTAAATGTAAGACTTGCGGTAAAGACCGTCATGGCAAAATCAAGGAGGAATTATTATGACCGCTTGGAAGGACGTGTATTTCCCTAACCTAGAATACGTTTGCGATTTTACCCTAGAACTGGATGAGATTTCTATGGAAAAGAAGCTAAAGGACTTGATTCAAGAGCAGTTTCCTAACGATAAATATAAAATCATACAAGTAATTGCAACAGTGGAGATAAAACCATGAATGACATAGACCACCACGCTTTATTCAAGGCGTTCGCGCAAGATATTGTGAAACACGCAAATAATATCCTGTCAAACTACACAGCGACACTACTTCAAGATTACGCCCGTGATATAGATATTTATAGCTTTACAAAAAGCAGGCTAGGGACGTTTGCAGAATATTTAACGGTAACTCGCACTTAAAGGAGTAGGTAACATGAACGGGGTCATAACGAGTAAAGGTGACTTAATCACCGGCGATAAACTGCAGGCCGCTTGCGAGGCCGTGGCAAAGCAAATGGAGCTTAGCGCGGAAAAGGTACGTAAAGGGGACGCTTTCATCCCACATGTAACGCAAGCGGAAAAGGACGATTATATCAATCGCTTTTATACGCAAGAAGCAAAAGAGATACGCGCTATGGAAAACCTGCATTACTTCCCAAGGTGGCAACGCATAAACACAGAGCTAACCGGCGAATGTGTAGCATTTTTGCCGAAAACAAAGGAGGCTTAACCCATGACAAACAAACAATATGAACAATGGCTAGAACAGCAAAAAGCAAAAACATCATGGCTAGAAACCATTGCATCCTGGATAGGGTTAACTGTCCTGGGGGCGGCGATGGTCTATAGCATATTGCATTCACTTTAAACCAGAAAGGATATTTTATGTCTTGGACTGTTACAGAAGAAATATCAGCACGGCTTGGATCAAAACCAACCGTTGAAATTACATATGAAGAATTTGAAGAATTTGAAGCATTAGAGGCTGAAAATGAAGAAAGCTACGACATGTGCACTGCATATGTAGCAAAAATTGAGGCCTTAGAAGAAACCAAAAAGCAATTACTCAATGGTGTAGAAATTTTAGAAGGCATCATTAAATGTATTGACGACGAGGCAATTGTTACCCCGTCAGATCAGAAACTGTTAGCCAAACGAATTAAGGGCGCGATAAAATTTATCTACAATGTGCAATCATGAAAACCTTCCAACCCCTAGGCTTTCCCAAAATATCCCCGTTTAAATGCGGAGAGATTGACGCAATCCTTAACAACCCTTGTGCTTCGCCATGGGCAAAACTCGGTTATTCCGCCCGAATCAAAAACGAAAAGTATCTGGCGGGATACTTGCACGGCAAGGCAATGGCCAAAATCAAACAGAAACACACTTTATAGAAGGATTAAACCATTATGACTACTACCCCAGCCAAAAAGCCTTTGCACGCTCCCTTGACCCTCTCTGTCAAGCGCACGTGGCCATTTTCTCGCTATCTACCGCTTGATGACGTGAGCAAGGCAATTTGCACGATAGCGAAACGGGAAATTCTCAAAGAGGGCGAGTTGGCAATTCTACAGGGCGTTGGTTTTTTGATCGACGTGACGGAGTGACGCGACAAAAATTTAAGGTGAAGCGACAATTTTTCCGAAGCGACAAAAATTTTTATAATCGCTAGCGATTTTGGAATGCGAAAAACATTTTAAGATTGCTAGCGATTTTTTACGTGTTCAACTTGCCGGTGTGGCGGCTGCGCCAAAATAACGAATTGGTAAAAAATTACAATGTAGACCCGTAGACCGTTGTAGACGGTCTACACCCCCCTTGTTACTACCTGGTATATTTACAGAGCATCTTATTAACACATATTAACCCTATACCTATATACTATACCAATACTTTCTATAGATATAGGGTCTATAGGGTCTACAATAATGATAAATAAGATTTTTTTGAGTCTACAGGACACTCTACACAAGGTCTACATGGGTATGTTTTTAACCCATACCATCAAATTTTCGTCCCCAACTCGCTTTTGTTTCTTCAAATAACCGAATTTTCGCATCGATTTTCCAACTTCCTTCATGTCAAACATTTTAAAATTCTTTGGTTCTATGGCTAGTGCCTGACGCATAATTTCTTCGATTCTCAAAAATTCTTTATCTAAAGGTCTGCTTCCATCTAAGTCTTTTTCAGTCAACCAAGCATAAATTGTGTCGTCCCAGCGGTTAGGTATAAAGAATTTTTCTCGTATTACGTGTGCCAAGTCATTTGCTGTCTCGTAAAACTTTTGAACTCCATTAGCGAAAAACAACTCGCGGCCTTCTGCCCATAACTGGTCACGGTCATTTATTATCTCTTTAATAAGCGCCTTTTTCACCTCAACCGGGAAGTAACGGCGGTTTCCAGTCTCATCGGAAAAAAATTCGTAATTGTTAGAAGTGCCTATAAATAACAAGCGTCTATGAAATTCCGTCGTGAATTCAACGTATTTTGGCGTCCACTCCTCTTTACGGCGGCTGATAAAATCTTTTATCGATTCATTGTCTTTGGTATGAAAGCCCCTAAGCTCCGAAAACTCTGCGATTAATTTACCGCGCATTTTACGGGCAAGATTGTCTTCGTGATCATCAAAGCGGATTGTCGTAAAAAACCTCTCGCACGGAGACATGGACTCAGCGGCATACGATTTGCCGACATATTGCTCGCCTACAAAAATTGGCGCGGCATCGGCTTTACATCCAGGCTCCATGACACGACCGGCAAGGGCTACCCACATATAAAGGCTCACTGCTTTTGTGTAAGGGATGTTTTCAGCGGTCATGTATTTGTGCAAAAAATTCTCAACACGCGAAATTCCGTCCCAAACCAACGGTTTTAGCCATTCCTGCGCGGTATCAACTTTATGTAAGCCAGCAACATAATGAATCACATCCCTTATTAATTCACGTCCTATAGGAAGAAAGCCGGTAAGGGCAAGGTTTATACGTAATTTGGTATAATCAGTGTCTTTAAATGGATTCCAGTCAGCCTGACCTACTTTTTTATAGACAATTCCATCGCGGAAAGTGTCATAGCGTATTTCGTGCCCGCATAATTCAGGACGGCTTAATATAGCGCTCAAGTTCTCAACGGTGGCTAGAGTTTTTCCGTCATCGTTAGTGCGTAACTCAAAATCTAAAGGTAACGCAATTTGCTTTTCGCTATTCTCTAAGGGGGGTAACGCTTCAAACCCTCCGCCTTTTTCCTCAAGACCGAGCGCAACGCGAAAATCATTATCACTACGCCCGGCGCAATGGGCGTGAAGGCAACGGAAATGCCCCATCTCGTAACCGCGGCCACCTGCCGGGAAGTACGCCGTACCGGTTTCGCTATCGGCAACCCCTGCATCAGTGTGTTCATGTTTCCAAGGACACTCTATATATACTTGTCCTTCGCGTCCTACACTTTTGGCAATTCCCAGCACTTCAAGCGATTCGCTTGTTTGATCGGCAACTGGCAATGCAATTTGTCCTTTGCTCTTGCGTGTCCCTGATTCAATACTGTCGCCTGTACCGAACTGATCAACAAGCACCGTCCACAAAGCATCGATATCTATAACGGGAAAATCATCTGGCAAGCCGGTTTTCCATTTATACCGCGCCCCTTTCGGGTGGGTTCCCACGGCAATAAATTGCTGGCCTATGGCTAAATATTCTATAATACCGCCAGCCACCGGCAGGACACGCTTATTTTCAGCAAGCCCTTTTCCTACTTGAAAGGCAAAAAGCCGCTTAGCGCTATCGGCGCGATAACGTTTAGGTAAGGTAAAACCTAATGTGTCAAAAATTACAGATTCGATTTCAGCGGCAAGGTCTGGATCTTCGACATCGATATCAAGCGCCCGAACTCGCTTTGTTTGCAGGCAAATGCCGTAATCAGATACGGCGCTCCATTTTTCAATTTCTTTGGCGGTTGCTCTTTTTTGCGTCCAGTCGCTAATGCCAACCGCTCTGCCATCCTTATTATATAGGCTTGGTACTTTGCCTAGAGCTTTGATTGTCGAGCGTTCCGACACTACGGCGTTAGGATTGCTAACCACTGGCAACAAATCTTCACGTAAGCCAAGAATGACGTCGAAGTGAGTCCAATCATCCGGTGTCGCGCCCCAAGGTTTTTCGCTCATGGCTTTCCCCCGCAGTAATGAGGGCAAACAGCACAAGCAGGGCAAAGATCCCCGCGAAGCAACACCGGCAATTTCGGGTTGTCGATGCGAAGTTTTTGTGAGTGATGCTCGATCTTAGCGGCAAACGCAGACGACGATGTCCTTGCTCCGCTAGCCACTATATATAAGTAGGTGAGATTCGTATCGCAAAGAGTGGCGAGGCGTTTCTTTTCGGCGGTGGACGCAAGTTTCATCCATTTTTGGAATTTTTTTACTTGCATGATAATTTCCCTGTTAGGTTTTCGACTTAAAACTATAAGGGTTGCATAAGCAAACTAATTTATTATTCAGGTGTAAAATAAATTTGTTGACATTGCATTTATGGATAACTTATAAATCTAGTTGCCGTCGAATTACGCGCAATCAATTTACATAGGAGCGAACGATCATGAAATACCGCCTCACACTTGAAACTGATTCCATCGAAGAAATTTTTCTGACAGTCAGCACTCTCCGCGCACCGTCAACGGTAGTGCTTGAGAATAACGGCGAAGAGCCGGTGAAGGAAAAGAAAACTCGGAAGGCTAAAGTTGAAACATCCAGTGGGGCGGTTGAAGCGACGATAGAAGATAATAAAGTAACGTCAATAACAGTGACGGCTCCGGTTAAAAATAATGTAAGCGCAGAAACTAATGCTTACGATGCTGTGAAGAAAGCAACACTCGATCTTATAAAAGCAAAGGGCAAACCGGCAGCACTTGAGTTACTGGCTGAGTTCGAAGTTAAGGCAGCAACTGAACTTAAGGAAAGCGATTACGATGCTTACGTGAATCGCGCTAATATCCTGCTTGGGAAAGCTGCTTAAGATGAGCGAACATGCATTACTATCAGCATCAGCTAGTGAACGTTGGATAGCTTGTCCTGGTTCAGTCGCTTTATGCAAGGATTTGCCCGATACATCGTCTAAGTACGCTGACGAGGGTACGTTGGCGCACGAGTTGGCGGCAGATTATCTTATTTTTAAATGTGTACCCGATGTATTCTATGAAAAGAACATGCCAGAAGAAATGCTTGTTGAGGTGGAAAAGTATTACAAGCAAATTCAAGAATATGTCGGCAACGGCACTTTGCTAGTCGAGAAGCGGGTAGATTATTCGGAGTATATCGACGTTCCCGATTCATTTGGTACAAGTGACGCTATTATAGTGAGTGAGGACGGTGAAGAACTCATAGTTTGTGATTTAAAATACGGCAAAGGCGTGACGGTTGATGCTGACGAGAATAGTCAGCTTATGCTATACGCACTTGGCGCAATCAATGAGTTCTCAGCACTGGGAGATTTCAAACGCGTTAGGCTTGTTATCTCGCAGCCACGGCTTAATCACTTAAGCGAATGGAGTTGTACTATTGAGCATTTGATGGAGTTTGCTGGAAAGGCAAAGCACTCGGCGCAAATAGCAAAATATATTTACGATAACTCTGATCTATTGGTGACATCTGAAAATCTTAATCCTTCCGAAGACGCTTGTCGCTGGTGCAAGGCTAAATCATTTTGTCCTGCGCTATCCAACTTCGTCCAACAGGAAATTGAATCGGGCTTCGACGCTATAACAGACGAATTGCCGGTGACAACACTCATTGATGATCTGGCGGCAAAGATGAAAGCCGTTCCATTGATTGAATTATTCTGCAAAGCGGTGAGAGCCAAAGTCGAAGCTGAACTTATTCAAGGCAAGCCGGTAGACGGATTCAAGTTAGTACGCGGCAAAGCTGGAAATCGCAAATGGACTGATGAAGCGGTAGCAGAAGAAACACTTAAATCTTTCCGGCTGAAGCAAGGGGAAATGTACACCTTTAATCTTATCTCACCAACAACAGCGGAGAAGCTACTTAAAGAAAATCCTCGTCGGTGGTCGAAGGTTGAAGAACTTATTACAAGATCAGAAGGAAAATTGTCGGTGGCCAGCGCCGATGATAAACGCCCAGCTATTGATGTGGCGAATATTGAAGCTGGGTTTGATGTTATTAACAATGAAGGAGAAGAATGATGTTAGTTAAACTAAAAAATGTACGACTGGCGTTTCCCCAGCTATTTGAAGCCAAAGCTTTCGACGGAGAGGGGGAAGGGGCGTATTCTGCCTCTTTGATCATCGAGAAGGGTAATCCTTCGATCAAAGAAGTAGAAGCGGCTATCAAGGCTGTTGCTGCTGAAAAATGGGGTGTCAAAGCCGATGCTATTCTCAACGACTTGAAAGCTAAGGATAGGACCGCTCTTCATGACGGAGACAGTAAGGCTGATTATGAAGGATTCCCCGGCAATCTTTATGTGTCTGCTCGTAACAAGAGCCGTCCTCTTGTGATTGATCGAGACAAGACGCCGCTTACTAAAGACGATGGACGCCCCTACGGCGGCGCGGTTGTTAATTGTAATGTAGATATTTGGCCAATGGACAACAATTTTGGGAAACGCATAAACGCTACGCTTGTTGGCATCCAGTTTGTTAAAGACGCCCCGGCGTTTTCTGGTGCAGCCCCCGGAAGTGTTGATGATTTTGAAACGGAATCCGATGAGGATTCTGAATTAGTCTAATACTATGGAGAGCAAGACTTGCACCATGTGCAAAGTTGTAAAACCTATTACGGAATATGGTCGTAAAAAGAAAGGTTATTACGGCAGAGCCGCTAGGTGCAAGTCTTGTTGCGTGCTTGTTCAAAATGAATACACCATGCCTATCCGCTTAACGCCCAACAACGCTAGGGATTGATATGAGGCCAATGTTTAGTTATTACGGTTCAAAGTATAAATGCGCCAAGCATTACGGCGCGCCGCGCTTTGATACCGTCATTGAGCCTTTCGCTGGAAGCGCGGCGTATAGCCTGTTTTGGGAGCCAAAAAACGTCATCCTGATTGAAAAAAGTACGGTTATCTCTGGGATTTGGCAATATCTTATAAATGCTGACCCGCGCCGAATATTGGCGTTACCAACTGATTTCAGCCATGTAGATGATGTTGATTGGCGGGATGCTGATGAAAAGGCGCTGGTGGGTTTCTGGCTTGGGAAAGGTAAAACAACGCCGGGGAAGTCGCGCAGTAAATGGGGCAGAGAATATGCTAACGCGCCTGACTGTAAGGTATGGAATGAAGCGGTAAAACGCCGCCTTGCCGCACAGGTTGAGAAGATACGCCATTGGCAGATTATCAGAGGCGACTACACCATAGCGGCGGATATTGAAGCGCATTGGTTTATAGACCCTCCGTATAGCGAAGCCGGAAAGCGGTATGCCGTTAATGATGTTGATTTTAGCGAATTGGCAGCATGGTCAAGGCAACGAAAGGGGTTTGTGCAGGTGTGTGAAAACGAAGGCGCAAACTGGCTTCCTTTCCAGCCTTTCCGTAAGGTCAATACCTACAAGGCAAGCGCCAGAAGAAAAGCTAAGTACAGTTATGAAGTGTTATATGAGCAATAATCAACCAGTAGATGCCTTGGGTAGAAACCGGATAAGCATGGAATTAATCAAGAAAAATGCAGATTACGTGCCAAATTACGAACAGATGAAATAGGGATTGCTCGTAAGAAAAGGATGAAAGAACAAAATAAAAAATGGTATGTGAAAAACAAAGAAAGATTATTAATTCGGGGTAAAGAAAAATATCATGCCTATCCGCTTAACGCCCAACAACGCTAGGGATTGATTTTATGAATGTGCATTTTTCTAGTAGAACGGACTTGTGGTCTACACCACAGGATCTGTTTGACCGACTCAACGCTGAACATGGCTTTACGCTTGATGTATGCGCCACTGCCGAAAATGCAAAGTGTTCAAAGTATTATACCTCTGAAATAGATGGGCTGGCGCAAGACTGGAAAGACAATGTTTGCTGGATGAATCCGCCTTATGGCCGCGAGATCGGGAAGTGGGTAAAGAAGGCCTATGATGCTACTTTCATGGACTGGCAACATGCGGGCGCAAAAGTCGTTTGTCTGCTTCCAGCGCGTACCGATACGGCATGGTGGCATGATTATGTCATCCCGCATGGGAAAATTGAGTTTCTAAGAGGCCGTTTGAAATTTGGAGGCCACAGCAATTCAGCGCCGTTTCCTTCGGCAATAGTCATTTTTACAAGGAGTGGTATCAATGGGTAACAACCGGATAGGCATGGAATCTTCAAGTCATTCCTGCAAAACAAAATCTTTCAAAAGCTAATAAATTATTAGATATATGACAAAGCAAAAGCCCATTCTCATATTCGATACGGAATGCTTCCAAGACTACTGGCTCTTGGCATTCCGCAATGTGAGGACGGGCAATGTTCGGTATTTTGAACTATATGATGGACACCCGTTAGATGTTGATACCATACGTAAAATATTATCATCCCATCTTTTGATCGGCTTCAATTCCATTAATTACGACCTTCCGCAAATATCCCATGCCCTAAAAGGTGCGACATGTAAAATTCTCAAAGCGTCGAACGACTTTATCATTGGTGAAGGCCGTAAATGGTGGCAATGCGAACAGAAATTTGGTTTTAAGATTAGCGATAAGATAGATCATATTGATCTTATCGAAGTCGCACCGGGCAAGGCAAGTCTCAAAGCCTACGGTGGAAGATTGCATACCAAGACAATGGCGGATTTGCCGATTCAACCAAGTGATTCGATAAGCCCAGAACAACGCGAAGAACTAAAGGTCTATTGCGGTAACGATTTACGTGTCACAGAGGAACTGTATAAATTCCTGTTGCCGCAAATCGCTCTGCGTGAAGAAATGAGTAAGACCTACGGTATTGATTTGCGGAGCAAGAGCGATGCGCAGATCGCGGAGCATGTACTTAAGCATGAAGTTGAACGTATCACTAAGAATAAAATCGAAAAGCCGGTGGTGAAAGAGCATTCATTTAAATACCAGAAACCGGATTTCATTAAGTTTGAAACGCCGTTGTTGCAAGGGGTATTGAAAACGGTTCTGGACGCTGAGTTTTATGTAAACGATTCTGGCAAAGTGCTACTACCGAAAGAGATTGCCGATTTGCAGATAACGATTGGGCGCTCTACTTACCGTTTAGGGATCGGTGGAATTCACAGTTCAGAAGAAATGACTGCTTATGCGCCAGAGAAATTCATACGCT
>CAYZPM010000025.1:0-53786 GCA_964480365.1 uncultured Gallionellaceae bacterium
GTTGCGGTATCATCACGGCTCTACGTTGAGGCAGGCATCTTACAACCCTTAACAGAAGAACCAGACCCTCAGAAAGAATCTGTTATGCGCTAACCAAAAGAAAAAGCCACAAAGGGAATCACCCTCTGTGGCTTCGTGTGATGTACTAATTAAACTGTCATTAGCATATCAGATGAATCGTCCTTGCGGCGATATGCGATGAAGCCAATCAGACCCAGACCAGCCAACAGCATGGTGTAGGTCTCGGGTTCGGGGCCGGGCGAGAGTTGCAATTGCACATTCAAATTGGCTAACGAGCCGTTTGTTGACCACCAATTACCGTCGGTAGGACCCGACGCAAGAATCCACTGGCCAGGGCCATGTAACCACTCTAAATCCCCAGACAATGATGATGTTACATACTGAGAGCCAGTCCACGCAGATATATTCCATGAATTTACTAGACCAAATGAATCTGTATTAAAATCTACGTTTCCTCCCAATCGGGTTGGATCTGTACTTGTTATTCCACCAATTGACCAACTTGATAACCTACCCCCATTAGTAAATGTAAGGGATATATTGATTGGGTCAGTCCATATTTCAGCACCCGGCCAAGGAGAATAAGCTTCGAGTAGGTCAAAGCCAATATAGTCATATGTGACATCGGCAAATACAGGTGTCGCCGAAATCACTCCCATAAGTAGTCCTACAGAAAGGGCAAGTGCGGATAGTTTGAAATGGAACATTATTTTCTCCTTTTCACTGTGATTATTGTGACCATAATGGATTTTTAACGGATTAAAACAATAGTCAGTTCATTTCGATTATTGCGGTCAACTTATACTCAAACTGAACACTCTAGAACACAGCGTTTTACCGAACAAGTCTAAAGAAGAGCTACAACCAAAACAATACGTATGAATACATAGGCATTCAACAACTTGTATAAACCGCTCGGCCTATATCAGCGGTTCGTAGTAGCGTGGTGGGCGATGCCTATTATGAAAATGGAGTTAACGCTACGGCTGTTATGGGTCGTGAGCCGCCTGTGACAGAGCTTCGAGATCAATGGTTGCCATGAGGTCACAAGCAGCCGTTCGAGTGAAGGTTAACTCCCCTCATCGTGAGCAAATAGGTCATGCAGCGTAATCGCCGTCGCTTCCGCCATCCGCTGTTCCATCTGCACGAGCCATGCATGAATTTCCGCATCATCCTGACGCACAGCCATTGAAGAGGGGTCGAACACGAACAGGCGATACAGTTCGCTTAGTTGTATGTGTTCCGCATCACGTATCATCGCCCAGCCCTTACCGGTGAGTTTGCGCACCATTTTGACTCGCACCAGTTCTTCCAGAATTTGCTCCAGTGCATCAAAGCCGATGTGCAATTGCATGGAAAGCGTCGGTAGGGTCTGCACCTTGCCGCTGCGCATGCCCTCGCGCATCGCCTTGAGTATGCGCAGGGCATAATAAAGCTTTGCCGCCGCCGTCATTTTTTGGACAGGATTGCCGCGCCAATGCGATAGCGATGACGTAATCACTGCGCCCAGTAAAATAGTCAGCCAGGACAGGTAAATCCACAGCAGAAAAATCGGGATGCTGGCAAACGCGCCATATACCAGCTTGTAAGAAGGAAAGTGTGCGATGTAATAAGCAAAGGCGCGGTTCATGGATTCAAACGCCACCGCCGCCACGGCGCCGCCGATGAAGGCGTGGCGCATCGGCACGAAGCGGTTGGGCACCACGCGAAACAGCAGGCTGAAGGCCAGCGTGGTAAGTAGCACCGACACCACCTTTAACATCACCACATCGAATTCCGGAGCCTGCTTGGCATAGCCCATCGACATTCCGGCCAGCCATGAGGTCAGCGACAGGCTGCCGCCAATCAGCAGCGGAGCCAGTGTCAGTCCCGCCCAATAAATCAGCACGCGCTGCACCAGGGTACGCGGCTTCGACACACGCCAGATCGTATGAAATGCCTCCTCTATGGTGTGCATCATCAGCATTGCGGTCAGCGCCAAAAACACAATGCCCACAGCGGTTAATTTTGCGGCGCTTTCGGTGAATTGCTCCACGTAGCGCGAAATCATCTTGCCGCCGGTTTCCGGCATCATATTGCTCAGCAGGAAGCTCTTGATTTGTCCGGAGAAGTCATCGAATACCGGAAATGCCGAGAACAGCGTGAACGCAATGGTAATCAGCGGCACCAGCGACAGCAGGGTGGTAAAAGTCAGGCTGGCCGCCATTTGTGCGCAGCGATCCTGCTTGAAACGCACCGCGATAAAATGCAGCAAGTGGCGCAAATCCGTCCAATTCTTTTTCATGGGCAATTATTTCTAGGCGAAACGAAATACAATGGGCATATGATACCCGACACCACTACAGCAGAGGTTCCCATGAGCACCGCACGTGAAGCACGACAATTACTACGCTCCCACCGCTACGGCGCGCTATGTACCCTGTCTAAAAAATTCGACGGCCATCCATTCGGCTCCATCACCCCGT
The DNA here is from genome assembly GCA_964480365.1 of uncultured Gallionellaceae bacterium. Taxonomy (GTDB): domain Bacteria; phylum Pseudomonadota; class Gammaproteobacteria; order Burkholderiales; family Gallionellaceae; genus CAIQPV01. The sequence continues at coordinate 2,487 of CAYZPM010000025.1, forward strand.
ATCTGGTTGACCACGACGGCAGCCTGCTCATTTTCATCAGCACATTGGCCGAGCACACCAAAAACATCCAGCACGACCCGCGCGTCAGCCTTATCACGCACGACCAGAACGATACTCGCATCCAGACACAAGGCCGCGTAACGTTAGTAGGTGCGGCTCATTTCGTCGCCGAGCGTGAACAAGCCGGAAAATACTATCTGCGCCACTTCCCGGAAGCACAAACTTATATGGAGATGCACGATTTTTCGTTCTACCGCATCGTACCGATTGCCATCCGCTACATCGGCGGCTTCGGCAATATCCATTGGGCAAAAATGGAAAATTATGCTGTGCCGCCTTATCCGCTGATCGAACAGGAGGAGGATGTCATCGCACACATGAATGCTGACCACAAGGACTCCATGCGGAGTTACTGCAAGCACTTCCATCAGCACGAAGCTACAGATGTTGAAATGCTGGGGATAGACTGCGACGGCTTCGACGTGCGCGCCGATGACCGCGTGCTACGCTTCGACTTCCCCGAGCCGGTGCTGGACGCGCAACAGGCGCGGCAGGCACTGGTTGCGATATCACGGCTCGTTAATTCCTGACAAAAAAGCGGCACGCCAAAGCGTGCCGCACAATCACTTACCCGGCCCAATTACACCTGCGGGTGTGCGCGCTCTGCTCCGCTGTGCAATTTATTCAGCGCATTCAAATACGCCTTGGCCGAGGCCACCACGATGTCGGTGTCTGCGCCCTGACCATTGACGATGCGCCCGCCCTTGGCCAGACGCACCGTCACTTCGCCTTGCGCATCGGTGCCGCTGGTGATGTTGTTCACCGAGTACAACAGCAACTCGGTTCCGCTATTTGAGATTTGTTCGATAGCTTTGAAGGTTGCATCCACGGGACCGCCACCTTGCATTTCTGCGCTCCGTTCCTGCCCTCCCACGCTGAGCACCACTTTGGCTATCGGCAATTCTCCGGTTTCGGAGTGCGCGCGCATGGAAACCAGCCGGTAATGTTCGCTGACATGCGCAACTACTTCTTCGTTAACCAGCGCCTGCAAGTCCTCGTCGAAGATTTCGTGCTTGCGGTCAGCCAAGTCCTTGAAACGCGCGAAGGCCGCGTTCAATGCTTCCTCACTTTCCAATACTATCCCCAGTTCCTGCAAGCGCGTGCGGAAAGCATTTCGGCCTGAAAGCTTGCCCAGCGTCAACTTGTTCGTACTCCAACCCACGTCTTCGGCGCGCATGATTTCGTAGGTTTCGCGGTGCTTGAGTACGCCGTCCTGGTGGATACCGGATTCGTGTGCGAACGCATTGGCGCCGACGATGGCCTTGTTCGGTTGCACCGGATAGCCGGTGATGCTGGATACCAGCTTGGAAGTCGGCATAATCTGCGTGGTATCTATACGTGTGTCGCAGGTGAATACGTCGCGGCGCGTCTTCACCGCCATCACGACTTCTTCAAGTGCTGCATTCCCGGCGCGTTCACCCAAACCGTTAATGGTGCATTCAACCTGACGCGCGCCATTCATCACCGCCGCCAAAGAGTTGGCTGAAGCCAACCCCAGATCGTTGTGGCAATGCGTGGACCAGATCACCTTGTCGCTGTTCGGGACACGTTCGATCAATTGCTTGATACGCTCGCCCCACAACAGGGGGATGCTGTAACCAACGGTATCAGGCACGTTGATGGTTTTGGCGCCGGCCTGAATCACGGCATCGAAAATACGAATGAGGAAATCCATTTCGGAACGCACCGCATCCTCGGCGGAGAACTCCACGTCGTCGGTGTATTCCAACGCAAGCTTAACTGCCTTCACCGCTGCTTCCAGCACTTGATCCGGCGTCATGCGCAACTTTTTTTCCATGTGTATGGGCGAAGTGGCAATGAAGGTATGGATACGCCCGAACTTGGCTGGCTTGATTGCCTCGCCTGCTGCGCGCACGTCGCGCTCGTTGGCTCGCGCCAGTGAGCAAACTGTGGTGCGCTCTATGATTTTTGCGATGTTCAGGATCGCGTCGGCATCGCCCGGACTGGCAGCGGCAAATCCCGCCTCGATCACATCGACGCCCAGTTTTTCCAACTGGCGCGCAATGCGAATTTTCTCTTCCTTGGTCATGGATGCGCCGGGACTTTGCTCGCCATCGCGCAAAGTGGTATCAAATATTATTAACTTGTCAGTCATGTCAGACTCCATCGAAAAATAGATTTAACCTGCGGAACCGGTACGGTTGCCGCGCATGCTTCAAACTTGTGGGGTATTAGGATTAGCGCGCGACGCGCAGCTTCAGCGCAGCTAGCAGGCTGGAAGTGGAGTGCAATTGCGAGATGTGGCGTGAGAAGTGCATGGATGAGAATATAACGGCTTTGCCGTGGCGTTGCAATATTTTTCTGGCACTTAAGGGCGTGATTGCGGTCGAGCTTGGGCGTGGGCAATGCCGTGAAGCGGTCGTAAAAATCAATTTTCAGGGCTGGAAAAAGGGCCGCACTAATTGATACCCTGCTCAACTACCGAATTCGGGGAAACGGAGTCCGGCCCGTCTTTCATATCACCAGCCACCGAAAATTGAATACGATGCAACTGCGCATACACTCCGCCCTTTTCCAGCAATTCACGATGTGTGCCTATCTCAACTATCTCGCCCTTTTGCAGCACAGCTATCCGATCCGCTTTTTCGATGGTGGAAAGACGGTGTGCGATGACCAAGGAAGTGCGACCCTGCATCAAGGTCTCCAGCGCAGCTTGCACGTAACGTTCGGATTCGCTATCCAGAGCGGAGGTGGCTTCATCGAGAATGAGGATGGGAGCATTTTTGAGAATGGCGCGTGCGATGGCGATGCGTTGGCGCTGTCCACCAGAAAGTTTCACTCCTCGTTCACCCACCAGCGTATTCAGTCCTTGCGGCATGTCGCGAATAAATTCCATGGCGTAAGCGGCTTGCGCAGCAGCGATGATTTCCGCTTCGGGCACTTCACGCATCTGGCCGTAAGCAATGTTGGCAGCAACGGTGTCGTTGAATAACACCACTTCCTGGCTCACCAGCGCAATGTTGGCACGCAGGCTGGCTAGTGTGAGGTCGGCGAGATCATGCCCGTCCAGCGTAATGCGTCCGCTACTGGGCTGATAGAAGCGGGGAACCAGGTTGGCAAGCGTGCTTTTGCCGCCGCCGGAGGCACCGACCAAGGCAACTGCCTGTCCCGCCGGAATATCAAGGCAGATGTCGCGCAATGCCAGCTTCTCGTCGTCGTTGTAGGACAAGCTTACATGCTCGAATCCAATTCGCCCATTGGCGCGTCCAATATTTACTTCACCGGCATTAATTTCACCGGGTGTATCCAACAATTCAAATATGCTTTCCGATGCCGCCAGTCCGCGTTGCAAGAATTCACTCACGCCCGTTATGCGTTTAATTGGAGCGGTCAGCATCATCATGGCTACGATAAACGAAAGGAATCCGCCAACGGAGGTTTCATCGCTGCGCGATTGTACGGTGGCGAGATAGACAATAATAGACAGCGCGGCGGCGGCGACCATCTGCACGATAGGCACGTTGGCCGCTGCTGCCATCGCTTGCTTCATGGCGTGGCGGCGTACCCAGTTGGCTTGATCGTTAAAACGGTCGCTCTCATATCGTTGTCCGCCAAACAGTTTGACCACTTTGTGCGCGGCAACGCTTTCCTCGATCACTTGTGTGATATCGCCCATCGCCCGTTGCGAATCCCGGCTGGCATTACGCATGCGGCCATTGATAACTTTCAGGATGATTGCAATGATGGGTAACATCACAAAACTAAGCAGCGTGAGCTTCCAGTTGAGATAGAACAGCCAGCCGAGCAGCCCGACGATGGTGATGGAGTCTTTGATGGAAACAGTCACCACATTGGTGGCAGCAGCGGTCACCTGCGTCACGTCGAAGGTCAGCTTGGAGATAAGATTGCCAGTGGCATGGTCGTCATAAAATCGGGTTGGAAGTGTCAGTAGCTTGTGGAACATTGCCTCGCGCAAATCCATCACCACCTTGTTGCCGACCCAGCCGATGGCATAAGTACCGACAAATGAGGCGACACCGCGCACGAAGAAAATCACCAAAATTAACAGCGGCGCAAGTTTGATGACCGTGTCATCCTTGTGAACGAAAGTGCCATCCAGCATAGGCTTCAGCAAAGCCGGCAGCAACGGTTCGGTTGCGGCGGTCACCGCCATGGCAAGGATGGATATCGCAAAGGTGCGCCAATAGTGTTTGACGTAACCGAGAAGACGTAAATAAAGCTGAGCGCTGGTAAGATTCATGGCGCGCACTTTAGCAGAAAACCCCGCAACTGGCTGGCTGAGAGCGAAGGAAATTTCCCATTCCGATCCGGTATTCCCATCCTGCTTAACCTGAAAACGGCAATTAATCACGGATAACACGGAACAAGAACAATCCACGGGCTGGTTTCGTTACAATAGCAAAGTATGCATGCCATCCCAACGCCCGTGACCGATCCTGCCCCATCCAATTTGCGTATTGCCATCGTCCGCTTCTCTGCCTTGGGAGATGTGGTGATGGTGGCGGCAGCGGTACGCGCATTGCAGCGTTGCCTTCCTGATGCTGCGATTACGTGGATTACCAGCCCGTTGGCCTATTCGCTGCTGGGCGGAATGGATGGGGTCAAGTTCGAGATAACCGAGAAGCCAAGATCGCTGACGGACTATCGTGCGTTTTATCGCACTTTTCGGTCACGTCGCTTCGACGTGGTCTTGGCGATGCAGGCCAACTTGCGCATCAACCTGCTGTATCCCGCGTTGCACGCACCCGTCAAGATCGGCTTTGATCGCACACGCGCTCGCGAAGGGCAATGGCTGTTCTGCAATCGCCGCATTCCTTTCCGCGATACTCATCTGGTTGATAGCTTTCTTTCTTTCGTCGAGACCTTGACTGGAAAACCCGCAACAGCAATTTTGGATTTGCCTGTGGACGAAAGCGATCTGCGCTGGGCGCGCGAACAATTGCACACACTGCCCAAGCCCTGGGTGGCGATCCACCCATACTCCAGCAAGACGGAGCGCAACTGGTTGCCCGAGCGCTATGCGGAAGTCGTGAAACAAACCGTTTCCCGCTGGCAATGCGGTATCCTGTTGACCGGTGGGAATTCGCCAACTGAACAAGTGCTATGCGAGCGGCTTGCACAGCATGCTCCCAGCCACACGCTGAATCTCAACGGCAAGACTACCCCTAGGCAGCTTGCCGCATTGCTGAGCCAAGTCGATGTGTTGCTTGCTCCCGACACCGGCGCAGTGCATATCGCCAGAGCGATGGGCACGCCCGTAATCGGACTTTATGCGGTCGCTTCGCCCAAATTGACCGGGCCTTATCAGCATCTGGAGTATTGCGTTGATCGCTATCCGCAAGCGGTGCAAAAATTTCTGGGCAAAGACCCCGAACAATTAGCCTGGAACACGCGAGTGCATCATCCCGATGCGATGTCTTTGATCTCTGTTGATGAGGTCATGCAACAATTGGAAAAAGTGTTGGGGCAGCAAAAATGAAGAGGCTGTTCGACTCACGGATTGTTTACACAGCACTGCTATGGCTGTTGCTGCCGTACATTTTCTTTCACCTGCTGTGGCGCGCACGCAAGCAGCCCGAATACCTCAAGCATGTTGCCGAGCGCTTCGGCTTTTATGCTGTACACAGCGACAAGCCGGTGATCTGGCTGCACACCGTGTCGGTCGGCGAAACACGCGCGGCGGCCAGCCTGATAAAACGCTTGCGGGAAAACTACCCGGATCATCAATTGCTGCTCACCCATACCACGCCTACCGGGCGTACCGCCAGCGAGCAACTTTATGGCGACGATGTGCTGCGGGTTTATCTGCCTTACGATTACCCGTTCGCGGTGCGGCGGTTCCTGAACCATTTTCGTCCCCGTGTTGGCGTCCTGCTGGAAACCGAAATCTGGTTCAACCTAATCCATACTTGCCATGCCGAAAAAATCCCGCTGCTGTTGCTTAACGCGCGCCTGTCTGAAAAATCTGCCGCACGCTATGCGCGTTATCCGAATCTGGTGAGATCAGGCTTGCGTGAATTGAGCGCTATCGCCGCACAAAGCACAGCCGATGCAGAGCGTTTGACGGCCTTGGGTGGAAAAGAAATTTCCGTCATGGGGAATCTCAAGTTCGATATCGAACCGCCAGCGACCATGCTGGAACTGGGGCAGAAATTGCGCAGCCAGTTTGGTGCGGACAGAAAAATATTCCTGGCAGCCAGCACCAGGGAGGGTGAGGAAATGGTACTGCTGGATGCACTTAAACCCTTACAAATTCCCGGCATGCTCACAGTCATTGTGCCACGCCACCCGCAGCGTTTCGCTGAGGTCGAGGCGCTGCTTGCTCGACTCGGCTTCAGCTTTCAGCGCAGGAGCGAGAACCGCACGATTGCCCCGAAAACTCAAGTGGTGTTGGGCGACAGCATGGGCGAAATGTTTGCCTACTATGCGGCCTGCGACATCGCTTTTATCGGCGGCAGCTTGCTGCCGTTCGGCGGGCAGAATCTTATTGAAGCCTGCGCCGTCGGCAAGCCCGTACTCATCGGGCCACATACTTACAACTTCGCACAAGCCAGCCAACTCGCTGTTGCCAGTGGTGCCGCCGTGCGCGTGCAGGACGCAGCAGAACTTACGTTGACCCTGCAAAATTTACTTTCTCAACCCGATCAGATGACCGAGATCGGTAAAGCAGGGCTTGGGTTTGTAAGTGCCAATCAAGGCGCAACGGAACGGGCGTTAACCTGCATTATCAGGTCTGCCATCAAGTAGCTGTGGCTGGCGGGGCTGCGGGAATTAGTAAAGCGCCTGATTAATCCTTGCGAGGTCGTCTTCGGCCAAGGTTCCTGCAGCTGCCTTCAATTGCAGTTGGCTGGTGAGATAGTTGTATTCGGCCTGGTATAAATCGCGGCGGGTGGAGTAAAGCTGCTGCTGGGCATTCAGCACGTCCAGATTGGTGCGTACGCCGACTTCCTGCCCCAGCTTGCTCGCTTCCAGCAAACTCTCACTGGATTTCAACGCTTGCTGTAGCGCCTTTACTTGTGCGATGCCATCTACCACGCCCAGATAAGCTTGGCGCGTTTGCAGGGCGACGGTGCGGCGGGTGTTTTCCAGATCTTGCTTGGCACGGTCATTATTGGCCTCGGCTTCGCGCAATTTGGACTGAACTTCCCCGCCCTGATACAAAGGCAAATTGAGTTGCACGCCGATGGCCTTGTTGTGGCCGTCGCTGCCAAATCCAAAGGCACCGCTGCCAGCCGAGACTTCGGCATAACTGGCGACCAAATCCAGCGTCGGGTAGTGACCTCCGCGATTGCGCGCTACTTCCTTTTCTGCCAATTCAGCGCCCGCTTGTGCCACAACGACTTGCAGGCTGCGCTGTTGCGCTTCTTCCACCCATTTTTCCACGTCGCCCGGCTGCGGCGCATCCAGTTTGAGTTCCTTGCCCAGATGGCGCAATTCGCCCGGCACGGCGTAGACGATCTGTTGCAACGCGCGTTTCTTGATTTCAAGATTGCTTCGAGCCGCAATTTCCTGTGAGTTGGTGAGGTCGTAACGGGCCTGTGCTTCGTAAGTGTCGGTAATGGTAGCGGTGCCTACTTCGAAATTGCGCTTGGCTTGTTCGAGTTGTTCGGAGATGGCGTTCTTCTGTGCCTCGGCAAGCTGCACACTGTCCTGCGCGATCAGCACGTCGAAGTAGGCTTGCGCCACACGCACGATCAAATTCTGTTCCGCCGCCTTGAACTGCGTCTCGGTCTGCGTTACCTGCAATTCAGCCTCAGTGTAAGCCACCCAATTCTGCTGGCGGAACAGCGGCTGCGTCAGGGTCACACCATAACCATTGCTGTTGAACTGCATCCCGCCATTGGGGAGCGGGAGATTTCCGACACCGGGGATAAGGAAAGCGCCGCGATACTGAATCGTGTTGTCGTTGTAGGTGGTGTTGGCGCTCAGATTCACGCTGGGCAAAAGCAACGAACGGCCCTGCGGCAATTTCTCCTGCCCGGCCCGCTGGGTTGCCCTTGCTGCTGCGAAAACCGCATCCTGAGATTGTGCCTCATGATAAGTTTCGAGCAAGTCCGCCGCCCGTGCGAGAGGAGCGGCGCTTAATGCAGCGAGCGCCAGTGCGAATTGTATGGATTTAGTAGGTATCATGGCCGTGTTGAATATTAGTATTTTCTAATACTACACGCACGGATAATTAATTTCAAGTTGCGCCGTCAATAACCGCAATCAAAACACGAAGCGCTCGGGTTGCAGCGCATTCTGCAATGGTGCGACAACGGTTTCAAACAGGGTGACGCTCTCGAAAACGCCGGGCGCCACGCAAGTTATCGATTTGGCATGCATCGCCGGAGCATCGCCGACGATAGCGAACAAACGTCCACCCGGCTTTAAGCTGTTTTTAAATACTTCCGGCAGCACCGGCACGGAGCCGGTCAGCACGATCACATCATATTCACCCGGCCAGCCCTGCGCCGCATCGCCTTGCGTTAAGGTCACATTGTCGATACGACGTGCCGCCAGATTTTTTTCCGCGAAGGCATGCAGTTCGGGCACAATCTCCACGCTCGTTACATGTTCAGCCAAATGGGACATCAGAGCGGTCAGATAGCCGCTACCACTACCGACTTCCAGCACCCGGTCTCTGGGTTTAAGCTTCAATGCCTGCAATGCGCGCGCCTCCAGTTTGGGCTGCCACATCGAAACTCCATGCCCAAGCGGAATTTCGATATCCATGAAGGTCATCTCCCGACTGGCAGGCGGCACAAACTGCTCGCGTTTGACCTTGCTCAGCAAGTCCAGCACCTGCATATCCAGCACATCCCAAGGCCGGATCTGTTGCTCAACCATATTGAAGCGCGCTTGTTCCATGTTCTTCATCTCCCACTGCTCCCTGCAACGTTGACCGTTAACCATTTTACCAGCGCAGTATAACTCCACTCAACGCTTGCAGCCAGCTTGCTTTGACAGCCGCTTTAAAGTACCTTGACAACCTGCGTGGGGGTCTTCGCCTGTTTTGGGTCGAAGTGAGAAAAACCCTTTGAACCTGTACGGATAATGCCGTCGTAGGGAAGCGTCTTCGATGCTCCTTACTCTATTTGATCTGGAGCAACACACCATGAATGCCAATCCCAAGTTTCTCAGCCAAGCCGCGCACGTTGATGCGGCGGCGATCAAGCCCTTGCCGAATTCACGCAAGGTATATGTCGAAGGTTCGCGCCCTGATATCCGTGTGCCAATGCGCGAAATCTCGCAGGCCGATACCCCTGCCGGGATGGGTGCAGAAAAGAATCCGCCTATCTATGTGTACGACTGTTCCGGCCCCTATACCGATCCAGCCATAAAAATTGACATCCGCTCCGGCCTGCCCGCCATGCGCGAAGGCTGGATCGCCGAGCGCAATGACACCGAACAACTCTCCGCGCCCAGCTCGCAATATGGACAGCAACGACTGGCCGATCCTGAACTGGCAGAAATGCGCTTCAACCTTAAGCGCGCGCCACGCCGAGCGAAAGTGGGTGCTAACGTCACGCAGATGCACTATGCGCGTCAGGGCATCATCACGCCGGAAATGGAATACATCGCCATCCGCGAGAACCAAAAGGTTGAGGGGCTTTCCGAGCTTTTAAAAACTCAGCACCACGGCGAGCATTTCGGCGCTTCCATCCCGAAAATAATTACCCCTGAATTTGTGCGCGACGAAGTTGCCCGTGGCCGCGCCATCATCCCGGCCAACATCAACCACCCCGAAGTCGAGCCGATGATTATCGGGCGCAACTTTCTGGTGAAGATCAACGCCAATATCGGTAACTCTGCATTGGGATCGAGCATACAGGAAGAAGTCGAGAAAATGACTTGGGCGATCCGTTGGGGCGGCGACAACGTGATGGATCTTTCCACTGGCAAGCACATCCACGAAACGCGCGAGTGGATCATCCGCAACTCGCCGGTGCCGATTGGCACTGTGCCGATTTATCAGGCGCTAGAAAAAGTGGATGGCCGCGCCGAAGACCTGACTTGGGAAATTTATCGCGACACGCTGATCGAGCAGGCCGAGCAGGGCGTTGACTACTTCACCATCCACGCCGGGGTACTGCTGCGCTACATCCCGATGACCGCCACGCGCCTGACCGGAATTGTTTCGCGCGGCGGCTCCATCATGGCGAAATGGTGCCTCGCGCACCACAAGGAAAGTTTCCTCTACACCAATTTCGAGGAAATCTGCGAAATCATGAAGGCTTACGACGTGGCGTTCAGCCTCGGCGACGGCCTGCGTCCCGGCTCAATCTACGATGCCAACGACGAAGCACAACTGGGCGAACTCAAGACCTTGGGCGAGCTCACGCAGGTGGCGTGGAAGCACGATGTGCAGACCATGATCGAAGGCCCCGGCCATGTGCCGATGCACATGATTAAAGAGAACATGGATCTGCAACTCAAGTGGTGCCACGAAGCGCCGTTCTACACCCTCGGCCCGCTCACCATGGACATCGCCCCCGGCTACGACCACATCACTTCGGCGATAGGCGCGGCGATGATAGGCTGGTACGGCACCGCCATGCTGTGCTACGTCACCCCGAAAGAGCATCTGGGCTTGCCGGACAAGGACGACGTGAAAGAAGGCATCATCACCTACAAGATCGCCGCCCACGCCGCCGACCTCGCCAAAGGCCATCCCGGCGCGCAAGTACGCGACAACGCACTAAGCAAAGCGCGGTTTGAGTTCCGCTGGGACGACCAGTTCAACCTCGGCCTCGATCCCGACAAGGCGCGCGAATTCCACGACGAAACTCTGCCCAAAGAATCTTCCAAGGTCGCGCATTTCTGTTCCATGTGCGGCCCGCACTTCTGCTCAATGAAAATTACCCAAGACGTGCGCGACTACGCCGCGACTCAAGGCGTTTCTGAGGAGGAAGCGCTGGAAAAAGGCATGGAACAGAAATCGGTGGAGTTTGTGCAGCAGGGCGCGAGTATTTACCGGAAGGCATAACTTTCTGATCTGTGTCGCACGGGAACATGCTAAACATGTGGGGCAAATTCCTTCTGGACGAACGATGGACAATTTGAACGATAGCGCTATCCCGACGATATGGCCGCCATGCAATATGGCCACGTCCTTGCGCTGCTGACGGCTGATCGAGAAAATGAAGCCGCAGCCACACTCAAACAGGCAAAACAGGATTACCCTGAAGTTTACAAAATGCTAATCAATCCCAAACCGCGCCGCCCCGCTCTCATGGAGGATAGGGTGACTGTAGGCGGCAAGGATGAAGCCTGGTTTTACCGCGAAGACTATCTGGATATTTGGCAACAGAGCGGTGGGTTGGAGTGGCTGCGCAATGCCGCGTAAAGGATTAAAGGGGGCTTCATTTTACGAATTGTCATTTCCCGTATTACTCCCAAGTTCAACGCATGATGAACATGAGACGCACACTAACCCGTACTACTCAGATGGTCAATAGGCCGAACATGTTTAATCAAGGAGCCGATCAATGGAGTCAGCATCACTTTTCTTTCCATGGTACGAGCCAATTAGCCAAGAGTGAGAGTCAACCACCTTATTGCGGGTTATAGTATTTCACAAGCGGTTTATTGACTAGCGTTATCAACAAATATTTCGCTACGATGGCGAGAAAGAAAGGCGATGCTCGGAATAAATTTTTCCGGCAGCTCAATCTTACGCCCCTCCAATGGCAGAAATATCTGAGCAACGAAGGCATCATCATTCCGCTTTAGTTGCTCTGACAACATCACCTCATAGCCATCGGATATCGTCAATAAACCACGATCAAATGCCTTATCGTGGATGGCAGAAAGACACAGGCCATTGCTGGGATTAAGGCGATTCGCTTTATCGTTACTCCACGGCACGATGTGGCTGGCCGTCAGTAAGCGTGCATCCGAAAGACCAGATATGCAACAACGTCCCCGATAACTGCTCAATACCGCGCGCCGGAAGAAGTGCTGTTTAACCCGCTGTTCGGTCATCACTCGCTTCGTCTCGCCGGTAAAATCTTGGAGCTCTTCTTGCTCGGCAATGTCCAATTCAACAGCAACTGGTTCGACTCCTGCATCCTTACTGAGTTGAGCGTTTAACTGGGTGCATTCAAGCGCAAGTTTCTCCCAGTCGGCATGAAATTCGGCCCAAATTTCTTTGTCGAGTGAGCCAGCATTACCCAAGCCCGCTCGCCCTGTGCCGGTAATTGCCGGGTCGAGGCTGGCAAAATTTACGAGTTTCATTGCGACCGCTCCAGGTGTTCGTCCTATCAGTTTGGCAAGCTGGATAATTTCTGGATTTCGGCTGTGCAACCTTCCAAAAGGAAGTTGGCAGTAAAGATGAAATGCGAGCTTGAGTTGTTCTTTCGTCCAGCGGTTTGTGGTCATGATGTCTTTCGGCATTTCGACAGCTTTCGCTTCTGGTGCCTTCTCCCCTAAGAAGTTGCGTAAGCTGCATGAGTGCGTGTTTCGATGAGATTCACCACTCATAACGATCGCAAACCCGCCAGCCATAACGATTGCAATTCCGCCAGTGGAGGCACCTACATTTGCCGCAGAGGCATGGTGGCGGTAAAACGCTATGCGGCGTGCCGCAGTTCGTAATCCGCGATCAGCACATCCGCAGGCAGCTTGAGGCCTTCCGACAAGCGCCGGATCATCGCCAGGGTAAGCGGACGGGCGCGGTTCAACACTTCGGCCACGCGGCCACGGCTGCCGATGTACGGCTCTAATTCCTTGCGGGTTAGCCCACGCGTTTCCATCGCGTAGTTCAGAAAATCTATAGGGTCGGGGGCTGGAATTGGATAATGATGGGCTTCGTATTTCTCCACCAGCATGACCAACACTTCCAGCCTGTCCGCTTCGGGCGTTTTGTCGGGCACGTCGAATAGCGCCTCTATCTCGCGCAAGACGGCCTTGTATTCGACTTTGGTTTTAATCGGCTTGAGTTCCATTGCTATACCTTCCCTGCGCCTATCGCGTCATACGGGTTGCCGGCTAAAAGCATTTCGGATTCTGCTTGGGTTCCGACAAAACGAATGTACATCATCTCACGGTTGTAATGCGCTGCGACGATCAAGCGGTAATCGTTGCCCTTGATATTGAACACTATGGATCCCCGCCTGCGCGGGGGCGACGAATTAATCCGTGCCGCCCTAAGCGTGCAACGCCCTTAAAGCCGCATCGGGTTCTTTTTCAACGATGGTCAGTAATGCCGCAGCAGCCCCAGTTGGATGGCGGCGGTGCTGCTCCCAGTTTCTCAGGGTGGCAACCTTGACTCCGATCAACTGGGCGAATTCGCTCTGACTCAATCCAATTTTGGCACGTATGGTTTTCGCATCAGGAGCCGTGATCTCTGTCACTTTTCCTGGTGCAAGTTCACCACGGCGAATAGCGGCAGCTTCTTTCAAGCTTTGCTTGAGGTCTTCGAAAAGTGTCTTGTCCATGGCTTATAGCTCCTTTACGAGTTTGCGCAAAATGGCGGTCTCTTTGTCAGTCAGGTTATCCTTCACACTCTTGGGATAGGCAACCAGCATCAAAAGCTGATCGTCTTCGGTAATCCAGTAATAGATCACCCGTATCCCACCGCTCTTGCCAGTCCCGGCACGCTTCCAGCGAAATTTGCGAATTCCCCCACCGTCTTTTATCAAGTCGCCAGCATCTGGTCGCTTGACCAACTCCCCTTGCAGTTTCGAGTATTCGTCATCGTCCAGCAGCACTGCAATCAGGCGCGTAAATGTCGGTGTTTCAATAAAAACCATGCGAAAACTATACGCCAATGGCGTATTATGTCAATTAGTTAATTTTATTTTTTCACAACTTTTTTGCAAGATGAGGAATTAGCGTTTGTAACCCGCTTTTATGCCATGCGCAGGTATAATCCCGCCCCATGCACTTGCACTCCCCGCCTTCTCCCCATGAGATTTCCACCGATTGCCCCTGTACCGGTCATTGCAGTACGGTGTTGGGCGATGATGTGTGTCGGGGTTGCCAGCGCACGCTGGAGGAAATCATATGCTGGCCGCAGTTGAGTGAAGAGGAGCGGCGTGAGGTGAATCGCCGTATTGCGTTGGAGCAGTGGGAACAAACCATCGTATGAGGCAATAAATTTAAATCAGGATTTAATTAGATGACATTATTACAAATACTAGGTCTTGCCGTAATTCAGGGAGCGGCTGAGCTGTTGCCGGTATCCAGCTCGGCTCACGTCATTGTGGCTGAAAAGCTGATGGGGCTGGATCCGACCGCCCCTGAAATGACGCTTTTGCTGGTTATGCTGCACACGGGCACCATGTTTGCGGTTATTTTCTATTTCTGGAAGTCTTGGAAAGAGAGTTTCTTTTCTTCCAAAAAGGTCTTCTGGGACTCGGTAAAATTCATCGTTGCGGCGACCCTGGTAACGGGTATCGTAGGGCTGGCGCTGAAATTCCTGATTGAGAAATTTTTCATGAAAGATGTGCCGCATGCGGAAATTGAGCAGCTTTTTGGCAACATGAATCTGATCTCGGCTGCGCTTGCCGCTGTGGGCTTGTTGATTCTATATGCGGGAATTAAAAATCGCTCTTCTTCCGAATATGGACGGAATCTGGGTTTGAAAGAGTCTTGCTTTGTAGGTGCAGTGCAGGGCATTTGCTTACCATTTCGCGGCTTCTCGCGCTCAGGGGCAACGATTTCCACCGGTCTGCTCTTGGATATTCCAAGGAGAAAAATAGAGGAATTCAGCTTTGCCCTCGCGGTGGTGCTTACGCCGCCTGTTATTGCCCGTGAAGCCATGCGTTTATTGCAGGAGCAACATGCATCCTCAACGTCCATGGCTGGCTTGACGCAAATTTTCATGCCCAGCCTGTTGGGTATGGTGTTTAGCTTTGTTGCTGGACTTCTGGCTCTTAAATGGCTTTCAAGCTGGCTGGACAGCGGACGTTGGCTTCTGTTCGGTGTATATTGTCTCGCTGCATCAGTTGTTGTTTTTATGCTTCATCAGAGTGGCGTCTAAGCGTTTGAGTGCAAGTAGTGGTTCCATTGCCAGCTCAACAGCATCTTGCGCGTCACTCTTAACGTGAAACTTAAATTTATAAACGGGGTTTGTTTTGGACGATAATATCGACGAAGAACTTTTTGCTCGGCAAAAAGTGCGTGCAATAAAAACTATGAAAATAGTGCTTGTAATATTCACTGGTGTACTTTTGCTTAGCCTATATTTTCTTTTACAGGACTAAGCTTTCCACGGAAAATATTCTTCCAAGGGCGATGTAATAGAGCGATGGGTAGTTTTGCAACCCATCCTGCCGCCCCCAGAAATAATTAGCTTTGCCCCCACGGCAATTCCGCCGCGCGCCAGCCGTTCAGCGTGTTGCGGTGTGCGTCGGCATTCTTGTCACCTTCGAAGCCTTCCAGCACATTGTAACAATCGGCATAGCCCGCCTGGGTGGCGGCGATGGCGGCACTGTGCGAGCGGACGCCGCTGCGACAAATAAACATCACCAGCGATTCCTTGTCCACAACTTGACCCAGTTGCGCAATGAAATGCGGGTTGGGTTTCATGCCGGGGTAGGTGACCCATTCGACTGCCACCGCATCGGGAACGTGTCCAACCCAATCCAGTTCGGCGCGCGTGCGTACATCCACCAGCTTTGCGCCGGGTGCGGATTGCATGATTTCGTAAGCTTCTTCCGGCAACAATGCGCCTTCATACGGCAGGTTCATTTCCTTGGCGCGTTGTTGCGCCGTGTTCAGAATTTCGGTGATTTTACCCATAGCGTTATCTTATGTTTCCGTCGTGTATTCATTGTTTAAGTTGCAAGTGTTATCCTGTGCCAAAGGCAGGCAATCCCCAACGCGGCAATTCGCGTGAGGAATTGACACCACGGCACTTAGCATACTATCTTAACCGCGATGAAAAATCACATCCAAGAGCATACCCACAATAAATCCGCCGCTTTTGAGCCAGCCAATCCGGAACGTTTTGCCGCCGCGAAAAAAAGCACCTGGATCAGCATATTCATCAATTTGATGTTAGCCGTGCTGCAAGTGGTAGCGGGATATTTCGGGCGGTCGCAGTCGTTGATGGCGGACGGCCTGCATTCGCTGTCCGACCTGCTGTCCGACATCATGGTGCTGTTCGCGAACCGCCACGGCAACCGCCATGCCGATGCTGACCATCCCTATGGACATGCGCGTATTGAGACTGCCGCTACGCTGATTCTCGGCGTGGCTTTGGCTGGGTTGGGCGTGGCACTGCTGATCGCTGCCGGGATGCGTTTGCAGCTTCCCGCACAGGTGCAAGCCGTGCATCCATTCACGCTCTGGATTGCGCTCATCGCATTGGTCGCCAAGGAGGGCATGTTCCGTTACATGCTGGCAGTGGCCAAGCGCGTGCGCTCACAGATGCTTATCGCCAATGCCTGGCACGCGCGCTCCGACGCGGCTTCATCTCTGGTGGTGGTGGTCGGCATCGGCGGCAACTTGATGGGCTATACGTTTCTCGATCTGGTCGCTGCGGCAGTGGTGGGGGTGATGATCGCGCACATGGGCGGCAAGTTTGCGCTGGAGGCGCTGGCCGAATTAATCGATACGGGCCTTTCTCCTGAAGAGGTTGCGGCCATCCGCGCTACCCTGCTGGCGACACCGGGCGTGCGTAGCCTGCATGAAATGCGCACGCGCAAGATGGCCGATAATGCACTGGTAGACGCGCACATCATCGTCGATCCAAAAATCAGCGTGTCCGAAGGCCATTACATCGCCGAGTCCGCCAGGCAGGCCGTGCTGCGACAACATCATGTCATGGATGTGATGGTGCATATCGATCCGGAAGATGATATGCAGGCCAAGCCCAATGTTCACTTGCCGGGCCGTGAAATATTGCTTAAACATCTCGCAGGACGGCTGGGCGACGATCTGCCGCTGGGCAATCGCACCCTGCTGCATTATCTGGATGGAAAAATCGACGCCGACCTGCTCCTCGATTCGGCGGTTTACCAAGATCCGTCCAGAATTGAGGCACTACAGCGGCGATGCGCCGAAATCACGGCGGACGACATTTATTTCCGCGCCATCCAACTACACCACAGCCGCGCACAAGAATAGTGCAAGGAAAAACACCTGCGCCCCACTTAGGGGCGCATATTTTTATCCATTTATCCTAATGAGTATGGCAAAATGTGCGCTTTGGCGCGGGAAAGCTGTGGCATGTTTCCTGCTAAAAGGTTTACCTAAGATTTTTGTTTGAGTTGCAAGATTTTTTGGTCGGTTTATTTTTTTGATTCAGTCGTTACGTTTAGGGAGAGAGTTATGTCGAAGTCGGCAGCTGATGTTGCAAAGTTAATCAAAGACAATGAAGTTAAATTCGTTGACCTGCGTTTTACCGATACCCGTGGTAAAGAACAGCACGTTTCCATTCCTGCACATATTGTGACGGATAGCGATGACTGGTTCGATAACGGTCATGCTTTCGACGGATCTTCCATCGCTGGATGGAAGGGCATACAGGCTTCAGACATGTTGCTGATGGCCGATCCTGACTCCGCTTTTGTCGACCCGTTCATGGACGAAACTACACTGGTGATGAGCTGCGACGTGATCGAGCCTTCCGACGGCAAGGGTTACGACCGCTGCCCGCGCTCTATCGCCAAGCGCGCCGAAGCCTACTTGAAGAGCAGTGGCTTGGGCGATGCAGCCTTCTTCGGCCCAGAACCCGAATTCTTTATTTTCGACTCAGTCGAGTGGAAGGTGGACATGTCCGGCTCCTTCTGCAAAGTCAATTCCGAAGAAGCCGCCTGGTCCTCAGGAGAAAAATTCGACGGCGGCAACACAGGCCACCGTCCCACCGTCAAGGGCGGTTATTTCCCAGTTCCCCCGGTTGATTCGCTGCAAGACATCCGCTCCGCCATATGCCTGGCGCTGGAAGAAATTGGCGTGCCGGTCGAAGTGCATCACCATGAAGTGGCAACTGCCGGACAGTGCGAAATCGGCACCAAGTTCAGCACGCTGGTAAAACGCGCCGACCAGACCCAGAAGCTGAAATATGTGGTGCATAACGTCGCTCACCAGTACGGCAAGACCGCGACCTTTATGCCCAAGCCTATCGTTGGTGACAACGGTTCCGGCATGCATGTGCATCAGTCCATCTGGAAGGACGGCAAAAACCTGTTTGCGGGCAACGGCTATGCCGGGCTGTCCGAGTTCGCGCTGTATTATATCGGCGGCATCATCAAGCACGCCAAGGCGCTGAATGCCATCACTAACCCTGGCACCAACTCCTACAAGCGTCTGGTGCCCGGCTTCGAAGCCCCGGTAAAACTAGCTTACTCATCGCGCAACCGTTCCGCCTCGATCCGTATTCCTTTCGTGCAGAGCGACAAGGCCCGCCGTATCGAAGTGCGTTTTCCTGACCCAACCGCCAACCCTTACTTGGCTTTCACCGCCATGATGATGGCTGGCTTGGACGGCGTGCAGAACAAGATTCATCCCGGCGATGCTGCCGACAAAAATCTGTACGATTTGCCACCGGAAGAGGATGCAAAGATCCCAACCGTATGTTCCAGTCTTGATCAGGCATTGGAAGCGCTGGACAAGGATCGCGAGTTCCTGACCCGTGGCGGCGTATTCTCCAACGACATGATCGATGCTTACATCGAGCTGAAGATGGAAGAAGTCACCCGCTTCCGCATGACCACGCATCCAGTTGAGTACGATATGTACTATAGCTTGTAGTATTTAAGTACATATCGAAGCGTTTCCATAAGACGCGATTTAACAACGAAGCCTTGAGAAATCAAGGCTTTTTTGTTGCCATAAGCAACCAAGAGGCGTAGTGTAGCGCATGAAAGTTAAGTAGCTTGGCAAGGGGAAAAGCTACTTACCGCAGTTGCAAGCTACTTAAAACGATTTAGCACATTGTATTTGAATGGCTATTTTTCACTTAATGGGGGCAATCATGGCTAGCATAACCGACAAGGAAGTTAGGGCGCTGATAGCGAAGGCGCAACGCGATGGAAAAACCCTCACGCAAGCTGAAGGGATGATACCGGGGCTGACACTGACGGCCTCAAAAACTGGTGTGGCTTCATGGGTGCTCCGGTATTGGATCAGCGGCAAGCAAAAGGAATGCACCATAGGCAAGTTCCCGGTGTGGGGTGCGGCTGACGCAAGAGCCAAGGCCAAAGAGTTGAGGCAGTCGGCAGATAATGGGGTCGATGTCGCCGTCGAGAAAAAGCAGGCCAAGCAAGCGGCGGCCTTGGCGTGGACGGTCAATGATCTGGCGGCATCATATTTCGAGAAGGCCTTCATTGAGATTGCACCCCATACCCTGACCCAAAAAAAGGGACGGTACGAACGATACATCAAGCCAGCTATCGGCAATTTTCCGGTCGCTTCAATAAAGCCTGAAAACATTGTGTACGTGGTGGAGAGTTGCAAGACTGGCGGCACCTCGTTGCCGCGCATGGTGCTGATAGACCTGTCGCAAATGTTCTTCCATGCAGTTGCCCGTGCTGTGTGCAGTTCAAACCCGTGTCGAGACGTGCGGTCTGATGCCGTAACCGGAAAGCCCCCAAAGCCTGATGAGGGTATCGCCCTATCTGCGCAGGAATTAGCTGCCTTCCTCCCCGCGCTCAAAACCATTCCGCGCCCCTACGATCTGGCAATTCGGTTGATGCTCTTGACTGGCGTTCGAGTCGGCACCATGACGGCGGCAACTTGGGCGGAATTTGATTTGAATGCCGGGGTCTGGTCAATTCCGCACGAACGCCGGAAAAACCGCAAGCACACAACAGGGGCTTTTGAAATACAGCTACCCGCTGAGGCTATCGGATGGTTGAAGGAATTGCACTATCTGGCGGCGGGTGATGTGCGAGGGCTACCAGTCGAGACGCGGCGCGCGTCTATTGAACCTCATGCGCGCGGCAAGCGGAACGTGATAGGCATCTGGCTAGACCGCCTGCACGCAAATGGTGAAGGCTGGCGCAGGATTACGCCTCATGATTTGAGACGCACCTGCCGGACTGCATTGTCAGAACTTCGCATAGACGAAGCCACAGCGGAAAAATATCTTGACCATGCAAGCGGGGTGTTACAGGCAAAGTATGACAAGTGGCAGCAATGCCCGGAAAGGTTCGCGGCATCAGAAAAGCTGCTGCAATTCCTCAACCGATGCGAAGACGGCGAAGAGGCTGGAAATGTCGTGCAGCTTCGTGCGTGAGAGAGACGCTATAACAAATGAGTAGCGATGATCAAATGCAGCACAAAGGGGCAGGCCGCCCACGAAAATCTGGAAACATTGCCCTCCTTCTTGATGTATTGTTCATATTTGAACGCCTACGTTCTTCGGGCGTGATTCGAGATGTGGCAATAAAAAATACGGTTGATGAAGTGAAGAAGCTACACCCCGGATTCGCCATTTCAGATACAGAGATCAAGAATATCCTTGCCAAATTTCAGCCCGAAAACTCCCTTTTATTTGAGGCTGAGAAACCCGACAATTGGAAGATGGGTGTTTTTCGCGTTGTGAAGCAAGGTGACACTTATACGATGATATTGGCTGATAGACAGCAATTTGGAAAACGCGGGAAACAAATCACACCACGAAAAAAATTCAAACTCGGACAAAAAAAGGCTTGACACGAATTTTCTGACTATTTCGCTTGTACTCCTGTCGCTCAATGCGGCGCAATCATTAACTGACAGGAGCCATCAACATGAAGTCACTTGAAGCACTTATTGAATCCCTTCGCGGTCGCCTTTTTTCACCTGAAAAAACCACTGAAATTTTTGAGAATAGCCGTGCGCAAGTTCATCGTCTAGTTAAGCAAAAAGAAATTGATGCCATAAAACTCGGCGCACGTACCACGCGCATCACCGGCGATTCCATTGCTGCATATCTTGAGCGCAAGGCTGGTGTGGAGCGCAAGCCAGTCTGCGTAAAAAAAGACACCACCGCCAAACCTAACCCCGCCCAGAAAAAGACAAGTACGGCCTGCAAGGGGAACTCCAAAGCCATTTCAGCACAGAATAGCTGAGGCTATAAGGCCATGGTGTTCTATTTGGGAATTGAAAAGCTCAAAGGTAAGGGAATGATTCGCACGGCAGCGAAACATAACTTGCGCGAGAATCAGGCGGAGTATGGCGCAGATACGCATATTGACCCTTTGCGCACAAAATACAATTACATCATTTCTGGTGAGAGCACGGCGGACGGTGTTGTCGCACATGAGCGTGCGTTATTGGCTGAGGCAGAATTTCCGCACGCGCTAAGAAAAGACACCGTGCACGGAATTGAACTTGTTGTGAGTCTGCCAGCTGAGTCACAAATAAATCATGTTGAATATTTTGCGCAGTCAGTTGAGTGGGCGCGTGTTCGGTTTGAATGCCCAATTCTATCGGCTGTTGTTCATCTGGATGAACGTGCAAAACATTGCCATATTGTGATTTTGCCGCTATTCAATGGGCGCATGATCGGAGGCAGAGCCGTGGGCAACCATGCTAGGTTTTTGGAAACGATAACGGATTTTTATGAGCGAGTAGCCAAGTCACACGGACTGGCACGTCAGGAGCCACCGAAACGCCTTAGTGCGCCTGTACGGCATGAGGTGGCCAGTACTGTGTTCGCAGAGATCAAGCGCCGCCATGACGTTTTAAACGAGCCTGCTGTCAAGGATGCACTGCTGGCGTTAATCGCGGTCAATCCTGCACCAATTGCGGATGTGTTAGGTATTGAGCTGCCGAAGCCAACCAAGCAGGCCAAGCCAACGAAGTCTAAAGACTTGGACGTAAAGAAGTCTAAAGACTTTGAAACGATTGCGCCACCTGAAAAAAACCGAAGTCTATCCTGTGAAGACTTTGGATATTCTCCTCCTCCTGTTTCACCTGCCGACACATCGCAATCAAGTTATTTTCAGGATTTGCATGTTGAGAGGGAAGAAGACCAGCCAGCAAGTTATTGGGATAGAGAAACCGGGGCATATATCCGGCAACCTGCCAAGACAAAACCAAAGTCTGCGGAACTTGAGCGGGTGCGTGCAGTAATTGAGGCTGGTCGGCGATGAGCGCGGCACAAAATGAACAGGCTTCGACCTATGACCAGCAAGGGAACCTGCACGCCCCTCTACCCCCAAAGATTAATCTGCATGATGCAGCCGCAATTCGGCGTGAAATCGCTGCCGTGTATCGAGATATGCGGGGCGGGAAAATTGAAACGCAGGAAGGAACCCGCCTTGCTTACGTGCTGGACATAATTCGCAAAGCATTCGACACAGAGGTGCTGCAAGAGCGCTTAGAGTTACTTGAACGAACCATAGAACATAGGAGCAAGAAACCATGAGGCAAGACCGCATCTCAAAAATGTATGAGGGACTTTCAAACAAGGAACTAGCAATTCTTTCCTTTCAATACATGACCGACATGAACGAGCTTGAGAGTGAACGTGTGGCTGGTGCAGTTCCTGTCAAGTCCTACATCTGTCGAGACGTGGAATATCGACGCTGGCTTGATGGCCTCTTCAATATGTCCGCACAATTCGCAATTGAACACTGGCGCACAAATTACCGTAATTTAGCCTCCACTATGTCTTTGCGTTTTGCCTTCGAAGCCAATGATATTGATAAAGTAATATCCATGCTTGAGGTACATTCAATTTGTGAAACACGATTGTTGGCGCTTGACCATGCGCTGGAGGCAGTCTGCAATGAACACGGCATTGATGCTAACTCAGTGCGTCGGCTGGCAGGCGTGGAGCCGTTCGCCCCTATGTGTGCCAATCTAAAACCAAATCAGGAATATCAGGCGGAAATGCAAATTAACTTGGCACGGCTATTGGGGTGATGAGCAGCGGCATAAGCCTAATAACCAATTCCGCAGGTTCTAGTGATGGTAATAGTTAGCGCCGTTTAGTTTTCAGTCGTTGTTCGACAAGAGCAATCAGCTCCCCCGCAGGAATTTTTAATGCATCAGCAAGAACAAAAATTGTTGCGAGTGCTGGTGCTTTTTCGGCACGCTCAAGTGCGCTGATATGGCTGCGCTCAGTACACGCACGTTCGGCAAGTTGGTCTTGCGTGAGCGCCTGCTGCAAGCGTAATTCATGCAACACCTCGCCAAATATCGTAGTCGGTAATTTTCTGTCCTTCATGGGGTGGCAAGGGTTGCCTATTCACCCAAACTTGTCTGCATATGGTTGTATGCGCTAGACTGCGGAAGCTGCCGCTTCAAATTTCTACCAACAAAAAATAAAGGGGTCTGAAATGAAAATTATTACATTTGTGCTTATCGCCTTCTTAGCTGGCTGTGTAAGCAGCGGCGTCATGGTAAGTGATAAGCAAATTTCGCAGTTCAAGCAGGGCGTAACTAAGGAATCTGACATTGTTGCAGCACTTGGAAAGCCCACTTCCGTAACAACATATAACGGGGTGAGAATGATTTCTTACACCGGCGTTCAAGCTCAAGCAAGAGCATCATCATTTATTCCAATTGTAGGTGCCTTTGTTGGCGGTTCTGATTCTCAAGTAAGTAGCGTTATCTTTAAGATAGGCGCTGACGGTGTGCTGACGGATATCATCTCCAACCAATCTGCGATGGGTACGGGTACGGGTTTCGCTGCTGGCGCACCTATTGCCACAGTTCAAGACCAGCCGCGCAAGCCTGCTGAATAGTTGCTGCCTCGTTATCTTGTAATAGTAAAACGCGATAAATCGTTCAAGGCACTACACACGTTAAAGGAGAATAACTATGGTTGCCAAAGCCAAGCCAAAGGTAAAAACTGCCAAAACATGGCCTTTCCCAACCCCCGGCGTTTCCAAGGAAAAAGTGTCATCTAAGACAAAACCATCGACAGCTCCCAGCATCCGAAGTGGCAGCACTGTTAAAGCAAAAGCGAGCGTCAAAAAACCTACGCCAGCTAAAGCGGGTGGCATTGCAGCCGACAGCAAAAAGCATGTAGTAATGGCAACGCTGAATAATGTTGAGCTTGCCAAGGCGAGGTCAGCACTATCATTAGACCTGTATGCCGACGGGAAAAAAATTGGCAACCTTGAAGTGGGGCAAGGCTCATTTTTTTGGACAGGAGCAAGAAGAAAAAAATCTAAGCCCATTGATTGGACTAAGTTCGCAGCGAAGATGAATGACTGGGCTTACGAAAAATAAATCGTTGAGCTAGGCAAACCCTCTGCCGCTAGAGATAGCCCGGCGGTTTTTCTTTTTGGGGACGTGGTGTGTGATTCCGCACAGTCCGCCATAGTTTTGGGCACGCATTAAGTGCCATGCATAACTGACTGCACCAAACCAGTGCACACTTTATGTAAGTAGCTCGGCAAGTAGCTTTTCAACCATCAAATCAAATAGTCATTGTACCTATTAGCTTTGCAACGGGGTCATGTACTACAGCTTGTTTACTTGCTATTGCATCAATCAAGGAACGGGGCCGCAAGGCCCCGTTTTGTTTGATCCTGAGAAAAGCAGTTGTCCACGAAATGCACGAAAAACACGAACAAATTCATAAGTCTCTATACTGAAATATATAACTCAATGGGTGAGTCACCGAACGAATGCAACCCGCAGTTTTATTTCGTGCCTTTCGTGTTTTTCGTGGATAAATTACTGTTTTGCTGTTTGTCATATTGCCGGGCTTTAACCTATACTCTGTCCACTATGATCCTTGTCGGGTTTCGATTCATGAAGTCACGCTATTTGTTCGTGTTGTTGTGCATAGGTTGCACCGGCTGGGCGCAAGCCGAGATATACAAGTCCGTCGATGCAGAAGGGCATGTGACCTACTCCAGCACCCCGAGCAAAGGAGCGAAAAAACTTGGGCTGGAGCCATTCCCCTCTACTCCGCACTCCTCTCGGGAGTCCTCGTCGAACTCCACGCACGCGCGCAACAATACCAGCCCATCCGATTTCCCCAGAGTGGATAGCAGCACACAAAAAAGCCGTGACAGTTTACGGCGCAAGATACTTTCGGACGAGTTGGCTACAGAGGAAAAGCTGCTTGCCGAAGCGCGGGGGAATCAGAAGCAGGGAGAGGCTTCCCGCAACGATGCGAAATCCGAAGGGAAGTTGCATGCGCTACAGGAAGAGGTGACGCTGCACGAGAAAAACGTAAGCGCTCTCAAAACCGAATTGTCCAACGTTAAATAGCCGTATCATGGTTGGCATATTTTCTGCTTTATAAGCACCTATGCCAACCACTTTCTTACCCACACTGGAACACCTTGCCACGGCAGTTATCCTGCTGGACGAGCAGTCGCGTGTTGCCTATTTTAATCCGGCAGCAGAGAACCTGTTTGCCCTGAGCAGCAAAAATCTGATCGGGCATCCGGTACAACATGTGTTTACCCATACCGAGCAATTGGTTACCGCGATACAACAAGCTCTGACCAACAACGCCAGTTATATCGAACACGATCTCACGCTGGGCACGCATGCGCATGGCAAGCTGCATTTGCGCTGTGCCGCCACGCCGCTGCAATCGGGCAAACACTATCTGCTGCTTGAGTTCCATCCCATGGATCGTCCGCTGAAACTGGCGCGCGAGGAACAAATGCTCGACCAGACCCAAGCCAACCGCCTGCTATTGCGCAACCTGGCGCACGAAATCAAAAACCCGCTGGGAGGCATACGCGGCGCGGCACAGCTGTTGGAGCAAGAACTGGAGAAACCCAGTTTGCGTGAATACACCCAAGTGGTGATTCAGGAAGCGGATCGCCTGCGTTCGCTGATGGAAAAGCTACTCGCACCGCAGCACGCGCCTCATTTTAGTGCGCTTAATATCCATGAAGTGCTGGAACGTGTTCGCAGCCTGGTGTTGGCGGAAATGCCGAAAGAACTGGTTATTGAGCGCGACTTTGACATCAGCCTGCCGCCACTGATGGGTGATAAGGAGCAGATGATACAGGTCGTGCTCAACATCGTACGCAATGCGGCGCAGGCCATGCAAGGTCAGGGCACTATCGTGTTGCGTACACGCATCGCGCGCCAGGTCACGCTGATAAAAAAACGCCACCGGCTGGCTATCATGGTGCAAATCGAGGACGATGGCCCCGGTGTGCCAGAGCATTTGCGTGACAAGATTTTTTACCCGCTGGTATCCGGGCGCCCGGACGGGCATGGCCTGGGGCTGACCCTTGCGCAGGATTTCGTCAGCCAGCATCAGGGCAGCATTGAGTTCGAAAGCGAACCGGGACACACCTGTTTTACTGTGATGTTGCCGCTACAATGAAATTTATGGATACCGCCCAATGACCCCGAACCTATCACCACAGAGACACAGAGACACAGAGAAATCCAAACCTTCCTCTGCTCATCAGAATTTTATCTCTCATCTGACCAGCAATTTGTCGCAGCGTAATCTCAGTTCTTCTCAACTCTGCGTCTTAGCGTTACAAATGAGGTTGTTAGGATGAAGCCAGTCTGGATCATAGATGACGACCGCTCCATCCGATGGGTGCTGGAAAAGGCATTGGCTCGCGAGGACATCGAGTTCAAGAGTTTCGCTTCCGCCGATGAGGCCATGCAGGCGCTTACTCAAGGCACGCCGCAAATAGTTATCAGCGACATCCGCATGCCCGGCAGTTCCGGGCTGGAACTGCTGCAAGCACTGCGTGATCGCTACCCGAATCTTCCGGTGATCATCATGACGGCCTATTCCGACCTGGAAAGTGCGGTCTCTTCTTTTCAGGGCGGTGCATTCGAATATTTGCCTAAACCTTTCGACATCAATCATGCGGTCGAACTGATCCGCCGCGCCCTGGAGCAAAGCCAGCGCAAGAATGCCTCCCCCGAGGCTGTTCTCGCCGCACCGGATATACTGGGGCAAGCGCCCTCCATGCAGGAAGTGTTCCGCGCCATTGGCAGGCTTGCGCAATCCCACGCCACGGTGTTGATTAACGGCGAGTCCGGCACCGGCAAAGAATTGGTCGCGCACGCGCTGCACCGCCACAGCCCGCGCGCCGACAAGCCTTTCGTTGCCATCAACACCGCCGCTATTCCGAAAGATTTGCTGGAATCGGAATTGTTCGGCCATGAGCGCGGCGCTTTCACCGGCGCCACGGCCACGCGACGCGGGCGCTTCGAGCAGGCTGAGGGCGGCACTCTATTCCTCGACGAGATCGGCGACATGCCCGCAGAATTGCAGACGCGATTGCTACGCGTTCTGTCTGACGGCAACTTCTACCGCGTCGGCGGCCATCAACCGCTCAAAGCCAATGTGCGCATCATCGCCGCTACGCACCAGAATCTGGATGAGCGCGTAAAGCTAGGGCTGTTCCGCGAGGACTTGTTCCACCGCCTTAATGTCATCCGCCTGCGTCTGCCGCCTTTGCGCGAGCGGCGCGAGGACATTCCGTTACTCGCGAAATATTTTTTGCAGAAGAGTGCGCGTGAATTGGGCGTAGAACAAAAAACCTTGAGCGAAGCCGCGCTGCAATATCTCGCCGCTCAGGACATTCCCGGCAACGTCAGGCAATTGGAAAACCTGTGCCACTGGCTTACCGTGATGACGCCTTCGCGGCAAATCGAAATCGCCGACCTGCCGCCGGAATGGCGCGATGCACCGGCTGTTGGCATAGCTCAGGGCGACTGGCGCAACGCGCTGTCACAGCAAGTCGCACTGTCATTACAACACGGCGATCAAAATATTCTGGAAAACCTGAGCCGACAATTTGAAAGCACCCTCATCACTCAGGCGCTGCAACACACCGGTGGCAGGCGCATCGAAGCCGCCACATTGCTTGGCATGGGACGCAACACGCTGACGCGCAAGATTCAGGAACTGGGGCTGGATGGGGAAGAGTAAGCCTGGAAAGCTTTATAAGTGCCCTGAGCCTGTTGGCAATTGATATCAAGGTGCCCCGGAAGCGAATGCGTCGACATAACAAGCGCTGCAAATAACGGCATCCCTCACGTCACCGAAATTTCCCACGGCCTTGCATCGAAAATCTGCAAATCTTCATTTCGCTTAACGCTCATCACACTGGCCGACTTTGCGCGCTTCCGCGCTGCCGCTCATCTTGAAATCTCCGCCCGGTGAACCTTGCTTCCCACCCACGGTTATGATGTAACGTATGTCAAACCTATTGCCGTTTAAGCTTGCGTCTCCTGTAACTTTCATGGATTCCAATTCAGTCGGCATTCCAGGAGTCTTGCAAGTCATGGAGAAAATCATTGCCGAAGCGTTGCCGTTCTTTTGATCAAATGTGCAATTCCCAAGCCCTCCGAGCATTTGTGAAGGGTCAACACTATCCTTGGGGAAACAATTTTTTTGCGTAAACGGCACGGGATTCCCGTCTGGGCCAACTGACGTTGAAGTCACTTCCCAAAGGTCTCCGGCAAAAACGGGGAAGGCAATTAAGGCCGACAGAAATAAACTTATATTTTTCATAACAAGCCCCTTCGGTTTGGAAAAAGGCGCAACCTGACATGGACGTAGACAAGTTGCGCTAATACACGAGTCTGCCGTTAACGAACCCGCTGTGAATCCGTCTCTAATTTCTATCCTCTTGCCTCCCATCCCCTGTCCACCTCGACCACCCATATCTTACCGACCTGCCCCATTCTGGCCTCGATCAGGACGGCATGCAAGAGAATGATTTCCTTCCCTTGATCGTTGTTGCTGTTCACCAATGTATGGTGCAGCCTGCCCGCACATTGATCATGATAAGTAATATCGGTATGACGCATGAAGTCAAAATTGGTTATCATGCCGGATAGGCGATCCATGTATTCGGTTCATAAGTCTGCTAATGAATAACTCCCATCCATCTTCCCTGCCCCGTCTGGATTCCATGTTACCGCTAACGGCAACAGGTTTCGCGCAGGCAGTACGCCCAATCTCGGCGCAGACCATCTCTACAGACAGCAATTCGCTCGTGGTCAGTGAAGTTAGAGTTCCCGTGACAGATGGTGAAATTCCTGCCTATCTGGCCCATCCAGCAGAGGGTAGCGGCTTTCCCGTTGTGTTGGTCATACAAGAAATATTCGGGGTGCACGAGCACATCAAAGATGTTTGTCGCCGTTTAGCCAAGCTCGGTTATCTGGCCATTGCAACGGAACTGTTCGCCCGTCAGGGAGATGTCTCCTCAATAACAGATCTCAATGAAATTATTGCCAAGGTGGTGAGCCAGGTATCTGATGCACAAGTCATTGCAGACCTCGATGCCACAGTTGATTTTGTCGGCAAGCACACCAAGGGAGACGTTAGTCATCTGGCCATCTCAGGATTCTGTTGGGGTGGTCGCATAGCATGGCTTTACTGTGCACATAATCCTCGGGTCAAAGCCGGTGTAGCTTGGTATGGGAAATTCACAGGAACCGCCAGTGAACTGCAGCCCATACATCCAACCGACATTGCATCTCAACTCAAGGTGCCAGTATTGGGACTCTACGCCGGCAAGGACAACAGCATCCCACTTGATAGCGTCGAGCGCATGAAGGTGTTACTGGCAACCGGAGACAGCCGCTCGGATATTCAGGTATACGCTGATGCCCCTCACGCTTTTTTTGCCGACTACCGTCCAAATTACCGCAAGGAAGCCGCTGAAGATGGCTGGAAGCGGCTACAAGACTGGCTGGCGAGTCACGGGATGGCAGCTACTTTCCGGGATCGGACAGTTGGATGACGATGAACATGCCTGCCTATCCTAATTTGTTGCTGCTGGGCGTAATCGCCTTGGTCGGTTGTGCCCCGCTGCCCGCAAAATCCCCCCCGCCGCCCGAGGTCGCCAAGCCGGAGTTGCAGCAGACCTTGGCCGCTGTCGCTGGCGACCCTGCCTTCGACCGCGCTGACTGGACGGGTCGCGCATGGTGGAGTGGGTTCAACGATAAAGCTCTCGACGCCTTGGTGGACATGGCAATACGCGACAATCCGACCTTGGCGACAGCGCAGGCGCGCATCGAGCAAGCGCGGCAAGCGGCGCATCTGGTGAAACTGGAATCCGATATTCGCTACGACAGCAATGCCTCGGTGGTGCGAGAACACTTTAGCGTGAACGGGCTATACCCGCCTCCCTTGGGAGGGGCCACCACAAACGAGGGAGATATTTCCGTCGGTGCTGCTTATACTCTCGACTGGTGGGGCAAGAACCGCTCACTGGTGCAGTCCGCCGTGGGTGAAAGCAGAGCTGCCGAGGCAGAGCGCGGCGCAGCAGAACTGGCCTTGGCCGGTGAAGTAGTCGATGCCTATTTCAATTGGCAGGACGTTGTCGCACGCGTGAAGCTTGCTCGTCAGACGGTGGATAAACGTCGCATGGCATTGCGGCTAGCAGAGTCACGGCTGAAGCGTGGCATCGATTCCGCGCTGACTTCCAGCCAGATGGAAGTGCTCCTGATTCAGGAGCAAGACAACGTCAAGGATCTGGAAACGCAATCCAGAATCCTGCGCGACCGTCTTGCCGCACTGACCGGGAACGGCCCCGACTGGGGAGCTAAACTGGAAGAACCGGTACTCTCTTCCGGCGGGCCTTTTCCGCTACCGCAAAAATTGCCGTTGGACTGGCTGGCACACCGGCCAGATTTGATTGCGCTGAAATGGCACGCCGAAGCGGCGGCAAACCGAATCGAAGGTGCTAAAGCAGATTTCTATCCGAATGTGGATTTGAACCTGTTGCTCGGATTGCAAAGCCTTGATCTCAGTAACTGGCTTATGGCGAAAAATTGGTACGCTTCCTTCGGCCCCGCAGTGCATATTCCCCTGTTCAACGTACGTACGCTGCGCACCAATTTGGGAATAAGGGAAGCCGAATATGCCGAGGCCGCTTCACAGTACAATCAGGCACTGCTCATCGCGGCAAGCCAAGTGGCAGACGCACTGACGCGCGTGAGTTCGCTCGACGCGCGGGAACGATTGCAGCGTGCAGCCACCGTTAGTTCGGAACGTTCGCAACATCTGCAAATGGAGCGCTTTGAAAGCGGGCTGAGCGACCGTCTGCCCGCCTTGGATGGGGAAATCGCCGCCCTTGCGCAGCATGCGCAAGAATCAAAATTGCAAGCCGACCGCAAGCGTGCCATGGCGACGCTGTTCATGGCGCTCGGCGGCGGATATGAATCGAGTCAGGAGTAATCAATGCCGGAAATGCCCAATAAGCCCAATAATAATT
The DNA here is from genome assembly GCA_964480365.1 of uncultured Gallionellaceae bacterium. Lineage (GTDB taxonomy): Bacteria > Pseudomonadota > Gammaproteobacteria > Burkholderiales > Gallionellaceae > CAIQPV01. The sequence goes on from CAYZPM010000025.1 coordinate 33,578, forward strand.
CATCCCAGCGCAGCCGTGCGCTACTCATCCTGACACTATGCTTCATTTTTATCGGCCTTGGATACGGCATTTACTGGTGGATTCAAGGTCGTCACCATGAATCCACCGACGATGCCTACGTTGTCGGCAACCTGATCCGCGTTACGCCACGCATCGCCGGAACAGTGGTTGCGGTTTACGCCGAAGATACTGATCTGGTGCAACGTGGGCAGCTTCTGGCACGACTGGACGATGCCGACGCACGCGTCACTTTGGCTGCCGCTGAAGCCCGCTTAGCCGGGACGGTGCGCGAGGTGAAACAGATGTTTAGCGCCGTGGATCAGGGACGCGCCAATGTTGCCATCAAGGAAGAGAGCCTGCGCCAGGCCGAAGCCGATACGGCGCGGCGCAGTGGTGCTGCAGCAGCGGATGAAGCCGTTTCACGCGAGGAACGGGAACACACTGGATCAGCGCTGAAGCGGGCTCAATCCGAACTGCGTCTGGCTAACAGCCAGCTTGAAGGTGCACTGGCGCAGGTGGAAAATACCAACGTCGAGCACCATCCCGCAGTGAAGCAAGCGGAGGCGCAGGTGCGCGAAGCGTTCCTTAATCTCAGCCGCTGCGAGGTACGTGCTGCGGAGAGCGGCTATGTGGCAAAACGCGCGGTACAAGTGGGGCAGCAAGCGCCGTCTGGCGCCACCCTGATGGTGGTCGTGCCGCTACGTCAGGTGTGGGTGGAGGCCAACTTCAAGGAAGACCAATTGCAGCGTATGCGCATCGGACAAGCGGTAGCACTGGAGTCCGATTTGTATGGCAGCGGCGTGACACTGCACGGCAAGGTGGAGGGACTGGCTGCCGGTACCGGCAGTGTGTTTTCCCTGCTGCCGCCGCAGAACGCGAGCGGCAACTGGATCAAGATCGTGCAACGCCTGCCGGTGCGTATCGCTCTGGATCCCGCCGAACTGGCCAAGTATCCGTTGCGCCTCGGCCTGTCGATAAAAGCGGAGGTGGAAACCGCAGACACCTCCGGCGAGTCACTTGCCAAAGTTTCTCCCAGCGGCGCACTGTATGAAACGGCGGTGTATAGCGACGACGAGAAGAAAGCCGAACAGCGCATACACGAGATCATTGCGGCCAATCTCAATGCTGCTCACGTAACTGTTCGTGGTGAGTTTGTCGAACCACCAGCCACGCACCCAGAGCCCTTCGACAAGCTCAGGGCGAACGGAAATCTTCTAAAGTGAACAGCATTTCGGCTAACCTTGGGCAAGTGAAATAATCACCGTGAAACCGGAATCCCTGCCACCGTTGCACGGCATTACCCTAGTCCTGCTGACCTTGGCGCTGGGGCTGGGCACTTTCATGCAAGTGCTTGACACCTCCATCGCCAACGTTTCGCTGCCCGCCATATCCGGCGATCTGGCGGTGAGTCCCAATCAGGGCACTTGGGTCATCACTTCATTCGCCGTCAGCAACGCCATCGCGCTCGCGCTTACCGGCTGGCTGTCGCGCCGTTTCGGCCAAGTGCGGCTGTTCGCCTTGTCCACACTGCTGTTTACGCTTGCTTCCTGGCTGTGCGGCATGGCTCCCACCCTGCCGCTACTAATTGCCGCGCGGGTTCTGCAAGGGGCGGTGGCCGGGCCGATGATTCCGTTATCGCAAAGCCTGCTGCTGGCGAATTATCCCAGCGAGAAAAAAGGGCTGGCCTTGGCGCTGTGGTCCATTACCGTTATGGTGGCCCCGATTATGGGGCCGATTATGGGTGGATGGATCACCGACAACATCAGTTGGCCGTGGATTTTCTACATCAACATCCCGGTCGGCATCTTCTCCTCATTTCTTACCTGGCGCCTGTTACGCAAGCGCGAATCGGAAATGGCCAAGATACCGGTGGACAAGATTGGGCTGTTTTTGCTGATAATTGGCATCGGCGCCCTACAAATCCTGCTCGACAAGGGCAACGAGCTGGATTGGTTCGAGTCGAAGCAAATTCTGGTGCTGACAGTTGTTTCCGTGGTTGCGCTGACTTTCCTTATCGCCTGGGAGTTGACCGAGGAACATCCCATCATTGATCTGCAACTGTTCCGCAACCGCAATTTTTTCATCGGGGTCGCTACCCTGAGCATCGGTTACTTGGTGTTTTTCGGTAACGTGGTAATCCTGCCGCTATGGTTGCAAACGCAGATGGGCTATACCGCAACCTGGGCCGGCCTTGCGGCGGCACCGGTGGGCATCCTGTCAATCTTCATCACACCGCTGGTGGGGAAAAATATGCACAAGCTCGACCTGAGAATTTGGGCCAGCGCCAGCTTCGCCGTGTTCGCCGGAGTCTCGTACTGGAACAGCACTTTTAATACAGATGTCACCTTCTGGCAACTGGTGATCCCGCGCCTGATTATGGGCATCGGCGTGTCAGCTTTCTTCGTGCCGCTGATGTCGCTCACCCTGTCCGATATCCCGCCACGTCTCCTTGCCAGCGCCACCGGCATGTCCAACTTCATCCGTATTCTTGGCGGCAGCTTTGGCACCTCGCTCAGCATCACCCTGTGGGATCGTCGCGCCGCCTACCACCATGAAATGCTGGCCGAGCGCGTAACCGAATTTTCTCCCGCCACCAACGATGCACTAGCTACTTTGGGTGGGCTGGAGCAGCCATTGTCATCCGGTTATGCCATGTTGGAGCGTAGCATGCAACAACAGGCGGTGATTCTATCCACCAACGAGATTTTCTGGCTCTCGTCGCTGATGTTCGCCGGACTTATGCTGCTGGTGTGGTTCGCCCGTCCTCGACAATCTGGGGCGCAGGATGCAGAAGCAAAGTGAGCCTGATTACCAATCGTAATGGCTCGTTACAGAGCGTTGTAGCGGCCATTCACAAAATATTTCCCGCGCTATTGGGCGGTGGTGGGATGTTGTGCGTTGGCAATCAGTACGTGAATAATCATGGCAATACTCAGATACAAAGTAGCATTCACCAAATCGCCGGGGAAATATAGCATTAGGCGGGAAGCAAATTCGGTCAGGCTGGTGTCCGCAAAACGCCCTCCGAGAAAATAAAAACTGCCGCTTGAAATCAACTCGCACCCTGCAACTCCAACCACCGCAACTACCGCAAAAATATGCAAGGTATGAGCATTTAACTGGTAGCGGGTGGCATACCAACGTCCGCCTAACCACAAAGCAGAATATGCAGGCAACAAAAACGTGTAGGCGAGAGTAACGCAATAATCGCTTACCCCAAATTGGGTAATGGACAGATAGTCGATCAGCGCAGCTTGAGCCAGGAATACTGGCAACAGCACACGATGGCGGAAATAAAGCCCAAGCAGAATAAAAATTGCCCATGAGGCATCGGGCAGATGGGTAAGCGTGGCAACATGATGACCACGCGTTGCCCACATCACGATGGATAATACAACCGCGAGAATGATGGCATTACGTTTGGAAAGATTTAACATGATTCACCCCTGAAGTTAGCGGGAGAGAACGGTTGTCTACTATTCCCTCCCAAACATTTTACCACTTATTATTAAAAAGCATATTTCAGAGTTAAGTAAACAGCTCTTGGATCGCTCGGATAATAATAGTAACTTTGTACTAATGAACTGGGCATGCTCACACTTCCATACCCTCCATACGTTGCATAGTTCGTACCTGCAAGATTCTTAATGGTAAAACGAGTTTCCCAAGAACCCAATTTGTAGCTTGAATACACATCTGCGACAGTCGCAGACGGCATTTTATTCAACGTATTGGATAAATCTCCATCGTAGTACTGGCTTCCGATATAGGTAACCACCCCACCCAAGCTCCAATGGTTACCCAAGGTGTAATTCGCTCTCGCGTTGAAAGTTAAATCCGGCACTGAACTGATGGTATTCCCGCTGTTTGGCCCCCCTGAATAAAGCGACCTCTGGAGTTTTCCACCCACTGAAACGGTAAGATTCGAAGTTGCATAGGTAGTCGAGTCAAACATCACCCCTTTACGGCGAATATCATTGGGGTCATTCAAATTGGTAAATGAAGTTGGGTCGTACCGAATTTCATTCTGGGTATCTGACTGGAAGACCGAGGCCGTCAGCCGAGCCTGCCAGAAATGCCATTCCCCACCAACCTCAACCGTCTGAGACACCTGAGGTTGCAAGATACCTTTAAACATCCGATAGGAACCCGTCGGATCCCATCCCCAGAACTCGTCTGTATTTGGAAACCGGAACGACTGGTTCCACTTGATAAATGTCTTTTGCCCATCGAGATAGCTGAAGTTAAATGCTAAATCAGCCGCATTAGCCGAGTACGTCTGGCTTGCATTAGCGGCAACAGAATAGGCATTCGCATCATACGCAGAGGCCGACTGGGTCTGGCGTCTAAACCCTCCGCTCACTTCAACCGATGAATTCAGCGGGAACCTCTCAATTATGTACTGTGAGTGGCTAAGCAAAGTTGCATTTCCACTATCGCTCATCCGAATTGCGCCATAGTTAATCAAGCTCTGCTGTGCAAGGGCACTGTATGCATCACTAGACCCTTCGCTAGACTTGTTCATGTCATACCCCACGACGGTGGTTCCCCACTTTCCCCAATCTGCCTTTACACGCGGAGTTAGATTCCAGTACCAACTTTGAAAATTACTATTGGTTGGACTCGGAACAGAACCAGAATAGTTCGCAGCCACCGTGGATGAATACGGTTGATAAAAATTTGATATCCGCGAACTGTACATAGCCTCGCCTTCAAAGGTCAGCTTATCATTCAAGCGCTGCACATCCCCCAATAGCACACTTGCATTATCTACAGCATTGGCTGAGCCTGCGTTGTTAAACTTGGCTAGCTGCGGGTTGCCCTGTCCAACTTCTCCCACCACACCCCCCGGAGCTTGAGCGTTCGAATGACTTGCATTCACCCCAAGATAAACCTCATCCGGGCCATTCAAGAACTCGGTTAGCTTGCCTCCGAAAGAATACAGATTTGCGGCAGAATTCTCTCGCCAACCATCCGTGTTCGCAGTATTCGCATTCAAGCGCAAGGAAGTATTTCCAGAGCCTTGGCTCAGAACTGCGTTAGTCATCACGGTTCCAAAACTACCCGCCTTGACCGTCACGTCATTAATGTTGGCACCACCATCCTTGGTGATGATGTTAATTACTCCACCCACCGCCCCATTCCCGTACTGGACGCTTGCCCCCCCGCGAAGAATTTCGATACGCTGTACTGAACCCAGCGGGATTGACTCCCACGAAACGGACGATGAATCAATTGGGTTTAATCTTTGACCATCAAGGAGAATAAGTGTCGTGCTATTAGCTGTGGCGCCATATCCACCCATATCAACGGTAGCACCAAGCCCAAGCTGTCCTAAACCAGTGCCATTTACAACCAGCCCGCCCATCTGAGATAAAACTTCAGGAATATTATTCGAACTGGAGTTTTCAATTTCCTCTCGGGTAATTACCTTGACGTTAGCGGGTACATGGTTTGAACTTTCTTCAAAGCGTGATGCAGATATTATGACTTCGGGTAGTACCTCTGCGCCAAGTGTTTCATCCGTTGCGGCGTAGACTACACAAGGTACCGCACAGAGCAGGGCGGCAAAGATTTTACTTTTGGTTTGCATGAGATATTTCCTGATAATTCCAAACGTCCCCGTTGGAATGTTCAAACACAGGAAATACAGCGGAAGGAAACAATGACAGCGGGCTTGCACCGACATTAATTGACTGCCGTCCATGCGCCGCCCGCAGCATTTCCCGACCTGTGGAACCTGACGGTTCCTGCACCAAGGCCGGTATCCGGGCTCACAGAACTAAACGCATCGCCTTCCCATGATTACTCACAGTGGCTTAATGATGCATCCATACCTGCTAACCGTTGCGGGGGCAGCACAGGCTTCACACCTGTTTCCCGATTATCCAAGCTAAAAATTGCTCGGCACCTTGAAGCGGGTGAAATATATCACAGTGATTGGTCGCCCAGTTCCTTTTCTGTCTACATCAATGCATAAATGCGACTGGTCTGTTCGAGGACTGCTACCCATAAAAAAAGGCCCACCTGTTGTTCAGGTGGGCCTTTTTCGGCGCAATTATTATATTTTAACTACCCCAGATAACAAGGTGGCTTTATTGTGCGTGACGCGAGCAGAATTACAGTTCCTTGGAGTGTTCAGCCAGATACTTCGCCACACCTGCCGTAGATGCATTCATGCCAGCCTTGCCCTTGTTCCAACCGGCCGGGCAGACTTCGCCATGCTCTTCGGTGAACTGTAACGCATCCACCATGCGCAACATCTCGTCGATGTTGCGACCCAGCGGCAGGTCATTCACCACTTGATGACGTACCAAGCCTGCGCGGTCAATCAGGAAAGAACCCCGGTAAGCCACGCCGCCGCCTGCTTCGACATCATAAGCCTTGCAAATTTCGTGCTTGATGTCAGCCACCAAAGGATAGCGCACCTGGCCGATACCGCCATTGTTAACCGGGGTGTTCTTCCATGCCAAGTGAGTAAATTGCGAGTCTATTGAAACGCCGATCACTTCCACATTGCGCGCCTTGAATTCATCCAGGCGGTGATCGAACGCGATCAGCTCAGACGGGCACACGAAAGTAAAATCCAGCGGATAGAAAAACACTACCGCATATTTGCCCTTAGTCACTTCGGAAAAAGTGATGGACTTGATTTCATTATTTCCCAGCACCGCGTTTGCGGTGAAATCCGGGGCTTGCTTACCGACGAGCACTGCCATGTTTAACTCCTTATGGTTGACTAAAATTATGGGGTTTCTAATTTAAAGGGTGGCGGCGCGGCTGTCAACCACAAAATCCAACCTGTGAGGAGCAAGCTTGGCTCGGTTTGAGGTATTCTTCGAAACCAAGGTGTGCTAAGTCAGATCACCGTTAGCTGTTGCACTTCGAAAATGAATCCGCCCAATACATTGGTGAATCGAAATTTGAAAGCAATCTTTTTCATCCTATTCTGGCTATCCGGAATTTTCACGCCCGCATTTGCCAAAACGCCCGGCGAGGTCGAGGTTGGCGGCTACTTGCGCGAAGCTAGCTTGCATGGATTAGTCGGAAAGTCGCGCAAGTTTTCCGAGTTTCATGGAAAGCCTCTGATCATCAACGTCTGGGCTAGCTGGTGCGGCCCCTGCCGGGAAGAAATGGGATCACTGGATCGGCTTGCGCGTAAGTATGGTGGGAAGAAATTTCAAGTAATTGGAATCTCGACCGACGATGATCGCAACGCGGCGGCAACTTATATCAAGCAGGCCGGAGTTTCATTCGAGACCTTTCTCGACAGCAAGGTATTGCTGGAAAATATGCTGGGTGCAAACACCATTCCCTTGACCCTGCTGGTGGACGCTCACGGTCGCGTGCTCAGAAAAGTCCAAGGGTCACATGAATGGGACAGCCCGGAATTCTTGATGCTGATAGGGGAAACGTTTGGCGTCGGGATGTAGTATCCCCCGCTGCGCGTTAACCTGAGAACCGCAATTCGCAACCACGGAAAACACGGAACAAGACTTGATGAATAGGCCACCTCTTAAACCCATTACACCGGAGCGCATTACGAGGTGACTCAAAGACACCAGCCATCATCAATATTGTCACTGCTGAATAAGTTGGAGACTTCCACATCCGTCTGCGATTCGATGACGGCATTGAGCAGACTGTAGATTTCAAACCCCTCCTTGCGCACGCCCTCCACCCTGATATTCGGACATGGCTTGATCCTGCCCGTTTTGCGACATTCCACCTCGAATACGGCGAATTGATTTGGGGCGACTACGACCTGTGTTTCCCAGTAATTGACTTGTACCGCAACCAGATTGAGCACCACGCATCGCTTGGAACCGTGGCGTAAGGCAGACGAGCGTAGCGTTATCGCCGCATAAAATTAATGCAACTTCGCCGGTGGTAGACCGGCGAAGTTGTTTTGCATTAACCAAGGCGGGCAAATTTGCCTACGTTGCCAAACTACTCCGGCAAGGCAACCTTGTTGTCGGTGCTGAACTGGTAATCGTGGAAGATGTGTTCGGCGCTCAATACCTGATACGAACCATCCGCCAGTTTGTGCGTGGTGTCTTTCAGGCGGTAGGTGTAATGCCCGCAAGTCCAGCATTTGAAGTTGCGCATGTGGGTGCACAGGCAGGTCTTGTCCATCACGAAAATTTTCTTCTCGCCCGGATGCGCCGCCACTTCGCGGTTGTAGGAATCGATGTAGGAGCAATTGCCGTTGGCGTCGAGGATGTAGCCGTAGGATTCACAGCCGGGGCGGATACCTGAGCCAATGGCGGGGCTGCTCTTCAACATGCGCATCGGATAGCCGGTAGGCGAGATGGTGTTGACTTCGATGTCGCTTTCGCTGGCCTTGAAATATTCCTGCATCACGTCTTTGGGCAAACCACACTCATTTGCCACTGTGAAGCGCGTCGCCACTTGCACTGCAGCCGAACCGCTCTCCAGGAAAGACACCGCATCGCTGCCGGTGAAAATGCCCCCGGCGGGAATCACCGGAATGTTCAGATGCTCGGCCTGTAAATACTGGCATACTTCATTTGCTATCGTGCGCAAATCATATTTCGCCCAGTCCATACCGAAGCCGAGATGGCCGCCCGCAAGCGGGCCTTCGACCACAATGTAATCCGGCAACCGATTGGTTCTGGCATTCTTGCGCAGGAACAGTTGCAGCGCACGCAGGCTGGATACGATGATGCCGAGCTTGGCATCATGAAAACGCGGATGGTCTTCCATCAGCGCGAATGAACCCAGATGCAAACCCGCAGCCAGCGTGATGCCGTCTATGCCCGCATCCAGCGCGCTACGCAACCGCACAGTGAGAGTTTCGCGCGGCGCGTTCATGGTGAGCTTTTCCATGCAGTTGATGAAAATCATACCGGAACCACGCTTGGCTTCCATTGAATGGCTCACATGCAAACGCGTAGCCTCGGCGACTTGCCCCAAGTCAAACTTCACGGCGGATTTGTTGGAGTTATTGATGTTGTAATGGTACTGCTGGAGCTTATCCTTGACGAAGTCTGTGTCGTAGCGACGATCCGTCACGGTGGGCAACATCGCGTCGGAAATGTGTCCGACTCCGCCCAGACGGGCGACTTCCAGCGCAAGATCGGCGGTCGAAATATCCACGCCCATCCCGCCGACCATGATCGGTACCAGCTCCTGCTTGCCAAAATGCAAGCGATAATCGTCTACGCGTTTCATTACCATCCTTTAGGGCGCCTCTAAAAATCCAGATTTCATCCCAACTGCTGCGTTGCGGGAAAAATTTCTTGCTTACATATAATCCATATGCGGCGCGGCGAAATTTTTTCCGCGCCTTGCATTTGGGCGAACTCTGAATTTTTAGAGGCGCCCTTGTACTGAACCAAAATTTATATGACCTTGGAATAAACCGCATGTTTCAGCCGCGTGCGTAGATATTTGTCGAATACCATGCAGATGTTGCGGATTAACATGCGCCCCTTGGGTGTGACGCTGACCCGTTCCGGCGTGAGATTGAGCAGGCCTTCGCGTTCGTAATCGCGCAATTCGCCGAGTTCAGTGGCGAAGTAGTTGTCGAAGTCGATCTGGTAGGCAGTATCAATGGATTCCTTGGCAAGCTCGAAGTGGCACATCAAATCCTGAATGATCGCGCGGCGCACCAAGTCGTCATCATTTAGCTCCATTCCGCGCATAATAGGCAATACATTGCGATCGAGCGCGTCGTAGTAATCGTCCGGTTCGCGAAAGTTCTGGCTGTAGGTGGGGCCAATCTTACCGATGGAACTCACCCCTATCGCCACCAGATCACAATCGGAATGCGTGGAATAGCCTTGGAAGTTACGGTGCAGCCTGCGCTGACGCTGGGCTACCGCCAACTCGTCGTCCGGTTTGGCGAAATGATCCATGCCGATATACACATAACCGGCATCGGTCAATGTCTTGACCGCCAAGCTGAGTATGTCCAGCTTGGTCTGTGGCGCGGGCAAATCCTCCTCTTGGATGCGACGTTGCGGCATGAAAATAGTGGGCATGTGCGCATAGTTGTAGATCGACAGGCGATCCGGATTGGCGGCAATCACCTTGTCCAGGGTGGCCTTGACCCCAGCGATGGTTTGCTTGGGCAAGCCGTAGATCAAATCAATGCTGACCGACTTGAAGCCGTTGGCGCGCGCCGCATTGATTACCTGTAGCGTCTCTTCTTCGCTCTGGATGCGGTTCACCGCCTTTTGCACCAGCGGATCAAAGTCCTGCACGCCGATGCTGATGCGGTTGAAGCCAAGTTCGGCGAGCAAGGCGATGGTCTCGTCGCTAACCTTGCGGGGGTCGATCTCGATGGAATATTCACCGTCTTCCACCAGCCTGAAATGTTTGCGCGTGGCATTCATCAGTTCGCGCATCTGATCGTCGCTGAGAAAGGTCGGGGTGCCGCCGCCCCAGTGCAATTGTTCTACACGCTGACCTTCGCCCAACAGGGCGGCTTGCATGGCCAACTCCTTGATCATGTACTGCACGTATTTTTCAGACTGGCTGCGGTCCTTGGTGATGACCTTATTGCAGGCACAGTAGAAGCACAGCGTATTGCAGAACGGAATATGGAAATACAGCGACAATGGTCGGTCGGTTTCGCGTTTGGCAATCCAGTGACTGTAGGCCTCGGCATTGAAAGACTCGACGAAACGGTCGGCGGTTGGATAAGAGGTGTAGCGTGGGCCATTTTTGTCCAGCCTGCGGATTAATTCCAGATCCACTTCCAGTTCGGGTGACGCTTTCAAGCTTGATGACATGGTGATTCCGTTTGTTCGGTAAATTATTCAGGCTAGATTATATGCCAGCAAGTTGTAAAATACGTTTGATGTCGATCTTTTTATGTCGATTTTTTGAATAATCGGGGGCGTACGGCCAAGCCTGCCAAAATACCGGCATTGCCGTTGGGGCAAAATCTCTAGCCCCCTTGCGCATTCTGCTTATGCCATTCGGCATATATGTTTTTTTTCTTGGTTCCTGTATAACAACAAAGGTTTTTATGCTGAAGCTTAAAGAGTCAAAAAGCCCCAGAAATAACTCATAAGTACATTATTTAAATACTAATTTATAACATAGCATTAACCAGGGAAAGGGCTATGAAAAACTTGTTGAGCAGAATGGTGGGTGGGCAGGGCGGTTCTTCCCCTAAAGCCAGCACCGATCAACCTATCGTTACCGAGCAGAAACACATGCTGGGGAACTATGAGTTAGGGCGGAAACTGGGCGATGGAGCCATGGGTGCGGTCTACCTTGCCAAGGATGCAATAAGCGGTCGTGAAGTGGCAGTCAAAACCATGGCGTTAGCAGAAAAATTTGAGGCTGAGGTGTTGGCGGATATCAAGTCGCGGTTCTTCCGCGAAGCTGAAATCATCGAACGCTTGGAGCACCCCAATATCGTGGCCGTGTATGACATGGGCGAAGAAGAGGGGCTCGCTTACATTTCAATGGAATACCTTAAGGGCAGTGATCTGGCAGATCACACTAAACCAGGCAATTTACTGCCGTACCCCACAGTGCTGAATATCATTGCGTGCGTCGCGGATGCGCTGGGTTACGCGCATGAGCAGGACGTTGTGCATCGTGATATCAAGCCGGGCAACATAATGTATGACCCAATCAGCGGCATAGCCAAGGTGATGGATTTCGGCATCTCCAGGATTACCACCGAGTCAAAAACCAAATTGGGCGTGGTGCTTGGGACGCCTTATTACATGTCCCCAGAACAGTTGAGAGGGTTGAAAATAGGCGGGGCTTCGGACATTTTTTCACTGGGGATAAGTCTGTACCAGATGCTGGCGGGAAAGCTGCCTTTTACAGGCAAGTCAGCAATGGAAGTAATGTCCCGTATAGCCAAGGAACCGCATGTTGATATTTTGACACTCCGTCCAGACTTGCCGCCTGCTGTTGGAAAAATTATTGACCGTGCGATGGCTAAAGAAATCGAACAACGCTTCCAAAGCGGACAAGAAATGGCCGAGACTATTCGGCTATGTGTGGCGGCCTTGTAGCACCGGAAACGCTCACATGGCAAAACTTGGCAAATATGAACTCATAAGGGAGTTGGGCAGAGGGGCGAGCAGCATCGTTTACCTGGCCCGTGATCCTTTTGCTGACCGCCAGGTTGCGATCAAGCGGTTAAATCTTGGACAGATGGAAAAGGAAGAGGGCAAGCAATTCAAGAAGTTATTCTTGACCGAGGCATCGCTCGCAGGAAAAGTTGAGCACCCCTATATTGCCTCAATCTATGATGCGGTAATCACCGATGATGTCAGCTATCTGGTAATGGAATATGTAGGTGGTGGCACGCTCGAACGCTATTGCCAAGTTGATAACCTTCTCCCGACCGACAAGGTAATTGAAATCGTTTTCAAGTGCTGTCGCGCGCTCAGTTATGCCTGCCAGAGCGGGATTATTCACCGCGATATCAAGCCGGAAAACATCCTGATTATTGACGGAACGGACATAAAAATCTCTGACTTCGGCGCAGCCATCGTAAAGAAAGAGGACTCCAGCGAAAGCACCGAAATCGCGGGCGTGGGTTCCTTGGCTTATATGTCTCCACAACAAGCACAGGGGATGGAATTAACCCAACAAGCCGACATTTATTCGCTCGGCATAATGTTTTACAAAATGTTGACGGGATCGCTTCCATTTACCGCCACCGACGACGCCGTCCTGATTTTTCAGATTCTGGATGTCGATCCGCCATATCCAAGCACTTACCGCTTGGACATCCCAAAGTTGCTGGATAAAATCGTCATGCGCTCAATCGCAAAAAACCTGGAGGATCGATATCAGGACTGGCAAGAGTTCGAACAGGACCTTACATCGGCATCCGAGAAGTTGCCCAGAGAAATATCCAGCTTCCCAGCCACTGAAAAATTCAACACCTTGTGCAAGCTGAGTTTCTTCGAGGACTTCAGCGAGCTTGAGCTATGGGAAGTTTTACGCATCGCGAAATGGGCATACTACCCTGAAGGAACGGCAATAATCCGAGAGGGTGATGAAACTGCATCGTTCTTTATCATCATTTCCGGGGAAGCTGAGATTCGCAAAAATGGCAGGGGTATTTGCACCTTGAATGCTGGAGTGTGTTTCGGGGAGATGTCCGGTATTCGCAAAGGGATACGCCGCCGGACTGCAAGCGTTTACGCACACAAAGACATAAAATTGATCGAGGTTAATGAGCAAGCGCTCAGCCAGGCCTCGGGAAATTGCCAGCGCCGTTTCGATAAGGCGTTCCTTGAGATACTGGTAGACCGCCTCGAAGCCGCTGGCATTCAGGATAAATCCAGAGTGGGGAAACTACAGCCCGCAACAGCACAGACCAGCAAATCAAGGGCTGTAACAGCGCCAAACACGAGTCAACCATCATCTGTACTCGGGGATAATAAGGCGGCGCATACCCCAAGAAATCCGGATTATTTTTTGGCTTCAATGATGAACAACCCGAAATTCTCCGCCATCAATTTTGCCGGGCAGGATCAAGACGGCTTGAATGGCTTGCCGATGAACCAGATTAAGCAGGGTATTGGTGATTCCATTCAATTGCAGCTAGGGAACAAGTGCTACTTTTCAACGCTTGTTGGTTATCTCAATGGGCAGAGTTTTATTGTCACCATGCCGGATGAAAACGGAATCCCCATACAACCCGATGAAGGCCAATCACTGGTAGTTCGTCTTTTCATCGATAAACGTGCTTACGCATTTAACACCATTGTTAACCGTGTCACGAGCGATCCGTTCCCACACTTGCACCTTGCCTATCCAAAAGAAACGCAAGCATTGAAAGAAAGGCAATATGGCCGTGTGAAGGTCAATATCACAGGCACCGCAGATATTCCAGGCAGAAAAAGCATCTCCTGTGTAGTCCACGACATCAGCATAGGTGGGGCACTTATCGCGCTTCGTGACCAAATAGGCGCGGTAAATGATCCAATGTTGCTGAAATTGCAAGTAGTGGTAGATGGCGTCGAGTATGAGCTAAGTCTGGACAGTGAAATTCGTTCTATCCGGGTCGAAAATTCTTCAAATGACGGCGACACATTTATCCTGCTTGGCTTGGCCTTCCATGATTTATCCGAGCAGGATATCCTCGCATTGGCTGCATTCGACCTGTTACCAGATTGGAATCCCACCGACAAAACTCAGGGCAGCGTATCCGGTCAGACAGCCGTCGTTTCCTCATAAAATATTTTCATAGGAAAACTTGCACAAAGCGTGGCAATTGGATAGACTTCGCCAATTAGTGGTGGTATTAGCTGGTGGGGGGGTATTTTAAAAAATGCAAATTTTAAGGAGAGCGATGTTATGGAAATAATACAAGTACTAGTTCCTGTTGGGATTTTTGTTCTCGGCATTATCATTTCAGTGATGACCGCAAATCTTGGCGTTCAACGTATTATAGAAGGGCGTGCGCTTCATGGCGAGGATCAACTTGGACGTACAGCGGCTTATATCGCTCCCTTCAAGGATGACAAGCACGACTTCCCGGAATCCCAGAAGAGCAAGAACTTGGGCAAGTAAGCGTCTTTGTACTATTTCGCTGTTCATAAAAGCACGGTCATGTCTGACCGTGCTTTTATATTTCCCTTGACCTAATTCCCGCTTCTCATGCGTTTGACCCATGCGTTTAAACACTGCACAACCCCACTTAGTTAAGTTTCTGCTGGTTTCAGCCATCTCATTTTTTATCGGTGCCATACACGGCATGCTGCAAGTGCTTCCACCTATACGGGCTTGGCTGGATTCGATAGGCAGTCCTTACGGCGGCCCTGGACATATGATAGATCCACTGGCTCACGCCCATATGAACCTGGTTGGAGGAGTGGTGATTCTGGCGATGGGAACTTCCTACTACCTGCTACCAATATTCAGCGGCAAATCGATCTACTCGCTCCGGCTGGTGAACCAATCGCTGTGGTGGACAACCATCGGCCAGTTTTATTTTTATATCACACAGATCGTGTTTGGCGTCATGGAAGGCAATGCACTGCTCAACAACCCTAGTGAGTTGCCACAAATTCACCATTACTACGGCCCTATCGTAGCCGGCTCGGGAATCGTCATGGCAATAGGATTTTGCGTCTATCTTGTCAACATCATTCTTTCGCTGACAAGCACCACCAAAAACCCACTCACTGGCGCGTAAAATTCAGCGGGAAGCGCAAAACACCTTCCTCACCGTTGCGTTTTATTTGCACCTGTAGCACGGATCTTGTGCCTGGCCCGACTTCGACAGCCCTGCGGTAAACACCCACCTGCCCATCTTGTATCGCCTGCGTCCATACGTCTTGATCATCAGTACGCAACGACACTATCAGGTCGTATACAGGCCTGCCGCGTTCACCTGTCGTCATAACCAGAAACTCGCTCATGCCAGCGCGTGGCGGACTGGGCCGGACTTCGACACGAACCTCTACGCCCTGCCATTTTTGCGTTGGAATATCCACGGCCTGATCTCCGCTACAAGCTGACAACGCCCCCAGCAAACATACCGCAACATATTTCGCGCTGGTCTTTTGCAGTCGACTAACCAAGACGCCTAATTTATTTTTCTTCATTTTGCTTGTCTGTTTGATCCTTGTCTTTATCCGAATCCAGCCTTCCGCCGGTTGGTGTCCCATAGAGCTGCACCATAAAATACACCAGTGCGGCGGCGGCAGCAATGTAAAACAGCGCGGCGACAAAACCCCAATCCACCCAGTCGCGCTCATAGCCTTGGCGGTTACCCCAGAAAGGAAAACTCAACCCCACCGCGACCAACAGTACCGCCACGACCACTGCCATAAACCAATAGGGAATGCCCTTTTGCGATTCAGATATTTTCTCCACCAACTCCCAATCTTCCATCCCGCGCTTTGCCAAACGCTCTTCATCGGAAGCGTAACCGAAATGATCGTTCGCCTGTTCACCCCAGCGCGACTCCTTCACTCCCGACAGTTTTTTTGATTCTTCCCCGTTATCGTTCGCGACCATAACCCTCACCCCTGTCCTGAAAAATGCTGAATGTTGAAACGCCCCGTCCAACCATCACCGGCAGAAACTTCCACCACAAAAGGATGCAAGCCGTGCGGTAAGTTCTGCGTAATGGAAAGTGTGAGTGAATCGCGCCCTGCGGGCAACAACATGATATCTCCAGCGCTAAGGCGGTAACTTCCCTTAGGCAAACCCTGCACATGCACATGCAATTCCGCCGGACGGTACAATTTATTGGAAACTGCGATGCGATAATCCTGCACGGTAGGATCTTTCTGACTATCCGCACGGCCAACCACGACATGATACGGCTCGTACGTCCACAATCCAAAAATGAACATCGCCGCACCCAATACCACGAAGGGCGTCATCCAGCCAGCCCGGGAAAACAGCGAAACCGCCGCAGTGCGAAATTTACGCACGTTCTTCAGCTTGCGCTCCCCCAATTCGAAACTCAACAATCCGGACATTTCCTTTTTGGACTGCAACTTGTTGCACGCATCAATGCATTCACCGCAATTGATACAACTGTCATACACATCGGTTTTGCGCGGATCCAGATTAATAAAGCAACTGGTGACGCAATAATTACATTTTGAGCATTCATCGGCACGACTGGCATCATATTTCACATGCAAGGTCTGCTTGGTTTTGAACGAATGTTGCCAAACCCGGTATATGCACGAGAATCGGCACCAGAAATGCCGAATTATCGCTATGTCCAGAAAAATAATGAGCACACAAATCGCATAAATCCAGTGCAACGACCCGGCCAATCTGGCATCCTCCTGCCACGTTATGAAAGACCATACCAAACCGGGCGGGTAAAAATAAAACAACGGAATCAACGCGAAAAACATTGCTGCCGCCATAAATGCGGCCCCCAGCAACAACCAGTTTCGGAGTTTGTTCTTGGTAGCAGACACCAATGGCGCCTCGCCCGTCAGGCTTACCTCGGCGCGTTTGCCCAGTAACTTGCTCGTCAAGCCATTTGCCCACTCAGACAAAGTATTTTGCGGGCAAACCCAACCGCAAATTACCGTTCCTGCGGTCGAATACAACATCACAAGACAACTTAACAAGAATATCCATAGCCCGGCCATCAGGAAAAAATCGGAATACCAGACTTGCCGATCAAGCAGAACGAAGGCACCTGCCTCAACATCAATACGGAGCAGACCGCTGGCCGGAATAATGATTGCAATAGTGATAGCAAGTAATTGCACCAACCGCCGTTTCCAATGGAAACGGGCAGACACAGGTTTAGTGCCGATTACCTTGATGGGAATGGAGGAAATGGATTTCTGGTTGATGCTGCCGGACATATGGGTGCCTCTAAAAATTCAGAGTTCGCCCAAATGCAAGGCGCGAGGAAATTTTTGCAGCGCCGCATATGAGTGATATGTAAGCAAAATAATTTGTGAGCAACGCAGCAGTTGGGATGGAATCTGGATTTTTAGATGTGCCCATAAACTAATTCCCTGCCGTACGAGCTTCACGATCAAGCGGGCTTAATTCCAACAGTCGCTTGCGAAGCAGTTCCGCCTGCGCATCGCCCGTTTGACGCTTGATCCGCCACAGTGCACGCAACGATTCTACATGTTGCGGATTGAGATGTAGAATCTGCTGTAATGCATCTTGCTCGCTCAATCCATGCTGCCGCGCTTGCGCCAACGAAGAGAGCATATTATCAGCCATTGCGTAAGCAATCCAGCGATCTTTTGGATTCGCCTGATAGGCCAGATACATTAGCCGGTTTGCCTGTTGTGTTGCGCCTTGTGATGCCGCGAGCCAGCTGCGCACCATCAATTCAGTTGCGCCATAAGCGCGCTCGAATACTTCCTTGTCATTATCGCGCACGCCGAGCAAAGCCGCCGCTTCTGCCATGCCAGGCCGACTTTTCAACAAGGTGCGCAACGACGACGATATATCCAGTTCCCCTGCATAGCGCGCGCGCGGTAAGCGAAACTCAAGTACCGGCGACCACTCGTCCTGTACCGGGCCTTCGGTTTCTGCAAGCGGCCCCCAATAGCGACCTATCCATGTCCATCCGCCCTCGCCCACTGTCGCTGCGTCCTGCTGTGCTACAGACATACGCTGCAAATTTAGCAATAACCCTGTCGCCCCGGTAAATTTCTGCCGTGGGCCGACCAAAGCCAGATGCATCCCATCGAGAAACAATTGCGCATCGGGGAACACCCGATGGAAGCTGCGCAAGATCACGCTTAGAGATTCGGCGTCGAATTGGTTGATTGCCAGCCACTGGACAAACAGTCCATTGTCGCTCAAACGATTGCGCGCGCGCTGAAATTGCTGAACGGACAACAATGAGCTCAGTCCGACCAGATCGGGATGAAACACGTCGCCGATGATGACATCGTATTTGTTTTGTGTCGCGCTTAAAAAATGCCGCGCATCGTCCCGATCCACCTTGGTTTGCTGCAGCACGTCATGGTTTAACGGTGCAAACCAGCGCTCTGCCGAAATAATCGAACCTCGCGATAGTTCGACAGCATTGCGTTGTAAGTCCGGGAACGGCAAAGAACCCGCCACGGAAATTCCGGTACCCAAACCGAGAAACAATACCGTGCGCGGCTGCTCATGCAATAACAAGGGAAGGCGCGCCTGATTGGACTGCACAAACACCGCTGTGGGATCGGTCGAGGCGTCCATTCTTTGCAAGTCGGTCAGCAATAAACGCTGCCCATCTTGCTGCTCCACCACATGGGTCATCGAAACGGCGTCTTCGTACAGGTATAAATTCCGGCTGCCCGCTTGTGCCTGAGGCTGTAGCGCGCTGACCGGCGGCAGCTTGATGACCGGGTATGAAGCTGCGATAAACAGCGGCACGGCCAGCCATGCCAAGCGCGATTTCGCCCAGGTCAGCCCCAGAATCAGCAACACGGAGGCCGCCACCACTACGGTGGCCGCGCTGCCCAATATCGGGATCAGCAGCAATCCCGCGATGACTGCGCCGACTGCTGCACCCAATGAGTTTGCGCCATACAACCACATTCCGCCGCCGTTGAAGCGGCTGTTCAACAAGGGCAACCATGCGCCCAGCGCCAGCGTGACCGGCAAGGTCAACAGCACCAGCATCAGCCCTTGCGTTGCCAATGCGCCAAACAGTGAGGCAAACTCTGCCCGCTCCACCCATGCGGCAAGCGTGGGCAGCAACCATAAACTCAGCAACGAAAATCCACCGGCTGCGACAGGCAGTCCCACAAACCATGCTTGTCGGTGCTGACGAGGAGCGAGCAGGCTACCTAGGCCGATACCCAGCAGAAACGCGGCCAGAATCACCGCCAGTACATATTCGGTGCGCAGCATCACCATGCCGAACAAACGCGTCCAAGCTATTTCCAATATCAGGCTTGCCGCGCCAATTCCGGCGTAAGCGAATAAACTGAGCAAGTGCGGACGGCTTGTCGGCTCGACACTTTCTTCATCCCGGTGCCGGGACAAAAGCTTTTCGTCGGCGGGTACGACCGTAGTGTATCGAGATGCCAATAACAGCAACGCCAGCGACACCAGCACACCGACCCCGGCTACCACCCTGACCGCTCCGCTCCACCCCAATGCAGGCAACAACCAAAGTGGCAACAACGCACCACAAGCCGCGCCTAGCGTGTTCAGCCCATAAACTTTCCCCAAGTCCGCCGTCCTGTTTCCCAGTGCTGTTAATACCAACGGGAATCCGGCACCCATGGCAAAAGCGGGGAGCAACAGCAGGCACAATGCTGCGCCAGCGATCAGACCATACCATTGAAATAATGAAAGTTGCGCCGACGCGTGTTCTATCCATGTGGAGGTCAGTTGCAGAATCAGAGGCAACAGCAGCGCGTAGAATGCAATGCCGCCTTCCAGCGCGGCCAACCATAGAAGTGGTTTTTTGAAATGACTTGCCCGGCGCGCCACAAACAGGCTACCCGCCCCTAGCCCTGCCATGAATGCCGAGACAGTCAGCACTATCGCAAACACGCTCACGCCAAATTGCAGCGAAAGCATGCGTGCCCACAACACCTCATAGGCCACACTGGTCAGGCCGGATAGCCCATAAAGTGCCGCCAGCAACCAATAGGCTTGCGTTATATTTGGCTTTGCGCCAATCAGCGGTAGTTTCTCTCCGGGCATGGATAGTTGTTAGTTATCAGTCGTTAGTCTCTAGTCGTTAGCTGGTTTTGTCCGCTACGCGGGTTTAACTAGAAACTAATGACTAACGACTAACGAC
>CAYZPM010000026.1:0-53566 GCA_964480365.1 uncultured Gallionellaceae bacterium
ATCGGTTCGGGCATGAATGATGCATGAATATTTCTAATGGACAATCTGGGTTTATGCTGCTGTGAGATATTGAACCGCAGGCAACCATAGTTGACAATTAAGACGGACAAGTCGAGTCCTTGTGAAGTTACCATAATGTCTTACTTCAAGTGGAGAACATCGACTCTATTGCGCTTACGCTCGCATGAGCGCCTCCATTCCTCAGTTCCGATTCTTGATGCAAATAAATTCTCTAAATACAGTCTGAAGCCATACCGTTTGATTCTGTAGCTTATGCAAAATCTCTTATTGCGCAAATACAACATGATTTTTTCGGCAAAACCTGGCTTCGCCGGCGAATGACCGCTGAGTTCGTACCCCATCGCGCAAATCAGATGCGACACTTTCCCTTCAACGAGCTGAAGTTCACGTGTTGTATATTTGTTTTTCCACTGGTAACTCAGTCTTTTGTCAGGCAGGGAGTATGACGAGCGATTAACATAATTCAGCATTTCGTTCGAATATTCGACTCCCAGAAAGTTACAGATTGCCGAAAGTCCTGATTCGACATCATTAACCAAGTCTTCGTACTTTATTTCAAAGTAATGATCCTCCGAAATCTTATTTTTAAGTTGCAGCCAAGAGTTTTCAGCATCCGCCCATATGTCCACTCCATAGTACACGTGGCCAACCCACCCCATGCCAATGCAAGATCGCGCCACATCTCTCGGATCACGAAGTAAATGGACATAACGAGCATCAGGGATTACATAAGGAATACGATGGAAATCCCGATGCACGTTCATAGTGAGCAAAGATTCGCCACTGCGAAATTGAGCAATGAATGACTGAATCAATTGAATATAAGGAAGAGCAGTATCCACTTGCAAGTGTTTTGCCTGGAAAATCCTGTCTGATGAAAGCCAGTCCAGATAAGATTGCATTTCTGGAAACTCACCTTGATCACCAACTTTATCGAAAAGAAAATCACACTCGCCAGGATTCGATATCTGAGGATGAGAATCCAACATTAAGCGGAGTAAGGTACTACCCGAGCGTTCTGCCCCAACGATAAACACCGGAGGTAAAGCCGCGTAACTATCCATTCAATTCGTGCCCTCTACACTGGATACCTCCGTTAAGAGGATAACCCTACATGCAGCGGAACGGCGCTGCCCCGGTTTTCGGATTAATTTTTTTGTTTATATTTCTGAGTGAATTTTTTCTTTCTCACTCGGGTGCCCGGACAAAAATTTCTTGTAGTATTTGTCCACAATTCTAAAGGAAACGCAGATTAAACCCGTTCGTGGTGAGCATGTCGAACCATGATTGAATTTAATCTATATTAATCAATTTGTAGCGCTAACCCTTCGACAAGCTCAGGGCGAACGGATACTTTAATCTGAGTTTCCTTAATTACCACAATCAATTCATCCCCTGCATTTAGTCACAATTTACTTCATTGCTTACAGAATGAAAAAGCTGCGCCAATTTTCTTGCTTCAACCTCAACGGAATGGCGTTCCAGCACCCGCTGTCGACCCGCCTCTCCCATTCTTTCAAGTACCTCAACCGGCGATGCTAATAATGCCTCCAGAGCAGAAGCCAGTGCTTCCACATCACCCGCCGGGGAAAGCCATCCATCAACCCCCGCACGAACCAATTCAGGTATCCCTGCAATATAGGTAGCGAGTACAGGCCGCCGCAATGCCATCGCCTCCATAATAACTACCGGTAACCCCTCTGCAAAGCTGGGCAGAACCAGTGCACGCGCCGCCAAAATTTCTTCCCTCACCTGATCGCTGCTAATCCAGCCGGTAATCTTCACATTACCTTGCAATTTGTAATGCTGGATCATTGACTCCAGTTCGGTACGCATTTCTCCATCGCCCGCAAAAACCAGCTCAATGTTTATGCCCTTGCGAACAAGCCGACTCACTGCCTCCAGTAGCAGTAGTTGTCCTTTCTCCTCGCTCAGTCTACCTACACATACAACACGAGGCGCTACCGGAATTGGCACAGCAGGCACATCATGAAAAGCCTGCTCCAGGCCGCAATGAACCACATGCACCTTGTGCCAGTCGGCATGATTTGTCCATCGGTATAATTGGCTGCGACCAAAAGAACTAATTGTCACCACAAAGGCTGCATGCTTAACCTTCTCGCCGAGCCGCAAAAATTCGGGTTTATCGAATGCTTCCGTCCCATGAACGGTAAAGCTGTATGAAGGCCCGCCCATGGCGTGTACCAGCATTACGACTTCCGCCGAGTTGTGGCCAAAATGGGCATGAACGTGATGCGCTTTATATTCTTTCAGCCAAGGAATGATGCGGCAAGCCTCCGCCAGATAGATCAGATGAAATGGCCATGGGCGATCTGCGCGTATACTCATTCTCAACGCCAACTTCAATGCCGTAAAAAATCGCAACGGACGGGTGACCACAATTCTCAGTATTGCCCACATCAAGGCAATAGTTCCAGCCTGCAAGACATAGCGAGTAAGCTCGCGTTCGCGCACATCTTCTGCATCCACCAGATCCGCATCCCACCCGCGTAGTGCAATGCGCAGGATATTGAATCCCTGCCCCTCCAAAGCAAGTATTTCCCTACGAATAAAGCTGTGGCTTACCTTTGGATATTGATTGATGAAATACGCGATTCGCATCTGGCTTATAGCTTCTTTATTTAAATGTAATTATTGAGTCCGGAAAGTTCATTAGTCAAAAATAGTTAAGCAACCTAACGGCAAAATGCTGACCATGATTCCGAAAAACTTTTGGCCGGGCACCCGAATGAAACTCGCTTTGCCCATTTCCCCCTCCCCAGCCCTCCCCCGGAGGGAGAGGAGGACAAGGTCTCGCTACGCGAGTTTCACGTTAAACGTATTTGTAGTTATGCTAAAAATATAAATAAATTCAGGCAAGTCCCATCCAAACGACTAATGCGCGATTCACGCGTAGCATAGTTGCGTCATCTATTTGACCAATGATTGAACCGATTTTTTCGCGTTTTACAGTCATTGCCTTGTCTACTTGAATTTGACATCGTTTGCTTAATCCATTTTCATGATTAGGATCAACTTCAATTCTGAATAAAGGAGCAGTTACAATTTCGCTAGACATCAGCAAGACAGTCACCGTAGCATGAGTTTCGTTGAACGCATCTGCCTGAACTACTAATGCAGGCCGTGGTTTGCCAAAATCACCCTGAATAGCAATAGTAACAACGTTACCGCGATTCATTCAGTCCATCCATCCACATCAGCCAAGGCTTCGTCCATTAAGACCATCAAATCCCTGTCATTATTATCCGAAGCTGTTGCCAATAAAGATTGGCGCCGACATTCTTGAATAAAACTTGGTGATCTCGTGTCTGGAACCCAAATTTGTATTGGACGCATTCCAGACGCCCTTAGGTTGGCCCGATGTTTCTGGACCCGCTCAGACGTACTTGTTCTCATATTAATCTCCGCATACGTTACGTTTCATGTAACATGATAGCACTCGAATTAGTTACATGCAACGCACTTGATTGAATATACTTGGTTGAATTCATAAGTTTCCATTGCGAAAGCTCATTGAGAAACGCGCACCCCACAACGGATCAATTTGCGGACAAGCAATTCATTCCGGATTTGATAACGCCCCATATTCGGCCTTGTCACTCAGCACCTCTTCAACCAACGTCACATCAATTAGCTCAGACTCCGCAGAGAACCCATAAACGAGCGCAGTATCACAAAGGATGTTGATACTCCTCGGAACACCATGGCTGGCCTCCGCGATCCTGGTGCAAGCCTCTGCTGTGAAAAGTGGTGTATCTCGCCCGGCAATTGACAGTCGGTGCTTGATATAGTCCTGAACATCGGTCGAATTAAGTGGTTTGATATGAAAATCCACCGCGACACGTTGGGCGAACTGTTGGAGATCTGGGCGCATTAGCAATGTCTTCAGTTGCGGTTGCCCAACCAGAATAACCTGAAGCAACTGATACTTGTCAGCATTGATATTAGAAAGCATACGCAAAGATTCCAGCGCATCCGGGTTAAGGTTCTGGGCCTCGTCAACGATTAGCAATGCGCGTTTGCCCAAGCCATACTGTTCAATAAGGAAGCGTTGGAAAGAATCATAAAGCGCCACCTTGGACATCCCATCATAGGGTAGCCCAAAAGAGAGCATAATCCATTCCAGCAAATCGGCTATATCCCGATGTGTGTTATATACCAATCCTACTATATGATTAGAATTCAAATTATTAAGCAGATGCCGAACCAGGGTTGTCTTGCCGCAACCAATTTCCCCACTAATAACTGAAAATCCAGCACCATTTTTCACCCCGTACATCATCATCGCGTATGCGTAGGTATGCCGACGCCCGAAATACAGGAATTCCGGGTCTGGTTGGATAGAAAATGGCTTTTCCTTTAAACCGTAAAATTCTTCGTACATGCTATGTGATTATCCAATAAAAAATATTGTTGTTATACCAAGCAACAGTTTCACTATACCGATATTATGCAGCGGTTGCCATAACCCATATCTGAACAGTTAGCACTCGTTTTGTTGCAAAAATGCCCTCTGCAAAGGGCATGTGTTTTTCGGTGATTCGACAAGCCCTCAATAAACTTAAATCCGGCAGTCAAGCCGGGTATTAAATAATGCGCTCCCTCATCACCTGCCCTTGCTCTCGCCTGCCGGAGAAGGGAGCATGTTCACGTCTTGCCACGCGCATGCGGGGCTTACTCGGTTCAAGGCGAACGGATTTCAAACTTCTTAATGAGCAACTCTTTAATTTCATTTGTACTCGATCAGGCTCGCCGATTTTCCGGCTAGTCTGTTATGCTGAAAGCTCAACTGACCCATTGCCTCCGGGAATTTGCCTAACACCAAAAATAATGCGCGCCACCAGTTTTCACGTGCTGTTCGGGTACCGCGCAAAGCAAGGCGAACAACCTGCAATGGATAGATCAGCAGCATCGCCAAGCCCCATACCCCCAACAAGCTTGTCAAGCAAATTGTTAGAAAGGGAATGCCCAATCCCCATAACCAGATGCTCCGCGATTGTCTCACACCATGCAACTCCGGTGGAGCACCGTGCAAATACGCTCCCTGTGCATAAGCATATCCGCCTCGCTTTGTCCGATTCCACCACTGTCTGAAGCGCGTCATCGCGGCATCATGCAGTGTCATTTCCTCGTCCAGTCTACATATTTTCCAACCTGCGGCCCTGAGTCGAACACAGAGTTCAGGTTCCTCCCCGGCAATCAGGTCGTCGCGATATCCTCCAACTTGATCCAAGGCATCAGCACGCATCATCGCATCGCCGCCACATGCCTTTGCTTCACCCACTGGCGTATCCCATTCGATGTCGCACATCATGTTATAGATGGAGCGATCCGGGAAACGTTCACGCCGCCGACCACAAACCACAACAACATCAACGTTTTCATCAAGGAATTGGGATGCTTGTTTCACCCAGCCTGGCACAACTTCGCAATCTCCATCCACGAATTGCACATAGCCTACATCAGGCATCATTTCGCGCAAACGCCTGAATCCCTCATTCCTTGCTCTGGCAGCAGTAAAAGGAATTGACATGTCCAGTTCAATTACCTCAATACCAAGGCCGCGTGCCATTTCCACCGAAGCATCGGTTGAACCGGAATCTACATATACCACTTTCCCAGCTATGTCCACAACCGACATAAGACACTTACGCAAACGATCACCCTCGTTTCGGCCAATCGCCACTACCCCTACCGATAAAACGGAGTCTTGATTATCAGGCATATTTATCTATCGCTACTTCATTGAGTTACGAATTATTGTCTGACATTGCTTTGATCCTTAATAGAGCGGCTCGATCAATAATGTCTTTTTCGCGAAAATTTGTTTTAGTCTTCAGCAATCCGTCTATATCCAACGTTCGAATGGTCATACCATCAAAGCTGATCGTTTTGATATGCGGTGACAAGGACTGATATGTTTGTCCATTGGCCGCAAATAATATATCCACTACCAGATCGTCCTCGATGCGGATATTTTGAATCTCGCCCGCATTCGCTTCTACTGAAAACCACTCCGCTTGCAATTCCTTTGCTGAATTTAGAAATCCCAAAGATTTGATTAGTTTTTTGCCATTGTCTTCATTGAATGGAACAACCAGATCGACATCCTCAGTCGCTCTTGGAAATCCATGTAAGGCGAGCGATTGCCCACCAATCAAGATGTATTCAACCCCGTTTTCCTGCAAACTCATCAACAGCGTGCGCAAATCAAAAAGAGTGGTCACGTAACCACCTTTGTTTTTGTATTTGACGCTCGTCATCCATTTTGTTAAACATCTTTTGCGTTCCGCGAAACACCCCGCCCTTGCGAAAACTAGGGATGCCTAGTGACTTTGTCAAGTCACTAGCCCTTTTGCATGCATCCCAACGATCCTTATAGGAGGAGTCAGCTTTCTCTTTTCCAACGATACGCATTTACAACCTCCTTCCCTGAATAATACGATTATTATAACCTGCTCAATCCACGCTCGTACCATGAGGATGGAATGCGTAATTAAGGAAACTCAGATTTATTCAATCCGTTCGGCCAAAAGCTTTTCAGGCATCGGGGAGGGTTATTGAGGGGGCTAGTGGCAACAGTGTCATGTGAACCTCTAATAATCCGTCATTCCCGCGAAGGCGGGAATCCAGCGGTTTTATTCAACATGCCTTTGGGGTTTGTCCCTGCTACGCAAGGGATTATTCCTTTGGCTGGATTCCCGCCTTCGCGGGAATGACGAAATTTTAATTTTTAGCGTGACCTCATGTATTTTGGAAAGCCCATTAATTATCGGGATGTTGTGATGGGTTATATGTGCGTTACATACCTCGTTATGGCCAATCGCCACTACTCCTACCGATAAGACGGAGTCTTGATTATCATGCGTCCTGTGCAATCCAATTAAATGATTTAGATGCAGTCAGCGATTTAAAATTCTGGCAGTCCAATTCTGCTCCAAGCCAGCCCCCCAGCCGCGCCAGATCACGGTCGAATTCTTTCTCCAGCCTGGATTTTGCATCCACACTCAATTCGGGTCGCTTGCTCATGCGCAATTTCATTTTGACGGCGTCCCGCAGGCCTTGTGGGATGAAGTTGCGGCGTATCCAAGTTGCCGGGCCGGATTCAACCAGCAATCGATAAAAAGGAAATTTGCGGATACGCTCGCTGGATACATTATCGGGCTTCAAGTCTTGCACCCAGACAGGATGGCCCTGATACCCGATGAAGTGGCAAATACGCTCCAGTTCTGCTTGCGGGTCACATGTCAAACGGTCAAAGAAAACCGGCAACACGGCAGATCGTCCAAATGTCTCGAAATAGGGTTGGAGCTGCATGGCATAATTTCCATAGGCGACCAACTCAGGATATTTTTCAATCGCCTTCTCAATGTCGCAGTGATAAACCCCTGTACTCCATTCATGGATGTAGTGTGACACCAGGCGATCAACCGGATGGCGCATCACATACACAAAACGCGCATTGGGCAGATGCTCTTTTAGCCTTTGCACGGCTTTGGGGTGAGTGGGCAATTTGGTGTAATGCGTGCTGGCTTCGCCCAGCAGCGCCCCTTCGGGCGCCTCTGCGAATAAGCCCGAATACCACTGCATCCCTTTAGCAAACTGTTCAGTATCACTGAAAAAATTAGGTTCTTTGGGTGTGCACATGAAAATACCTGACTGTGCAGCCAACTGTTCATGCAGTGACGATGTCGCCGACTTCATCGCACCGATGATGACGAAATCCGGCAAACGTATCTTGGAAAGATTGCTGTTCATGAATTTATGGAATTTGTGTTGGAAATTATTCTAATGCTGGAATGCATTCTTGCAACCAAAGTTCTGCGCTTAACAAGCGGTATAGCGGATTTTCACTTCTTTTTTGGCCGGAAAGATATCTTTCGATTAATTTGCGTATTTTATTCTGATCACAATAAGCACTTATTCTGGCCTCAGGCGTCAACAGTAATTCGTTTAATATTTGACCATTGTTAAATTTGAATAATTGTTCCACTGGCGTTGGATAAGCTTTTTTGTCCTTGCGGTTTGCAATTTGTGTTTGTCCTGTGCTGCGCAAATACTCGCGTAAAATGTACTTTGTCTGCCCATTTCTGATTTTCCAGTCTATTGGAAGACCTGCACAGAATTCAACCAGGCGGTAATCCAAAAACGGCAGGCGCGACTCAACGCCATTTGCCATGCTGACTGCATCCCCATATTGAAGTAAACCTGGCAATTCGCGAGTCGTAAAGTCAAATCGCATTACTTTTTCGGCAAAGCTGGTTGAAGTGTCAGTCCTGGCTGGCGTGGAATTGTCAGGTTCCAAATTCACACGCGCTACAAAATCCGCCCTCATTACCCATAACAGCCCAGCATATCGATAATTAAGATTTATCAACCATGGGAATACAAATCGGGATAGTCGTGTCAAGAAAACAGTCACGCCAAAGGTAGCAAAGCAACTCATTAACTCGCGCCCTAAAGAAATCCATTTCAATCTTCGCAACAAATATCCCCATCTATCAAGTAAAGCAGCTGCCGCATAGTCTGCATAACCACCAAGCAACTCATCCGCTCCTTGTCCTTCCATTAACACTTTCACGTTTTGCTTCGAAGCTGAATGCATAATATTCCAGAGGGGAACGACTGCAGGAGAATATCCCGGCCCGTCCAAGTGATGGAGAATTTTGCGTAAAGTCTGCAACCACGAATCACTTACTTGCGCACCTACCAACTGTAGATCGACATGTGCGCAATTTTCTGCCGCCAATGCGGCCCATTTTCGCTCGTCCACCAGGACTTCAGATTGGTTATCATATACGGAGGTGAAAGCAGTCATTCGAGATGAGCCAACTTCCAATTGCTTTTCTGCGGTCGACATTACCGCAGTGGAATCCAGCCCCCCGGAAAGAGTAATGCCAACGGGGACATCACTGCGCATACGCAACCGTGATGCATCTTCGAGGAGGGCATTAAACTGTGCTTGTATATCCTTCTGGGGCGAAGGTTTGCCCTTAGGCCAATCCCAGTAACGTTCGACATCAAGTGTATCTGTATCCAATCGGTAAATGCCATAACATGATGGAGGAAGCGATTGAATGCCATCATAAAAACAATCTGTACGGTCATACAGTGCAGATTCTACAAGAAAGCGGTAGAGTGCTCTTTCATTAACCTTGAGCAACTCCGGATAGAGTTGCAACAGTGCCTTAGGCTCTGATGCAATGGAAAATGCGCCTCTC
Organism: uncultured Gallionellaceae bacterium; assembly: GCA_964480365.1. Taxonomy (GTDB): domain Bacteria; phylum Pseudomonadota; class Gammaproteobacteria; order Burkholderiales; family Gallionellaceae; genus CAIQPV01. The sequence goes on from CAYZPM010000026.1 coordinate 9,264, forward strand.
GCTCGCGTAAAATAGAGCGGCTTGACGGCAAAACGATCACGCGATACGAATGCTATTCTTTCACGCGGATCCCAAATCAGAAACGCCCAATCACCGTTGAATCGATCAATACATTGCTTGCCCCAGGCAAGGTAGGATTTCAACAAAACCTCAGTATCGCTATTGCTCTGAAAGTGATAGCCCAAAGATTCTAATTCTTTGCGCAATTCTATGTAATTATAGATTTCACCGTTAAAGGTTAGAACTACACCGGTTTCTTGATCCGCCATAGGCTGGTGCCCGGCAGAACTGGTATCAATAATGGATAATCGGCGGTGTCCAATCCAGGCATCCTGCAAGTGGCAAACGCCCCGATCATCCGGCCCACGATGAGCAAGGGTATCGAGTGCCTTGTTTGCTTGATCCGCACTTACCGGCAACGTTTTTCCAATAATCGCTAAAATCCCACACATTAAATGTTTTCTCCGACTGGATGGCCGCGCCGATTATAATGATTTCAATTGAATAACGACACCCTCAGCCTATTTGGGGAACCGTGTCATGTATTTTGGGGTAATTCAATAATACTTCGAGCGCCAATGGACTTACTGTTCAAGATTTGGGTAAGGTATGAGGTTTTAGAGGATCAAGCCAGTTAATCCATATATCCAGCCACTGCCCTTCAATGGCCGCCTTGTCTGACCGCCCCATCAGTTGCCGGGAACCGGATATAAGTCGCCCTAGACACCAAAGCAAATTTGCTGCTGTCAGCCCCATCCAGCCATAAACTTGATAGTAGTAGCGGGTTCGGGACTCATAAAAATACTTCGGAACCCGTTTCTTTAATTGCGTTTGTTTCTTTACAGACGAACTACCGCCGCGCAAGTGCACTACCCGAGCATCAGGATTATGCACAATCTCCCATCCGGCCTTACATGCGCGATGACAAAACTCTACGTCTTCAAAATACATGAAATAGCCTTCATCCAGTAATCCAACCTTCCGAAATACCTCATCCTTTACCAAAACGCAGGCAAAACTGGTCCAACTGGGCCGGGCGATCTGTGCTTGCACTGGCAGGGCAACAATATATTTTCCAAGCAGCCGGTCAATCAACCCGGTTTGTGACGCGCTGCTAAATTCGCTAAAGGGCGAAGGAAACCGAAAGCAACTCTCCTGCCCTGCACCATCAGGCCATTCAAGCCTTGGGCTGATCAGCCCAGCCTCGGGGAATCTAATTGCAGTATCCAGAATGGTTCGTATTGCGCCTGTACGAACCAATGTGTCGCTATTTAACAGCAAATAATACCGGGCGCAACGTGCTTTGATCCCAATATTGTTTCCGGCAGCAAAACCGGAATTGCTGGCTGATTCTATGACGCAAACCTTGTTATAAGCACCGTTGGATGAAATCCATTCCCTTACAATCCTTACCGAATCATCTCCGGATTTGTTATCTACTATGGTAATGTAGGCATCAATGCTCTCAATTTCACTTAACAAACCTGGCAAACAATCAATCAATAATTGCGGTGTCCGATAATTGACTATTACACACGATAATAAACAGTTGCTCGCTTCCATAATATATAGTTTATCTTAAGATAGGCGGGGCCACGCCAATCCCGCGATAATTACTGAAGCGACAAGGAATATCAAGTCAAGCTTGGGTTGCCACAACGCATTGCGAGACATCACAAATGCGTTCACAGGATATATTATCCAATTAGCTACTGCTATCCCCTTCACAATGCCCGCCCCACCTCCATAATAATATCCAATATACATCCCTGCAAATAGGCAAATGACTTGAACTGCTGAAAGCGCTGTCATGCTGGCGACCTTACCCAGCGCAAGTAAAATTCCTGAGTAAGATCCCCACACGCAAGCGACAAGCGAGCCAGCTGCAAGTTGCTGTAACATGGCACCCGACTCATGATAACGTGCATCGTATAACGTACTCATAATTTGAGTACCAAAAAAAATGAATATAACTGACAAGCACCAATTGGGCAAAATCAGCATCAATCGTGCTTTATATAGAGTTTTTATGATGCCTTGTGGGTTGGCTCGATAAACTTCAGCATAGGCGGGGAAAAACACTTTCGATGTTATTTGCTGCATGGCTTGCCAAAATATGAGGTTCATCGTGCTTGCGAGTGTATATAAAGCAACCTGACGCATGTCGAGAACAGCACCGATCAGCAGGCGCCCACCCTCCACGGACAAGAAAGAAAGTGCGGAACTTAATAGTATCCAACGCCCAAATCCTTTTAAATGATCAAGCGCATCGCGATCCCATAAGAACTGATTCTTAATGCCGTGAAGTGCCACATGGCTGGCAAACATCTTCAACAAGGCTGAAATTAGTATGCCCCACACCAGTGACCAAACCGAGTGTTGCAGCCACGCGGCAAAAATTGTGAACAGCAATCCAATCGCGTAAGTGCCAACCTCAATTTGTGAAACTCGAACTGCTTCCAGGTTACGTTGTGCGGTATATAATTTCGTTGAATTGAAACTGCCTATTAATATACTCAATCCAACAATCGGTATCATGCTAGCAAGTTGCGGTTCGGCATAGAAAATAGACATGGGGTACGCCAAGACGCACAGCCCAATCCATATCAGAAAACCACGTATGATCTGAACAGTCCAGGCCGTATTCAGGAATGATGGCTCAGTTCCTCGATCCTTCTGAACAATTGAAGGACCTATACCCATATCGGTAAGCATCACCACACCATAAATCACTGCTTGAATGATCCCCATTATTCCAAATGCTTCTGGAAACAACAGGCGCGTAAGAACGAGATTTCCTACTAAGCGGAGCGCCTGGTTCGCGCCATATCCAGCCATTATCCAAAAGCCAGAATGCAGAATTCGTTGCCTTAGTGTAGGGGTATTATTTGGAAGCATAGGAAGTTAAAAAGCGAGATTATTGTTACAAGAAGATATTGAAAATATGCGTCAAATGATTCATGCGCATTTTCTCCAAGAATACCATGGGGTACAATGTGGATTGACTATGATACCTTAATGAACCTTACATGCCAGCTACCTTCAGCTCTCTAATAGTTATTCTTGTGCTCGCAATTTCTGTCTTTGTTATCGCACATCGAACTGTCTGCGCTATTTCTAAAGTTGAAGATTTTACACGAAGACGAAATCTTTGGTTTGGGCTTACGCTTGGCGCTTTCTTGGCACCCAATTTTTGGGCATACGCTTTTATCGCCATATTGCTTTTACTCTACGCAAATCGTCGCGAAACCAATCCACCCGCACTGTTTTTTTTCGTCTTGTTTGCAATACCAGCTGCAACTGTCGTGATTCCAGGGCTGGGTCTGGTTTCCTACCTCTTCTTACTTTCCTACCCCAGAATTCTGGAACTGTTTGTTCTACTTCCTGCATTTTTTAGGCTGATTCAAAAAAGTGATACGATTTCTTTTGGTAAGACGGGAACGGATAAGGTATTAATCGCCTATCTCTTGCTTACTGTCGCACTTTACCTGCGTGATACCACCTTGACGGACACTTTGCGCCAATCCCTATATTTATTTCTTGATGTGTTTTTACCCTACTTTGTAATTAGCCGCTCATTGAAAAATTTGCAAGGCTTCAAGGATGCTTTGTTGAGCTTTGTGATAGCGATTATGCTGCTGGCACTGATTGCAGTGTTTGAGGCCGTCAAATACTGGCCACTTTATGGTGCGCTAAATGCTGCATTTGATTTTCACCATGTGAAGCTTGGCTTCCTTGAACGTGGTGGAGTACTCAGGGCGATGGCTTCGGCAGGGCAACCTATTGTACTGGGATATTTGTTGGCTGTAGGGATGGGCTTCTACTTATTTTTGCAGCGATCTTTCCCACAAAAATTAATCCGCCAATTGGGCATTGCTCTGCTGGTTGCTGGGTTACTTGCAACTGTATCACGCGGACCCTGGGTAGGGTGCGTCGTATTATTAATCGCTTTCATTGCCACTGGCCAAAACCCGGCACGCCGCTTGACGAGCATAGCATTGATGGGAATGCTCGCTTTGCCTTTAATTGCCATACTTCCGGTGGGGGAGAAAATAATTAATTTGTTGCCATTTGTCGGTTCAACGGAGAGTAGTAACATTGACTACCGAGCGGAACTATTCAGAACTTCAATTTTAGTCATCCAGCGTCATCCTTGGTTTGGCAATGTCAACTTTCTCGAAGCACCTGAAATGGAAGCCCTGCGCAATGGCAGTGAGGGTATCATTGATGTGGTCAACAGTTACCTTGAAATCGTATTGACACAAGGACTTATTGGCCTTGGGTTATTTGTGGGGGTTTTTCTCCTGATTCTCTTGAGCATATACCGGGCCATGCGCTTAATTCCTGACAAAAATTGCGAAGAATATCTGCTTGGCCGAGCATTATTAGCAACGCTGATTTCAATTATGGTAATCATCTTTACGGTGAGCAGCATCTCGTTCATTCCCATTGTGTACTGGTCTGTTGCCGGGTTAGGCTTCGCTTATGCGCAGATGGTGCGAAAACAGGTAGGCACTAATCCTGCCTCCGGAACTTCGCACTAAATGCAGTCTCTATGGAAATCGCTCGAATGGAAAGTATGTGATAATGCCATTGAGTGAATTTCAGTGAAATCTCCATCTTCATGAAGCTTAAAGGCGCTTTATCCTACGCAGTCGTGCTATTTTTTCTTGGCTGGTGTGCGTTTACATTCCGGGCAGATATCGCGCAAATTAAATTTGCTCCTGTTTGGGCTGCAAGGAATGCTGTTTTTTTTGCGATGCTGCTATCGCTTGCCAATTACGCATTGCGAGTGGCCAGATGGACTCTCTACCTTTCCCGATTGGGCCATCCTCTTCCACTGAGCTTTTCCGCAATGACCTACATCGCCGGGTTTGCATTTACCTTGTCGCCGGGTAAAGTTGGCGAAATGATCCGCAGCCGCTACTACCTGAAAATCGGAACCCCCCTGTCAAGCATAGCAGCAGCCTTTTTCATCGAACGATTGATGGATCTGCTTGTTATGCTCACGCTTGCCTTTATGGCTCTTGCCTCATCTTCTGCTTACGATGGCTTGATTTGGGGAGCAGCAATTGTGATTTTGTTACTGCTGTTCGTTTTTGCAATTTCTCCATGGGTGAAAGTTTCTGAGTATGTGGGAAGAGCGCCTTGGTTTCCTGAATCCATGAAGAAGGCAACACAAGGCATACTGCGTACATTGCTTTCTGCCAAGGATCTTCTTCAACCCCAGCTTTTAGTCGCGGGTTTTATAATCGGACTCATTGCCTGGGGGGCCGAAGGAACCGGATTGATGGTCATCGGGGCAATCTCGCCCGGCATTTCAATCGATTGGGTTACGGCCATTGGAATTTATTCGATTGCGATTATTGTTGGTGCACTTTCGTTCTTGCCGGGTGGGTTGGGAAGTACGGAAGCCGTGATGGTTACCTTGCTTTCCGCACACGGCTATTCGATGCCTGACGCTATACTTTTAACCGTGGTTTGTCGGCTGTTAACCTTATGGTTTGCAGTAGTAGTTGGTTGGATGGCAGTCGCAGCCATGCGCCGAGACCCAATGCTCCAGGGAGTTTCGCAATGACTCAAGCTAATCAGTTGACACCACTGTGTGTAGATCTCGATGGCACTCTCATTCACAGTGATTTGCTGTTGGAATCATTCCTGCTTCTTCTCAAGCGTAATCCGCTCTATTTGTTGCTGATACCTTTTTGGCTGCTGAAAGGGAAGGCTGCTCTGAAGGCAGAAATTGCAAAACGAGTTACCCTGAATCCAGCCGCGTTGCCGTATAACACCGAATTTCTTGATTGGCTCAATAGCCAGAGAGACGCTGGCCGCGCCTTGTGGCTGTGTACTGCATCCAACCACCGTTTGGCGCAGCGGGTGGCAGAGCATTTACAAATTTTTCAGGGTGTACTGTCGAGTACCGATGACATCAATTTGTCCGGTCGAACCAAAGCCAAACAACTTGTCGAGAAGTTCGGTGAAAAGGGGTTTGATTACTGCGGAAATCACCGTATTGATCTCGCCATCTGGCAAGTCAGCCGATGTGCAGTCGTTGTCAATGGCAGTGAGCAATTAAAAAAGGAAGCAGCGCGTCTCGCCGATATTAGTGGCAGCTTCCCGAAAAACAATAGCTTGTTTCGACCAATTCTGAAGGCGTTGCGCCTGCATCAATGGGCAAAAAATATTTTGATCTTTGTTCCACTGGCTGCCGCGCACAAACTAGGCGACACGTCTTCACTCAATCATGCCGTTCTGGCATTTATTGCCTTTGGACTGTGTGCCTCCTCGGTCTATCTCCTGAACGACATGCTCGATCTGGAAGTTGACCGCCTTCACCCGAGGAAATGCAAACGACCATTTGCATCTGGAAATTTGTCCCTGCTCATTGGCTTTGCACTTATTCCGATACTCTTGCTTTGCGCGGCTTTATTTGCGTACAGCCTGCCGATGAAGTTCTGGATCGTTTTGGGTGGGTACTACATCCTGACTGTTGCCTATTCGTTTGGTCTTAAGCGCGTCGTGTTGATTGATACGATCACGCTGGCAGGTCTGTACACAGTTCGGATTATTGCCGGTGCCAAGGCGATTGATGTGCAGCTCTCATTCTGGCTGCTGCTATTCTCGGTGTTTCTTTTCTTGAGCCTGGCCTTGGTGAAGCGATACGCAGAGCTGGACGCCATGCAGCGTCAAGGCAAACTTACGGCTGCTGGACGCGGCTACCACGTAGAAGACCTGCCTATCTTGCACAGTATGGGGACGGCTTCGGGCTATCTGTGTGTGCTAGTTCTTGCCCTCTATATCAATTCGCCCATCATCGAATCGCTGTACCGACACCCGCAAGTCATTTGGTTTTTGTGTGTCCTGCTACTCTACTGGATCAGCCGAGTTTGGCTAATAACCCATCGAGGCCAAATGCACGATGATCCTGTTGTGTTTGCCATGAAGGATAAAACCAGCTTGGCCATTGGTGTTCTTGCAGCCGCCACTGTTATCCTTGCCGTGTAAGTATGCCTAAAGAGATGTTTACATCTTGGGGGCGGGTTCTCCATGTTGAACAGGATGCGGTTGCACTTGAGAGTCGATTTGATTTACTTCCCAAAAATCTTTTTGATGCATCAACCATGTTGCCGTATGGTAACGGTCGGAGTTACGGTGACAGCGGTCTCAATGCTGGCGGAACCGCCCTGAAAACTAGAACCACCCTGGATCGATTCATTTCTTTCGATCCAGGCACGGGTGTTTTGTGTTGCGAAGCCGGTGTGTTACTTTCTGAAATATTGCGTCTGATTGTTCCGCAAGGTTGGTTTTTACCCGTTACTCCGGGCACGCGCTTTGTTACGGTCGGCGGTGCAATCGCAAACGATGTACACGGTAAAAATCATCATCAAACAGGCACATTCGGTTGTCACGTTCCCCGATTGGAGCTTCTTCGCTCGGATGGTCAACGCCTGATTTGTTCTAATACGGTTAACGCGGACTATTTTGCAGCAACTGTCGGCGGTCTCGGCCTGACTGGTCTCATCACATGGGCCGAAATACAGTTGCATCGCATTGGTAATCCATGGATCGACACTGAAACGATACGCTACGAATCACTTGATGAGTTTTTTGCTTTGTGCGAGGAATCTGATCGGGACTACGAGTACACCGTTTCGTGGGTTGACTGTGCCGGAAAAGGGAAACGGCTTGGGCGTGGATTGTTCATGCGGGGTAATCATGCCCCTGTGGGTACCCTGCCCGGCAAGTATTCACCCAAGACGAAAACCTTTCCGTTTGTCCCACCTGTTTCGATGGTGAATTCGCTGACGCTGAAAGCGTTCAATACCGCCTACTACCACAAGCAGCTTCAGAAAGAGACGCGACAGATTCAACATTACGAACCCTTCTTCTATCCCCTGGATGGTATTTTAGAATGGAACCGGATGTACGGCCCAAGTGGTTTCTATCAGTACCAATGTGTCATCCCGACCCTATGCGGCAGGGAAGCCATTTCCGATCTTCTCATTGAAATTGCGCGGAGCGGGTTGGGATCATTTCTTGCTGTTCTTAAGGTTTGTGGCAATATACAGTCCCCCGGAATGCTGACGTTCCCGCTCGCTGGGGTGAGTCTTGCGCTTGACTTCCCCAATCGCGGGGAAAAGTTACACCATCTGTTCTCTCGGCTGGACAGCATAATAAATAGTGCAGGAGGCCGTCTTTATCCTGCGAAAGATGGTCGCATGCCGGGTAGCCTCTTCCGTAGTGGTTTTCCACGTTGGCAGGAATTTACGAATTATATTGACCCGCGTTTTTCTTCGTCATTCTGGCGCCGGGTAATGGAGGATGCATGAGAAAAATATTGATTGTCGGCGCGACTTCTGCCATCGCTGAAGCCACTGCACGTATTTTGGCGCAGGGAGGGGATCATCTCTTCCTGGTGGCACGCAACAAGGAAAGACTGGAAGCCATTGCTGATGACCTGAGGGTCAGAGGCTGTCCGAAAGTCGAGACGTACTGCATGGACGCCAACGATTTCGGGGAACATGTACCAATGCTCGACGCTGCTGAACGAGTTCTCAATGGTTTAGATACCGTTCTGATCGCACACGGAACCCTATCTGACCAGGCCGCTTGTCAGCAATCTGTGGAACTGGCGATGCAGGAAATCAGAACCAATGCCCTGTCTGTTATTGCCTTGCTTACACATACCGCGAATCGGTTTGAGCAGCAGAAGAAGGGAACGATCGCGGTTATTTCTTCGGTTGCCGGTGATCGCGGGCGTCAGAGTAACTATGTCTATGGCAGCGCCAAGGCGATGGTGACGACATTTACCTCTGGATTGAGACAGAGGCTCTTTAAGTCTGGAGTATCAGTCGTCACAATCAAGCCTGGGTTTGTCGATACGCCCATGACCAAGAGTTTTAAAAAGGGGATGCTATGGGTCAGCCCTGACTCCGTAGCAAACGGCATTGTCCGTGCCATCAAAAACCAATCCAGCATCGTATATCTACCCATGATATGGAGGTTAATTATGATCATAATTAAGCTTGTCCCCGAACTTATTTTCAAAAGAATCTCAATCTGATCCGAGGTGGAATTGTGATTATAAAAATACTATTGAGCTTTCCAAAATACATGACACTGTAGCCACAGACCCCCTCCCTAACCTTCCCCCGATGGGAGATGGGACGAAAGCACTTCTGAAGAACTAACTAGCCATTCGACTAAGCTGCGAAAGGCTTTGCATAGCCATTCGGGTAAGCCACCAAAATACGGTGACATAAGCCGCTGGTTAACAACAGCTAAGTCGCTGGTTATCCCTCCGGGGGAAGAGTTGGGAAGGGAGAAGAACTATTATTCATGTTGGAAACACCAACAAAACAGAGCGCTACAAGACGCAAACATGAAAGTCACCCTTACAGCTATTTGCTGACTGGCTCATTTCTCCGCAGAAAGAAAAACTGATATCATGAAACCGCCTTGGGGAAAACAAAAAACCGAGGGAATCTCAATCCAGGCTTGGCCTCATTAATGAACGCAAAATTCGAAATTTCAAATATCTCAAACTTGGCGCGATCCAGAATGGATGGCTTGCCTGACATTACTTCAAACTCGCTCAAAATCTGCGTTTGGGCACTAATCTTTGTCGGCGTGGCTGCCCGCCTCTTCCCATTTATCAGTTTTGACGAACGTCTTTTCTGGCAATATATAACTGAAGATGGCTATCTTCTGCAAACAGTAGCGAGAAATATGGCCATCGGACTCGGCATGTCGACCGCAGAAGGTACTATGCCCACAAACGGCGTCCAACCTTTGGCGACATTTTTGTTTTCGGCTCTGCATTTTATTGCTGGAGGATCGAAGAAAAGCGGCATTGCCTTAGTATCGCTATTTTCCGTCCTCGTATCTGCGGGCGCTGGGTATTATGCGTACAAAGTCGCTTCGCGTGTTTTTGCGGGCATTCGCCATGGGCGCGAGCTTGCGATAGTCTCTGCCGCCATGTGGTTCGCCGCTCCGCATACAATTACTCATAGCATGAACGGCCTCGAAACCGGCATTTATTTCTTCGCAATCCTTTTTACTTTTAATTATTATCTGGCTGCCATTTCTGGTAGCTCACCTCCTTTAACATTGAGTCAAAGGCTGATGCTCGGTCTGCTGATGGGCTTCACTTTTCTTGCCAGGAATGATGCAGTATTTTTCATTGGAGGGTTGTTGCTTGCGCATTTCCTAGTCGGAGATGAGAAAGACGGTGGCGGTCGCCGTCACCGTCTGGTCGACTGTCTTATGGTTGGTATAGTAAGCCTTCTTGTCGCTTCTCCATGGCTCATAAATAATTACACCTTGTTCGGATCCATTGTCCCGGTCAGTGGCATTTCGGAATCCCGCGATGCCCATTTCGGACAGAACTTGTCCGGCATTCCAGCACAACTTTTTAATTCCGTCTTCCTCTTTGCTCCCTTGCCGGGCTCGACTCAGCGCACGCCGCTCGTCATCCTGGTGTCGATCATAAGCGTAGCCTTGTCACTTGCGGGATTCTGGCTATTTGCTGCGAGATTTACACTTTCATCACGCCGCTACTTTTTGGGCAGCCTCATTTTTTCAGCGGGGATATGTTCCTATTATGGTTTAATTTTCGGGGCACCCCACTTCCTTTCAAGATATCTCTCGCCCCTCTCTCCATTGTTGTGGCTTGCAACCTCCGCTTCTGTATTCTTTCTTCTTAATCTGCTTTTTCACACCTTCAAAGCCTTTCATCGCATAGCATTTTCTATTGTGCTAATTCTAACTCTTGATGCAACAGCGTTTGCTTACACCGATTTCGCGCGAGGATACTCAAAAGGAACATCCCAAATGCACGTGCAAGTCGTAAAATGGGTTCAAGGGAATGTGCCTGATTCACAATGGGTCGGTGCGCCACAGACGGGTACGCTCGGCTTCTTTCACGACCGAACGATCAATCTTGACGGAAAGGTCAATCCTTTAGCACTTCGCGCAATACTTGAGAAAGGAAACGTCTTGGAGTATGTCAGAAATTCAAAGATTAATTATATTGCGGACTGGTATGGAGTGGCGGACTGGGTGAAGATGAAAAATGACCCTCAGTTTGGGCAAGAATTTGAAGTCGTCGTCAGGGATGAGCAGTCTAATTTGAGCGTCTTGCGACGCATTCACCCGGTTACACCGTGACAACTATCGCAACATCGAACCGTTATCCTTAGCCACTTCGCCATTTGTTTGTGCGGGATACATTGAAATGCTAGACTACAAAATACTCAAAAACTTAACACGCGCTAAGCGCAACATCGAACATCAAAAATGAGCGAGAACAGCTATTCTGCAATTATCGTCGGAACCGGTTTTGCCTCTACGTTTTTTCTGTGGGAATATCTTAAACATGCTCCGGCAAACGAGCGTATTCTCGTGCTGGAACGAGGCCGGCGGCTGGATCCAGCAGAACGGTTGAAGCGCCGCCTTGTTAGGGACGATTTTGTGCGGTTCGAAGACGTTGTCATTAACCGGACGCCGATGAAACCTTGGCTGCAAAACATAACATTTGGCGGAGGAATGTGCTGGATTGGCAATACTCCCCGCATGCATCCCAACGACTTTCGCACTCATACGCTCTACGGCAGAGGTGAAGACTGGCCGTTGAGCTACGACGACCTTGAACCATACTATGTCGTGGTTGAGGATGCCATGGGAATCGGGGGCTCTTCCTCCGGGCCATATCCGCGATCAAAGCCCTACTCTTTCCCTCCGCATCGCTTCAACGCGTTTGACGAGTTGCTCGCAAAAAAATATCCAGGCCTTCACATTCCTTTCCCCAGTGCCCGCTCAAGCAGCATAAAAACGGGGCGCCCCGTATGTTGCGGAAATGGCGTCAGCGAGTTGTGTCCGATCAGCGCCAAGTTTCAGAACAATTTGCATATGGCACATGTATACGAAGATCCCAGAGTGACTTTGATCCTTGAGGCCGAGGTTGAGCGAGTGGATATCCAGGCGGGGAAAGTTACAGGTGTGCAGTACCGCCGCAAAGGGGGCGAAATTCATGTAAAGACAGACTTGGCTGTTGTCGGCGCACATGCAGTCATGACCCCGTTTATTCTCCTGCGCTCCGGCCTTAATGATCGCGCACTTGGGCACTATCTTAACGAGCAGTTGAGCTCGAATGTCCAGATCAATCTGGACGGGGTTGATAATTATGGAGGCGGGCAATCTGTGTCTGGATTGGGCCTGATGTTCCTTGACGGGCCATTCCGTAAGGACACGCCCGGTTGCCTGACTGAAAGCTGGAATATTCCATGGCTGCGGGCCGAACGGGGCCGGTGGCGCCAGCGGGCAGATATTCAATTGGTTTTCGAGGACATTCCTGATTTTGACAACTACGTTTCTGTATCGCGAGAGAACCCATCGAAACCGGAGATCCGATACGCAAAACACTCGGACTATATGACAGCCGGGCTGAAATCTACCAGCCGCTTAGTAGAAGAATTGATCAGTGGGCTACCCGTCGAATCCTACACCATTCTTCCCATGGAGGGGCTTGGCAGCAATGCTCACATTCAAGGCACAACCCGCATGGGAAATGATCCCGGCAACAGTGTGGTTGATAGTGATCTCCGGCATCACTCGGTTCGTAACCTGATTGTGCTCGGCAGCGGAACCTTTCCTACGTGCCCGGCTGCAAATCCCACGCTGACTCTTTCGGCACTGGCCGTGCGTGCGGCAGAACGTCTTTTCATTTAAACGCGATGTGAAATGAAATTATCCAGAAGAAAGTTTCTTGCGCTAGGTTTTGTTGCTGCGACCGCACCTCTTTACGCATTGTATGCGTGGCGCTGGGGTGACCCCACGGACATCATCGTTGCAATTCTGAAGCGACGCGTCGGATATTTGCGCGTCGAACCCGACACATTTCACGACTTTGCCAAGAGCTATATATCATCCAGAAAGGATTATGAGCGCCAGCTCGCGACCTTGTCCGCCGTTTCGCTACCGCTACAATTCTTTAGTCCTTACCGCTGGATTGCTCAAGGAAATGCGCTCCGGAGGCTTGAAGACAATGTTGTTTCAAGCTACCTTCTCTCGACTGATTTTTTTGCCAACAGTGCCAACGAACAACGTGAAGTTTCGTACATTTCATTTTACGATCCTTATGCCAGGCCGTGTAGCAACCCGTTTAACCGACAGCCATGACAGCGGCGATGTGTTACCTGTGCATTTAGAACATCGGACACCGAAACCGAACCCGGTATTTCTCGAAATAGAAATGAATCTAAAAAGCTGGTGAAGCTAAGTAGCTGAACCGGGCTCTGAATCGGTCAGGGCGGATATATATTGCTATTTATTTAATGCTTATTTTCGGGTAAGCAGTTCAACTTACGCTTTATTGAATACCGTTCCGATAAGATTTGCCTTTGACAAATGGCGAAGAGCATCCTTGATTTCGAGATTGTTGGACATTCCATTAGCTACCACCATCAAAACACAGTCGATTTGAGGGATTACTGAAATAGCATCGTCGCTATGCAGCAAGGATGGCAGATCAAAGATGGTAATACGAGATTCATAGCGCTCACGCAGATCCTTTATCAAGCCTGATATCTTGCCTGAAGAAAGGATTTCTGACGGCTTGCTTACCCCATTCTTCGTCGGCAGCAACACAAGTCTTGGAATGTCGGGATTGACGAGAATGTCAGATAGTTCTGCGTCTCCATTCAGCAGGTCGTTCAGCGATTTCTCCATGGGGAGCCCCAGATAAGCGCCTATTCTGGGGTCACGCAGATCAAAATCTACCAGCATGGCAGACTTGTTGGTTTTTTGGGCAATGCTCATAGCCAGATTGATGGCAACCACCGTTTTTCCAACTCCCGGAGTGGGTGAAGTAATGGCAAGGGTTCGCCATCCATTTTCATCCATAATTTGCAAAACCTGAGTGCGCAGTACATCGAAGATCAAGCTCGACGGATCTTCTTTGTTAAAGGCAAAGATGCGGTTATTTTCCAGAAGTGTTGCCGGAAGTTTAACCACACGCGTTTGATTGTAATTTACTATTTCCAGCGTATCGGATGATTGCGGATTAGTTGCAACTGAGGTCGCAGTCTTATTAACCGGCTGAAATTGCGCCAGTCGATTCCCTTCATTCAGATTCTGGTTTGTGACCTTTTCAATAGCCTGTTTAATACGTTCCATTTGCTTCCCCTATCCCCGTCCAAAAATTTTCGCAAACAGGTCATCCAAAGGCATGAACAGAAAATTTATCGCTAATGCAATCACGATCAAGGTTGTAACAGCAATGATTGCCATCTTAAGCTTGCGTTTCTTACGTCTTTCTTCCTCTTGTTCCTCCCGAATATACAGATAAGGGATAACTACCAATGGGCGACGCCCCAGCACGTGCGCAAGTGCGTCAACCCCGTATACCTGACTACCGAAGGTCCCCATAGCCATGACCATTCCACCCGGAGTCGCAATGGCCAGGAATAATCCCACTAAAAACACCTTCACACGATTAGGCTTATAGATTTCGTCGGGTTTTATAGGAGGTTCAATCAAGGTAAATCGCTCTCCTATGTTCTCGTTTTCCAGACTTGTAGACATTTGTGCGTTCGTCTTCTTGCTATAAACTTCTTCATACTTTTTCTGTGCATTGTCACGATCACGAGTGAGAACTTCCAAGTCCTCACCCACTCGAGGAGACTGCCCCAAAATCTGTTCACTTTGGGCAACGTTACTTTGCAAATCTGCTTTGTGCTTTGTTAGAGATGCAAGTCTGGCTTGAAATGAATCAACTTTTGCCTGGAGCAAGGTCACAGTCTTGTCTACAGTCGCAGTCTGGTTGGGCGCAGATGCTGGAAGATTGGTGGATTCCGCCGCCGCTTTGTTTGCATTTTCCAATGTTTCTATTTTGCGCTTAAGTGCTTTAACATCGGGATGCGAATCAGTATAGATAGCGGACAGTTTGGCGTATTCGGTCCTTAGTTTTGGTAACTCCTGAGAGGGCTGATCACCCATACTGTTTTTTGCAACACTAAGCTCCGCCTGTGCAGAACGAAGATTATCATTCGTGGTCTGAATTTCACGCTCAATCTCATACAAATCAGTCTCGGCACGCCCCAACATAGTTGTTCGCACCGTCATCTGTTCCGGTAAATAATTGTTATTTTGCCGCTTGAAGTCAGCAATCTTGCCATTCAGACGATCAAGCTCCGCTTTTAACTTATCCGACTCATCGGAAAGAAATCTGCTTGTTTCCGTTGCCTTCTCGGTACGCAATTTGACATTCCAGTCAAGAACAAGGGTGACAAGATCCTTGGCAACCCCATAAGCGATCTCCGGACGTGGATCATCGTAGGACAGTCTAAAGGCTGCCGCTGTGGCCAGCGGGGCGATAACGACAGGTTTGTTATCGGTAGATTTCTTGACGGACTTGTCAATGTTAGGGTCAGTATCAACCAGTTCAACGGTGATGCGATCCCGCATTTTATCAATGAGCTCAGTGGTGGTCATAGAACCAGCATCATTATGGAACAGCTTGTATTTACTGGAAATGAGTAGCAAACTGTCGCGTGTTAAAACACGATCCTCAATCGTGCTGATTTGCTCCTCAATTGAATTAACTGCCCCTTTTTCTACATAATTCTTGTCGGGTGGGGGCGACTCAACCAGGATGGTTCCGGTGGAGCGGTATACTGGAGGTAACGCAAAGGTAACAATAGTTGAAATCAGCAATACCGTAACAAACGCGCCGATCAGTTTGGGCATGCTGCGGCGTATGATCAACAGGTAATCTTGATAGGTTAGTTCGTATTCAGTGGTCATGAAAGTATTTAATCAGATAATCTTCAAAATTCGAGGCGGCTGTAAATCAGGGAGACCCCAAGCACATTCGAAGAGGCACTGCCTATGTCTCCTCGCTCATGAAGCCTGTGTATATAATGCGTTTTCACTGCCCATAAGGCATCAAGATCATGCTTCAACCAAGTTTCCATCGTACCATAGCCATCATTGGTAATGGTGTAATCCCTGATCCATTTCAGTTCAAAGCCAGCCGTATTACGCTCGCTCAAATTATAGGTCAAAATCCCGCTATCATGATTTGCAGTGATAAACCCCCCCAAACCGCTAGGTATAGTCAAATGGTCTGCTTTTAATGTCAGTTCAGTCTTCTCGCCCTTGTAATCCACCTCGGCTGCAAATTGTGGATCCTGATATGCAAGTGCAGAACCGTTGCTGACGCCGTATTCTCTAGACTGGCCTACCTGCAGGGTACTATCTAAATGTTCTGAAGCTTTCCAATTCACGCCTAACATGGGACTGATAACATGGATGGAGGTACCCCCTCCCGCCAACTCCATTTCTACATATGACGTACTCAGGAATGGCACGACATTTTCACTCAATCCATGTGCAAACTTTACTGTACCGGATCGTGACGTAAAATTAGTGTAGGTTCCCCCACCAGTAAAGTTTACCCCCATATCAGCGACATTCGCCGATAAAGTGTTTCTTTCGCTCAATGCCTTGCTCCAACTGGCGGACAGGGTACGAGTATCTCGTGTACTGTCTATAGTAAGCTGGCTTGCATAGTCAGGAATTTCGCGTGTTGCAAGTTGCTCATACTTGGCGACGATGCCAAATTCGCCTACATTGCTTTGACGCAACCAATTAAGGGATGCATCGGGATCCGTACGATTTGCACTCTGGGTTAGATTGGAAGATTTGACAACTTTAAGACCTGCCTCAGCTTTTAGCTGATCTGGTCCGTCTGTTCTGGTAAGCGCGTAACTCGGGTTGAATTTATCCAGCCACACGCCGGTCGAATTCCCTGGTAGCAAAGCCGGGTCGACGGCATAATCCGTGCCGAGTTCGGCAGTGAGATCACTATGCCAAAGATCAGCCCAACTCTGCTCAGAGTAAAATATAAAGCTTGCCAGTATGATGGATAGCCGGACAAGTCGGGTTGAGTTCAATCAGCTTCTCTCTTTAAAAAAATTGCAGAACCTTGGAATGTCAAGGTTCTTGGTGCGCAGAACACTCGGCACAGATAAAAAATTTACGGAACTACAATAGTGTCGCCCGCCTTGAGCTGGATGTTGGTAGACATATCCGTTCCTGAAATAATGTCCTTATAATGCACAGGCAAGAGACTCTGACCATTTGACATTTCACGAATTACTTTTATACCGCCCTCATCCGCAAATTTGTCAAATCCACCCGCCATACTGATTGCCTGCAGCACCGAAAGCGGGCCACTGATAATTATTGGGCCAGATTTCATGACCTTCCCTAGAACGAAAGCATTGTTTCCGGCAGTTCCTTCAATCACAACGGAAACGTTAGGGTCAGGGAGGAATGCTTTCAGTTTTGATGCAATTAGCTGCTCTGCTTCTGGTGTGCTGAGACCAAAAACCTCAATTCGCCCAGCCAAAGGGAAAGTGATACTGCCATCTGGCAATACTACCACCTTGGCCTTCAAAGTATCTTCACGCCAGACGGAAACCTGCAATGTATCCCCTTGGTGCAGTCGATAAATATCCGGTTTGTCTGCTGCAGGTTTGTCTGCCGCAACCGCTAAATCCGCCTTGGCGCATACAAACATTAATGAAAGTGCAAAGAGTAAAATTTTACCCATTTTCAAAATTCCTTTTCAAAACTGATTTCCCTGTAACAGGGCAGGCGTGCGATTCTACACTCTAAAACGTAACTTTATTATTATAACCTGATCTTTTTGCTACAGCAATTTAGAGTCAGCGTTTATCCTCCTCAACAATTTCAGGTCTCAAACAAATAGCACAGAATGAAATTTTTGCCCTATCAATTTGAATTGATGAACGGCAAGCCCTCTTGGCTTGAATGCAATCAAGGAGCCAAGTGACCAACCAGCCAAAATCTATCCTCGCTGCGCACAGCCGGCAAAATGGCAGTCAAAAATGATTGTTGTATTCGGTAGGAACTCTGCTCGTCATCCGATATAGTTGAGATGCGAAACAGAAGGCCATCAGGTACTTGCCCTTTCATCCCGTAGCGGAAAGCCGCTAATTTTTGCTCAAGCCAGCCTCGTGTCAGGGAATCTCCCACCCTGATCCAATACGTTATGGGCTCATTGCGAACACCCTGTTTGGCAACCAGATGCATTACCGGTATCTTGCCTATTGGCGTATCAACAAATGTCTTGGTTACTTTTCCCACATCAAATCCACTTGACGTATAACAAATTTCTGGCCGGTGAACTTGCATATCAGTGCTTTGATCGCTGCCGTAAGCGATCTCGAGCATTACTCGCTCGCCATTGTTGTTGATATAAGTGCGGGAAAGGGTCTGGTTATAAATCTTGTTTATTACATCATTTACGTCCGAACTGATCAACGGTGATGTAACTGTCAAATCAATTTTCCAGCCGTCAAATTCGGTTGGGATAATAGCCTCAAGGTTTAGCTTGTTCTGGTTTGTACTCATGGCACTGGGCGTCATAAGTACGGTTAGAACACTAGACAACACCATGGACGCGCCCAAAACAAGGCTTACGATAAATGATTTTTTCATTAGGAGACTTTGACAGTACGCGACTTAACAATATATTGCAGCAGAGTGTCCAAACTTATTATTAATATCAGCGCGCTTAAGAATAAGACTATACCGGCAAACTCATGCAAGAATCCTTGTCCAACTTCATCACCAAAATAATAGGTAATCAATACTAAGCACATTACGCGTATTACATTGGCCATAAATGAAATGGGAATAATTAAAATTCCCAACGTAACATTCCTGAATAACGAGGTATGACGGACGACATTCAGGTAAAACAAACCGAGCGATTCCAGTGTCAAAAGAGTTTGCAGTCCGGCACAGGCATCGGCTACAAGAAGCTGATATTGCCCAATTTGCAATATAACGCCATTACGTGCGATGGGATAATTGGCCCAATATAAAATATGCTCGGTTACATAAGAAACTGCCATTTTCATCGGCATGGTAAACATGATGACTATTGAACCCGGCCAAGGGATCATAAACATCATAAAAAACAGCGGAAACCACACAATCTTAAGCGCATTGCTACCACGTTTGATAAGCAGGATTGCAGCAATCATCCAGATAAACGAGCCAACTTCAAACATATGAATCTGTTGAGAACGGCCAATGATATAAAGCGCCGACGCAACAACAAAGACTCCCCATCCTATTGCAGAAGAAGATTTTCCTTCGCTTTTTTCCATCATGCCAGGCCATAGCCGATAAAGAAGCCAGACTGCAAGCACAAAAATTACCGGCCCATGCGCTTGCGCTTCTGTAGCCCACAATCCATGAAGCAAACCATAGAATGTTGGAACATATAATGCCATTAGGCCAAGCAGAACAGGCCACCATTCCGGCATCGCCGCTTTCAAGCCGGGTAACCTGGCCGCAATAGAAGACATTGCCTGCTGCATAATTTTAACGACTGCCTGCGGCTGTTTCTTCAGCTTTAGTTTCGGGTATGGCTAACACTTCACTAGCGGTCTGGCCCTGTGTAGTAGCAACTGGAGCCGATGCATTGAGGTATTCAATCTTTGCCCTTGAACGCAAACTTGCAACCTCGGCATCCGCCACTTCTTTGGCTTTCTTATTAAATAAATATTGCGCGATCAGCGGCTCTGCATCCTTTAACGCTGTAGGAGAAGGTTTGATACCAACGAGCGCAATCACCATTACTTTTCCTCCCTCGCTGACAGTAAACAGTTTCCCTTGCGGCATGCCTTGCAGCCTAGTCACCATCTCTGGTGGAAGTTCAGTTGAGTTGCGTGATGCTTGTCCGCGCAAATAATGCACACCATGACTAATCAACCACGTTTCAACCTCTCCCAATGACTTGGCTGAATCCATAACCGACTTAAGCTCTTCGCTCATGTCTTTGCTATAGACAGCCAAAGACAACATGTCGTAATGCTTGTTCTCCGCAAATAGTTCAGGATGTTTCTGATAGTAGTCGTCAACCTCTGATCTGGTAGGTTTGGTAACCTTGGCCATCACACCTTGCAAATACGCCTGAGCGATAATCTGCGCTTTGGCACGTTCAATGGCCTGCGTAACACCAGGACTACGATCTATCTTGTTGCTAGCTGCTTCGCCAATAAGCAGTTGGCGATTAATCAGAGATTCTAAAATTTGTTGCCGTGCGGCCTGCTGTTGTTCAGGTGGAATATTGGCTCTTTGGAGTTCATCATTGAGCTGAAGCATGGTTATATCCTGACCATTCACTCTAACCAGAGACTGCCCAGAGGTTTTTTCCTTGCTGCCGCAAGCAGCAAGACTAATAACAGCAACAAATATCAAGACACCACAAATCAGACGATTACATGAAACTGAGTTTCTAGCCTCTATAAATGAAAATGCCTCAAAATGGTTCAACCTTATCTCCCTCAATATTTTTTGTATGTGGTCAGCCTGCGATGAAAGTCGGTGACAATATCTGCCCAAAAAAACCGCTTGCAAAAAATCTGCCAAAATAATTCAGTCTAAACGCTGAAACTCTATGATTAAACCACACGATTGTCAAATGGAATGGAAGCATCTTCCAATCTCTGCTAACCGAAATAGCACAAACACAACGACTAACTGTGGATGACTATTAACTCAACTCGACCGCGATTGCTTTGAGTTTGTGGGGAAACCAAATTTGCCGTATGCAAGTCGTCCCACGCTTCCATAAACGGCCAGTCCAGACTAATTGTATGGGTAGCTTTGCATAGCCATCTGACTAAGTTGGCAAACAACTCCAACCAAATCATTGCTTATCGCTTTGCTCCACCCATCCTGCAATAGTGCCCAGATGCAATTTGTTCATAGGCATGTAATAAAAATCATGTTGACGGTCATTCTAATATACCGACGTTCAGTGGATAATACGCTTGGAGTTCAAAAATTATGGGCAGGCTACAAATCATGACTGATAAAATTCTTGTTACCGGCGGTGCCGGATATATTGGTTCACACACTTGCGTGGAGCTTCTCGCAGCAGGCTATGAATTGGTGGTGGTGGATAACTTCAGCAACAGTAAGGCAGCCTCTTTGGAGCGGGTGCAGAAAATCGCCGGAAAAAGTTTGGTGTTCCATCAGGCAGATGTTCGCAACCGGGATGCCCTACGGGAGGTGTTCAGGCAGTATGCAGTGCAGTCGGTGATCCATTTTGCCGGACTCAAGTCGGTGGGGGAGTCGGTAGCGCAGCCTTTGCGCTATTACGATAATAACCTGTCTGGAACTGTGACATTGTGTGAAGTGATGGCTGAGCATGGGGTGCGCAACATTGTATTCAGTTCGTCGGCCACGGTATATGGTGACCCGCATGCTGTACCTATCCACGAGGATTTTCCGGTAGGTGGCACGACCAATCCTTACGGCACCAGCAAGCTGATGATAGAACAGGTTCTGCGTGACCTGCATGTGTCTGATCCTGCATGGCGCATTGGTATCCTGCGTTATTTTAATCCGGTAGGTGCCCATGAGAGCGGCTTGATCGGCGAAGATCCCAATGGCATTCCCAACAACCTGATGCCCTTTATCGCTCAGGTGGCTGTGGGGCGCAGGGAGTACCTGCGGGTTTTTGGAGAGGATTATCCGACCCCGGACGGAACTGGGGTGCGCGATTACATTCATGTGGTGGACTTGGCCAAGGGCCATGTGGCAGCACTAAATTATCTTGAACAAAATGAGGGGCTGCTTACCGTGAATCTGGGTACCGGCCAAGGTTACAGCGTGCTGGAGATGGTAAAGGCTTTTCAGAAGGCGAGCGGGCGGGAAATCGCTTACCGTATCGTGGAACGCCGGGTCGGTGATATCGCCTGCTGTTATGCTGATCCTGCTTTGGCAAAGGAGAAGCTGGGCTGGTCAGCTGAATTGGGGATCGACCGAATGTGTCAGGATTCCTGGCGCTGGCAGTCGATGAATCCTGCGGGTTTTGAATAAGGGCACCTTTAAGGGGCAAGGCCCTTGATGGAGAAGGTTCTTACTGCATAACGATTACAGGCTAACGAAACAGAAAGTACGACAAGCTTGGAAAATAGTGCCTGAATCTCTCGAAGCAAGGCGTGGATGCGTTAACTCGCTCGCTGTGGCGACACCACCTGCCAAAGCGACTGCTGCCCGCGCCAATGTTGCGAGAAAGGCGGATGCCCGAGAAAGTCCGCTTGAAGACTAAAGGGCTCTAGTCTTCATTTTAAAATACTCCGCCGTTTGATTTCTTCGATAACCTCCCCCAAGCACACATCCAGCTCTTCCATTCCAGTATTTACTTTCAGTTCAGGGTTTATTGGAGCTTCATAAGGAGATGTGATACCGGTGAATTCGGATATCTGTCCGGCACGCGCTTTTTTATACATGCCTTTTACATCGCGGCTTTCACAGATTTCGATGGGTGTGTCGCAATAGATTTCGATGAAATCACCGTGCTCGACCATGCCGCGCACACGTTCGCGATCGGCACGAAATGGAGAAATAAATGCAGTCAGCACAATTATTCCTGCTTCCATGAACAGCTTGGCCATTTCTCCGATGCGACGAATGTTTTCCACGCGATCCGTGGATGAAAAACCCAAGTCACTGCAAAGTCCGTGACGAACATTGTCACCATCCAACACAAATGTTCGGCATCCCATCTGGTGCAAAGATTCTTCCACCGCATGTGCCAAAGTGGACTTGCCTGCACCGGAAAGGCCGGTAAACCAAAGAATTGCGCCACGATGCCCATTTTGAACCTCGCGGCGAGCGCGGGTTACTGTGGCATGATGCCATACGACATTCGGGGAGGCTGTATTTGATTCGTTGCTCATTTGAAGTCCTTAACCAACTTTGATAGCTCTTGATCCATTGCCGCAAATACAAAAAATTCCGGGTTATGCAAGTCTGGTTTGTTGTATATCAATTCATTGCCATCGTGGTCTTGAACCACCCCTCCCGCAGCGTTAACCACGGCATGCGCGGCTGCAGTATCCCATTCCATGGTCGGCCCCAAGCGTGGGTATAAATGCGCCGCCCCTTCGGCCACCAGGCACAATTTGAGCGAACTCCCCATACTGATGCATTGGTATTCGCCCAATTGTTTGAGCAAAGCTACGGTACGTTCGTCGCTATGCGAGCGACTGGCAACGACTTTGATAGGTTGGCCTGCAGCATGGGATTGGGCGCGGATGGATTGCACTACTCCACCGCGCTGAACAAACGCCCCCACATCGTGCACGCCATAATAGCAAACGTCCAGCGCTGGCGCATACACCACACCCAATACAGGTCGGCCATTTTCGATAAGTGCGATGTTCACAGTGAACTCTCCGTTACGCTTGATGAACTCTTTGGTCCCGTCCAGCGGGTCTACCAGCCAAAAGCATTTCCATCCTTGACGTTCGGTATAGGCACCATGGGTAGATTCTTCGGAAAGCACTGGCCAGCCCAAATCCAATTCTGCCAATCCAGTGGTGATAACACGGTTTGATGCAAGATCAGCATGGGTCAATGGCGAATTATCAGTTTTGGTCATTACGACATTTGCCGTGTCGGCATATATATCCATGATGGCCCGCCCTGCCTTGATGGACATGGCAATAACTTGAGGAAGCAATTTATCTAATTTTGGCAAAATTAAACTACCCTATAAAAACACCTCACCCAAAGGCGAGGATTTCGGATTACGGCTCAAGCCGGTAATGGTCGATCTATTAGCCGACCAAATTCAAAATCAAAAAGAACACCATGCCTCAAGTCAGTTGATGGCACAACGACAACCAAGCTCTTCCGCTTGAAAGCATAGGTTTTCTGGCAGACAATATTTGCATAAAAACGACTATTTCAACTCGGCAGCACTTTTCGCGATGCCCGCTGCCTCGATAGGCTTGCCCTGCGTTGAGTCCGCAGATTTGGGTTCCATCGCAGCGGTCGGAGTTGTTGTTCCTTGTGGCTTTTCTGCGGCGAATTCACCGAGATATTCTACATTGGCAGCATCTCTGAGTTTTCTAAGCTCACTGGAAATAAGCTGCTGGCCACGCTCTGAGTCAAGATATTTCTGGATCTGTGGCGAGGCTGTGGCAAAGTCTACCGGCTCTTGCCTGGATTTGACCACGTTAACGACATGCACTACTTTCCCGTCCACTATAACGGCCGTTTGACCATCTGTCAGCTTTGCAATCATGGGCAGGAGTTCAAACGACAACTGTTCAGCCGGGCGAATGTAGTTATTCGCTTCAAATTTTGTGCCATTTTCCTTAAGCCAGAGAGCAATATCCTGCATTGACTTGTTTTTGGCGGCCATCTCCTGTAGAGGCGCAATCAGCTTTTCATCTCGCTGTAGTGTAATATCAACCAGTGAATAAATGCGCCTCTGGGAAAATAATGCGGGGTGTTCGTCGAAGTAGCGGCTGACCTCAGTTTTTTCCACAGTGGATGAAGTTCCAGCGATATGGTTTAAGTAGGATCGAGCCAGGACGTCCCGCCGGGAAGCATCAAGCGCCATGATGACTTCTGGAGTTCGATCAAGTTTCGATTCAGTGGCCTTTGCCACAGCGAGTTCCTGCACGATCAGTCGCTCAAGTATTTCCTTGCGGGCTTTGTCGGAATTTTCCTGTGTAATGCCGGGGGTATGGGAAAGAACCTGATTAATCTGTTGCACTGTAATCTCGGCGCCGTTCACCTTTGCTGCGACCTGACTCGCATTCTTTTTTTCACCGAGTCCGCATGCAGATAGTGCAATTGACATAACTAACAGACAGGCGGTAATACGGTACGAGTTGATCTGCATAGACACATTCATCCTTCAGTTAAGTTGAACTGGATTATCCATAAAAACAGCTGAAACACAATAGTCCGTTCAAGCTTAATGCATACGTTATCTTGTCTCTAAATCATTCGCGGAATAGCGCCCCATGAGTTACCTCTCCCTTTGAAAATTGGAAGCATCAGAGCAATGGGAGTCGTTAGGAGATTTCTACATTAGCTTATCAGTCCACGCCTTCACTGTCGAAATTCTTGCCGTGATCGCCCAACTGGGTCCAGATAATTTCACGGGATAACACCCCTGGGTGGGCGTGCCGCTCCTAACATGTGACTACCAATATTGCCACGCATGATAGTAAAGAATCCAAATGCCAAGTATGGTATTGGTGAGCATATGTGCTACCAAAGGCGCCCAAAGATTGCGTTCTACCCGGTACAACCAGTTGTAGCCAACCCCGGCAACAAGACCCGCGAGGATGAGATTATGTTCCAGCGCAAATAGGACGGCCACGATGATGAACGCGCGGTTGCTGATGTGTACGGGGTCTTTCTGCAAAAATTTCGGGTGATCTATCCAGCGCAAAAGAAAAGATCGCCAGAAGAGTTCTTCCATCAATGGCACTACAAGACATAGGCCCGCAAAGCGCATTGCCAGCAGAAACGGATCAATATTTCCTTCAGCGGATAAAAGTGAGAATCCGGCTGCTCCCGAACCAACAGTCGTCCATTCCGGGTATGGCAAGATCCAGATTATAAACACCAGCAGTCCAACGACTATTGAACGCAACCATCCCGATGAAGAGAGTTTGGGCGGGAATTTCAGCTCAATGTAGTCACGACGAAAATAGAATAGGGCTACAAGAACCGGAACGAGCAGAATTCCGTAGGCGAAACGTCCATCCACGCCTGCCCCATGCAGCCAGGTATATAACGGTGCATAGCAAGCAAGGCGGACGATGAATAAAGCAAAAGGGAGGATGCGTGCCGCAACGGCAAACTTTTCGTTATTCAGCAAGACGATCTTTGCATTAAATTTGGGAGAATTCTGAATTTTTATAACCAACTACTTAGCAACCGCCTGGGAGTTGCTGAAGCAGTACCTCTACGCTTTTTGAAACCTTCATCAAACATAGGGGTCCGAGATTTTGGGTAATAACATGGCGCTCGTGTCACGCAGTCTGGTTGTCATAAGTTGCAATAGTACGAGCAGAAGCTTATTACCAAGACGTGGCATCTGAACAAGAATTGCGTTTAGTGATGCACGGTTGAGTACGGCAAAGTCCGTCGGGGTCAGGGTGTCACAGCTGGCAAAACGTGATTCGCCGTCAACCAGTGACATCTCGCCCAACGTCATTCCCGGCGTTGCAACCGCGATACGGCGACTCCCCCCGGATTCCGACTGTTTAAGAACAACAACCTTGCCGGTCAGGATAAGAAGCAGGCAATCACCTTCATCGCCTTCCACCAATAACCGGAAGCCGGTGGGAGCGGCATAACATATCATGTAGCGACAAAGCGCTTCGATTTCTTCATTAGAAAAATCTTCAAACAGTTTTACGTGTTCAATTACGCCAATGATTTCATCGAAATACAGAGATGCACTGCCCAAGTTTTGTAATTGCGGATACGGATTGTTGGATCCCGTTACCATAGGTGAAATCATAAAGTTAAAGTTACCTGAGTGCTCAATTATTATTCATAACTAATGTGTTACATCTATATTTTAAGCCTGACTTAAAGCAACTATAGTCAACTAGCACAACACCGCACAATTCAATCTCTATTAGTTTCTCCTACCCCAACGCAGTGGGGGCCGCCGCCCTAGATATACGTGGCATTAAATTAAATGCACCTCTAACTGGTTTGCGTATTCTATCGGCAACGCCAGAAATCTTACAATAGCCCGTTCGGACTATAAGCATAGGCATTAAACGATTGCCGTCAAAGCGATAGTGCTATATTATCATTACGATACGTATTTATACGTAGGTGTTTATACGTATTTCTTTAGTCGCAATATTAATGTAACTTCTTCATAATAAAATTAAAGTTCACACTATAGCCAAGGTGTGAGAAATAACCTTGAAATCGAGGGCAATGCCGTAATTGAAACCAATGCCATTTATCGCACTGCCCGATTTAACGCCGTTTCTTTTTTCTGTTTTTCAAGCCCCCAAGGGCCGCCTATATAATATTTTTGATAATACCTAGGCCGTTAGGTCTATTTACAATTAACGTATTCAGTAACAGAATAATAAGTTGGGGCAGCTAAAGCTTATTTAGTTTAATAAAAGTTGAGATGGGTAATTAGATGAGTTGAGAATCGCGTAACTTGGCTACCTCCACATCTGCTAAATGCATGCAGGCATGATTGTTTGGTCAAGCCCAGGGATAGCATGCCGTGGATTGAATGTTCTAATTTGCATGTATTACGCTTTCAGAATTCATTGTGTTGCATCGCAAATTTGATTAGTGCTTTAATAAGGTTACTTGCCTGGAAATAAGTTATAGATGAATAACCATATAAGTTCTAGCGTAGGTGAGCGCCGCATTTCAGGCGGACGTCGTCGTTTTGTTGACGTCATCGCCGAATCTATCGAGATTAAGACTCATAGCGAATTTCTGGTATGGGCGCAAGGGACGTTGCAGGAATTTCTTCCTCATGAGGTAATGATCGCGGCGTGGGGGGACTTTTCGCTGGGTATCATTTATTTCGAAATCATTTCCGCCCTACCCGGCGTACGTACCGAACTGTTGCAGGAAAAAGAAATAGCTGCATTTCTGAAGCGACTCTATTCCTACTGGATGTCGAAAGATCGAACTCCTTCCCAGTTGTTAGCTGATCATAGCGTGATCCGCTGTCGCGATATCGTGGATGGGACACTGAAATCCAGCATGCAAAACATGAAAACCGCCCTGATACATGCCATCAAGGATGTTCGTGGAGGAAGTGATTCATTTTATGTCCTGCTCAGTTCTAATACGGACATCACCCCTAGTAGAAAGAAAACATTCCATCAACTTTTGCCTTATATTGATGCCACCTTGCGGCAAATTGACCTCCGTCCGGACCATACTCTTACAATGAAACCGAGTGACTGTGATTCGGAACTATTCATTGATGATGTGTTAAAATTAACTCATCGAGAGTCTGAAATCATGGGCTGGATTTGCTCGGGTAAAACCAATGTAGAAATCGGCTTGATTCTTGATATTAGTACATTCACTGTCAAAAATCATCTGCAACGCATTTTCAAAAAACTTGAAGTAGTCAACAGGAGTCAAGCCGTAGCCAAAATTCGAGGTCAAGTTTCCTCCTTCTAATCGGCCTCTTAACATTATGGAAAGAAGCACACCCCTCCCCTTCCACCAAGTGAAGGGGATTACGATGTCCAGAGATAACCTGCTGCAGACGCTTGAGGCTTTACTGGAGCCACTTGTGGTTGTCTCATGTGCATGGGTGATCGGAATGCTTGACGAGGGTGAAATCCCTCCCTCCTACCTGATTCTTTCGCTTATCCTGTTCACCATGACCTTTCCTGGCAGGTCAAGCCTGAACCTATCCTTGTGGCGACTAATACGAAATACTTTGGTGAACTGGATTTCCATCGCGTTTCTTTTGTTGTTTTTTGCCTATGCCTCGCACTTTTTGCAATATTTTTCGCCCAGTGCAATCGAGGCTTGGCTGTGGGTCACGCCTCTCAGCATGATCATTGCGAGCCTGCTATTACGTTTGGCCGCACCAATGCTGATCATAATTCAGGGGCCAAGGAAACGTGCTGTGATCGCAGGAATGAACGAGCAAGGTGTAATGCTGGCGAATTCCATCTCGGACAACAAATTCATCTCGACAGATATGGTCGGTTTTTTCGAGGACAGGGGATCGGAGAGGCAGTTCAATGATGAGAAGTTCCCTTTTCTGGGAACTCTCAATGATCTACCGGACTATGTCAGAATTAACAACATCAACACGATCTACCTTTCCCTGCCGATGTCGAAGCAGCCCAGAATCTTTAATCTTCTTGATAAACTGAAGGACACTACGGCCTCTATTTATTTTGTACCGGATACATTCATGACCGATCTGATCCAGGGAAATATTGGTCAGATCGATGGAATTCCAGTAGTAGCCGTGTGCGAGACCCCTTTCCAAGGTTTCGATGGTTTTCTCAAGCGCATCAGCGATATCGTTTTTAGTCTGCTCATACTGATCCTGATATCCCCCCTGCTGCTGACCATTGCGCTCGCTGTGAAGTTAACCTCGCCTGGCCCCATCATCTTCAAGCAGCGTCGCTACGGTCTGGATGGCAAGGAGATATTGGTCTACAAGTTCCGTTCCATGACCGTGTGTGAGGATAGTCCCGACCAGATCGTCCAAGCACAGAAGCAGGATACCCGTATCACCCCTTTGGGTGCTTTTTTACGCAAGACATCCTTGGACGAATTGCCTCAGTTCTTCAATGTGTTGCAGGGCAGAATGAGCGTGGTTGGGCCAAGGCCCCACGCCGTGGCCCACAATGAAATGTACCGTAAACAGATCAAGGGGTACATGATCAGGCACAAGGTGAAGCCGGGTATCACGGGATGGGCGCAGGTAAATGGACTGCGTGGTGAAACAGATACTCTGGAGAAAATGAAAGCGAGGATCGACTTTGATCTCGATTACCTGCGCAACTGGTCATTACGATTAGATATCCATATCATTATGAAGACGGTCCTCGTTATTTTCAAAGATCAGAATGCCTACTAGAGTCTGCTGAGTTTTCACCGTATCGCACCCCTTCGGCAAGCTCGCCAAGGTATTTTCATCGTTCATCTTAACTGCCTTTTCCGGTAAAATCATGCCCCATGAATAAAATACTCATCACCGGCGGAGCCGGATTTATCGGGTCTGCGGTCATTCGCCAATTGGTTGCGGAAACCACCGCCACCGTCATCAACGTAGACAAGCTGACCTACGCGGGCAATCTGCAATCCCTGTCTTCGGTTGCGGACAATCCGCACTACCGCTTCGAACACGTGGACATCTGCGATGCCGCCGAGGTCGCACGCCTGTTCCGCGAACACCAGCCGGATGCGGTGATGCACCTGGCTGCCGAGTCCCACGTTGATCGTTCCATCACCGGCCCGGCAGCTTTTATCGAGACCAATATCGTCGGCACATATACCCTGCTGGAAGCGGCGCGGGAATACTGGGGCAGCCTGCCTGTCGAACGCAAGAACGTTTTCCGCTTCCACCATATCTCCACCGACGAGGTATATGGCAGCTTGGGCGACAGCGGATTCTTTACTGAAGACACGGCTTATCAGCCCAATTCGCCATACTCGGCGAGCAAGGCGTCTTCGGATCATCTGGTGCGTGCATGGCATCACACCTACGGCTTGCCGGTAGTTACCACCAATTGCTCCAACAATTACGGCCCATACCATTTTCCCGAAAAACTCATTCCGCTGATCATTCTGAACGCGGTCAACGGCAAACCGCTGCCTATCTATGGCAAGGGCGACAACATCCGCGACTGGCTGTATGTGGATGATCATGCGCGCGCCTTGCGGCTGGTGTTGGAGAAGGGACACGTGGGTGAAACTTACAACATCGGCGGCTGGAACGAGAAAACCAATCTTGAAGTCGTCCATGCGGTTTGCGCCATACTCGACGAACTGCGCCCGCAGGGTGCGCCGCATGCATCGCTCATCACCTATGTGCAGGACAGGCCCGGTCATGACCGCCGCTATGCGATTGACGCTTCAAAAATTGCCCGCGAACTCGGCTGGAAACCGCTGGAGACTTTTGAAACCGGGCTGCGCAAGACGGTGGAATGGTATCTGGCGAACACGGATTGGGTTAATGCCGTGGTCAGCGGCGAATATCAGAACTGGATCCAACAAAACTACGGCGACAGGAAAACATCATGAAAGGCATCATCCTTGCAGGCGGTTCCGGCACGCGGCTGTATCCGATTACTCAGACCATATCCAAGCAACTGCTGCCGATCTATGACAAGCCGATGATTTACTATCCGCTATCTGCGCTGATGCTCGCCGGAATACGCGATATTCTCATCATCTCCACCCCGCAGGACACGCCACTGTTCAGGCAACTGCTAGGGGATGGCGCGCAGTGGGGAATGAATTTCTCCTATGCCGTACAACCCTCGCCTGATGGACTTGCGCAGGCCTTCATCATCGGCGAAACCTTTATTGGGAACGATGCCTGTGCGATGGTGCTGGGCGACAACATTTTTTACGGACATGGCTTTGAGGATTTGCTTTCTGCTGCGGCCCAAAAAACCAGTGGCAGTACGGTGTTTGCCTATCGCGTGCAAGATCCAGAACGCTACGGGGTGGTCGAATTCGATGCAAAAGGACATGCCATCAGCCTTGAAGAAAAACCCGCACAACCCAAATCCAGCTATGCGGTGACCGGACTTTACTTCTACGATAATCAGGTAATTGATATCGCCAAGTCCATCAAACCCTCTGCGCGGGGAGAACTCGAAATCACCACTGTCAACCAGCGTTATCTGGAAATGGGCATGCTGGATGTTCAGGTCATGCAGCGTGGATTTGCTTGGCTGGATACCGGCACCCACGAGTCGCTGCTGGAAGCGTCGATGTTCATTCAGACCCTGGAAAAACGCCAAGGTCTGAAGATAGCCTGTCCGGAAGAGATTGCCTATCGCCAAGGTTACATTGCTGCGGAACAACTGGAAAAATTGGCGGCACCGCTGGCGAAAAATGGTTACGGCCAATATCTGCTCGGCATCCTGAATGAAAGGATTTTATAATGCACGCGGTTCAGACCAAGATAGCCGATTTGCTGATTATCGAACCAAAAGTGTTCGGCGATGCGCGGGGATTTTTTTTCGAGAGCTTTAACCAGAGGGCATTCGAGCAGCTTTCTGAAAGGGTGGGCTATTTCGTACAGGACAATCACTCCCGTTCCGCGCAGAATGTGCTGCGTGGACTGCATTATCAAATAAAACAACCTCAAGGCAAGCTGGTTCGCGTGGTGGCTGGAGAGGTATTCGATGTCGCCGTGGATATCCGCAAATCATCGCCAACTTTTGGACGATGGGACGGTGTCATTCTTTCAGCCGAAAACAAGCGCATGCTGTGGATACCGGAAGGGTTCGCGCACGGATTCGTTGTACTCAGCGAATATGCTGAGTTTCTCTATAAGACGACCGATTATTGGGCGCCTGAACATGAACGCTCCATCCTCTGGAACGACCCGGACTTGGCTATTGATTGGCGTTTGGGAGGAAACACCCCGATCCTGTCAAAGAAAGATCAAGATGCCAAGCTCTTTCGCGAGGCAGAACTCTTCCCTTGAAAATCTTATTACTCGGCAAGAATGGACAGGTCGGCAGCGAGTTGCAATCCTCCCTCGCCAGCCTTGGAGAATTGACCGCATGGGACAGGCGCGACCTTGATTTGTCCAATCCGGATTCTATCCGTGAGAAAATTCGCGCCTTGAACCCGAACATCATCGTCAATGCTGTCGCCTACACCGCTGTGGACAAAGCGGAATCCGAACCCGATCTTGCCATGGCGGTCAACGGCACGGCGCCTGGCATACTGGCGGAAGAAGCGGCGCGGCTTGATGCCCTTCTCGTTCACTACTCCACCGATTATGTATTCGATGGTACGAAGTCTTCACCCTACGTCGAACAGGATGCCACCAACCCGTTAAACGTATATGGGCGCAGCAAACTGGCGGGAGAACAAGCGATTTGTGCACAGACACCGCACTTCCTGATTTTTCGCACCACATGGGTGTATGACGCGCACGGCAAGAATTTTTTGAATACGATAAAGCGCGTTGGTGCCCAACGTCCGGAGCTTGCCATCGTAGACGACCAGATCGGCGCGCCTACATGGAGCCGCGAGATCGCTAAGGCTACAGCACAAATCATCGGGTTATATCTGGAACACCCCGACCAACAGCACATCAACGGAATTTACCACCTCACCGCACGGGGACAAACCTCATGGTTTGATTTTGCTCAGGCTGCTGCGTCATACGGATTGTTTGCTGACCTTGATCATCCACCGACATTGCGCGCCATCCCCAGCAAGGAATATCCGACGCCGGCAAAGCGTCCCATGTATTCGGTGTTGTCGAATGCCAAGCTGCTGGAACAGTTCGACATTCAATTACCGGACTGGAAAGTTTCTCTGCGAGAATGCCTAACCACCGTCGCTTGACGTACGTAAGACATACATAATGTCCAAGAACGTCCCGAATAAACACTACTTAAAATACGGTCAAATATAGGGACAAATCGTATATTACATTGTTTCAGGGCTTCCCTAAGTTTGCACACTGCAATATAATTTGCCCGATAAATTTTCGATTGAACGCTTCATGCATCGTGTTGTCTGTCCCAAAAGGGTTCAGCGTAGCGCACAAATTTATATGCGGTCGGTTTCGTGCGATGCGGGGATACCCGTCCATTACTTATCACGCGTGTTGTTTCCCGACAATTTGGTCGGATTCACGACATTGCGTCTGCCTGTGTGTTTAATGCAAACTGTTGAACAGCACTGTTCTTCGTTGATGGCATCGCTTTTGCATATGCTGGTTCAACAACCCCAAACCGCCGGGGATTATTTGGGAGCCTCTAAAAATTCAGAGTTCGCCCAAATACAAGGCGCGGGGAAAATTCAGCCGCGCCGCATATGTTTTATATGTAAGCAAGGAATTTTTTCCGCAACGTAGTAGTTGGGATACAACGTAGTTGCTGTGTAGGCTAACCTTTAGGTTATGCCGGAACTAAAATCTGGATTTTTAGAGGCTCCCATTTGTGAGGTCGCACCTTATGCAATCTGTCATGTCACGCCGTCGCTTCATCACTTTCATTGCCGCTGCCGCCGGCGTGCCGCTGTTGCTGAAGGCGGGGGGCGCTCAAGCCAGACCGGTGCGATGGGATGGCACATCCATGGGCGCGCCAGCTTCCATCCAGCTTTACCACACTGACGAGGCGCAGGCACGCGCCGCTATTGCTGCCGGACTGGACGAACTGAAACGCCTTGAGGCGATCTTCAGCGTTTACCGCGCGGACAGTTCCATCTCCACGCTCAACCGTGATGGCGTACTCGAAAACGCGCCTGGCGATTTCATCGCCATGCTTACACGCGCTTTGTCGCTGGCCAAGATCAGCGACGGCGTTTATGACCCCACCGTACAGCCCTTGTGGCAAACCTATTTCCGCCACTTCACCGCAAGCAACCCTGACCCTGCCGGACCAGCGCCGCGCGATCTCGCCGCTTCACTTGCGCTGGTGGACTGGCGCGCCGTCGAAATCGATGCCGGACGCAACCGGGTTGCCTTTGCCCGCCCCGGCATGGCGCTGACGCTGAACAGCGGCGCCCAAGGCTACATCACCGACCGCGTTACCGACGTGTTGCGCGCCCACGGCTTCGACCGCATGCTGGTTGATATGGGCGAGCCGCGTGCGGTGTCTGCCAAGCCGGATGGTTCTGCCTGGCGCATCGGCATCGCCAACCCCGCTGATCCCGGCAGCACGATTACTACTCTGGAAGTGGTGGACAAATGCGTCGCTACTTCAGGTGGCTATGGCACCCTGTTTGATTCCGCAGGCGCCTTCACCCACATTCTGGACACCCGCACTGGCCGCACCGCCCCCGCAATGCTGGGGGTCTCGGTGGTGGCTGACAGAGGCATTATTGCCGACGGCCTATCCACCGCTATGCTGATGGCGCCGGTCGAACGCAGACAAACTATTCTCAAGGCTGCCGGAGGCGACAAGGCCATCTTCGTTACTCCACAGGGCGTAGTTTCCACCGTGGTGGCATAAGATGAACACGCCCGCAGACAGCACGACGGATTTCAGCGCACCCTCGATGAACGAGGGGATAGCGCACGTGGTGTCGCTGGAAGGTAATGTAGCTTGGCTGGTACCTGAACAGACGGGAAGTTGCGGCGGCTGTGCCGCATCGGGTTCGTGCGGTGCCAAGGGCATCGGCACCTTGGCAAGTCGGCTGGAGTACCGCCGTTTCAAGATAGACAACGAGGCTAACCTCTTTATTGGCGAACGTGTGGTGATAGGCATCCCCGATAACGCGCTGATAAAAGCTTCAATTACTGCCTACGCCATTCCGCTCGCCACCCTGCTGCTTGCCGGTGCGCTGGCGCAATGGCGGTTCGGCAATGACCTCGCCACCATGGCTGCAATGGTTATCGGCCTCTTGGTCGGGCTGGGGTTTTCGCGAGTGAGCGCAAGCCGTCTGTTGATGCAGGGCGATCTTGCCCCCCGTTTTCTTCGCCGCGCCAGACCGGGCGAGACGTGTAATCAATCTTGAGCAGGCAAGGGATAGTGAAATGAAAGAATATGTACTGTTAATGGTAAGCGCGGCGCTAGTCAACAACGTCATTCTGGCCCGCTTCCTCGGCCTGT
Organism: uncultured Gallionellaceae bacterium; assembly: GCA_964480365.1. GTDB lineage: Bacteria > Pseudomonadota > Gammaproteobacteria > Burkholderiales > Gallionellaceae > CAIQPV01. Next base: position 44,414 of record CAYZPM010000026.1, read on the forward strand.
GCTCGTTCATGGGCGTGACCACGCGCATAGACACCGCTATCGGCATGGGCATGGCAACCACTTTCGTGATCACCGTTTCTTCCATGGCAGATTGGGCAGTCCAAGCCTTTTTGCTGGAACCCTATAGCTTGGGCTACCTGCGCACAGTGACTTTTATTCTGGTCATCGCCGCTGCTGTACAGTTCACCGAAATGACGGTGAAAAAAGTTTCCCCGCCGCTGTTTCAGATGCTGGGCATCTATCTCCCGCTGATCACCACCAACTGCGCCGTGTTGGGCGTCGCCCTGCTGCTTGTCGAGGGCAGGATGAGCTTTATTTCCAGCACCCTGTTCGCCTTCGCTTCCGCCATCGGCTACAGCCTGGTGATGGTCATGTTCGCCGGCCTGCGTGAACGTCTGGCCTTGGTTGATGTCCCACGTTTGTTCGCCGGTCCGCCGATTGGTTTCATTGTCGCCAGTCTGTTGGCCTTGGCGTTCATGGGGTTTTCTGGAATGAGTACGAGTTAAGGAGCTTTGATATGTTAATGGCTATTGGCAGTCTTACCGCAATGGGCGTCACTCTGGGTACCATACTCGGTGCGGCGGCAAAATTTCTCGCTGTGGAGGAAAACCCGCTCGAAGAAGAATTAAAGGCTCTGCTGCCCGGTTCGCAATGTGGTCAGTGCGGTTTTGTCGGCTGCGGTCAGGCGGCGGCGGCGCTGGCGAAGGGCGAAGCTCCGATAACCCTGTGTCCACCCGGCGGCAAAGCGGTGATCGAGGCATTGGCCAAAAAGCTGGGTGTGACCGCCGACCTCTCCGAGCATGAAGAAAAAATGCCGGAACATGCTTTCATCATCGAGGATCTTTGCATCGGCTGTACGCGCTGCATCAGGGAATGTACGACGGACTCCATTTTGGGCGCCAACAAACTGATGCACACGATAATCGTTGATACTTGCCACGGCTGTGGCAAGTGTGTCGAAGTCTGCCCCACAGAAGCCATCGTGATGCGTCCGATTAACGTAACGGTGGGCACATGGCATTGGTCCAAGCCCGAAACCGGGCAACATGTGCATTAAGTCAGGAGCAACTCAAAGATGAAACTTTTTCAAGTCCGTGGCGGCATCCACCCCGACTACCGCAAGGAGCAGACCAGCGAGAAGCCCATCGTTGCCATGCCGTTGCCCACCGCGCTCTACATACCGCTCCAGCAGCATATCGGCGCGCCCGCCGAGGCCTTGATAGCCGAAGGCGATCTGGTCAAGAAAGGCCAGATGATTGCGCGCAGCCAAGGTGCCGTATCGGCTCCCCAACACGCCCCCACTTCGGGCCGCATCACTGCGATTACCGAGATTCCGGCCCCCCATCCTTCGGGTTTGCCGCAGATGACTATCATCCTCGAACCCGATGGCAAGGACGAATGGGCTGTCCTGCCCTCCCCCATTGCCGACCCGTTTACTGTGGATGCGCATACGATCCATGACCGCGTCGCAGAATCCGGCATCGTCGGTATGGGCGGAGCAGCCTTTCCCTCAGCAGTAAAACTGAACCTTGGCACCCAGAAAAAACTTGACACCCTGTTGCTCAACGGCGCCGAGTGCGAACCCTATCTGACCTGCGATGACCGGGTGATGCGCGAGTATGCTGACGAGGTGATCGACGGCGCCCGCATCATGGCCCACGCGCTGGGAGCAGCCAAGGTTGTCGTCGCTATCGAAGAAAACAAGCCGCAGGCCATAGCCATCATGGCCAAGGCGGCCACATCCATTGCAGGAGTCGAAATAGTCGCTGTGCCGGTGCAATACCCGATGGGTTCCGAGCGGCATTTAGTGCAGGCAGTCACCGGTCGCGAGACTCCGGCGCGAAAGCTCACTGCCGACCTTGGCGTGGTGGTCCACAATGTTGCCACCGCCCGCGCCGTGCACCACGCCGTCCGCTTCGGTCGCCCGCTGGTCGCACGGGTAGTGACGGTAAGTGGCGGCGCCATACGTGAACCCAATAACGTCGAGGTAGTCATTGGCACTAAGGTAAGCGACTTGGTCGAGTTCTGTGGCGGCTTTGCTGTTCGCCCCGAACGTCTTGTCAATGGTGGCCCCATGATGGGTCAGCCTCTGCCCAGCCTGGATGTGCCGGTGGTCAAAGGCATGTCAGGCATTCTTGCGCTCACCGCCGAAGAGATCAACGACAGCCCTACCAACCCCTGCATCCGTTGCGGCACCTGTGTCACCATTTGTCCCTGTGGTCTGTCTCCAGTGGAAATGTCCGCCTTCATCCGCAAAGATAATCTGGAAAGCGCCGCCAAGCTGGGCGTGATGGACTGTGTCTCGTGCGGCAGTTGCTCGTGGGTGTGCCCATCGCACATCCCGCTGGTGCACTACTTCAATTACGCCAAGGGCATGTTGAACGACCAGGATCGTGAGCGCCGCAAAAACGAGCGAGTCAAAACATTGGTCGAGGCGCGCATCATCCGCATTGAAAAGGTTGCTGAAGCCAAGAAAGCTGCGTTGGCCGCGAAAAAACCTGCCGCAACCGCTGCTGCCGCCACTGCATCTGCACCCGCTGCACCCGCATCCACTCCCGCCGCCACTGCCGAAGAAAAGGTCAACGCATGACTCTAGCTACCACAAGCGGGCCGTTTACCCATAAAGATAACAGCGTTCAAAAAGTCATGACCACAGTGCTGCTGGCATTGCTGCCAGCTACTGCATTCGATATCTACCTGTTTGGCTGGCCTGCGCTGTTTCTGTTCATCGTAACCATTGCTTCCTGCGTGGCTGTTGAAGCGGTATGTGTTGCGCTTGCCGATCGCCCGGCCAAGGTCACATTAAGCGACAACTCGGCAGTGCTCACAGGCTGGCTTATGGCGGCGAGCCTGCCGCCTTGGTCACCATGGTGGATCGGCTTGCTGGGTGCGATTTTCGCTATCGCTTTGGCCAAGCACGCTTTCGGCGGCCTCGGACAGAACGTGTTCAACCCTGCCATGGTGGGGCGTACTGTTTTGCTGGTGTCATTCCCCGTCATAATGACCTCGTGGGTCATGCCGCATCCGCTGTTTTCGGCTAATGCGCCCAGCTTTTCCGATGCCATTGCCATCACCTTCGGCGGTCACATGCCCGACACGGTAAGCGCAGCGTCGGCGCTGGGTTACGTAAAGACTGAGTTGTCGCGCGGCATTCCGGTGACGCAATCCATGGCACAGGTTGCGCAGGTACCCGACCTGATGGACATGGCGCTGGGCTATCGCGCTGGTAGTATGGGCGAAACTTCGGCGATACTGATCCTGCTTGGCGGCCTGTTTCTGTTATACAAGCGCATCATCTCCTGGCACATCCCGGTGGGCGTAATGGCTACGCTGTTTCTAATGGGGACATTGTTCCACTTCGTTGACCCGGCCCGTTTCACCACCGGCACATTCCACCTGATGTCCGGCGCCACCTTCCTTGGCGCGTTCTTCATTGCCACCGATTACGTGACCTCTCCGGTGTCGAAGACGGGTCAACTGATATTCGCCGTTGGCGTGGGATTGCTTGCATGGCTTATTCGTACCTTTGCCGGTTATCCGGAAGGTATGGCTTTCGCGGTACTGCTGATGAATGGGCTGACTCCCATCATTGACCAATACACTCGTCCGCGCGTGTTTGGACGCAGCCGCAAAGGTGAACCGCTGCCGCTGGCGAAGGAAAAACCATGAAACAGTCGCGCACGATGATTCATGGCTTGATCCTGGGAGTATTCTGTCTGGGCTTCGGGCTGTTACTCGCTGTCACCAACAAAGTCACCGAAAAGGATATTGGCGACCGCGCCCTGGAGGACAAGCTGAATTCGCTCAGTCAAGTCATTCCGGACAGCATCCACGACAACAAGCTGGTCGATAATGTCATCACCATGAAGAATGACCGAGACAAGGAAATCACTGTCTATCGCGGCACCAAGGATGGCAAGGTGACTGGCTTGGCTTATGAGATATACGGTTCTGGCTATGCCGGCGAAATCAAGCTCATGCTGGGCGTGGATGCCCAAGGCAAGGTTCTCGGCGTGCGCGTTCTCGCCCACAAGGAAACACCGGGGCTGGGCGACAAGATTGATGTGAAGAAAACCGACTGGATACTGCGTTTTACCGACTTGAGCCTTGGCAACCCGCCGCTTGATAAATGGAAAGTAAAGAAAGACGGCGGCCAGTTTGACCAGTTCGCCGGCGCCACCATTACACCGCGCGGTGTAGTAAAGGCTATCCGCGAAGGGCTGCAATTCTTCGATGCCCACAAGGCACAAATGTTGGAGGGACACTAAAATGACGACTGAATACAAAACCATCGTTAAGGATGGACTGTGGGAAAACAACGGCGTACTCGCCATGCTGCTGGGCCTGTGCCCGACCATGGCCATGACGACCAGTGCTACTAACGGTTTGGGCATGGGGCTGGCGACGGCGGTCGTGATGGCCGCATCGGGCCTGCTGGTGTCCGTATTCCGCAGCCAAATCACTCAGGAAGTGCGCATCCCCGTCTACATCCTGATCGTCGCCTCCATGGTGACGCTGGTCGATCTATGCATGAACGCGTGGATGCACGAACTGTACAAAGTGCTGGGCCTGTTCATTCCACTGATCGTCTCCAACTGCCTTCCGCTTGCCCGCCTCGAAGCTTTTGCCTCCAAAGAACCTCCGGCACAATCGCTGATGGATGGTATTTTCATGGGCATCGGCTTCACCCTTGCACTCACCGCCATCGGCGCGGTGCGTGAGATCACAGGCTCAGGCACCTTGTTTGCCGATGCCTCACTGCTGCTTGGCCCCGCCTTCAAGTTCATGGAAATGCGCATATTGCCTGCCGACTCAGGTATCTTGATGATGATCCTGCCACCCGGCGGCTTTCTGGTCGCAGGCCTGATGGTGGTAGGCAAACGCATGCTCGACGTACGCGCCGGCAAAGCCATCCAGATGGGCGGCGCCCACAGTGCAGCGTAAGGGAACGTGATGAAGATTGGAATAGCGTACGCCCTCCCCAAGCGCCAAGTTTGGTTCGATGTCGACTTACCTGATGGCGCCACCGTTCAGGACGCCATCAATCGCTCAGGCATCCTCAAACAATTTCCCGATATCAATCTGGAAACACAAAAAGTCGGCATCTACAGCAAACTCTGCAAACTGGACACTGTGCTCACTGACGGCGACCGCGTCGAAATTTACCGCCCCATCACCTGCGACCCCAAGACCGTGCCGCGCAAAGCCAAGCCCGCCGGGGAAACTGCCGAGGCAGAAGCCTAATGTAGCCACTGCATTCAGCCGACGTGGCTATTGTGTAAGCCGCGCAGGTAGCTTATCGTTTGCAACCCTATTGGTCGATTATGCGAACATCGTCTATGAGCAACTCACTGCACAACGTCATCGCCCAGGCCGAACAGGTCATACTCGGCAAACCGCATCAGATCAGGCTGGCGCTGGCCTGCCTGCTGGCGCGCGGACATTTATTGATCGAAGATCTGCCGGGCGTGGGCAAGACCACGCTGGCGCATGCGCTGGCGCGTTCGCTCGGCTTGCAGTTCCAGCGCATCCAGTTCACCAGCGATATGTTGCCCGCCGACATTCTCGGTGTGTCGGTATATCAACGCGAGAGCGGGGATTTCAAGTTTCACCCCGGCCCGATTTTCGCGCAGATGATTCTGGCCGATGAAATCAACCGCGCCACGCCGAAGACGCAGAGCGCGCTGCTGGAGGCGATGGAGGAACAGCAGGTGACCACCGAGAGTGTCACACGCCCTCTGCCCACGCCGTTCTTCGTGATCGCCACGCAGAATCCCACCTACCAGATCGGCACCTTTCCGCTGCCGGAATCGCAGCTCGATCGCTTCCTGATGCGCATCCAGCTCGGCTATCCCGATGCGCAAGCGGAACGCGGTTTACTCGCCGGAGTCGAACGGCGCGAGATCGTTTCCAAACTCACGCCGCAAATGGGAGCGGCTGAATTGCTCGTCCTGCAACAGCAAGTGAAGCAGGTATTCATCTCCCCCGCCCTGCTCGACTACGCCCAAGCCATCCTGCGCCACACGCGCGAATCGGCACGCTTCGTGCACGGCCTTTCGCCTCGCGCCGGACTCTCATTGCTCGCGGCGTCGCGTGCATGGGCGTTGCTGGACGGACGCAACGCCGTCATCCCGGAAGACGTGCAAGCGGTATTACCGGGCGTCGCCAGCCACCGTCTTCAAAGCGTGCAGGATGTGCAAATCTCGGATGGCGACAAACTGGCGCGCGAGCTGATCGAGGCTGTGGCCATTCCTTGACAGCGCCAGGCTCGCATAGCGTCCTATGCTAAAATGCAAACCCTATCCAATCGAAAGGATGCCAACATGAACGAGATTCTATTCGTTGTGGAAGAAGCGCCCGAAGGCGGTTTGATTGCTCGCGCTTTGGGCGAATCCATTTTCACCGAAGCGGATGATCTGGAAAGTCTGCACAGCCAAGTACGCGACGCAGTGCATTGCCACTTCGACGCAGGCAACGCTCCGCAAATCATCCGCCTGCATTTCACCCGCGAAGAAGTCCTTGCCGTATGAAATTGCCACGAAATTTGTCGGGCGCGCAACTTATCAAGGCATTGGAAAAACTGGGATATCAGACAACGCGACAAACTGGTAGCCATGTGCGAATAACCAGCACGCAACCGAATGAACATCACCTTACCGTCCCCCTGCATGACCCTCTGCGGATAGGCACGTTGGCTGCCATTCTTGCCGATGTGGCGGTTCATCATGGAATCACTCGGGACGCTTTGCTTGCCCATCTGTTTGGCAAATAATTATTTCCTGTGCTCGCCGCACTCAGACAACAATTCCGCACCTGGCTGTTCCGCCCGAAAATCGAAAGCGGAACGGTCACGCTTAACCAGCGCCGCATCTTCATTATCCCCACGCGGCAAGGTATAGGCTTCGTCTTCGTACTGGTGGTGATGCTGCTGGGCGACATCAATTACAACCTGAGTCTCGGTTACGTGCTGACCTTCCTGCTCGGCACCACGGCACTGATGACCATGATCCACACCTTCCGCAATATGGCGCAACTGGAAATACGCGCCGGGCGCGCCGATGCGGTGTTCGCTGGAGACATGGCGCAGTTCGTGTTCCATTTCCATAACAACGGCAGACTGCCGCGCTACCACCTCAAGCTGCACGACGGCAATGGGCACAGCGTGACGTTCGACATTCCTGCGCAACAAGGCGTAGAGATAAAACTTCCACTCCCCGCCACACAGCGCGGCTGGCTGAGTTCCGGCAGGCTGACGTTGTATACCGAATTCCCGCTCGGTCTGTACCATGCTTGGTCGTACCTGCAATTCGATACGCGCTGTCTGGTGTATCCCAAGCCTGCCGCGACCCAGCCGCTGCCCGCCAGTTCGGAGCAAAGCGGCACGGGAAAATTCAACGTGGCGGGCGATGAGGATTTTTCCGGACTGCGCAGCTACATGGCGGGCGACGCGCTGCCGCGCATAGCCTGGAAGGCGCTGGCGCGCGAGCAAGGCTTGCAGGTCAAGCAGTTCAGCTCGCAACAGGGACAGGAACTATGGCTGGACTGGGCACTGCTGCCCGCACTGGTCGCCGAGCGCAGGCTGGAGATACTGACGCGCTGGGTGCTTGACGCCGATGCGCAGGGAGTGCATTACGGCCTGCGCCTGCCGGACATCGAGTTGCCACCCGGTCATAGTGCAACGCACCGGGCAGAATGCCTGCGCGCACTTGCGTTGTGCGGAGTGCCGGCATGAATCTAAAAAGTGTATTGACAAAAGCATTACGTTATATAGAATTCACTTATGGATATTGAATACGAACTGCGCGGCATTCGTTTTAGGTGGAACGAGGGCAAGGCCAAGCTAAACATAAAGAATCATGATGGCGTTTCTTTTGAGCAGGCAGCACAAGTGTTCTTTGATCCATTCGTCCAATATCTGGATGCCTCGCGAAACAACGAGAAAAGACAAGGCGCATTGGGTTGCGACTTTGATTTTCGGCTTTTGTTTGTAGTGCATTTGGATATTGAAGATGAATTTATTCGCATCATTTCGGCCCGCAAGGCCGAGCCTTACGAAAGGGATAGTTATGAAACTTGAAACCATTAAAAAGCGTTTATCGAAAGATCGTCCGATGGTGTCTGTAACCTTGAGGATGCCCGATGATGTGGTGAGCGATTTGAAGAAGGTCGCGCCGCTTAAAGGTTTCTCTGGCTATCAAGGTTTGTTGCGTGCGTATGTCGGCGCAGGATTGCGCGAGGATTTAGAGCGCATGGAAGGTAGCGCGGTCGCACAGCTCATCGAAAAACTTCGTGCGGACGGCGTACCGGAAGCCAAGCTAACCAAAGCGGTGTCAAGTCTAAAACTGGCTGCCTAGCTCATCTATGGGGCGCTGGCTGCGCGTTACGAGTGGCCGCTTATGGTGTGCAAGTTTTTTAATGTGAGTGGCCGCTATGTGGCTGGCAGTTCACAATGATGAACATCTCCTTGGTGCCATTTGCGGACGCAATGTATGCGTGAATACAACTATGGCGAAAAAAATAACAATAGATGAACAAAGCATTATCTGGGACTACTACAAACCGCGACATACGCATGCTTGGAACATGCTTCAGTTAGCGGCTAAACAACTTGTGGAAACCGCTGATGATTCAGGTTTTGAGACAGAATATGCTTGGGAAAACCTAATTATCCGCCTCTGTTTGTATCGAAATACAGTAAAAACCTTGACTAAGTTAACTATAGTTGTTGACGAAGCCAAAGTGATGCTGCGACGGTTCGATGCTGAGTTTACCCAAAACGAAAAGAATTCGCTTATAGCACTTAGGAATATGATCGAACACTTCGATGATTACGCTGCGGGGCACGGTCGCGGGCCTGCCGACAGGGATACTGATTTAGACCCTTGGCGTGAGGTTAACGTTGATAGATATTGCCGTGGTCAATTTAAGCTGGAGCTATCTCTATCGATGGAAGCAGCTAACACCTTACGTTCAGAGGCTAAGAGCGCAAGTGACAAGTTTATTAGTTGGTACAGAGCTATTGGGTGAAAAAGCGCATAACAATCATTCAAGCGGGACGTCTATGGCGCCCCCTTATTCAGACGTTGAACGTCTGCAACGGGTGTGCGCCGTGAAAAGGCGGCGCTTTTCCAGTGGGTGCAAATCCCACCCGGC
>CAYZPM010000027.1:0-51864 GCA_964480365.1 uncultured Gallionellaceae bacterium
CCGGAACCAAATGTAGGTCGGGCTTTGCCCGACATCTTTATATCAACGGCGGGCACAGCCCACCCTACAAGAACGCTTTTGCCGCAGGACAAATTCTGCTCAATATATGTGCAGAGTTGAGTCGTAAGAGACTAAAAACGGAAGCCATTATTTTCAAACGCTACGCAAATTCACGCGCTCTTCAATCAATCCTTGCTGCTTCACCGTTGCATCCAGCACCTTCAATGTCTGCAACAACTCCTTCAAATATCCCAACGGAAAAGCGTTCGGCCCATCCGACAAAGCCTGCGATGGGTTAGGATGCGTTTCCATGAACAGGCCGGAAATGCCCGCCGCCACAGCCGCACGCGCCAGCACCGGCACGAATTCGCGTTGCCCGCCGCTTACCGTCCCCTGCCCGCCCGGCAATTGCACCGAGTGGGTGGCATCGAATACCACTGGGCATCCGGTGTTGCGCATCACAGCCAGCGAACGCATGTCCGACACCAGATTGTTATAACCAAACGACGCGCCGCGCTCGCATACCATGATGTTGTCCGCACTGCTTGCTTCGCGCGCTTTTTCCACCACGTTCTGCATGTCCCACGGCGACAGGAACTGTCCCTTCTTGATGTTTACCGGACGGCCCGAGCTGGCTACCGCATGAATAAAGTCGGTCTGGCGGCAAAGAAAAGCGGGCGTTTGCAGCACGTCCACTATGGCTGCCACTGGCGCAATTTCTTCGATGCTATGCACATCGGTCAGCACCGGCACACCAATCTGCTTTTTGACTTTGTCCAGAATTTTCAAGCCTGTATCCAGACCGAATCCGCGAAAGGATTTGCCTGAACTGCGGTTGGCCTTATCGTAAGACGACTTGTAAATAAAAGAAATACCCAACTCTATACATATTTCTTTCAACTGCCCCGCCGTATCCAGCGCCATCTGCTCGGACTCGATCACGCACGGCCCAGCAATCAGGAACAAGGAATGATTCAGCCCGACCTCAAACCCACAAAGTTTCACGCCGCTGCCTTCTGTTTAGTTTGCACGGCCTGCTGATGTTGCACCGCCGCTTCAACATAAGACTTGAACAGTGGGTGCCCTTCACGCGGCGTTGAGGTGAACTCCGGGTGAAACTGAACACCGACAAACCATGGATGAATCGTTTGCGACAACTCCATAATCTCCGGCAAGGATTCGCTCGGCGTACGTGCCGAGATTATCAGCCCGCATTTTTCGAGCGTAGGTACGTAATGGTTGTTGACCTCATAACGGTGGCGGTGGCGCTCGTTGACCTCCGCGCCATAGATGCGCGACGCCAGCGTGCCTGCCTTGATCGGACAGCGTTGCGAACCCAGGCGCATGGTGCCGCCGAGATCGGAGTCCGCACTGCGCATCTCCACCTTGCCGTCGCGATCCAGCCATTCGGTGATCAGCGCCACCACCGGATGTTCGGTTTCCGGATTGAACTCGGTGCTGTTCGCATCCGCCATGCCCGCTACATCGCGCGCATATTCGATCACCGCGAGTTGCATGCCGAGACAAATGCCCAAGTAGGGTATCTTGTTCTCGCGTGCATAACGTATTGCCGCAATCTTCCCCTCGGTGCCGCGTGCGCCGAAACCGCCCGGCACCAGTATCGCGTCGAGATGTTTCAGGCTACTTATCCCGCCGCTTTCGATTGTTTCTGAATCTATGTATTCGATGTTGACGCGCGTCGAGGTATGGATGCCTGCATGGCGCAAGGATTCGATCAACGACTTGTACGATTCGGTGAGATCAACATACTTGCCGACCATGCCGACGGTAACTTCGTGCTGCGGATGCTCCAGAGCGGCCACCAGCTTGCCCCAGACTGACAGATCGGCGGGCGGAATATCCAGCCTCAATTCCTCGCAGATAATCCGATCCAGCCCCTGCTTGTTCAACATCTGCGGAACCATGTAGATACTATCCACGTCCCACATCGAAATTACAGCTTCTTCACGAACATTGGAAAACAACGAAATTTTGGCGCGCTCATCATCGGGAATCGGGCGATCCGCACGACACAGCAGCGCCGTTGGGAAAATACCGATCTCGCGCAACTTCTGTACGCTGTGCTGGGTCGGTTTGGTTTTCAGTTCGCCCGCGCTGGCGATGTAAGGCACCAGGGTCAGGTGTACATAAGCTGTGTCGCCACGACCACGACGCAAACCCATCTGGCGGGCAGCCTCAAGAAAAGGTAGCGACTCAATGTCCCCCACCGTTCCGCCGATTTCAACAATCGCCACATCGGCCTTCCCATCGTGCGATGCCGCCGCACCGCGCTCAATGAACGCCTGAATTTCGTTGGTGATATGCGGAATCACCTGCACCGTCTTGCCCAAATATTCGCCGCGCCGCTCCTTGCGGATAACGCTATCGTAAATCTGCCCGGTGGTGAAATTGTTGGCCTTGCGCATCTTGGCCGAGACAAAGCGCTCGTAATGCCCAAGATCCAGATCGGTTTCCGCGCCGTCTTCCGTCACAAATACCTCACCATGCTGAAACGGACTCATGGTGCCCGGATCAACGTTGATGTAAGGATCAAGCTTGAGCAGTGTTACCTTTAGACCGCGCGATTCAAGAATGGCAGCGAGAGAGGCGGCGGCGATCCCCTTGCCCAACGAGGACACCACACCACCGGTAATAAAAATATATTTTGTCATGCGGGTGCCCGGACAGATGTTTTACGTAGGGCGTAATGATACCGTAAAACGCCCTTCTCCTCAAAAGGAAGGAATCTTGCTAAATGAATCTAGCTTGAGCAAAGAATTGACCTGCCAGCACACGATATGATCTAATTCGCGCCCATAAATGGGCGGTTAGCTCAGCGGTAGAGCACTGCCTTCACACGGTTTACAACTACGCTGACCCAGATTAAATTACCACATTTAATCAATGAACTAAATCTAGGCGACTTTTCTGATTTTGACGTTTGTCCAATTTCGATTGGACAATATTTGGACACGTTTTCCGTACCCAAACGCACGTTTTACCACTTTGGCTGAATTTCCTGCCGACAAATAGTCTACCTCAGTGTAAAGTTGAAATGTTCATCATTTTCCACTGGCATCAAAAATCATGGCAGGACTAAAACCCGTAAACGGTGTGATCCCACAGTGCAAGTCAGAAATGGCAACGCTTACTTTGCTACGTGCTGATGACGAGGTCGGCAACGACAGCATTCCCGTGACCTTGGCAATGACCAAACGCTTCTTCCTTGATACGAATGGGGAGGTGAATTGGGATAGCTACCCAGATGCCACACTTTTTGAAGCAGTACGTGTTCATGTGGATGGCATCAAACCGATGGGAAATTTGCTTCACCAGATTGCAAATACCAATCCACGTAACTGGTCAATTATTCGTGGCATTAGCAAGGATGGCTATCTTGAGAGCGCCAGAAGACTCAAAGCGAACTTCCCTGAGCATCCCGATGGTACAGATTGGGTGATGCTTGATATTGACAACGTACCTGTGCCAGAGGGGATCACCCCATATTCACTTGATGCGATAGCTTGGTTAATTGAAAATAAGCTGCCGGTGGAATTTCGTGATGTTGTTTGCTACTACCAGTTCAGCAGCAGTGCCGGTGTATGTAAGGCCAACGGTGGATTACTGAAATCCGGCCTGTGTGTTCACCTGTTCTTTTTTCTGGATCGGCGTGTCCAAGGCGAGAAACTGGCCGCATACCTTCGGCAGCACTGCCTGAATTCCGGCTTCTACACGATTGATAACAACAAGGGCGGAGTACCAACACTTACACATGGGATTGACCCTTCTCCAATACGTTCAGCCGTGCAACCCCACTATGTCGTTAATCCGATTATCGGCAGTGGTGTGACCTGTTTGCTTGCAGAAAAGAATCGTGATGGTTTCATAGCTGGTAGTCGTGACAATGTTCAGATACCAGAACTGGCCGACGATATTGTTGACGTTATAGACCGAGAGCAGAGCCGTGTTTTGACCGAATGGAAAGTGGCTAACGGCTACAAGAAGGCAACATCTCAGGTTCACACTGCAAACGGCATTACAACGACAACATACTTCAAGCCGACACAGGAAGGAGTGATTAGTACCGGCAGGGTTATGACTGGCGTGAAGATGAGCACGTGGAAGGAACCAAATGACGTTTGCACTTTTGTGCTAGAAGATGAGAATTCGCCCGGTTCGTGGTATGTGCTCAAGTTTTCCCCGCAACTTGCACGAAGATATGATGGAACAACCATTCCCCTCAAGGAATTCTCGGAGAGTGCCTATGCCTATGTCCGTGATGAACTGGAATGGTTTATTGATATACCGTACCGCACTTGTCAATTGCTGGAATCTGGGCACCTACCAGAAATAGATTCGTTTGCTACAGCACGGCATTCATTGATTCTCGCTCCGACAGGATCAGGAAAAACTTTTCGGATGACTGAGTGGATGGCGGCGAAGTCCACCTCTGTGTGGGTCATCTATGTTGCCCAGACCATCCCTTTGGTCAATCAAATGGCAGCGGATTTGGCTGCTAACAACACACCTTACTACCACTACAATGGTTTCAATTACTACGATGTTTCTGTGGGCAGGTGTCGGAAAAGTATTTTCCTGACAACGAATGAATCACTTCACAAAATACTTGAGGCATTGGGTACGACTCGATATGCCTTGGTAGTGGATGAGGTCCACCGGGCATTAGATGATTTTGCAAGAAATGACCGGCGACTAAACATATTCAAAAACGCTATCACACAAGCTCAGCGAGTCATTTACATGACCGGCACACTCACGACTATTCAACGAAACATGCTAAGTGAAATAGTCGGCGGCATCTTGGGTAGACGCATGACAGAAGCAGATTATTGCTGCTATGAATTCCCGTCGGTGAAGCAGAACCCGCTGCACATCAGGGAGATCGGCAATTTTCAATCTGATGTGATTCGTTTGTTTGAAGGGTATGCGGAACTTAACCGGCAGGGACAACCAATTCCCCGTACTGTGCTGATTATGAACACGTCGCGGATGGAGACGTTCAATCAGATTTTCGACGGAAATGGTTTGCTGGATCAAGTTGAAGTTGTTTCACGGCCCGAAAATACACCCGATGAAATTGAAACTGCCAGAACCACGACCAGGCCAATACTGGTAGCGAGCCCTCTGTTTTCGATTGGGCTGAATTTTGCCTGTGAGCCTGAAGTGTTGTGGTGCCGCTTCGACAGACTGGAAGCTGATACGTCCAGCATCAACCAAACCATTAACCGGGCTAATCGTCGTGATGTGTTTTGTTCGGTAAGAATCTATGCTGGTGAAATTGACAATAAACCGTTTGTATTTCCGTCCAGTCAGGCTGTACTAGATAGCTTGGCGGCAATGGTCGAGGGCGAGTCCGATATAAGAAATCCGGAATACGACATGCCAATGATGCTAGACCGCATGGCCTATAACGAATACAGGAGGATTGAGCAGAATACGAACAAGTCGTTGGGCATGCTGAAGAGGGATAACGCATTCCAGAACTATGTGATTACGGAATTGGTTGGCGCACCCAAACGTGACAAGGCAAAGCATAAACAATACGGGGAATTCCATACTGCTGCTCAAGCCGAGTACGACCGCCGTGTGATCGAATGGTGCAAATGCATCGGCCCAAACAGGACGATTATGATGCTATTGGGCGATGCAATAAACCTGGCGCAGGAGCGTCGAAATAATTTTCTCCGCACCGAGCCACGAACTGAACGGGAGATTGAGGATGAAGAAGCAGCGATCATCATGGGGATTTGCAGGCTGGAACAACCCGCTCAGGCACGTAAGGTTTCTATCGCTAAACTCCAAGTGCTGTTCGGTGTTCGGGCGCCTTGGCTAACTGACAGCCTCAGGCAACAAAATTATAGAGGGAGCAAAAAGGCGGCGGCTGGAAAGCTGGAGAAATTGATTCACCTCATCAAAACGCTTGGTGATCTTGCCAACGGAACAATCTCTGGTGAGGCACTTGCAGTAAAGCTGAATCAGGACAAGAAACTTCAAAAGGGGTTCTTGGCATTGGCAACCAGTGAGCAAGGCTTTGTTGCGGGAAATAAGTCTTTTGATAGACTTGCTAAGCTAAGGGAAGAGCATCGAAATAGTCGGAGTCAGGCAGGAAAACAACAGGCCGAAGACTTCGCCGTCAAATTGATGGTTGAGTTGCTAGGGGAAATCGGCATAGCTTTCGAAATGGAAGGAGAGGGCCGTAGAAAACATTTGAATCTGGCGGCACCAGTCGTGTCCCCAACGTGGGATTTTCCTGCGATGGCAACACAGCTTGAGTTGTTTATTGAATTGTTGAAGGCGTTCCCGGATGATCAGTCGTTGGAGTGGGGGTGGGCACCCCGCAACTTCATTTACAGTGACATAATGAACTGCGTTAATTGCAAGAGCTTCTATCTGGGTAGATGTTTGCGTGGAAATGCCGTTGATTTCTCTAAATGGGGTATCGAGGACACCTGGGAGCTAGACTCGACCTGGGATACATGCAGGAATTTTGCCCAGCGCAGGGAAAACACAGTTAGTTAATCGTTTTTTCACTCACAAAGTATGAAAAGTTTGTGAGTGGGAATTTTCTTTACTGCCTGTGGTTTCTGGTAAAAAAATGGCTTCGAGTTCTCTATATAGTATAAGAAAACAATAAGAATAGATAATGTCCGGCCACCACTGGGGGGGGCGGCAAAACTTCCAACCACATGCGCCCCACAAACCCACCACAAGACTCATAGCCCACCCTCGACCCGCCAAGCACCCTCGACCTCGCCAAGCTCATACTAATCGCCCTGAGTGGCTCTATGGTCGAATTGGGAAGGGTTGGCAGGTGTGGCTGGGGAGTCGCCTTGGCGCTGGTATCGGACCACGAAATCGCAATCTGCTACAATTCTGCCTGCCGTTGTTGAAATTCTGATACCGTTCCGGCCAGAGCGCAAATCCCAATCTGCTACAATCGCTCTCAGTTCCTTGAGCTTCTCCTGGAAGTTCCGGCCAGAGCGCAAATCCCAATCTGCTACAATCCTCCTCCCCTGGCATTAAACCCGCTTCGGGTTCCGGCCAGAGCGCAAATCCCAATCTGCTACAATAGTCAGGGATGAGAAGTTGAGGATTGAATTGTTCCGGCCAGAGCGCAAATCCCAATCTGCTACAATAATGAAGCAATACCAGCGCCGCTATAGTGTGTTCCGCCAGAGCGCAAATCCCAATCTGCTACAATTCCCTGCCGCCCCACTACCATCAACTAAGAGTTCCGGCCAGAGCGCAAATCCCAATCTGCTACAATTGAAGGCTCTGCACCCATCACTTTGACTAAGTTCCGGCCAGAGCGCAAATCCCAATCTGCTACAATAAGCAATGCCGTCAATCGTCGCGGGCGCATGTTCCGGCCAGAGCGCAAATCCCAATCTGCTACAATGCCCCCATTATAAGGGAGATATCATGGATGGTTCCGGCCAGAGCGCAAATCCCAATCTGCTACAATGGCGCTCGCGTTGATAGACGCAACGCCCAAGTTCCGGCCAGAGCGCAAATCCCAATCTGCTACAATCACCCTCAGCATCGGTGCCCACGCATTCCTGTTCCGGCCAGAGCGCAAATCCCAATCTGCTACAATTCCACGGCCTTGAGGCACACAGGCTCGGTCGTTCCGGCCAGAGCGCAAATCCCAATCTGCTACAATAGCTGTGCAGCAACCACCTGATTGTCTAGGTGGTTGTTGTGTTTCTGGGTGTCGAAAAATATTTGTTTCATCAAAAAAGATCGAACTGGTCAGGTGATTTTTTGCACGGCTGTTTGGATTTTCCGCGAAAAGTGATGATGCGTTCATACTGCTTATCGGTGAATTGCAGTATGTTAACTTTACCGCCTTTAGGCAAACTTTTTTCTACTTGTATACAGTAGGTATCTACTTGCCCTTGGCTGCTGCAAAAGCGCATATAAACGGAAAACTGCGACATCTCAAAACCCATATCGAGCAATGCATTACGAAAATCTGTGGCGGCTTTGCGCTCAATTTTTTCGACCACTGGTAAATCGAACATCACCACAATCCACATAAGGCGATACCCGGAAAGCATGGCACGTTAGTCGTCTTGAAATGATGCGGCAAGACTGAGCGGCAATCCTGGCAAAGGCAGATCGAGCTTGTCTTTTTCTCCCATAAATACTTGCGCTAATGAAGTGGCAAGTTTCTGTGTGCAAACCATCACAGGAGTAGCGCCTGCACTTGTCTGCATATCGTTGTATAAAGTTTTCACCAATGCACGTTTACTATCTGGCGTAACCTGAACATCTCCTTGCTTGTGCAATTGCCAAACTCTCAAATCTATCATGGGTCGAAAAGGTTCCATTAAATCGTCCACCAACCTCATGGCATTCCCCTCATTACTGTGATGTAGTCCGATAGTCGGATGTAGCCCTGCCGCAACCACCGCACGAGCAGTTGCAGCACGCAAAATAGTGTAACCATAGTTGAGCAATGAATTTAAGCCAGCACGTTGTTGGTCACGACGGAAGTTTTCTCCAAACAACAATCTCCAGTAACGCTGTGCGCCTTGGGCTTCGAAATTATCCGGGTCACCAGAACGCACTTTACGAACTAAGGCAGACAGAGGAACAGAAGGTGCGCCAATGACCTCAAGCGCCGCCGCTTGCTGTTGAAGTTTCGATTTGACGATTTCCGCCCACAAACGTTTCTTTAGCGGTTGACTGGAAGAGAGTTGAGCATCGAAACGTTTGGCTTGTTGAAAGTTGCCATCAATAGTCATAACCATGCCCACCGCATTGTGATTAGCCGCACATAGTACAAAAGGAGCGCAACGCTCGGCCAGTGCTACTAACAGGTTGTTGGTATAACTCAGGCCGTGAGCATTGGCGATAACTGCGGCAATATCATCCAAAGGCACTTGACCCAGTTCATTGCGCTCACCCTCAGTATCTTGCACCACCAGAAAACCGCGTGATAGGAACAAGTGTCGTCGATCATCAGCCACCTCAACGATGCGGCCAATCATCTAGTCTATTCCTTGAAGCCGGGATCAAGCAGTTCACCGATGGGAGAGATTCTAACTCGGCGTGCTTTGGACTTATGTAATGACCCCGCCATTTTTGAAACATAGGTGAATGGGTCTTCATTATTTCTATTTCTTGCATCGACATTTGCCTCGTTTGTGTCAGACATGAATATCTGGCCATTGCCGCTTAATTTGGATATTCGCATAGTGCGAGATTGTCCATCGACATCTAGCCGAACTGCATCATCAATCATCAATCGCATTACCAATGGCTTCCCGCTGGCACTCAAAGTTGGGTGTCGTAATCGATCTGCGCCATGTTCACGCACTAACTGATATGCTTCAAATGTAGAAATAACTTCACCTTCCCACCTGCATTTTTCATTACGTACAATCTCCATGCAATAGTTGCTATCGCCTTTGTACCCCTTGTAAGGCATCGGCTTTCCATCGGGCAATAAGCCATGTCGATCTGTGGCCTTAGCATTGGTAATTTCTATTATCTTGAGATTGTCCATAATCAATTCACGCTTTCCATCTACCATCTTGTGAAAACTGACTTTGCCGTCTCCACACAAACCATACGCAGTATCGTTGTGCATAGCTCCTTCATGGCTGTGATCCGGTTTGTGGCTAACCCAAATAGCACCAATAGCACGTTGCACATGATCCCTATAGCTATCCCATGGGAGTGGCATATTTTCCACAAGACGATTAAGTTGGTGTTCACGGGCACTTGCACTGGCTTTTGCAAATCGTTGTAGTAAACCTTGGTCAGTTACAGCAATAACACAAGCATCAACTGCATGATGACGGTGATCGTTGCGGTTCTTTTCTCCGTTCAAGCCAAGAACATCGTTAAGACCAAACTTTGCACGCAGCATAGCGGTCATGCGACCAGGAATAACACGAGTATTTGGACATATCAGGTTCACATACTCTCGTGCTACTTTACTCATGTACCGGGTATCATTCAAAGCACGTGGTAAAAATCCTGCATCATCTTTTAGCCAGCGTTGGTATCCGTCTTCAGCAAATCGGTAACGCTTGGATTTAGGCATGTGCTCGGCTCTGGCGAGGATGGCCGTGTAGTCGAAGCCTGATATGCTTTGCGCACCGAATGCATCCCAAGGAGTGCGATTACCCTTTACCCGGTTTGCCTGGCGGAGTGCTACCGTTTTATTGTTGAGGCTATCGTCCAGAGTTTGCGAGAAGGGCAGGATGTGTTCGATTTCCACCTCGTCACTCAGCAACATGGTTGCGCTTATTTGTACACCGGAGTAGGGGCAGCGACGATCTGCTGGATCAAAACTAAGCTCTCCCCAAAGAATCATCTTTTCAATATCTGCTCGCTTAACACGCTCTTCACTGATGGACAGAATGTTGGCAATCTCGGTTCGAAGGCGTGAGTTACGCTTTTGATTCTCGGTTTGCCGTTTGTGTTCTTCGTCACGCTGATCTTTGCTTTGCTTCAGATCACGAGCCACTTCAACAATCACTTCGCTGGGGTGTCCGTAACGCTTGATGAGTGCATTTACTACTAGCCGCACTTGATTTAACCCGATATGTACGGTGGGGTTAGCAATGCGGCCATAACGTTTTTCATCACTATCTTTCGGGTCGTTGCTGCCAAAGCCTACGTGACGTTGTAGCGGTTCACCGTAATAAGGCAGTTCAAGTAATACTTCACCAGTAGCCGAAGGACTGATGTTGCTGTGGTGATCGAAACCGGCAGCTTGCACAGCTTTGTCATAAGTAATTACGTCTCGGCGTAGTTCTGGAAGGATTCTAGCTAACGCTAATGAACAAAGACTGCCATAACCTTCCGGTAGCCCAACATTAGCAATTGCTTCGACTCTCTTTTCATCAATGCCGGTCTCATCTTGCAGCCAGCGCACAAGCTTAGCTTCGTTTTCTTCTTTGACCAATTGCAGAACGATGGCATCCTGTTTCGCTTCATCAAATTCAAACCATCCTGATCCAAAGTGTTCGTCTTTGCTGAGGATGGCGCTTGTAGTATTGCCTTTGAGTTCCTGCCGCTTCGGGTCTTCAAAGTTGAACTGGACTGCGCCCCCCACTCCAAGGAGTTTTTTGATTTGTGTAAAACTACGTTTGCTGTGTTCTTCCAGTGAGGCAATAAGTTCGTCACGTTGTTTTATTGTCAACGGCTCTTCCTTCATGCCATCACGCAAGATACGCAGATTATTGACCTCTTGATACATGCGAAAACGTTGTGTGCTGGGCAGTGCTAGTGGAGCACGCTCCTCGTCAGGCATAAATGTGCAGCGCCCAGGCTTGACAGGCTTGAGTGGGCGCTGATGCAACAAGACATCCTTCAAGTCTGCACGAGCTACCTCAGTAAAAAAGGTTGGATTCAGTTCTGCCTGCTTAGCCCATAGCACATCAAATTCATGCTCAATCATTGCACGGTCAATGTAGAGATCGTAGCTTTTGTCTATTTTTGTTTTGCCATCATCTTTGATGATTTTGTTTTGGCGGTAACGTGCCCGAACAGTTAACTTTGCCACGCCACGCTTGTGAAGCCATTCACCTACCGTGCGACAACCTTCACTTTCTATGGTTAAACGCACTTTATTGATGGCAGTTTTCAGTGCACCACTGTCGTTGTCTTTTTTATCCGTTTTGCGATTACTCTTGAACCCTCGACGCTGATTGATATGAAACAGTGCTCTGCCAAACTCAGCAGGGGTCAGCACTTCATCTAGGCCTTTAGCACGTAAAGTAAAAGGGTTAAGGGTTTCTAATTGTTTGCGTTGCTCTACCTCAGAAGGGAAAAAGCCGTATTCGATGAGTGTGCGCATCATGCGGGCTTTGCGTTTAAGCAGACGGTCACGACGGCGGCGCATTGATCGGGCTTCACGGCGAGTCACTGCTAGAGAGGAACCGTCTTTGGGGTTGCGCCCGTTAGAGAAAATTCTAACTCCCGCTTTAATCACGGCACAAGGATTATTGTCTGCATTGAGCCGGATCATTGCCCATCCAAGCGATGTTGATCCCAAATCAAGAGCTAACCGATAGCGCATCTTTGGTAACATAAAATTACTCCCTTGTATGATTCAGCAATTCTAATACGATTTCCTTGACTGCATCACTTTTACGAACTACGATTCACTCCACCAGAAGATTGGGATTTGCGCTCTGGACGCTAACAAGCTGAAAGATGCACCAAATGAGAGGGCCGCTATATGCGGCTCTTAATTTTTGTGGAATACACGACCACGCTAAAAAACCCCGTCAATAATCTTAACGGGGTCATCAAACCTACTCCTCACCGCCACCAGTTATTACCCTGAACAACCAAGCCCAGAACCCTAGCCACGCCCCGCAAATAATGATGATCAAACAGGGTACGACAATGGCCCAGAACAGAATGTTCATCATGGCAGCTTCTCCTTGACGATAGTCACCCTGACTTCTTCGCCTCCTTGCTTGTAATAACGAGTGACAGTTACACCGCTGCCTGATTCCCGATTGTGCCGTGCCAGTGCAATTAACTTGGCCTTGGCTTCGTCAGCTCGTGCCGCCGCTTCTTCTGCCAAACTTTTCAGCACAACATAGTCCTCTGCTGCAACCTGCCATTCAGTATCATCACGTAGCACCGTATCCTGCTCAGTCATGGGTGGTGGTGTGTCGGTAACGACGTAGTTATCAAACTCGTCCCAAGCCTTCCTGATGCGTTGCTGGCACACTTCGTCGCGGTCTATGTTGAGCAGCAAACCATCCGTGCTGTCATATACCCAGAGATGTGCCAACTTCGCCTCCGAAACCATGAGTTGATGTTGAACCTGAACGCGATACATCTCCGGCACTTCACCAGCCTCTGCCGACTGCCACAACTCAGATGACTTACCCTTGTACGGACACTTAATTTCAACGATTAACTCACCGTTCAAATCAATGCCGTCCAGCGAAGCAGAATACTCGCCTGAAACCATGACAAGCGGCTGCATGACAGCACCAGTTTTTTCCTCATACGCTGTTCTGGCCTGTGGCTCCATCTCAGTACCATGTTTCATCGGAGCAGTTGCCTCCCCTGGCCGAGTCCTGCCTGTCTTGATTTGCCATAGTTGAAAGGGAGTCATCCAAGGCGACAATCCCATGACAATAGGACTCTCGGATGCGTTACGGAATAGCTTGCGATGCTCGTGCCATTCCGGTGTACCTTGCACCATTTTCCGTAGGGCACTCATGCCGCCGCCTTCTCACGGTTGTTTTCCAGCACACGAATTACACGGTTCACTTCAGTCTTGGGGATGTTTTCCAATGCGCCGAAACCGAAGAAAGTGAGCAACTGCGCCACATCAGTTTTCGTTTCAGCTATTAGCTTGTTGATGTAATGCAGCTGCTTTTCAGTGAGCAGAGCGACTTGAGCCTGCGGCTTGGCCAATGCCACTGGCTTTGCCACAGCACCTTGATTTTCACATTGCGGCAAATCCTCACCGGCATATATGTAGAGCCCAAGCCCGTGCAGTGCCACTGCCTTGACCAAGCACCGTTGAATACTGGTGTTGATGTCGAATGCCGAAGGCTCCAGCAGAGCGTTGTTTTTACCGTCCAGAACTGGATGAATCTGAGACAGTGTTACGCCCTGACAAGTTACTGCCACTTCAACGAATACACCCAGCTCTGTTTTCTGATACGGCAGGTCGTTTTCAAACCGTTTCACTTCCCAGCTTGCAGTTGGGTCAGCAAGCCTGAGTTGAGCGATGGCATACGGCCAAGACAAATAGTTGAAATTTCCCTTTTTCTCGACGTGCTCGTTGACGTTTGTTTCATACAACTTTTTGAATACAGATTCCATGATTTTTCTCCTTGAAATAGAAAACCCCGGCTGGACGAATCCGAACCGGGGTGTTGGGTTGTGATTACTACTTATTTTTGTTGCTATACTGCCAATGCTATTGCCTGCTCATATGCTCGTTGCTTGATTTGTGCTCCCTGACCGAACCAAGCTGAGTCAAGGCGGTTGTCAGCACTTCTTGCTCGTCGCTCATGATCTACGAACTGAGTGACGGAATTCACCAGACCCCAAGCCGTATTTTTGGCCGCTACCAAATCAGCACCTTTGCCTTGTCCAGCGAACAGCTCGAGAACACGATTCATTGATTTACTGTTGGGCTGATCGTGGAATGGCAAATCAGGATCACCGAGTAGCTCGACCAGATATTTCCGAGCCTCAAACGGATTCACCGGCCTATCAGCCAATTTCCGCATGTCAGTGACGAAGCGTTGCCAGCTAGTAATTCCGATGCCAAGCTGCTCCTTCACCTTGTCGGCATCGAACTTGGTGGAGTGTGGAACTTTGATTGCACCATTACTATCAGCAGTCGCTATGGCCAAGGTGTTATTGCACACCACTCTGACCGATGTGAACTGCGCTGTCGTGGCCAAAGTACCATCACAAGCAGTTGCCAATAACAGGTAGGAATTCACCTGGTCATTGCCCTTGAGCATGACTTCCTGCCCGGTGCGTGCCAGAGCCCATATTTTGCGGCCTGATTTCAGGACTCCTGCGGTCTCTAACTGGTATCCGCCAATCTCCACAAGATCACGATAAAACTCCAATACTTCACGTGGCTGAACGACCTGATAACGATTGGAAACAACAGATAACGCACCGCCAGTGTCCGAGCGATAAAGTACCTTTGCATCGTTGAACTGACGCAGATGGCCATGCTTAAGATAATGCACTGGCGAGGCTTCGATGTTCCAGTCCATGCCTGATTGTTCAAGCCATATTTTTAACGGCTGATTCGGTGTGAGTTGATTACCGAGGCCGTGCCAGGGAGTCTCCCCGATATAGGCCATGTTTTCTACAAGATGCGCCATGATTATTTCCTTTCCATAAATGAATAAAGCCCAGCACGGATCACGTGTGGGCGTTGAGTTGGGGTGAAGCTAAACTTGCTGAGACTATGAATTACCAGCGTTCGTCGCGGTCATATTCATCCCAGCCTGGGTGATTGTGATAACCGTTGTCTTTGTCTTCGTTGTAGCGTCTGATCTTTTCTACTGCGATGGTCGCTGCCGTGCTCACTAGGGTAACAAGCACAGCCTTAAATATTGCGGCTGCGATTTGATTCACATTTTCTCTCCTTCCGTTGGTAGTGCGGATTTCAGGATGATTCCGCTGTATTATTCTTATACCAAGGATGGGCGTGGATATTGAGGATTGAGCTACCATTGATAATGGGTAGGAATGATCTATCTTTGACATGGTAATAAACCTATGAATAAAGTTCAGCAATACCTGAAAAATAATGGCCCTTGGATATGGATTTGCCTGTGGCTCGTCGGTATATTTTTATATTATGCAGGACTATATTCATGGTGGTTCTGCTTGGATACCGCTAGCCAAGCGGCTTGGGTTCAAGCGATTGGTGTAATCATTGCCATCTTTGTTGCTGTCCTTGTTCCGTATTGGCAGCGATGGAGCGAACAGGAAAGTAAGAAATCAACCGAACGTAAGATCGTAATGAGTGCAGCAGCAAACCTTTCTGTTGCTCTTGATTATGCTGCGATCAGATTAGATTTCGCTCCTGCCGGTGATGGTGTAATCGGTCATGAATTCAATCTTGAGCAAGCTCGTGAGTTTATGAAACTTGGGGCAGAAACCCACGATGCGCTCAAGATTGCAATCGATAAGTCTCACTACTTTGATGAGAGGTTGTGCGAACAAATCGTATTGTTAAGTATCAATGCTGCGGCATACGAACGAATCATTGATGAAAACGCTAGGTTATTATCTGGCGGCAATGTAAATACGTTCTTTAAAACAGCACAAGGAACGAAGAGCAAAATATCTGAACGGTTAAATAAAGTTCGAATGCTCCTAAAAGCTTACCTCCCACAAGATTCGTAATTATCAGCTGATTTTTCATTGGGTGATGATGGTAACTAGACTTTAAGCCTCCCACACCATCCCCGCAACATCTCCAGCACGAAGCGTCGATCACTCTCAGACAGGTCGTCGATCATTCCATGAATTTGCAACGCCTGGTCTGTGGACAGATTCCCAGAGTTGGATAGCAATTCAGCCAGCGGCATACCTAGAATTTCAGCTATATTTTGAAGGCGTAGCAAGGAGGGCAGATGACTGCCTCGCTCAAACCTTGAGACTGTCACTGTATCTGCCCCAAGTTGTTCCGCAAACTCTGCCTGAGTCAGCCCCAAAGCAGCTCTACGTTCAGCAATATTCCTGCCAAGCAAGACCCCAAGAGACGTAGCTTTCTTCTTCACAGTATTAAGCACCTAAGTTGTTAACTAGGCGTGAATTGTTGTTACTTTACAAATATTGATACAGGGCGTAATGTGCTACGGCTTGGCGATTAGCGCCTATCCGCAGGTCATACTGCTCCAAATATTCTTGGCGGAGAAAATATTACCAATGCATCAGGACAAGTTGTTGCCGAAACATTTGGTGGGCCGAATGATTTTCATGCACGGTTTTTTAAATAGCAATGCCTAGCTAGGGAGACACACAACATGTGGGACACAATATTAAATATTTTTAAATTCCTGCTTAATTGGTACGGGTCGCTTTCAAATGATGATCGGGAAAAGTTGCACGAGGAGCTTGGCAATGGGTTTGAAAAGATTTTCCGTGCATTTTATAAACAGGCATCAAATGGGTGACCGCAATGAAAACTCTATATGAATTTATAAAATCGGAATGTTATGACGGCTCTGCTGCCGCATTACCTGCTCCTGAAGCTACTCGTGAATCCATTGGGAATGCACTTGTAAGCTTGGTTCCATCATTCGGAATTGTGCCAGAAAAGGATGTGGCAGCATTTTCTGATGGGATAGCAAAGCTAGTCACGGATGACAAATTCCTCAAGGAGCTGAGCGAAACAGTTCACCAGCCATCAAAAGGTGAAACTGAGGATGAGTTTGTTAAGCGCTGTAATCGGGCATTGTTTGCATTGATTGATGAGCGTTTAGCAACCAAAGATGAGACGCCAGTACTTGCTGACAAGTGAGATCAGCATGAAACCCGTTCAACTCCTTGGCCTCGCAACATTCCTGTTAGCCCGTAACCTATTTGGTGGCACTCTCAAGCTCGACACCATTCAAGAGTGGATTAAGCAAAACGGCAACCCAAACGACTACGGCAGAGGCTATGCCGGAAATAGTCTGCGCTCTGGCAGTGCAAATTCCTTTGTGGAATTACGTCGGGATAATTCTGGCGGGGGCGTGGAAGTTACTGCGAGTGTGTTTATGGGGCCAGGACAAAGTGCATTCGCAGCGAAGGCATGGAAAGCGACGAAGATGGATTCAAAACTGGAGAAATTGTTCGGCCACAATATGCGGGTTCGGATTGATGTTTGACGTGGCGAATTACGGTGTTACTCGAAATTTAATTATGTACCTTTGTAAAGGTGATATATGCGAAAAAGATTATTAAGCAGAATATTTAAAATGCAATGCGTTGCAATTCTTGGGCTATTCGGAGCTTTGATGATGCAATCCTTATATGCACTTGATGTAGACGAATTAATTACAAAAAAACAAAACGAAGCTAGTGAGAAGGAACAAGCAGATAATTATAAAAAGTCGCTCAAAGGCACAATAGAGTTATATATGCAAAGCCACAGCTATCCAACGATTCAGGATTTTTTGATGACCGCACAAAAAGTGGGGCGCTATGGTCAAGAAGAATGGAAAAGTGGCTGGCAATTGCCTCTTGGGAATATAAATGGGGAAGTTTTTGAGACGAACTACGACAATTCCGGCGAGGTTATCAAAAACTCCGCTTATCAGGCAGTTGCGAGAAGTTACCTGATTAAAACTCTACTTGAAAAAGAATATGGTTTAAGCATTCCCTTCGAAACAGACTCCATTGAGAAAGACTTTGGGCCAATTACCTACGAAATGTACCACCCCAATGGTAAACAAAAGATTTCTTGTGCAAGCAAAACCCCAGCGTTACTTTCTGGTGGCATTGTGGCAATAGGTAATTACACAGAGTCTACATTTCCAGCTGGCAACAAAAAAATGGGGGCGTGGGAGTTGGAATATATCGCTAATCTGTTCGGATACCTTAAAATAATATGCGATGAGGAAGATCGCACTTTGAATGGTGAAAATTCGTTTATCAAGGCCTACAAGAAGTTCCTTAATGATTATGCTGCTGCACTGGAAGCTGGACATCAAGAGGATCAAGCCAAATTAGCAAAGGAAGAGGCAGAGAGAAAGGCGGCGGAGGCAGAAAAACGTGCGGCTTTAGAAAAATCCCAACAAACAAATCAAATTGCTCAGAATGAACATGCATCGGCTCTCCGCTCTGGCAAAATCAAACCTAGAACGATAGAGGATGCCAAACTACTTTGGCAACCATCTGACGGATTTCTGGTGGTTCTTAGCCCCCCTGTAACAGCTGATTCAAATAACTACTTACTTAGCGGAAAGCTTGTTCGCATTGAGGGTAGTAGACATGTTTTTGAGGTCAATACAGGCAATGACATCAAATATTTTATTTGTGTTATCCAAAGAGATTCGATACAGGCCAAAGGCACTTTACTTAGATATGAACGCGGGGCAACCATAGTGGGAAAATTTGTAGGCGTGGACTCCTATACGACGGTCGCAGGAGAAACGAGAATGGCACCGGTATTTAATACGTTGTTAATTCAAAATTGAGGATGGGGCAGCCATAACCAATGGCCTTCCTTGCCATCCTAGCTGGCCTCGCCGTAGCTGGCATAGTCATCGCGTGTTTCATTGCCTACTGGATGGTGATGATAATTCTTATTGCCCTCGGCGTTGTCTTCGCGTTATGGGCGGTGGTATTTGCGTGGGCTTTCGGTGATCTGTATCTTGGTGAGTTCTGTGCGCTGTTCGCAACAGGCATTACCATTTGGTTCTGGATGCAGTTTGATGAGAAGAAAAAGAGGAGTAACGCATCATGAAGAATCGACGGAAAAAATCATTGGCAAAAAGAATTGCAGGCATTAAGCCTGGCTCAATTCACGCCAGAAAAGAAATGAATGTGTCCACGCCTGAAGTGGATAGCAACATCAAAATGCTTGATAGCAGCATTACAGCCATGCTGGATGATATGTTTGATGAAATATCGAGGCAACAAACAGTTGAGCAGCGTTTAACACTAAGGCAAGAAGATGGTGCGCAAGAGAGTCTGCCTGCGGCATTTGATGCAGTTAAGCAGCAAGCCCTGAAATCGTTTCTGCTGGTGTCATTTGAGCTTGAGAGGATCGGTAGAAAGGAAGTCAATGCGACCGTAGCTGAAGTACGCAAAATGATCGCAGTTTCTCTTGCGAACGGAAAAACTCCTGTGCTGCACGATTTGGCCCAAAGCTTGGGAGTTAAATCCAAACTGGAATCATGCCCACCGAATAATGAAGTCGTCGCATTATTGGTAGCCATATTGGAGGACAACCGCCGCCATATAACCGAGCATTACGGGTTGAATAATTCTGTCTTCGATGCGGGCGTTGCGAAAATCAAGGCGCTGGAGGTGGCACCTTTCCTATTCGCCCAACCAGTTCAGTACGACGAAGAGAGTCTGAATAAACCAGCATTTCTTCGCAAACTTTCATCCTTTGGAAAGCTTGAGAAGGGTATTGCTTAAGGGTTTTGCGCCCCCAGTGATGTGTGGTGTGGTGCTTGGCCGCTTCATTCGAATTCTTATTGTTTTCTTATACTATATAGAGAACTCGACGCGATTTCTTCTCCAGAAAACATTAGCAGAAAAGCAAAAACCCACTCACAAACTTTTCATATTTTGTGAGTGTACTCCCCGATAGAGCCACGTTTTTCCCCCGAGGTTTTCGGCTTGGGTGATTTGCCACCTGCTCCGCCCAAAAAGTTTTAACTTGCAACTTCCGCTATACCCACAGCAAGGGAAAAATATTTTTCAACAAATAGGCTGCTTTCGGCATTTCCCATAGCCCAGCAACTTAAAATAATAAGAAGCAGTTAGTAATCGTTTATTAACTGCGGCACTGGTAAAAATAAAAACAATAAAGGATGCCATATGCACCCAATGCTTTCACAAAATCACGTCAAGGTAGCAGTCCAGCGAGCAGGAGGCCCGACCCAAGTGGCACTAGCCCTAGGATGTTCAGGCACCGCCGTACATTCGTGGATTAGAAAACGTAAAATTACCGACATCAACAAGGCCAGAAAACTGGCAGAGTTGGCAGGCATGCAATTACAGGAGTTGCGGCCATGTCGATGAAAACTTGCTGCCGTTATGAAAACGGCCAATTCGTTGAAGCGAAATCTCCGCTTGATATATCGACAGGATCATTTGATTCTGCATTAACTGACGCGGGTTATTTTCCACAATTGCAGATGCCAGAGAATGCCGTTGCAGTTGCTACTGTCTACCAGCACAAGGGCGGAAAAGACGGTGTGCCATATTTCCTCATTGACCTATGGGGCGAGGAATCTCAAATTGCCATGCTGGTGGCCGATGATTTGAACCACTTGCTGGCTACGCTGGCAGCAGTAGAGCCGCTGACTCGGTATTCGGCATCGGTCAGTTGATATGTCCTCCCAAGCCATAACTTGGAGATTAATCTAATTTCGCAGCCAGGCTTTCAACAGAAAGATGGGTATAACGCCTGAGCATAGACCAAGTTTTATGCCCACTGATTGTAGCCGCTTCTGGCAATGACAATCCCTTTTCAAAGAATCGGCTTATTGCTTCGTGTCGAAGATCATGAAAATGAAAATTGACTAGCCCTGCCCTCTTACATGCACGTTCAAAGGAAAGTCTCAAAGCCATTGAGCTAACAGGAAATACCAAGCCTTTATCGGCAGGCGGAAGCTGCTGTAGCAATTCCAATGACCTACTCGATAACGGCACTCCCCTGTTGTCACCATTCTTGGTCATTGGCAGGTATGCCACTCTCCGTCTCAGATCAATATTTTCCCAGCACAACGATAGCAGCTCACCCCTCCTCATCCCGGTTTCGAGTGCCAAGATGACGACAGGTTTAAGCCAAGTATTTTTCGCCCCTTTGAACCTGCCAAACTCGTCCCGCTCCTCGACTTCCACGGCGTTCATCAGCCTCGCCTCTTCGTCTTCTGAGAGACGCCTGTTTCTTGGCTGGTTGTGCGGAGGTCGTCTGATCAGCTCGATTGGATTCTGGTGAATATTGATTTCCCATTCTCGCCTGGCATGATTGATAACGGCACTCAGAACGTTCAATTCCCTGTTAACTGAACTGCCTGACACCTTTTTCAATCTGCTATCCCGATACTGTGCTATCACCTTTGGCGTTATCGCAGCCATCATCAGTTTTGCAATGGGGAGACGCTGAAATACCTCGATTCTTATGAGTTCGTAAGATGCTCCCCGCTTGCTTGGCGTCACTTCAACCTTGTACCGCTCCAATATGTCATACAAAGTGTTTTTCTCCGCTTCAACGCGGCTAATGAACATCCCTCTGTCCATTTCGTTTTCAATTTGCCTACCCCACTCTTCTGCATCCCGTTTGGATGGGAAAGTGTTTGTCTGCTCTGGGTAGCCCTTGCGAATTACTCTGACTTGCCACTTGCTTCCACGCTTTCTGATTGACGCCATTTTCTGACCCCACTTGGACAGAAATTGGACAAAACCTCGAAATCAGCAATGTTCATTGACCAAGAACATGACGATATGATCTAATTCGCGCCCATAAATGGGCGGTTAGCTCAGCGGTAGAGCACTGCCTTCACACGGCAGGGGTCGTTGGTTCGAAACCAATACCGCCCACCATTTGAATCAATGTCTTGGCTCACAACCACAAATAAGTAACACAGCCCAGAGCAACAATTAAACATAATTTGTAATGCGTCCCTTACACCGGCGACAGCATGACTTTAGAAGTATCGGAAGAACGACAGATCCCAGGCTGGCTCATGATGGCGCGCTCTATATTCTGGCGTATGCACCGGGCGACATAGGTCGAAAAACGTGAACCGCCCTCAAGCTCAAAATTCTCCAGCGCATGAGTGAGACCCAGATTGCCTACCTTGACCAACTCGGAAAGCTCAATTCCACGATTAACATAACGCTGGGCAATCTTGTCAACGATGCCAGCGCGCAAGTTGTGGAAGATTATTTTTTCATGCCAAATATCGTTAAAATAATTGGCGCACCGGAGTGCAAACGATCCTTTGGATAAATTGAGAGCTTCTGTTTCAGCCGAGGTCGAACCGTATTTTCTACCTTCAGGAAAAACACCACCTTCCAAATAAAAATATCCAATCATGGTCAGCTCCAGAAGCGCGTTGGTTAACGCAACTTATTATTTTTTTGGGATGGTCATTGTGACCGATGCATGACCCTTTGAAATATCAGCGATATTCCCTAAAAGCATTAAGCAAATTCTGTAATAGCCCCTCAGCGTTTGTCCTATGCTGTCGTCACAAAAACATTCGCACCATTACGCAAAACAGATTCAAGTGGATCGTGAATTTCCGATAGACTAGAAGCCTGAACTCTTCAAAAAGGAGATGCAGATGGATCGAACTGCCGGAGCTATCATGGGCGCCCTCATCGGCGATGCCCTTGGTCTAGGATGCCACTGGTACTATGACGTTGCCGAGATGCGACGCGACTACGGCGACTGGGTTACCGGCTATACCACGCCGAAACCGGATCGCTATCACGGGGGAATGAAAGCCGGACAACTTTCGCAGGCTGGCCTTATCTTCGTCATGCTGCTCCGTTCCGTAACGGATCATGGCGAATACAGGGAAGACGATTTCACGCGCCGACTGGATGAGGAACTATTCCCATTGCTGAACGGCGAGCCGGTATACGGCCCCGGTGGATATACTAATCAATCGATCCGCGAAGCTTATCGGCGACGCGTGCAACAGAAAAAATCGTGGAGCGAAACGGGCGGCCATGCGGATACCACCGAATCGGCGGAACGCGCCATCGTGCTGGCGGCGCGATACGCGAAACATCCTAAGAAAGCTGCTGAGAGCATTATCTCTAATTGTCGGCTCACGCAAGGCGATGAAGCGATCATCGCCATGAGCACTGCCTACAATCTAGTCCTGTCCCAACTGGTCGCCGGAGAAAAATTGAACCCCGCGATCTCGGGAAAACTCATGCATCTCGTGCACAACAATGAACTGCCTTTTCATGCGGTGACGAAAAGCGATTTTTCAGCGCCCCGCCCCGGTGATCCCGATCCGCCACGAGCCGGGCGTTTCTCTTCTCCAGACGCACTCCTGACGCCACATTATGTGGCTCTGGCCGCGCTTGATCCAGACATTAAAATTGAACCGGCCTGGAAAGCCTCCATTGTTTACGGAATGCCGTGCGCCATCTATCACCAACTCCCCGCAGCCTATTACCTTGCGGCCCGTTTCGCGGACGATTTCGAATCTGCCGTCCTGCATGCCATAAACGGCGGCGGCCAAAACATGTCACGCGCCATGCTGACCGGTGCGCTTGTTGGCGCGCAAGTAGGACTTGAAGGCATACCCGAGCGTTTCATCGACGGGTTAGAAAATGGGCAAGAATTGTTGGCGCTGGCAAAAAAACTCGGGACGCAGGTTTAACCACCGTCACAGGCAAAAAAAATGACTTATCCCCCTGACTTCCCTTTACCTCGAAAACAGACTTGCGAAACTCAAAGAGCAAGCCGCGAGTGATTTATCACGAAACGCTCCGCCCATCCTATCGCGCTTGATTGAAACATCTTTGATACTTTGCATTTACAGCTTTGGCGTACAGAGCCGTTGTAAACTTTGACTTGATTTTCGGACCCGTTATTTCTACTACAGGAAGGCTTGCGTAGGGCGGCGTGCCGTATGTAACTGCATAGGCATGCTTGATTGCAAGATAGGTTTTCGTGTACTCAAAATTTGGGGATTTCTCAAGATAGAGATCGTTATGGATAGTGCGTTTGTCCAACCATGGGGCGAATCGCTTAGCAAACACCAAGATCGCTTTCTCACTCTCGCTTTCATCGGAATCCGCCGTCCCATTCTTTAAATAGCGAAGCAGGTCGCCATCCAATGCCAGCTTGTAGCCGATCAATGATGACAACTGATATTGCAATGCGGCATTCCGGCTTGCATACATCCCAAGATTGTAATCAGCAAACCGATAGATAGGATCAATATAGCTTGTTTGGTAACCCAGCAACCGACGAATTCCAAAGTAAACCCCGCCATATCTCGTGTAAAGGAATTCGCGTGTTTTCCACTCTCCAATATCAGAGGCTTTCGATTGCTCTTTGGAATACTTGACGCTGACTTGCATCGAACCAATCGTGGTTATTGGATTCAATTGGTCAAGATCATCAACACCAAAGGCTTTACCGGTATACGCGGCCATATTGATCAAGCCTGGATGATTTACTTTCTGGTAAACAACATAATCCCGGAAGACACGATCCACGTCATATTCCGTTTTAGCCGCCATTAGTTTGTTCCACAGTGATTTCTTTTCGCCAGGCGTTTTAACATCCAGCAATTTTTCTACCGCTACTTTACCCAATTTTCCATACTTCTTTTTCAACGAATTAAGGATGACCTGGCGCATACCTTGCACCGTCGGGTTTGCCTGGAATCCTGATTCTTGTTGGATGATGGCAAGTACCGAACACACATTAGGTGGTGACGGCTGGAAGCTCAGCGCGGAAAAAACCCTGAGAATATCTTCTGCCCAACCAGCGGGATTTCGAACATGGCCCGGAATTAACTTTGCCACCTCTTCATTTGATAACAGCTTTAAAAGTGGCGCTAGCGTAACCGCTGTTTTAGCACTTTCAGCCATCGGTTGCTCTTTACTTCCTATCGCAGTGCCCAAGCCATTCATAGGTGCTATGCCATCTGGCGTCTTGTTTTCTTCAACCTGATATGGGATTGGACTGCCACTCAATCCTTGCGCGCCCTGTTCAGGCAGATTTTTAGATTGAGTGGTATCCGGATTCGTAGATTCGGCGCCAACTTGACGTGTTGGTGGAACAGTACATCCTCCCAACACCCCTAGCACGATTAAGCTAGCTGCCAAAATGACAGATTGGGTTTTACTGATAATTGCCATGTATTTTTAGTTTATCCTCGGCATGAAGAACGAGGGGCATCGCTGCGCCCCCATCCTACCGCGCTTGACACGGTCGGGGCGAGACTGTTGAAGAAGTCAGGAAATTGAATGGACATTTTGCCCCCAACTATTCCGCAGCTTCAAGCGCGCATTTTATCCGCTCAAGTGCCGTGGCAACTATCCGGCGAGGAGTGCCGATGTTCATGCGCATGAATCCGCTACCACCCATGCCAAAGACCGTTCCGGGACTCAACCCCACCCTTGCATCTTGCACGAAGAAACGCTGGAGTTCTTCGTCATTCAGTCCCAGCGCACGACAATCGAGCCATAACAGGAAGGTTCCTTCCGGCTCGATGAGATGAATACCGGGGAGGTGGCTGGACAGGTAGTGGCGGACAAACTCTCGCGTTTCTTGAAGATAGACCAGCAGGCTTTCCAGCCAGGGTTCTCCCTCGCGGTAGGCTACTTCAAACGCAGTAATACTGAAAGGATTGCTTGCCTGAACATGAAGTTGATCGAACACCTTGCGCAGCGCCGCCCGATGCGCGGGATTCGGTACGATGAGTGCGGACAGACCGAGTCCTGGGATGTTGAAAGTCTTGCTCGGCGCTACCGCCGTGATGATCGAATCACCGTCAACGGCGAGCGTTGCCAAAGCGGTGTGTTTAATTCCCGGATAAACCAGGTCAGCATGGATTTCGTCCGCGAGCACCACCAGATCATGCTTGCGTGCAATTTCCAAAATTCGCTCAAGTTCATCGCGGCTCCAGACACGCCCGACCGGATTGTGTGGCGAGCAAAGAATTAACAGGCGCGCGCCATCTGCGGCGCATTGCTCCAGATGGTCAAAGTCGATGGTATAACGCCCATCTTTCAGCTTGAGCGGATTAAGCACGAGGCGACGACCCGTGGTCGTAACACAGGAATAAAATGGCGCATAGACTGGACTCTGCACGATGACGCTTTCACCCGACTGCGTAACAGCCAGAACGGTGGCATGCAGCGCGGTGACCACGCCCGGACACATCACAATCCACTCACGCTCAATTTCCCAGCCATGACGCTTTTTCAGCCATGACATCAGCGCTTCAACCATGCTCTCCGGGTAAAGGGTGTAGCCATAGACCGGGTGGGCGGCGCGCTCCATCAGCGCACGGGTGATCGCCGCCGGAGCGGCAAAATCCATGTCGGCGACCCACATCGGGGTTACATCAAAAGTGCCGAAGTTTGCTGCCGCACCGTCATATTTGACGCTCGCCGTGCCTGCGCGGGGAATTTCTTTATCGAAGTCGAATGTCACCTGATGCGTTCCCAGATGGTGACTTCAGAAACACTGTGCTGGAATTTTCTTTTGGTTTCGCGGATTACGAAAGGGACATCAAGCGGCCCTTGCATCAGCTTGAAGTGAGTTGCCAAAATCTCCTTCAGCCCATCCAGCGTGGTGAAATTTTCCCCATTTTTCTTGAAACCTCCTATCCATTCTTCGCGCTGTGTATGCTCCGGTAGCCAAGTGTAAGGGGAGGCAATCAACATCAGACCGCCCATGTTCATGCGCTCATGCACCGTCTCCAGAAATTTCGCTGGGCTGTATAAACGATCAAGCAAGTTGCCCGCGAGGATGAGGTCATAGCCGCTGAAGTGCGGCTTCAGGTTGCAGGCATCGCCCTGAAAAAATGCCACCTTGTCCCGCGTTGCATCGAGATTGAAATCAGTGAGTTTGCGCTCGCGGTAGAAAACCAGTTCCCCCTCGTCGACGATGGTGTAACGCGCCACGCCCTGCGCTGCCAACTGCACACCCAGTTCAATAAAGCGCGCGGAGAAGTCTATTCCGGTGACATGCGAAAAGTGGCGCGCCAGCTCGAATGTCGCCCGCCCCGTGGCGCAGCCCAAATCCAGTGCTTGGGCAGCCGGTTTATCGCTCATAGCCTGAATGGCAAGCTGCGCCAGCGTTTTCGGGAAATTCGGCACACCGAAATATTCGTCGCCATAATGGAACTCGGCATATTCCGAAAGCTGCTTGTCGGTTTCGTAAATGGATGAAGAAGGCATGGATGGCGTAGCCGCAACCACATAGCGAAACCCCGCATGCTGGAAAAAATGTCTGCGGAACGCGTAACGGGCGCTGCTGAGGCTTTCGTTGCCGCAAGATATCCACGACCCACCCTTGAACAAATTGTGGCGCGTATCGAAAGTGGGGGCCGTGAAATCGTCGTAACACGGATGCACTTCAAAACATTCGAAAGGATAGATAGGCGTCTCGGTCCATTGCCATACGTTGCCGGTCACGTCATATAGCTTGCCTTGGCCAAAAGCATTAACCGGACACGGCGAGGCGTAATGATCCAGATGAATATTGGCCGATGCAGGCATGTCGCAAGGAATTTCGGCCAGTCCCGACTCTTCGTATAGACGGTACCACTCGTCTTCGGTAGGCAAACGTACTAGCTGGCCAGTCTGTTTTTTTTTCCAGTTACAAAAAGCCTTGGCCTCGTGATAATTGACTTCCACCGGCCAATCCCACGGCATGGAAATTTCTTCCAGCATGATCCGCAAGCGCCAGCCCTGATCACCTTTAATCCAGAATGTCGGGTGCGCGGCATGCATATAGTTTTTCCATGCCAGGCCTTCTGCCTCCCAGCAACTTTCTGTCTTATATCCACCGGCTTCGACAAATGGAAGAAATTCCCCGTTACTCACCAGAAACCGGCTCGCCTGAAATGCGGGAACAGCGGCTTCATGATGGCCGTACTCATTGTCCCATCCATAATATAACGAGCTCCTGTCCTTACCCAAAAAAACCTTGCCTGCGGCTATCTCCAGCAAATCATTTTGCGGCGCAGCCCCGGCCAAACGGCAGGGTTGCCACGCCGGATGTTTCTTGACGTAACTCAGGGCATGCTGGCGTATCAGCACGGACGAGGTTTCCAGATGAATTCTCTCGTGTTCTATTCCCATCAGGATGACCCACCAGGGGTTGTCCCAATCTATTGGCAAGCTCAGTGGAATGCTGCTGATGAGACTATCAACCACTACGCGCACCTCGTTACGATAGCCTCTGACTTCCGCCACCTTTGGCCAGTCATAATGCGCATCGCTCAAGTCGTCCCAACTCATCTCGTCGACACCCACCGCGAACATGGACTCGAAGTGGGGATTGATACGTTCTTTGATGAGATTGGCGATAACCAGCTTGTTGATAAAAAAGGTTGCGGTATGACCCAGATAGAAAATCAACGGGTGACGCAGCGTAATCGGCTTGCGGAAATAAGCCTCGTCTTGCTTCAACGTCTCGAACAACAGTTCATAACGATCAAAGGTGGTGTGAAAATACCTGCGTATTTCCTCGCGTTTGAGTTCTGCATCGCTTCCATCGAGCAATGGTGTGCGCTGGAACAAGCTGTGAACCTTATCGTCTTGTGTGAATAAATTTGTCATATCCATTCAAATTAGAATCGGGTCAAATTGAAATCGGAGCTATTCAAACAGCGGATACGGTGAATAACGATTTCCACAAGAACATCCGCCTACATTCAGAAAGGGCTGCACATCGCGCACGCCCATTTAGCAAAACCATTCTACCTTAAACATCAATGCTGCTAAAGCAGCGGCCAATTGGGGTTCACAACGATTCT
Organism: uncultured Gallionellaceae bacterium; assembly: GCA_964480365.1. Taxonomy (GTDB): domain Bacteria; phylum Pseudomonadota; class Gammaproteobacteria; order Burkholderiales; family Gallionellaceae; genus CAIQPV01. The sequence continues at coordinate 28,692 of CAYZPM010000027.1, forward strand.
GGGGTTAGTGTTATTTCGTTGAAAAATAAAAAACTATCACTCCCTTATAAAATAATGATCGCTAGAGGACAAACTTTATTCCCCGAGGTCTTGCCTCGGATAAACGCAGTGCAAGTAAAACAACTTTATTGAATGCTGCTCAGCGACCTCCATTTCGTTTCACCCGCCCCCCAATCTTTGCCTATAACCTCAAGCTTTATGGTATGCACGGAATCGTCTAAAACGCTTTGAAGCTGAGGTTCAAAAGCCAATGGCATTAAAAAAGCACTTGACGTGTGTAAAAATAACATTTAGTATTCTTGTGTCGTGTGCAATTTGCACACGCTTAAATGAATTAACCGCCCTAAGAAAAGGGAAACATTACGTTAGTTTGCTTGCAATCATTTTTGATTATTCGATAGGGAGTTAATGATGCACTATTTATTCGAAGCAATCTTGTTTGTATTTGTATTGACTTGTTTAGTAATTTTTGAAACGTTCAGGTCGAACTTGTACGGCGGAAAAGATTTGTCGCAATCGATTTATAAATCGATTACGACCGGGATTGGTTTCATTATCTACGCCGGAATTGATTATTTGATGATCGTCCCCGGCGCAAATTATGTAATTTCTTGATGGACGTGAATAAGCAAGGTAGTGAGGTAATTACTGCCATGCGTTTCACGTTTTTGTCCCTTTGTGGGTCAAAAATAATCCCCAGGCTTTGCTGGGGGCGGTTTGTTTCAATAGGACGTGTTTAAGACTAATGGAAGTATGGCAGCGATTGCGGCGCCAATTAAACTGAAGGAGTAGTCGATGTTAGCAAATTTGCTATTTGAGGAGCATGGCCAGGATATAGTCCAGCCGCTAACTGACTTCCCGTCTATTGGCTCCGTGACTGAAGTCAGAATAACTCCGCTCCACGAATTAACCAATTCTGTGTACCCCAGAAATAACATAGACTCCCTAACCGGATTCTTGGATCGATTTGGCTGTTTGCAGATGGCACAAAAGCTCGCTATAGATTCGACGTCCAGCGGAAAAACATTCGCCGTCATCTGGATCGATATTGATCGCTTCAAGCAAATCAATGAATCATTCGGCCATCTGGGAGGCAACGAGATCATCAAGAACCTCGCTATGCGCTTTCGTAACCGGATGAGTGGGCGAGCCGAACTCTCCAGAATGGGAGGAGACGAATTCGTGCTTCTCGTCCCCAAGTGTGACCGTTCTCAAGCTCTGCAGCTTGCTGGTGAGCTGACCAGCACGGTCGAAGAACCGATTACTATCGACAACCTGACACTGCGCCCCACGGCGAGCATCGGCATAGCTATCCATGATACCGGCGAAGATTCACTTGTTCTTCTAGAGCGCGCCGACCGTGCCATGTTTGCTGCAAAAACCAAAGGAGGAGGCAGTATCGTATGTTCCGGCGACGAGCCGATCCCTGGACGTCTCGGGATTATCCTTGCGCGCGAAGAACTCTCGATCGAAAGCAAATTGCATACAGCTTTGGAGAACGGCGGATTATGTCTCCACTACCAGCCCATCATTCATGCGAAAGGGCATGTTGAGGCTGTTGAAGCACTCATGCGCTGCTCCGTCAATGGCGAAAACATTCCGCCCAGCCAGTTCATCCCCGTTGCGGAAAAGACCGGCCTTATTATCCGCCTTGGAGAATGGAGCTTGTTGCAGGGTGCGATGCATGCGCGCCTGTTGCAGGACGCCGGGTATCACACCAAGGTCGCCATCAACGTCTCGCGCATCCAACTGATCTCCCCGAAATTCACCCAAGCGTTACACGCTGCCCTGATTTGCTCCAACGTCAAGCCGGAACTGGTGGAGTTGGAACTGACGGAATCTCTTTTCATGGATATTTCCGATACCGTCCAGAAGAACCTGAAAAACGCGTCCGCCGCAGGCGTGAGTTTGGCTATCGACGATTTCGGCACCGGCTATTCCTGCTTGTCCAACCTAAAGGATATTTCTGCTGGAAAGCTCAAGCTGGATCGCGCATTCGTCACCATGCTACCCGAGGATCGCCGCGCTCTGGCTGTGGTCAGGGCAATGACACAACTTGGCCACGAATTGGGCATGACCATCGTAGCCGAAGGGTGTGAAACACAGGAACAAATCGATGCCCTGCTCGATGCGGGCGTCGATGCCATTCAGGGATTTTTCTTTGCAAGACCAATGCCGGAAGAAACTCTTCTTCCCTGGCTAAAAAATAGGACCATGAAATGTACGACACCCAGCAAGAATCTCGCCCATCGGAAGTCGACAACCTTTTCGAACGCTCCATACTCGGCCTCGGCATCCCGCCCTGCCCAGCGATTCTGGATCGATTCATGACCGAAGTAGGCAAGGATGAACCTGACTTCAACCGTTTAGCGAACATAATCGGAACCGATGTTAGCCTTTCGGCCGGTTTAATCAAAACCGCCAATTCTCCTTTTTTCGGTCTGTGCCAGCGGGTCAGATCGGGAGGCGAAGCCCTCATGATGCTCGGCCTGAAGGCTTCCAGTCGTGCTATTGCAGGCATTATTCTGCGCAAATCTTTTCCCAACGTACCCAACCTCGAACGTTACTGGGATGCCTCGGCGCGCATCTCCCATCTTTCCGGTTGGCTGGCTCAACATCTCGACATACGTGGACTTCGCGCCGAAGATGCATACACCTATGGTCTATTTCGCGACTGCGGTATCCCGGTACTGCTCGGACGCTTCCCGCATTATAAGGCGGTGCTTGATAAGGCCAACCGAGAATCCGAGCTAAGCTTCAACGAAATTGAGGAAGTTGAAATGCCGGCTAATCATGCCATGGTGGGGTGCATACTGGCACAAAGCTGGTGGCTGCCGGAAGAGATGTGTCTCGCCATCCGCAATCATCACGACCTTATGGAGTTGGGATCAGCCAGTTCTCAATTGCCCATGCTGAGCCGCCAACTCATCGCGACAGCTCAACTTGCGGAACACATCGTGCAGCAGAAACTCGGTCTCAGCCTTACTCATGAATGGCCGAAGCTGGGAGCTGTATGCCTGCAACTTCTGGGCATGGGGGAATCTCAACTCGAAGAATTGTACTCCGAGGCGGAATTCGTCTTGACCACTATGGAGTAGATGATTCCCGGTTATCCTAAAAACAGCAATTTATCCACGAAAAACACGAAAAGCACGAAATAAAACAGCAGGTTGTATTCGTTCCGTGACTCACCCATCGGGTTATATCCACGTAGCGTTGATCTCTATGAATTTGTTCGTGTTTTTCGTGCCTTTCGTGGACAACTGCTTTTTCTAGGGTTATTTAAAATCTCGCCGCAACGTCAGGGATAAATCGACTTGGTCAAATCGATCAATGACGATATTGGACTGATTCTGGATAAAACTGATTTGCGGACGCAAAGACCATTCGGGCGCATAGCGATAAGTTAATCCGACTGTCAGATCAGCTTGGAGGTCATCGCGAGTAACTAAAAAGACACTGTTGGTTTGATCATACTTGCCCCACTGCACACCGCCAGAGGCAAATAAATTTAGCTTTTCACCCATTGACAATTGCCCGGACAGGCGCACACCTTGAATGCTCTTGTCACCATCGATGCGCAGATTCGTATCGCGCTCGTTGCCTCCATATAAGCTTCCAAAAACAGTAGAGCGTCCATCTGCAAAAGTATGTGTCCAGCCCAAACCGGCGATTGTCTGATTGAAATCGTTTGAGGCAATTGTTGGGTCGGGATAGCGGTAGAGGATATACTGGCCGAACAGTACCGCCTGATTGGCGCTATTGTAGGCGTGGCTCCATTCTACATTGAAGCCGTTGTATTTACGGTTGACTGCCTCACCCAGATCGAACTGCCCATTCACAAACCCAGCCCTGATCTGTTCTGCATTCTTGTTAAAAATCGCACCAGCCCGGTCATCCAGTGAGATGAAATTAAAGTCTTTGTATTTCAGATCGCTGCGGCTACGCATATCCACGCCGGCGTACAATGACCAGTCCGTAGAAATCGGATGAATTGCCTCTCCACCTGTAGCCATTCCTAAATAGTCGTCGGAGGTTTTAACGTTCGCGGAGTTCAATGCGAGTTGAGAATTTAACAGTATCGGTACGGTGACCTGGCTTTGACTGGTGGCATTGTTGACATTGTTATTGAAGCCGGTACCCACCTCGAAATAGCCGCTTAACCGGGTCGACGGTTTATTGTATGAATTTTCGATTTCATTGTGGTACTGCATGATTGTGGCGAGTGCTGCCGGGGGCGGATTCAATTCCTGCGCACGCGTAAATTCTTCGCGGGCGCGGTCAAAATCACCCAGAAGGTAATAAGCACGCCCCAAATCCACCCGTGCAGCCGCATACAATGGATCTACCGTTAATACGCGTTCAAGAATTATGCTCGCCTTGCCTGCCTGACCACTATTTAGCGCAGCCAATCCCAACAGATAGTCGAATTTTGTGTTGCCCGCTTGTTCAGACTCGTAGGGTTCAAGCAGGGCATAAGCCTCCATCGGCCTGCCTTCTACAATCAAATTGCGAGCCAATTCAAGGTCAAGACTGTCGGCTTTAACGATGGACGAAACCAGTCCAAGGCTCACCAATAGCAGGATGGAAAAAAAGCGTTTTGCGGGTTCTATGATTTTTATCTATTTTTTTCAGGGTCGAGACATTATCGCTGCACCCACTACAGCCTGTCCAGTTGTTGTCCTTAATGCGTAGGAAGAAATCAGCCCTTTTGCATTCTGTCCAATTAGCAAACCCGCAGCACTACCGCTTGCCGTACCCGTGCATGCACCACAGGTGACGGCAAGCGGCGTTCCATTCATAAAAGTGGAAAGTGGCACTGGAGCGCTAAGAGTGCCAATCCAGTTTCTGGAATTGGCATCAGTCACACCGAGATTGTAGCTGGTCAAAGTAGCCGTACTAAGATTGATGCCCACATTTAGCGTTACGTTGCCGCCGAGAGTACCTGACTCAGTTACCGGTTTGGTGTATTCAACCATAGTTGAAAAGGTAGCGGTACCCCCTATGGCACTGACAACTGATGGTGGAGTGGCCCCACCACTAACATAGGCAAAAGGCTGAAAATTGATCTCGAAGGCGTTTCCAGACCTGTCAAAAGCGATTCCACCATTATAGATACCCCATGTCACTTTGACGTCATCCACGTACGCACTCTCTTTATTGATCGGACTTCCTTCATTGGCAATAAAATTGAAGCCAGTGTTATTGTTGGTGTAACTGCCAGGCACGCTACGTTCCACGAGCAGTGTTTCTCCAGTATTTCCCGCTTGTACACTGCCGACCACTAGCAATCCATCTGCCATCTGCGCTCCTACGACTGCGCTTCCCGATGGAGCAGGTGACACGTCCGTCTCCAACGTATTGAGATCCAAGTTGGTATTACCCAAGAGGTCAGGCTGGATAATCTTGTTCTGTCCGGTGTCCGGTATTGGATTACCCGAATTCTGTTCTGCGCCCGAACCAGCGTTGTTGCCTCCTCTCGAATTCTGCTCTGCGCCTGAGATCGAACCATTCCAATTCTGCCCGGCACCCGAATTCGAATCACTCGAACTGGAATTCCCCTTCCTGTCTTGGCTTGCATTGTTCATGTCGCCAAGTTGTTCTCCGCGCTCTTCAGGATTGGCTTTCAGATTTCCAAATATCTGCAAAGTTTTGTCCAGCATGATCGGAGTAGCCCCGTTTAGCGGTGCAAAGCCAGTTTGATTAGGCTTTATCAGCAGTTTACCCTTCTCACTTTGCAGCACGGTTGCGCCAGAAATTACGTGGTTATAAGTACCTGGTTCGACTGCTGCCGTCTGCCCCGGCTGGGTTGCAGAAACGAAGACAGTTTCATGATCCGTACCAAGTATTCCGACTGTGGCATTGGGAGTGCGGATGCTGTAGTTTTCCTTATGCAGATGGCCTATATCACCAGTAACGGCACGGAATCCACCACTCAACAGCGCCAATGCCATGTGTTCGCTTCCGTCCTGAACACCCTTGTAAACGAAGGACTCGATTACCAGTTGGCTTTCCGGGCGCAGCACAATCGTTCCGCCATCATCCATGAGCAACTGCAACGATGCTCCCTTACTGGATTTCAGGGTATCGCCGACCCGCACTAGATCTCCTTTAGTTAGCGGCCTAATTTGCCCCAGATTTTGCGCCTCGACTTGTCCGACGACAAACAACACTTTCCCGGCAGGCGTGAGCATGGCGGATTCGCTGTCCGGTCGCAAGCCGGTGCCACCGATCCCACTGTTCATAGCGGGCGCCCCGGTACCACCGATCCCGCCATTCATGGCAGGTGTCCCGGTACCACCAATACCTTTACTATTGGCAGCCGATCCGGTTCCGCCAATTCCACCCTCTTTAACGGCGTCGCTCGCGGCGAGCGCATTCCCGGTGATAAATCCACCCAGAAGTAGCACTGCAATAATATTCAGCAGTCTATTCCGCAAGAGTGTCATCGCTACGACCCACCTCAGTGAAATTGTAAATACCGAAATTAGTCCGGTAGACTGCATCAGATTTTCCTGCGTCCCGCTTTTGTAATTCTATGGCATGGCGGTTCACCGTATGTATCGCCCTCATTCCGGCTGATCTCGCAATACGCTCGTATTCTTTGACCGAATCAGCCGTGAGATCGTTGTAATAGACGCAACGCTCAAGGAACGGCGGGGTAGCACCGGATAAGTTATGGACTGTGGCAGCAAGGTGGTCGTGGATGTTCTGCCCGAAATAGAACGATTTCTCCTCGATTCCTTGAGGGGAAGCAAAGGCATCGGCAGCAAGATGCACATTATCCTGCTCGTCCAGTGTAGCAATTCCTTGTCGTAACCATTCGTCCAGCACAACGCGGGCGCGGAAGTCCTTGCTTACAGATTGCACCAGAGCTTCAAACGAATGTTCCCCTCCTTTGCTGGCCAAGCGTGGCAGCGGCAGCGGCGCACCCTGCGCATCAAGATATTCATCGCGTCCGCTCCAAATCGCAAGCAACTGCGCGCTTAAGGAAGCTTGCAGGGGAAGGCTGCTTACGGCCAGTGATTCACTGCGCAGACGCTTGACGTCGCGTCTGTGAACGCCAGTCAGCAGGCTGATACGACTGTCAGTTTGAGCCTTGTTATCAAGCTTGAACTCTTCCTCCGCAATCTGGATGTAAATGGATTTAGCCAGATCGCAAAATGTCTGGAATCGTATTCCATAAGAAAGCAATAACCGAATAAGCGGTCGCAAAACGCGGCGTAACGCTGCCACAAGAGGTGCAGGCAATTCCCCCGCAAACTGACTTTGTTCATTCATCCGAAATAATTCCCGTTAAAAATTTCACGTTCAAACAATACCACAAAAAACGCTTGACGTGTGTAAAAAATACACGTACTATTTGCATATTGTGTGTATTTTACACACGCATTTAACAATTAATTGACCTAGACAAGGAAAGCGTCATGAAATTTTTACCTATTGTATCTGTATTCATGGTGAGCCTGATACTCGCCACAACCGCATTTTTTTTCGCCTCTTCCGTTAGCTTGGCCGCTCCGATTGCTTCAACAGCAGTGCACTTCAATTCTGTTGCTGTCCACCATACAAAATATGTTTGATAGGAAGAGAGGTAAGTGAAATGTCTTTGGCAAAAGACATACAGAACCCATCAAGTGCTTCTGAAAAATTGAGCAATACCGAATCAGAAATTATCGATGGATTGTTTGGCGTCCAAGACTATAAATCTGTCTCGGTAATCGGTCAATCGGAAGATAAGCAATCGGGAAATCTTAGCATTCTTGCTAATGGCACTATCAGATGCCAGTGGGTGGATCTTACGCAGTACGATCTTTGACATGAGCTGAAGTCAGTAAAGTCAAAGCAGAAAATTCAGGGCATGGTATGCAGTGAGCATGACCTTTGCCGAGCATGAATTACCCCAAGCGAAGAACTATAGAATTACTTCTGCGACGTTAATGATCGTCAATAGAAATACGATTAATATGAACCGTTTTGGAAAAACAAATAACTGAAATATAGTTATATATATAATTTATTTGGTTTAACAGGTTTTGCATCCCATATCTGCTCGGCATATTGGCTGATAGTCCGGTCGCTGGAGAATTTCCCCATGTTGGCAACGTTGAGTATCGCGCTTTTCACCCATTGCTCCTGATCCCGGTAGGCTGTCTCGACTTTCCCATGGCAGGCAATGTAAGCCGCATAATCGGCGAGCAATAAATAATGATCTCCGTGCTGCAATAGCGTATCCACGATGGGCTTGAAGCGATTCGGCTCATCCGGCGAGAAGAAGCCCGAGCCTATCATGTCGAGCACTTCCCGCAATTCACCATTGGAGTTGTAGTAATCCCAAGGCTGATAGCCGTTTGCCTTCACCTTGGCAACTTCCGCCGCAGTGAGTCCGAAGATGAAAATATTGTCCGCCCCCACTTCTTCGCCGATCTCGATGTTGGCTCCGTCCAGCGTACCGATGGTGAGCGCACCGTTCAGGGCCAGCTTCATGTTTCCCGTACCGGATGCTTCCGTGCCTGCGGTGGATATCTGCTCGGACAAATCTGCTGCTGGGATCATGTCTTCGGCAGTCGACACATCGTAGTTGGGTACGAACACCACCTTGAGGCGGTTAGCCACCTTTGGGGAATTATTGATGATGTCGGCGACATCGTTGATGAGCTTGATGACTAACTTGGCCGTGGCGTAGCCCGGCGCCGCCTTGCCGCCGAAAATCACGGTACGCGGTACAAAGTCGATATTCGGGTTGTGGCGAATGCGGTTGTAAAGCGTCACCACATGCAACAGGTTAAGTAACTGGCGCTTGTATTCGTGAATGCGCTTGATCTGTACATCAAAAAGAGAATCCACGTCGACATTGATATTGAGCTTCTGCTTCAACAGTGCGGCAAAATGCTCCTTGTTGGCACGCTTCACGGCTGCGAATTCTTTTCGAAATTCAGCATCATCGGCAAACGGGGTCAGGCGCTTCAATTGGTTCAAATCCTTGACCCAATCACGCCCAATGCGCGAGGAAATGAGTTCGGCCAAGCGCGGATTGGACTGATTTAGCCAGCGGCGCGGCGTAATGCCATTGGTCATGTTGATGATCTTGCCGGGGTAAAAATGATCGAAATCGGCAAAAATAGTTTGCTTCATCAACTCGGTATGAATTTGCGCCACCCCGTTTACCTTGTGGCTGCCGACAATAGCCAGATGCGCCATACGGATACGCCTGACGCCTGCTTCGTCAATGATGGACATACGTCGTAGCCTGTCGGTGTCCCCAGGGTATTGGTGCATCACATCTTTTAGAAACCGCTGATTGATTTCATAAATAATCTGCAAATGACGCGGCAAAAGTTTACCGAACATGGCGACCGGCCAGGTTTCAAGCGCCTCCGGCATCAAGGTGTGGTTGGTGTAGGCAAAAGTGCGCGTAGAAATATCCCATGCCCTCCCCCATTCCAGATGGTGCAAATCCACCAGCACACGCATCATCTCGGCGATGGCGATGGAAGGATGCGTATCGTTCAACTGGATCGCCACTTTGTCGGGCAAGGAGTCAAAGCTATCATGGTGCTTGCTGTGACGGTAAAAAGCATCTTGCAGCGAAGCGCACACAAAGAAATATTGCTGTTTCAAACGCAACTCGCGTCCCATTTCCGTAGTGTCGTTGGGATAGAGCACTTTGGAAAGGTTCTCGGACTCGTTCTTGTCCGCCACCGCCTTGATGTAATCGCCCTCATTGAAATAGCGCAACTCAAAATCTCGCGTCGCCTTGGCCGCCCACAAACGCATATTGTTGACGGTTTTTGTGCCATAGCCGGGAATCGGTGTGTCATAGGCCATCGCCATCACGTCGTCGGTATCGATCCAGTGGTAACGCTCTACGCCTTGATCGTCTTTATATTGGACCACATGCCCATTGAATTTAACTTGGTATAACACCTCCGGACGTGCGAATTCCCACGGATTGCCATAGCGTAGCCAGTTGTCGGGATGCTCGATTTGCCTGCCGTTTTCGATGCGCTGAGCGAACATGCCGTATTCGTAACGGATGCCGTAACCGTAGCCGGGTAGTTCGAGCGTCGCCATGGAATCGAGAAAACAGGCCGCAAGCCGTCCCAAACCGCCGTTTCCCAGCGCGGCGTCTTGCTCTATCTCTCTCACCTTATCCAGATCAACCCCCAAATCACTGAGCGCCTGGCGGTATTGCTGATCGAAGCCCAGATTATGCAAGCTGTTCATCAGCGTGCGCCCCATCAGGAACTCCATGGAAAAATAGTAAATTCGCTTAACGTCGTTATCGTAATAGCACCGCATGGTTTCCATCCAGCGGTCAATCATGCGATCCCGCGCCACGTAGGCAGCGGTGAAAAACCAGTCGCGATCTGTGGCGGTTATGCTGTCTTTTGCAACCGAATAAGTTAGGCGATCCAGAAAGGATTGTTTGATTGAGGCCGCATCGAGACCGATTTTTTCGGACGTGAGCACTGGGGTTTCAGGATTCTTTGACATAACGCTATCCTTCTAAGTGTCAATCAGGTGAAATCTTGGGGGGCCATCCGCATTGCATTTTTCTAATGATAACAAAAGATCACAACACTGCATGGTAAACAGCTATCCCCGGCTCTTCAACAGCGACTTCAGGTCAGCGAATGGCTGATGGCTGGCCCGTGTTTCGGGATCGCTGACCAGTGTACGCCCATCCGAATCCATATATCTTGAGTGCTCGTTGTCGTGACAATAGATGCATAACAATTCCCAATTGCTGCCGTCAGGTGGATTATTGTCGTGGTTATGATCCTTGTGATGCACGGTCAATTGCTGGAGATTGACGCGATCAAATTCACGCGCGCAACGTCCACATACCCATGGAAAAAGCTTGAGCGCCTGTTCCCGGTAGCCTTGCTCGCGTTGCTCCCGATTACGTCTGGCTTCGGCGACAATCCTGTCCAACTTGCCCGTATCAGGTGTTTTGCGCGTCGACATAGATATAGCCCTTCACATAAAGTTAGCGTGGATCATTTCTGGCCCGTGCCTCCTTAGCAGTCCTTGCTCATCCCGTACTTGGCTTTAATGTCTTCGCGTTCCTTCTGCTGACGTTCAAGCATTACTTTCATCTTGCTGTGGTACTCGTCCTGCATGGCACTGCGCTCTTGCATCTGCTGATCCTTCAAAGAACGCATCGCCTCCTTTGCCTCATCCATGCGTACTCCCCGGTCATTATCCGCAGCCAAAGCCGGAACCGAAACCGCCATGAGCAATATAACTATAAAAATAATTTTGTCCATAACATTTCTCTTCTCGAAAATTTGGTGAAACAACAAGATCAACACTGAATCCTGCTCGCCTTGCAGCCTCAAAGGCTATGCCTAATTGAGAAAAAAGTAAAACTCGGCTCAAATCTTCAGTTTGGATAAATCGGTTCGCAGCAAAAATTTCCCACATCTTCCGAAATAACAACTCGTAAGAAGGTAAAATCCACTTTTGATTAGCTGGCTTAACTTTCAATGTCCATACAGTGGTTCCCCGGTCACATGACCTCCGCGCGCAAAAAAGCCGCCGAGACCATGGAGCGTATTGATGTCGTAATTGAAGTGCTGGATGCGCGCGTGCCCGAAGCGGGCAGCAACCCGCTCATCAACGAGCTGCGCCTGCACCGCCAGCGTCCCTGCCTGAAAATTCTCAACAAGACCGACCTCGCCGACCCTGCTGCAACCAAGGCCTGGCTCAAATTTTACAACGGGCAAAAAGGCGTCAAGGCCGTCGCGCTGTCGTGCAAAAAACCGGGAGAAGCCGCCAAGGTACCCGGCCTGTGCGCCGAACTCGCCCCGCATCGCGGCACCAGCCTCAAGCCCCTGCGCATGCTGATTATGGGCATCCCCAACGTCGGCAAATCCACGCTGATGAACGCGCTGCTGAAACGCCGCGCGGCACTGGTGGGCGACGAACCGGCCATTACCAAAAACCAGCAAAGCTTCGACCTGAACGACCACATGACGCTCATCGACACGCCGGGATTGATGTGGCCCAAGATCGAACACGACAGCGACGGCCTCATGCTGGCCGCCAGCCACGCCATAGGACGTAACGCCGTCATCGACGAAGAAGTCGCCACCTTCCTCGCCGACCTTTTGCTTGCGCGCTACCCTGCCCTGCTGACCGCCCGTTACGGTTTTGCCGTGGATAAGATGGATGGCGCAGACGTCATCGCCGCCATCGCACAGAAGCGCGGCTATCGCATCAAAGGCGGCGATCCTGACCTCGAAAAAACCGCGCTCATGCTGCTGCAGGATTACCGCACCGGCGCACTGGGCCGCATCAGCCTGGAAACCCCGCAAAGCCGCAGCGCCATGCTCGCAGCAACAAGCAACACAGATGAGTAGTCAATACAAAAAGGTATAAACTATCGCCCATAGATTCCCCTGTCTGAAATTCTAATTCATCCCATAAAGGAATAATCATGCCTGCTCCTCTGGATCAAACCGCGCTCAACCAACTGTTCCTCGAAGCCCACACCCATAACGCATGGCAGGGCCGTCCGGTGCCAGACGAACTGTTGCGTCGGCTATACAACACCTTCCGCATGGGGCCGACCTCCGCCAACTGCTGCCCGGCACGCATCGTTTTCGTCAAATCAAGCGAAGCCAAGGAAAAGCTCAAGCCCGCGCTGATGGAAGGTAACCGCGCAAAGTCCATGGCTGCGCCCGTCACCGCGATCATCGGTTACGACATGCGTTTCTATGAGCAAGTACCCAAGCTGTTCCCGAACGGACCCGCCATGCGCGCCGCGTTCGAGAAAGACGAACAAACCACTTTCACCCACGCATTCCGCAACGGCAGCCTTCAAGGCGCCTACCTCATCATCGCGGCTCGCGCTCTCGGCCTCGATTGCGGCCCGATGTCCGGCTTCGACAATGCCATGGTGGATCAGCTTTTCTTTGCGGGAACCGCAGTGAAATCAAATTTCCTGTGCAACCTGGGCTACGGCGACCCAAGCGGCGTTTACCCGCGCAACCCGAGACTGGAATTCGACGAGGCATGCGGCATCGTTTGAAGCGGTGCGGTATTAATCCAAAATTGTCCATTAGACCGAAAAACTCGTCATTCCCGCGAAGGCGGGAATCCAGTTGATAAAAAAACACCCGCATAGCGGGCCAACAATAAGGTTTTGTCCGCTGATGAACTAACTAGCCATTCGACTAAGCTGGCAAACTACGCCAGCAAAGTCGCTGGTTATTCGCGGAGTATTATTTCGCTGGATTCCCGCCTTCGCGGGAATGACGGTGCTAACGGACAATCTGGGTTAATTCTCACAGGAGCAAGCGCATCTTGCGATGCGGCATATCCGCATCCATGAACACCTTGCCCTCCTCCACGAAACCGAAACGGCGATAGAACGGCAAAGCCTGAACCTGCGCGCTGAGTTCAACCTCTGCATAAGACCGGCTGCGCGCCTCATCCAGCAAGGCTTCGAGCAACGCCGTCCCGATCTTCCTGCCGCGCCACGCCCGCAATACCGCCATGCGCCCGATGTGCGCATCCTGCGTGAGGCGCCCGCAACCGATGGCCTCACCCTTGGCGCTCAAAGCCAGCGCATGGCGACACTCCTCATCCAGCCCGTCCCACTCCAGTTCCGCCGACACCCCCTGCTCCCGCATGAACACCGCCTCGCGCACCGCGCGCAGCAACGGCTCACCGTCACGCCAGCTCACAATATGCACCGTAAATTCGTTCATCTCTCTTCCCCGTTTTTGCTATGCCGTAGTGACGTAAGCATACAGGCAACAGCTCGCTGCTTGATTGTTTTCAGCAAAAGGCATAAAGTAAGAATTCCTTACTTTTCCAAAACCGGAGATTTGTCATGCTTGCCAAAATGACCTCTAAAAATCAACTCACCCTGCCCAAGATCATCACCGCCGCCATCGGCCCTGCGGAATACTTCGAGGTGGAAGCCCGCAACGGCCAGATCGTGCTCACTCCGGTACGTATCCAGCGTGGCGACGCCGTGCGCGCCAAACTGGCCGAACTGAATCTGGGCGAACAAGACATTGCCGATGCGGTCGCATGGTCGCGAAAGTCTCCCGCGACCAAAAATACCCGCAAGAAATGACCCGTTCTCCGCGCCCGCCGCGCGTGGTAATCGACACCAATCTGGTGTTGTCCGCACTGGTATTTGCCCAAGGGCGGCTGACGCCACTACGCCATGCATGGCAATGCACTCGTTGTCAGCCGCTGGTATCCAGCGTCACCGCCGCAGAGTTGATACGTGTACTCGCCTACCCGAAATTCAAACTCAGCGCCGCAGATCAGCAAGAGCTGCTGGCCGATTATTTACCCTACTGCACCACGGTGCACATGCCCGCCAAGCCACCTGCGACACCTGCCTGCCGCGACTCGTTCGATTTGCCTTTCCTGCAACTCGCCATCGCGGGCAAGGCGGAATATCTGGTTAGCGGCGACCAGGATCTGCTGTGCCTCGCCGACCAGTTTGTCTGCCCCATCATCAGCGCCGATCAATTCATGAAAATACTCAACCCATGAACACGAGCGGCCATGATGTGGTGTATTGAATCGTAGCGCTTGCATTGGATATCCAAAAGTGCTACAAAGTGCAACCATAAACAGGAGGATGCCATGACAACCGTAAATGTGCGCAAACAAGGCGGGGCTGCTATCGTTACCATTCCGGCGAATGTGATGAAAATGCTTCACATCGAAGTGGGCAGCAAACTGGAACTGAACGTATCCGAGGGGGTGCTAACGGCGCGCCCTGCGGCCAGCAAACGCCGCTATTCCCTCTCCGAACTGTTGCAGGGCGTCACCCCCGCAAAAATCGCCAAGCTCAATTCCGAAACGGCTTGGGCACGGGAAGGCGAGCCAGTCGGGCGTGAGATCGCATGATCCGCCGCCGCGTTCCCCAGCAAGGCGATGTCTATTGGGTAAATCCCAATCCGGTTGCGGGCCGTGAGATGAAAGATCGGCATCGCTTCGTCGTTATCACCCCACAAGAAATCAACGCGCTCGGTGTCGCCATGCTGGTTCCCATCACCAGCGGCGGCGCAGCCATGCGCGAAATGGGCTTGACAGTTGTGGTGAGCGGGCACGACACCAACGGCGTCGCGGTCTGCAACCAGGTGCGCACGTTTGATCTGGAAGCCAGAACCCGTGCAGGTTCGGCGGAATACGTCGAAACGCTGGACGAGGCCACAACAGGCGAAATCGTCGCGCGCGTGGTGAGTGTGATTGATCCGGTGCGTGATTGATTCACGCCTCATCGGATTTGTTGAGCGAGTAAGCCGATGTGGTCACAAGTAGTGACAACAAACCTTTTAAGGTCGCCCATTCTGGCATTAACGATGTCATGGTCTGCGGGATGGGTTTGACGGTATGATTCGCTAATTCGCTCTGCCCTATAATTAAAACAAACGGGATTCATGAATAAAGACCAACTCAAAAAGCTGGAAGTCAGTCAGGGGAATCATTAATTCATGCCTACGCTAGACTGGCTCAACCGCGCTGAGGCGCTGACCTTATCCGACAAAGTGCCGTACCGCGTGCTCGATCCCGTGTCCAAACACGGCGATGGCAATGCGGAGAGTCTGCTGATTCAGGGCGACAACCTCGATGCGCTCAAGGCGCTGCTAACATTCTATCGCGGTCGCGTGAAGTGCATTTTCATCGACCCGCCGTACAACACCAAGAGCGCGTTCGAGCATTATGACGACAATCTCGAACACAGCCAGTGGCTATCCATGATGTATCCGCGCCTCGTGCTGCTGCGCGAACTGCTGCATGAATCCGGCAGCATCTGGGTGACCATAGACGACAACGAAGGGCACTACCTGAAGGTGTTGATGGATGAGGTGTTTGGGCGCAGGAATTTTGTGGCGAACGTGGTTTGGCAAAAAAAATATGCTGTTGCCAACGACCACAAAACCATTGCGCCGATGCACGACCATTTGTTGGTTTTTCGAAAATCAGAAAGCTGGTTGAGAAATCTTATTCCGCGAACCGAGGAGAAAGATCGTCAATACAAATTCGAGGACGAGAAGGGAAATTTTCGCAATAGTGATTACACCTGTAGCAAGTCATTTGAAGAACGTCCAAATCTTTACTACCCGATTACTCAACCCAATACAGGGGAAGAAATTTTCCCCAGCAAAACTCGTGTTTGGGCATACTCGAAGGAAGAACATTTACGACATGTAGCAGAAGGATTTATTTACTGGGGTAAGGATGGCCTTGGTAAAACGCCATCGTTTAAGAGGTATAAACACCTGCTGCGTAATCAAGGCATCGTGCCGCAGACTCTTTGGTCTCACGAGTACGCGAGTCATACCGATGCGTCGCGAAAAGAAGTGCGAGCTGTATTGGATAGCTTATCTTTGGTAGACGATTTCATTACTCCTAAACCAGAAAAATTGATTCAGCGCGTTCTCGAAATCGCAACCAACCTCGGCGACCTCGTGCTCGACAGCTTCCTCGGCAGCGGCACGACCGCCGCCGTGGCGCACAAGATGGGGCGGCGCTGGATCGGCATCGAGATGGGCGAACATGCGGAGACGCATTGCCTGCCGCGTTTGCAAAAGGTGATCGAAGGCGAACAGGGCGGCATCTCGCAAGCGGTGAATTGGCAGGGCGGCGGCGGTTTCCGCTTCCTGCGTTTGGGCGAGCCGATGTTCAATGCCGACGGCAGCATTCATCCGGCGGTGCGCTTTGCTACGCTGGGAAGTTTTGTGTGGATGCAGGAGACGGGACGACCTTTAGAAATCCCTCCCAAAGCCAACGTAGGATGTGGTGACGAAGGAGCCGAATCGTTCGCGATTGATGCGGTTCGCAAGCTCACCACATCCTACGGCTCTGCGAAAGAAGGCAACAAAGTACCGTTGCTCGGAGTGCATGAGGGGCGCGGGATTTACCTGCTGTTCAACGGCATTCTTGGCGACAAGCGTCCGGCTTCGGGCAACGTATTGACCAACGAGGTGCTGGCGGCAATTGATCGCATCTGTCCGCATGACGGGCCGAAGATTATTTACGGCGAGGCATGCCGCTTGGGTACGGCGCGGCTGGCTGCTGCTGGCGTGACGTTCAAACATATTCCTTACGATGTGAAGGCGCGATAACCATGGCCGACCTGACGCTCAAGAGTTACCAGTCTGCCGCGCTGTCGGCGCTCTCTGCCTATTTGCACGATGCCACGCTTGTCGGTGCTGCCAGCGCATTTCAGCAATTTGCAAGCAGACCATATCAAGCCGAAGCGTTTGGCGAGATTCCCTGTGTGTGTTTGCGCATTCCCACCGGCGGCGGCAAGACGTTGCTGGCTTCGCATGCCATCGTGCGCATGGCGCGCGAGTGGCAATCGAACGATGCGCCCGTCGCGGTATGGCTGGTGCCGTCGGATGCGATTCGTTCGCAGACGTTGAATGCGTTGCAAACGCCGGGGCATCCTTACCGCACTGCTTTGGAAGATGCCTACGGCCAGCGTTTACAGGTGTGCGACCTCGACCGGGTGAGCACACTTTCGCCGACCGATTGGGGTCGGCAAACTATTGTGGTGGTGGCGACGATACAGAGCTTCCGCGTGGAAGCGGCGGATACGCGCAATGTGTACGCGTTCTCTGAAGCGTTCGAGCGGCATTTCAAATCGCTGTCAGCGGAAAAGCTGGCGCATTTGAAAGATGTGCCTGATGCTTTTGTGAAAGCGGAGGATGTGACGGATGCGAATTCGCCGCTCAAAGCCTATGTCGGGCAGGCGCGCTATTCACTCGCCAACTGGCTGGCGTTGCAAAATCCGCTCATCGTGGTGGATGAGGCGCACAACACCAAGACGGAGAAAAGTTTTGTCGCGCTGAAGCGCCTGAATCCTTCTGCGATTCTTGAGTTAACGGCCACGCCGTTGCCGCACCAGAGCAATGTGCTGTACCACGTCTCTGCACAGGAGTTGCAAGCCGAAGACATGATCAAGTTGCCGATCACTTTGCGCGAGCATGCCGAGGGCTGGCAGGCGGCAGTGTTCGGTGCGGTGCAAACGCGCCAGTGGCTTGAAACCGAGGCGCAGCAAGCACAGGCGGCTGGTGATGCTTACGTGCGCCCCATCGCATTATTTCAGGCGCAGAACGTGAACGATGCCGTGCCGCCGGAAGCCTTGCGCCAGCACCTGATGAACGAGCTGCATATTCCCGAAGAGCAGATTGCGATTGCAACCGGTAGCCAGCGCGATCTGGAAGGGGTGGATGTCTTTTCGCCTGCTACCCAGTTGCGCTACATCATCACGGTGCAGGCATTGCGCGAAGGATGGGATTGTCCGTTTGCCTACGTGTTGTGTTCATTGCAGCCACTATCAAGCGCCACGGCGGTGGAGCAATTGCTTGGCCGCGTGTTGCGTATGCCTTATGCGAAACGCCGTGGGCGCGAGGCGCTTAACCGCGCTTATGCGCATGTGTGCGAGGCGACCTTCGCCCATGCTGCGGGTGCGCTGGTAGATAGATTGGTAAGTGGTATGGGCTTCGAAGCGTTGGACGTAGCTTCGATGATTGCACCGCAAATGCCCTTGTCCGATGCAACGAAACCGGTACCCGAACTCCCACCCGTAACGACGGTTATCGAGGTGAGCAATGCTGCCGGGTTACAACATGCGGCGGGTATCACCATTGCGCCTGCGCCCACAGGCAAAGGCTCTTTGGTGACGATCACCGGGCATGTGGATGAGACGGTGGAAAAGTTGTTGCTGGCCTCTGAGCGCAGCGAAAAGAAGCAAGACCTGATACGCCAGAAGGTGACGCAGCACAACGCAATTTATGCCGCTGAAACTGCACCTTCGATGCGCGGCATGCATTTCGCTCCAGTGCCGCCACTGGGCTACCGCTACGATGCACAAGCGCCGCTGTTTCCATTGGAGCGCGAGGCCGTGCTGGAAAACGTGGATTTGAATCTGTTGGCACAGCCGGTTTCGCTGCCGGGTTTTCAGGTGGTGGAGCAGGACAGTGCCTTTGAGATTTATCTCGACCAGCAGAGGCATGTGAAGATACGCGATGCAGATGTCGGGCAACTGGCGCTGGATGGCGTAAACGTCAATATCACAACCGACGATCTAGTGCGTTGGCTGAACCGCGAGGTGCGACAGCCGGATATCGTACAGGGACATTTGCTTGCCTATTTGACGGCGGTGGTGAGTCATTTGCTCAACGATCAGCGCATTTCACTTAACGCGTTGGCACGTATGCGCTTTGTGTTGGCGCGGCGTCTTAATGCACAAATCGCCGACATGCGCGCGGCAGCCGCCAAGACACAGTTTCAGCAACTGGTGCTGGATGGCGGCTGGAAAGTCGAGCCGGATTGGGTGCATACATTCAAATTTGAGCAAGGCAGCTACCCCGCCCCAGTAGGCAGCCGCTACGCCGGGCGCTGGAATTTTGAAAAACACTACTACCCTGTTATTGCGAACCTGAAAGATAAAGGTGAAGAGTTCGAGTGTGCGCGCTTCATCGCCCGACACCCGCTGGTCAAGTATTGGATACGCAATCTTGAACAAGAGCCGTTCGGTTTCTGTTTACCGACTTCAAAAGGCAGATTCTTCCCGGACTTTATTGTCGAGCTGATGGATGGCCGCATTGCGGTAATCGAATACAAGGGAGCGCATTTGCGCAACGATCCTTACGAGATTGAGAAACGCAAGGTTGGCGAGTTGTGGGCGGCGAACAGCGGCGGAAAGTGCGTGTTTCGTTTTGTCTATCTCGAAGATGGGGGGCTTAATTTGGAAGGCCAGCTCGATAAGGCGTTCAAGAATTGAACTGGAGCGTATGCTGGTTGAAGCGGCGGCATGAAATATTTATCGACCATGTCCTTGAGATGAATGCGGGAGGCAATGTTGGCTATCCAGATTAACGAGATTCTTGGCCGCTCCGTTCAGGGGATTACCAAGCCATTTCACTGTAAATGTGAAGATGGGCAGGCTTATTTCGTCAAAGGTCATGGTGCAGGCAAACAGAGTTTGATTGCCGAGTATGTGGGTGGACGTCTGGCGCGCGCTTTTGGCTTGCCGGTTGCAGATTTTGACATTGTTGAAGTACCGCAGGAATTGATTAAGTGGTGCGGCAGGGATGACGCTGATGAGCTGGGCGCCGGGCTGGCCTTTGGTTCCAAGGCGTTGCCTCACGTACAGGAATTTTCAATGGCACATATGCCCCAAGTGGGTGTTTCGACTCGCAAAGATGTGGCGATGTTCGACTGGTGGCTACATAACGCAGATCGAACCCTGACTGAAAAGGGCGGCAATCCAAATTTGTTGTGGGATTTGCAGCATTCCAGGCTGGCGGTGATTGACCATAACCAAGCATTTGATACTGACTTTGATCCGTTGCATTTTGCGGAACTGCATGTTTTTCATGACAGTTTGCTGGCGATCATCGATGATTTGGTAGACCGCGAAATCTACCGCGGCCGTCTGGCGGCTGCGTTTGCCGAATTCGATCCGGCTTGCGATAATGTTCCGCCCGAGTGGTGGACGGTGGATAATGGGGTTCCCACCCGTTTTAACCGCGATACAGTACGAGAGTTTCTCAGGCGATTTATGGATAACGATTTTTGGAGGGTAGCGTGATGAAGAAATTCGCATGTCAGTACGCTATTGTTCGTTTCCTCCCTTATATGGAAACTGGCGAGTTTGCCAATGTGGGCATCGTGATGTTGTGTCCCGATGCGGGCTTCTTCGAGTTCAAATTGTTGGCGCGTGTCCGTCGTATCACGGCTTTTTTTGAAGAACTGGATTCCGGGATTTATCGCCGTGCGGCTAATGATTTTAAACAGGAGTTGAAACGCATCCGCAATTGGCTCACTGATCAGCCGGATCGTACGATGGATGTGGAGCTTGCACGTCATTTGTTTGGCGAACTTACGCGCCAGCGCGAAGCGATGATGCGCTTTGACAATGTGCGAGTGGTGCTGGCGGACGATCCAGCGCAACAGCTGGATGAGTTGTTTGGCCATTATGTGGAGCGCAATTTTGCGACCAAGGCCTATCATGAACAGTTGCTTGATAAGACTGTGCGCAAGGTGTTGGTGGATGCGCAGCTGAACAGGCAATATCAGCCCGAGACGCTGGGCGATGTAACTACATACCATGCAAGGCTGCCTTTTGTGCATCGTGAGGCTGAGCGCGCAGTAAAGGCGATTAAACCGTTGTATCTGGCGCACGAAGACCCTGCACAAATCTACGATCATGGATGGGCGTGGCTGGGCAAGATTGATAAGTTACGGTCGCTACATTTATTGCCAGAGCAAGTGCTGTTCCCCGTTCAAGGGCCGGTTGAGATGAATGGTGAGCGCTTCGACATGTTCCAGGAAATTACAGCCAAAATGGCGGCCAATGATGTTTGGGTAGTGCCTTCCATTCAAACCGAGAGGATCGTCGAGTTCGCTCGAATTTAGAGACTCGTCATAATGGTATCGACCATTAACGTTTCAAAGGAGCCTCGCAGTGATGCGGGGCTTTTTTGTTTCTGTCGTCCGATGCGGTAAAACCCAAGTTGCTTCTGAAGAACGGGCGGGTAGATGGATGGGGGCTGAAATGTTTTCCGTGAATCCAAAAACAAAAGGCCCCGACATTCGCCGGAGCCAGTTGCCGACCGAGAATCCCCAGTCCATGGCGAACACTGTACCGGATACGGCACAGTAAAGCAACACCCTGACCCAAGGGCTGCTGGGAAAACAGGGACGGAACCAGATTTCATGGCGGCGGGACTGTTGCTAATAATGCGGCGGTCTTTCGTGCGCGGGCATTCCCTCATTCCTTTCTTCAGCCATTGATTCGATGTGCCTTACCAGCGATTCGCAAACCGCTTCAAGCCGATCCAACTTTTCTTGCTGTTGATAGACCATTTTGTTCAGCTCTTCGATCAGGTGGCAGTTCCTTCCAGAGTTTCTTGACAAAAGAACGATCGTTCTCTACGATGCAATTACCGTTTAGCCAACCGATGACACAAGTCATCGGCTGAAAGCCCCCGGCATCCACGAGCAAGGAGTCCTGACCATGCAACCCCAGCCAGCTATTTTTGAAGAACATGCAATCCGTCGCGTGTATGACGAAGCCACAGAGATCTGGTGGTTTTCGGTCATCGACATTATTCAGGTGCTAACCCAGCAGATGGATTACCAGACCGGTAGAAAATACTGGAATAAGTTGAAAGAGCGACTGGGCAAGGAGGGCAGTCAACTGGTGACAAATTGTCACCAGTTGAAAATGGTTGCCGAGGATGGCAAACAACGGCTTACCGATGTCGCCACCGCCGAAACCCTGCTGCGGCTGGTGCAGTCCGTACCCAGCCCGAAGGCCGAGCCGATCAAGTTATGGCTGGCAAAGGTGGGCTATGAGCGGATGCAGGAAATGGCCGACCCGGCCCGTTCGCTGGATCGCGCCCGCGAGACCTGGCAGAAACATGGCCGCAGCGAGAAGTGGATACAGCAGCGCATGACCGGGCAGGAGACGCGCAACAAACTCACCGATTACTGGAAAGAGCACGACATCAAGGAAGGCGAGGAATACGCGATCCTCACCAATATTATTCATCAGGAATGGGCCGAAGTGGATGTGAAGGCACATAAGGCGATGAAAGGCTTGAAGACGCAAAATCTGCGCGATCACATGAGCGAGGCGGAGCTGATTTTTACCGCGCTGGCGGAGTTGTCCACGCGCCAGATTGCCGAGAGCCTGGAGGCGACGGGCATGAACGAGAATGAGGATGCGGCAAAAACTGGTGGTGGCATTGCTAAAAAAGCGCGGTTGGAGCTGGAAGGTAAGACGGGCAAGCGGGTGGTATCAACCGAAAATTATTTGCCTCCCACCAAGAAGAAATTGGGGAAGTAAGCACCATGAGAAAAAAGACCTCGATACCCGACCAATCAGAAAACCGTCTTGTTGCTTTTCAGGAAAATGCTATCCGTCGTACTTGGCATAACGAGGAGTGGTGGTTTTCGATCATCGACGTAGTTGAAATTCTGGTTGGAAGTGAACGGCCTCGCAAGTACTGGAATGATCTGAAGAAAAAGCTGTTGCTGGAGGGCTATGATCAGTTGTCCGAAAAAATCGGACAACTGAAAATGCAATCCAGCGACGGCAAGTTCTACACCACTGACTGTGCCAATACCGAAACCCTGTTTCGCATTATCCAGTCCATTCCCTCGCCCAAGGTGG
>CAYZPM010000028.1:0-47172 GCA_964480365.1 uncultured Gallionellaceae bacterium
TGCCATGCCTCACCAAACAGTCCACATAATCGAGCAATCTACATAATCGGCCTTACCGGACCAAATCAATTTGCTAAAAAGGCTATCGGCTCAGCCTGCGGAAATGTCTGCTTCCAACATTGTCGAACATTGACTTCTAACCCACAAGCGACAGTCTGGCTTCGATTTCCGCCTCCCCAAACCCGCCGTTCGCGAAATAGCGCTAATGATCTAAGTGACATTACCGTAACCCGCGTTGGTTCACCAACTGCCAGTAAATTCCCAGTTCGGACACCACCTTGACGAATTCATCAAACTCTATCGGCTTGCATATGTAACTATTAACGCCGAGTTGGTAACTCTCCACCACATCCCTGTCCTCCTTGGATGAAGTCAGCACTACTACAGGGATAGTTCTCGTTCGTTCGTCGTTTTTGATCCGGCGCAACACTTCCATGCCATCCACCTTGGGCAGACGCAAGTCCAGAAAGACCACGTTGGGACGGTTCGTTACCTTACGTTTGCTATATGCGCCGGTGGCGAAGATGAAATCTAGTGCTTCTGCACCGTCCTTGACCCAGACCATTTTGTTGGATAGGACGCTTTTCTTCAGTGCGCGAATGGTCAACTCCGCATCGGTTGAGTTGTCTTCAACCAACAAGATTTCTACTTCCCTATTATTCATAATTATTTTTCTTGGTTGGCAAAGCGAAATAAATAGTCGCGCCTTCGTTGAGCTTGCCCTCTGCCCAGACCCGGCCCCCATGGCGGGTAATGATGCGCTTGACGATGGCCAGCCCAATGCCGGTCCCCTCAAATTCGTTCACGGCATGCAGGCGCTGGAACACACCGAACAGCTTGTCAGCATATTGCATGTCGAAACCGACGCCATTGTCTTTCACATAATAGATGGCTTCATTCCCCTCGACGGAACCGCCCACCTTGATCCTGGCGGGTTCTCTGGCGCGGCTGAACTTGATGGCGTTGGACAGCAGGTTGATGAATACCTGGCGCATCATGGCGCGATCACCCTTCGCTGGGGGGATAGGTTCGATTTCAATTTGCAGCTTTTCGCTGGCAGGGGAAGGCTGAAGCTCTTCGCACACTTCGCGAGCCAGTTTCTCCAAGTCAATAGCAGAAAATGACATTTCCAAACGGCTCGTGCGGGAAAATTTCAAGATATCATCAATGAGTCGCCCCATCTTTTGGGTATTGTCGCGCACCACGTCCAGCAACCGCTTGCCTTCGTTGTCCAGCTTATCGGCATAGTCATCCAGCAGGATATGGGAAAATCCGTCGATGGCGCGCAACGGCGTGCGCAGGTCGTGCGAGACCGAATAGGAGAATGCCTCCAGTTCCTTGTTGGCTGCTTCGAGTTGTGCGGTATGCTCCGCCAATTTCTCGTTGGCCTTGTTCAAATCGTCACGGCTGCCACGCAGTTCCTGCTCGACTTGCTGCCTTGCCTCAACCTCCCGCGTTGTGGATACGGCAATATTCCAGGCGAATAGTGACCCGATCAGTAATACAACTCCACTGACTGCCAGCTCTCCGCGCAAGCCGGTCAAGGCTTGCTTGAACAGAACCTCAACGTTCACCCCCAAGTGCAACACTGCTGCATCGGCCGGCATCGCTTGGGCGATATCAAGCCATCGCTCACCCGCTTGATCTTTGAATGGAGTCACCTTCGCCTGCTCCGTAGAAAACGGCTCCAAACCCAACAGGCCCTTGGGTACTCCCGCTGGAAAAGTGTACAGGTAGGGCTTGCCATCGTGTTCCAGAAAGACGTAACCCAGCGCCTCGTCCTTCGCCACCACCTCCACCATGAGTTTATACAACGCTACCCGGTCATCCCGCAGCACCTCGTCCACCATTTGCAAGGCCAAGATTCGGACTTGGCCTTGGTAGACGGTTCGTGCGTATTCGCGTTGATGGATCACGCTCGATGCACCTGAGGCCAAGGTTACGGCCAAGATCAGCGCCCACAGCAGCCCCAGTGCTCGTAGGAAAATCCGCGTGCGCAAATCGACACTGATCACGGCTGACCTTTCAAATCCTGCTGCATTTTGCGTACTGAGTCGTACATGGCATCGTTGCCCGTAACAAAGCGATCAATCTGGAGGTTCTTCAGCAAGGGGGCCGCTTGAGGATCTTCGTGCAAATGAAGAAACACCTCGCGCAATTGCTGTTTGAGTTCCGAACTCAGCGCCGGATGAACTACCACCGGCGGAATTCCATAAGGCGGCGACTTGTCGATGATACGTGTGCGTGCAGTATCGGTCGGGTTAGTTGCGTTGATGTATTCCCAGACCAACGAATCCACTGCGGCACCGTCAGCCAAACCGTCCGCCACAGCTTTGATGGAGTTATCGTGGCTGTGGGTAAAAAATGTCTCCCCAAAGAAACTCTTGGGGGTCTCGCCTCTGAGACGGAGAACGTAGGTTGGTACCAGGTAGCCGGTGTTTGAGTCCGGATCGGCGAAAGCAAATCGCAAACCGCGTAGCCCATCCATATCCTTGATGGGGCCATCGCGGCGAACAATGAAATACGAGTGGTAGACCGTGTTGCCATGCACTACCGGCACAGCGAGCAACTCCATACCGAAACGCTTGTGTCCATTCACGTACGGCTCTGAACAAACGAAGGCCAGATCGATCTCGCGGCGTTCCAGCAGATCATTGACTTCGGCATAGGTCTTGCGCTGGAAGAAGCGAACCTCGCGGCCTACATGCTTGCCGACCAAGCGCAACAATTCAAAATAACTATTCTCCGTTTCCTTGGGGGAGATCATCGTAGCCACTGCCACCCGCAGCACTGAATCCGGCCTTGGTTCCGCTTCACTCTTGACCAAATCGGTCATATCCACCCGATGGGAAGTCTCCGTTCCACGAACAAACCACAAAAGTGTCGCTATCGCGACTATACCCAACGCGACGGATAGAAGAGTCAACCAACGTTTTCTCAAGTTCATGGCTGTAGCTCCTTAAATTTCGCCAAGCTTGCCAGAAAAATTATTAGGCGACTTGGTTAAGAACTGCGTGCTGCGGGGAGAAAATATGCGGTGTCGGTGTGATTGGCCGAAGATTTGCATCATAAAGCTGCAAAGACAAAATAGGAATACCTCGATGCCAGTATTGTCAGTTGGAATCATCCGAGTTTTGAGGTCTTAGTGGCGGAAGACACTTACGAATGATAATCATATAGCCGACCTCCTGCGTAGTTGCAGCAAGGGTAAAGTTTAAGGTGCGAACCCACTTAACCCAAGGAGGCCGATATGAAGAAGTATATCGGAATTGATCTGCATTCGAACAACAGTGTGGTGGTTGTAACAGACGAAGAGGATCGCATCAATTTTCAAAGGCGTCTGCCAAACAACCTGAATGAAATAAAGGCAGCACTTGCGCCACACCGGGATGAAACCTGGTGTGGTGATTGAATCGACGTACAACTGGTATTGGCTGGTTGATGGCTTGATGGATGCGGGATATCAGGTGCATCTGGCGAACCCATCGGCTATCAAGAAATACGAAGGGCTGAAGTACAGTGGCGATTTTGCCGATGCTGCCTACCTTGCCCATCTGCTTCGTTTGGGATTGTTGCCTGAGGGCTATATCTTCCCACGGGAACTACGTGCAGTACGAGACCTTGCGCGTAAGCAATGCAGTTGGTGCGTTGCCGGACGGCACAGATTCTAGCTATTGAGGGCATTCTGGTGAGGGAAACGGGAGGTCGAATGAACTGCGGCAAAATCAAGACAATGACGACCGAAACAGTTGAAGCACTTGGGCTTATGCCCGATGTGACTTTGGCGATGGAGTCCAACCGAGTGATCTGCCAAGCGCTACAACAACAGATCGACAAACTGGAGAAACGTTTGGAAGCGCAGGTGAAATTGCAGCCCGGATACCAACTCGTCAAAACGATTCCAGGTATTGGCCAAATACTGGCTACGACGATTATGCTTGAGGCTGGCCCCATGACACGATTTGCGGATGTTGGGAACTTCAGTTCCTACTGCCGCTGTGTGGATAGCCTACATGAAAGCAATGGCAAGAAGAAAGGCTCGGGCAATACCAAGAATGGCAATAAGTATTTGTCTTGGGCATTTATGGAAGCCGCGAATTTCGCACTTCGTTATTGCCCCGAGGCCAAGCGCTTTTACGAGCGCAAGAAGAACCATACTAATCGTATCGTGGCGCTCAAGTCTGTTGCGCACAAGCTAGCTCGGGCGTGTTATCACATTCTGCGCGAACAGCAGCCTTTCGATGTGAAGCGATGTTTTGTTTAGGGTTTGGCCAAAGGCGGTGAGCCAGAATTGCGGACTGGTGTCCAACCACTACGAATGATTTGGACGCCGCCTTCGTGCCATCTGTTTTAGTGCAATACTGAATCGCCCAAGCCGTGAGCCACCTAAGGACAGGAGTCGTAATAGTGACAGCCACTGTGAATGTAACAACCAATTGGACTCGGCTTGGCACCAACGTTTCTCTGGGGTGGCAAAGGCCACCAGGGCGGTCGTAAAACATCACGACAAGCTTGATCTCGATGGGTGTCTGGTGCGATTCATTTCGCAACCAAATGAATGAGAAAACGGGCGCGGTTAAGTTTGCAAGAAGCAAGGTGGCATGGCTTTATGCTTCGTAGTGTCGCAACCAGATTGCGATGATTTTAATTTGCCCTTGACTACCGGCCGACTAATGGTGTCCGCAATCCGGCAAGCGATTTGGCAGGACTAATTTCTCCAATTCACAAGCAACAGCCGTTCGAAGCTCGATTAAATTGTGGATTTGACTGTCTGTCCGGGTTCGGCCAAACGACCAGTCGCGAGCGGCTGCTTTCCGGCTGCCAATATGTCGAAATGAATTTCGACAATGTACCACTTGAGGCGGCAGCCCAGACGGAATACGTCGGCAAAAAATTCTTTCTGCCCTGAGCCAGCCTTTTAAGCTTGCCGCCCATGATTTTCGCAGTACGACTCCCATAGGCAACCCTATTGACTTGGCAAGTAAATCTAAGCGGCTACGCAGCAGACGATCATGGCGAGTTTTATACACACAATCAGGTATATAAGTGACCCAAGAATAAGTGTAGCCTTCCTTAACTAAAACTCTTTACGCAATTAGCTATCGTTGATCACCACGCAGCAGCATCGAATGCTGACAGCAGAAATTGCGTGAATCTGAAGTTTATCGTTTTTATCAAGGGGCATCCAAATGTTCAAGAACCTGAAAATAGGAGTACGACTTGGAATCGGCTTTGCGGCGGTACTGATCCTTCTGTCCATCGTGGCGTTTGTCGGCGTAACGCGAGTCAATGAGCTTAATGGATCGATCGATAACCTCACCAAAGACAAGATGGTAAAAACAAAGTGTGTAAACGAAATCAACGGTCAGCTTGCCAATATCGCACGAGCCCAGCGCAACATGCTCATTTACAAGACTGATGACATGAACAAGGAGGCGCTGGGGAAAATCGATAATGCGAGTAAGCAGATCGCCGATATCATCGATAAAATGGATCAGATGCATAAGAGCGAAGCAGGCCAAAAGCTTTTCGATGCGGTCAAAGAGAAGCGCAAGATTTTCGTTGAATTTAAACTTGGCTACGAGAATGCCGTCAAAGCAAAATCTTGGGATGAAGCCTTTAAGATTTTTAACGATCATCTCAGGCCAACTTACGACGACTATTTGAAGGCGCTGAACGATTCCGTCGATCACGAGGAAGATGCATCGAATAAGGTCGGGGTCGAGGCCGCAGCCTTGGCTACGTCAACGGTGGCACTGGTTATTTCCCTTGCTCTGGGAGCTATTGTAATCGGCGTAGGCATGGCTATTTGGGTCACGCGCAGCATCACGCGCCCACTTGCCGTAGCCGTGGAAGTGGCCAACAACCTGTCAGAGGGCAACCTGAGCGTCAAGATCGAAGTGGATTCTAAAGATGAAACTGGTCAGTTGCTGACTGCCATGCAAAATATGGTTGCCAAGCTGGCAGAAATTATCACTGCCGTGCGCTCAAACGCCGACTCACTTGCCAGCGCTTCGGAACAAATCAGCGCCACGGCGCAATCGCTATCGCAATCCTCCAGCGAACAAGCCGCCAGCGTGGAAGAAACCACCGCCTCCATCGAGCAGATGACCGCCTCGATCAGCCAGAACACCGAGAACGCCAAGGTCACCGACAGCATGGCAAACAAGGCCGCCAGAGAGGCCACCGAAGGAGGACAGGCCGTAGGCAGCACGGTCGAAGCGATGAAGAAGATCGCCGGAAAGATTGGCATCGTGGACGACATCGCCTACCAGACCAACCTGCTGGCGCTGAACGCCGCGATTGAAGCAGCACGCGCCGGAGAGCACGGCAAGGGCTTTGCCGTGGTGGCGGCGGAAGTGCGCAAACTGGCCGAACGCAGCCAGGTGGCCGCACAGGAAATCGGTGAGCTTGCAAGCAGCAGCGTGAGCATGGCGGAAAAGGCAGGCAAGCTTCTCGACGAAATGGTGCCGAGCATAAACAAGACTTCTGACTTGGTGCAGGAAATCGCCTCGGCCTCATCTGAACAGTCCAGCGGTGTCGCGCAAATCAACAGCGCGATGGGACAGCTCAACCAGACCACTCAACAGAACGCCTCTGCCTCGGAAGAACTGGCGGCAACATCAGAGGAAATGAGCAGCCAGACCGAACAACTCCAGAGCGTGATGACGTTCTTCAAACTGGATGCTGGCGCTCAGGGCATCACCCCGGTACGCCACAGCCCCGGCCCAAGCCGCGTTCAGCATAGCCCAATGCCCCGAATACCGGCCAGCACCTCAGTTATTCAGAAATCCGTCGCAGCGCCGCTCAATGCCGATCCGCAAATATTCACCAAGGCTGTCGAGGCTCATACCAAGTGGAAATCAAGACTACGCATGTGTATCACGGATCACAGCAAATGTCCTGATCCCACGGTCGCCGAAAAGGACAATGCCTGCGAATTCGGGAAATGGATTTACGGAGAGGGTCAGCGTTTTGCTACTGACGACGACTTCCAGCATCTGCGCCAAGATCATGCCAGCTTCCACCGTTGCGCTGCCCGCATCATCCGTAACGTGCAGCAAGGTCAGATTCGCGAAGCCGAAAATCTGCTCGCCGGCGAGTATGCGGAGATTTCGACAAAAGTAATCAGCCTGTTGACCCATTTAAAGAGTCGCTGCAAAACGGCGCAGGACTTTTCCCGTTTCTAGGAGGTCGTCATGGACCAAGCGAACAATCTGTCGGCCATCGCTCCTGTAACAGACGATCTGCAGATTTTACAGTTTAAACTTGGCGCTCACAGTTTCGGTGTGCCTCTTAAGCACGTCCTCTATATTGCCAAGATGCCATCCGAGTTCGTCAGTCGAGGTGCGGAAGTCGGGCATCACTTCGTCTTCGAGGGCAGCCCACTCGCCTATGTCTCACTGTGGGATGCGCTGGGACAAAAATCTGTCTACGCAGAGTACGAGGAAATGCAGGCGATGCTGCCGCAACGTCGACAGGATCACCTCGACTGGATGTCCGCTCTTGAAGAGTCGATCAGAACCGGCGCCCCCTTTTCGAAAGCTCGCAATGCGCATGACTGCGCGTTCGGCAAGTGGTTCTACAGCTACCGTGCCGAGGATCGCAGGTTATCGCTTCTGCTGATGCAGTTTGAACAGCCACATGTGGCGATCCATGCCCTGGCAGACAAGCTGCTAAATCTGTCTGGGGCAGGTCATGGCGAAGATACCCTGCGCGCCTTCGAGGACGCGAAGAACTCCACGCTCGCCAAACTTATGGGGCTATTCGACTCAGCGCAAAATCTCGTCGTTGATCTGCAGCGGCGCATAGCTATTATCGTTAGCGACGGGGCGAATACATGCGCCCTTGGCGCGGACAGCGTTCGCGACATCGTCACCGTCCGTCCCGAATGCGTTAAAGAAAATACGGGGAATGCCGTCGGGATTGAGTCTCAGGCGACATCCGCGCTTATCATTCTTGACGACCATGAGGTTGTCCCCTTGCTCAATTGGCGCAAATTTTGCACTTGAGGTGTTGTTTAGTACCAATTCACCATCGTCAGTTTTCAGGCAGCGTGAATTCATAACTGAATGAAAATCAGTTACGTTGTGGCAGTCAACGAAGAAAAAAGTCAATGTCTCATACTGGTTGTACTTCAGACCTTCGCGAGTAGAATATCCTTGGCCGATTGTTACTGGTCACGACCGTCTGCTATCAAGCAAGATATTCTACACCTCGACCGTCAGCTCATGGCACATTGTGATCGTTGATCCAAGTCACGACAAGCGGGCATTCAGATGCTGGTTGAATTTATCATATATCGACCGCTTAAGTTTAATTCCGGCCTATGACCTAAGTGACTGCCCGTAAATATTTGTCTAAGAGATTCCAACAATCACATAAGGAGTCAGCCATGAACACCTCTCATTCTCGTGAGCCATGGAACAAGGGCAAACTTATCGGTCAGAAGTCTCCACTAAAATTAAAGGACATCTGGGCCATTCGCTTCCATCTTCAACAGGACAAGCGCATTAGAGACCTTGCATTATTCAATCTCGCCATTGACAGTAAGCTGCGCGGTTGCGATTTAGTTGATCTTCGAGTGCGCGACATCGCTCATGGCAATCAAATCATGTCTAGAGCTATTGTCATGCAGCAAAAAACTCAACGGCCTGTCCAGTTTGAATTGACGGAACAAACCCGAGAAGCTGTGACTGCATGGATAGCTAAAGCGAATCTAAATTCAGAACAGTACCTTTTCCCAAGCCGATTGAGAAAGTCATCTCATATCACCACGCGGCAGTATGCCCGAATCGTGCATCGATGGGTTGGCTCCATCGGTCTCGATCCAGCGGATTATGGCACTCACACGATGCGACGTACCAAGGCTACGCTGATATATCGTCGCACAAAGAATCTACGCGCCGTTCAACTGCTGCTCGGACATAGTGATCTTGAAAGCACGGTTCGATACTTGGGCATTGAGGTCGACGATGCCTTGGAGATTTCTGAGCAGACTGAAATCTAGCACTTAGCCGGGAATGCGGCTGGCATACAGTCAAAACACTTGGCATGGCATAATCATGCCAAGAAAATTATTGACTGGGTGATAGGTGAAGAAATTGGAGACAAATGACGGTAGCGCGTCTCCACGGAATTTTCGCCAGAACCTGTTGGCAATGGTGGGACTTTGTTTTGTGCTCGTCATGGTGGCACTCGACCAGACGGTAATCGGCACGGCGCTGCCGACTGTTGTGGCCGAGCTCAACGGTTTCGATCTATATGCATGGGTGGGAACCGCTTATCTCCTGACGTCAGTCATTACAGTGCCCATCTTCGGCAAATTGGGTGACGAACATGGTCGAAAACCGTTCGTGATTGCCTCCATCATCCTCTTCACTCTGGCGTCAATGTTGTGCGGAATGGCTCAAAGCATGCTGCAACTTGTCTTGGCGCGGGCGTTGCAAGGGATAGGTGGCGGCATGCTGATGGCCACGTCGTTCGCCTGTGTTCCCGACCTATTTCCAGATTCGAACGAACGCTTGCGCTGGCAAATTTTGTTCAGCAGCGCTTTCGGCTTGGCAAACGCTGTCGGCCCTTCTTTAGGCGGGTACTTGACAGAATATTGGGGTTGGCGCTGGGTGTTTTTCGTCAATCTGCCTGTCGGGATAGCCAGTCTGGGGTTCGTCTGGTATTTCCTGCCCAGGATTCGTCACTCGGAACATCCTCCTTCACGAATGGACTGGTTCGGTTCGTTGCTTATAGCAATGACGCTGGGTTGCTTGCAACTTTTTGTGGAATGGTTGCCGCAACATAAGTCAGCGCAGCTGTTGATCGCTCTGGGATCAGTCGGAGCCGTTTCGTGCGTCACGCTAATTTGGTGGGAACGCCGTTGCAAGAACCCTGTGCTGCCTTTAAGCATGTTCACGCACCACACTCTTGGCCCTCTATTTGCACTATCAATAATGATGGGCTTTTGTATGTTTGCGGTAATGTACTACGCGCCGCTAATGTTTCAGGGAGGCTTTGGATTGTCGCCCAACCAAGCTGGCTTGCTGGTCACGCCTCTGGCTGTTTTCATCACCGTAGGCAGCATTGTAAATGGACGCATCGTGACTCGCCTGCATTCGCCGAATATAATTTTGCATGTTGGCCTCAGCTTCTTTTTGATTGCTGCTATGGCCCTGACGCAGACAACCATAACAACACCGCATGCGATGGTCGCATTTGCCATGGCGCTCGGCGGCTTGGGTCTCGGCCTGCTGCTGCCAAATCTTACCCTAATAGCGCAGGCCATCACTCCACGGACGCAATTGGGAGTTGCTACCGCCATGCTCCAGTCAATGCGCATTGTCGGAAGCATGCTGGGTACGGCGCTGATCGGTTCGCTCATTTCGAATTTATACGTCTCAAAAGTGAACTTCATGTTGGAGGCCAATCACGGTAGCCAATGGGCATCCTGGCTGGACGATCCCCAGATATTGGTCAGTCCTGTGCGTGCGGCAAAGTTTCTTGATGTGGTAACTCTTGCCGGGCATGATGCAGTAATTATCTTAGTCGGGACTCGAACCGCCTTGGTCAATGCTATTCACGATAGTCAGTGGTTCATCGCTGTATTCATGTTGCTGGCATTCTGGCTGGTGCACCGCATTCCTGCGATCAACATTCATGGCAGGGCAACAAATCAGAAAGCAGGCATTGAGTAAGCAAGCATAATAATGCCGATTGTACATGATGGCTCGTAGTGTTTCGCGATCTAGCCAACTGGGCTGTCTGGACATACATCTGCCGCCCAGACAGCCCAACGAGCAATGACCGATTTGAGACCTTCTACATGTAGGCCAAACCGGACCCTGGAGAATTCCTGAAAGTGCTGTCGGCATGAGCTGGCGGAATGTCTGCCCGCGAAAATTAAGATGGGTCAGCGGCAGTGTTTGTATCTATACAGATTGCAGCGTACGTATAGTCGTTGTCGGTACCCGTTTTAATTTGTTGCTCTGAGCTGCCGTGCTTTCATAATTTTCGGCAGATTGGTTTCAATCCAGTCAGTTAGTGCTTCAACCTGTTGGCCTGCCCCTTCGCCCAGCGGGGTTAACGAATATTCCACATGCGGCGGCACCACTGGGTGAGATACCCGGTTGATGAAGCCGTCCCGTTCCAACTGCTTTAGTATTTGAGCCAGCATTTTTTCGCTCACTTCACCAACCTTGCGGCGTAGGTCGCTGAAGCGGTGTGTCCCTTCCCTTAATGCCACCAGCACCAGCACACCCCAGCGACTGGTGACGTGTTTGAGGATTTCACGAGATGGACATTCGACAGCGAAGATCTCTCCGCGTCGCATTTTTGCGGACAGTTTTTGAGTATCGGCTTGTGGCATGTAACTTACCTTTTGGCATGTACTTACAAAAAGTAATTTTAACAGATATTATTCACTCCCCCAATCTGATTAACAAACCTTTGGTCTATTTATTAAATTGTCGCGTTAAAACGCACCAGCAAATTCATACGCTTGTGCTGATACTTCAGCAATCTGACTACGAATATCATCAGCCAATGATGGATCGATACCTAGCCTTCGGCCTATGCCCCATATCTCGCCCACCTCAATGCGATCCAGTAAGGCAGCCAACTGGGGCTCAGGCAGGATATTCAGATCGCAGACTCCTTCCTCCCCATCGAGCCCCTTCTTTGCACAGTGATTAGCCAGCTTAGCGAGTGTCTTGGTACAGCCTACCCCGACGCAAACTGGTACCCCCACCCATTGCAAAATCCGCTGACGGATTCTTTGGCCGGTTTCTGCGGGCGATGCCTGCATAAACGTGGTCATAATTGTTTCCTTTTCACTAACAGGGTCGCCAAACCAAATTGATCCATTTAGAACGAATGGGCCTGATTGTTTCAACGTTTTGTGAAGTGATTTCCATATAAAAGCCCTTTGATTATGGGTGAAATCTTTTTCGTGTAAAACAATAATCCCATATATGAGAGACTGCGTCAACTCATATTTAAGATATTTATGTTTTATTCGGCAGTTTTGTTTACAATGTGATGCTATTCTCTTGCAGTAAATAGAAATTAAAATGGAACAAGAAAACTACAAAAAGTTGGCGACCACTCTCATCAAACTTGAAATGGTGAAGGCCGGGATCGGCTATGGTGAACTGGTGGAGAGATTGGCTAAGATCGGCGTAGAGGAGACGGTTTCAGGCGTCACACAAAAAATACTGCGCGGCACGTACCCCGCCGCATTCCTGATTCAGTTCTGCAAAGCACTGGGTATTGATACGATCAAACTGGACATCTGAAGCAAAATTAAGGTGTGAGGTTGGTCTTGCCTTGCGATTATGTTTTATCCAACCAACCCCGCGAAGCGGAGCCTTTGACCTTGCCGATTAACACTGATGCGTAGGATTAGAGAATAGAAAAGAAATAAGTAAGATGAATATTCAGTGAGTTAAATCAAAGATTCAGTCAACGGTAATTAGCTTATTGCGTGTTAGTTTTGCTGCTAAAGGGTATTTTTTGTTGTGCTCGAACATTTATTCGCCCAATGGCAGAGCAATGGTTTAATATGCGCGCATCAATCATTATTAAATTGTTCGGAGAAACTTATGGCGAACTTGGTGCCTTCCCAGACTTCCGTGCCCGATTGGCTGATGACCTATTGTCGTCAACTGGCCGACGTGCATTATTCCAGGAAGTTGAGCAGGATGTACGTGCACATGCTGGAGGGATTTTTGGCTTATGAGCCGTGGAAAGCAAATCCGCCTCTGGCGTGGCATGTCGCCAATATTCATGGGGCGTCCGTTAGGAGTTCGCGCAAGGGAGCGGATCCGGGATGGGTGCCGATGAATATGATGTTGCCAAAGGAATTGGCGGATCGTATCAAGGCGGCAATCGAGTCGATCAATATGAATTCTGGGCAGGAAGGCAGGAAGCTTTCGTTGAGGACATTTTTATACACCGCGATCTTCTGGTGGTGCACCAGCGTGTATCCCTATGCAGGACCGGGAATGATCCAGGGCTGAAGTGTGGAGCAGGGCGCGATTGCGCCGGTTTAACGGCAAAGCGAATAAAAAATACTGGGGTGTGGCATGGTAAAAAAGACCGAATTGGATACAGGTGGTAGCGCGCGGGATAAGCGGAAAAGCCGGGCAGGAGTCGAGCAGGAAATTCTTATCCCGCTGGATAAAATAAAGTTCGACCCGACACAGCCACGGAAGGCTTTTCATACGCTGGACGGGCGTATCGCGGACAAGGACACGGAGTATCTCAAGGAACTGGCTGGGTCGATCAAGAAACATGGCTTGATCCAGGCGATTACGGTTCAGGAACAAGATGACGGCACCTATCTGGTGTTGGTCGGCGAGTGCCGCACACGAGCCCATTTGCTGTTGGGCGAAAAGTCGATCCGCGCCAGGGTGTTCAACGAGCGGATGAGCCAGTCGCGCCGTCTGATTTATCAGATTGCGGAGAACGTAGACCGCAAGGATTTGACGGATGAAGAGCTGGCCGAGTCAATCCGGTTCCTGATGGAAAAAGGCAATGATGGCAAGCCCATGAAACAGTCCGAAATCGCGACCGCACTGGACAAGAGCGAAGGCTGGGTGAGCCGCTATGTCCGGTTCGGGGATGAAGAGGTGCATCGTGTTTGGGTGCAATCCGGGATCGCCAACGCGGTGGAAATCGCGTACCACCTGTCAAATTTGTCCAAGCCGTTGCAGATCGAAATTCTGCGCCGGGTGGCCTTGCCGGAAGGCGAGAAGGAGCGTCTCGATATCCCGCTAACGCGTAAGACGATAGACCGGTTCAGAGAACAAGACAAGGCGTTCAAGGTCGCCAGAAAAGCGGGGGCGGTTTCCCCAGTTGTAGAAGAAGCGGCTGGCGGCGAACAAGTGGGCGGACATGTGGCGGGGGATAATGCGATCGATCTGGCGTTGCAGCAGGCTGCAATTGAGGGCAGGGCGAGCCAGCAGGGCAGTGGGGCATCGCCAGCGCCGATTGCGGCCGCGACAGGCGGATATCAGCTTCCGCCGGAGGCTCGGGCCGCATTGTTGGGAGGCATTCCGGTCGAGGTGGCAGGAGTCGCGCGCGAGACTATAGCGGCTCCGGTGAATTGCCGGGTATCGGTGGCCAATTTGGTCGGGTTGCTGGAAATCTTGAAGGCGGAGAAGGGGGTGCTGGAATCGGCACGCGGGGTTCGTTGCGAGGTGAGCTTCCCCGGCCCGCTGGCCAAGCTGCTCGCCAACAAACTGGTCGGAGTAATCGTCGACGATCAGCAGGTGTCGGCGAGTTTGCAGATGGAGTTGGCCAGGCTGGGGTGAGGTGAGCAGTTTTGAGGAGATGACTGCTGCTCAAATGGCTGAGCCTCAATGGCAGCTAACGGTTGCGCGCTGTTTAATGCGTGCAGCGTTAACCAAGAAGCAATCGAGAAATAATTGAAATACTGGACGACGTGCCTGATTACCAACAAGCAGCCCTTTACTACCTTTGCAGCCATTACGGGCAACAGCCAATTATTTTCGGGCCGCTACTTGGGGTGGATATTCAGTTTCACTTTTTTAACTTTGGAATGCCTGATTTCTTCAGCCACCATATCCAGCAAACTTCCTGGCGAACAATTGAGTGCTTGAGAAACTTTAAGAATCGTCGTGAGCGAGGGTTGTTGTTGGCCGAGTTCGAGGATGCTGACGTAAGTACGCCGCAAATCAGCTTCAAAGCCAAGCTGCTCCTGCGTTAATCCTGCCGACTCACGCAGTCGGCGCAACACCCTCCCAAAAGCAATCCCAGCGTCCAAGTAACCCTCCCATAGTTGGAGGAATTACACCTTTACTTTATCATTGCGTCTTCCTATAACTATAGGAGAGCGCTGTTAATGGACTGGCAGTCAGTTTTCGCAGGTTGTTACCGGCTTGCGCGTACATCGCAGGCATGGCATGACTGAAAGAGTTCACTGTTACAACAAGTTTATATTTTAATTAATGGAGTGATGCTATGAAAATAATTATGTTTATTGCCATGTTGCTGGCTGTTGTTTCTTCGTCGGCGTTTGCTGGTTTATTCCCGGATTTTGATGATTTTAAAAAAATTGATAACCCGAACCGACCTATTGAATTCATTTTGGATGTGCCCGGAAACACACAAAGCCAACTTTTCTCAACAGTAAAATCATGGCTCGGAGAAGTCAGAATATTGACAAACATGGATGCCGACAAAGATTCTGGCCGCATCGTCGGTAGCGGCGGGGTGGTTACCCAACTAGAAGAGGACGATTTCTCACTCAGAGTCGACACCAAAAACGGGAAAGTAAAAATGTCATTCACGAACTTTAATTTTCGCCAACTGCAACGATCGGGCGGAACATCGCACGGTGTTTACGACAAAAATGACTTGAACAAAGCCACCAATATCGCAAAAATATGGAGCGACAAGTTTTTACAATATGCAAACCAACAATCCGCTTCAAGTAAGTGGTAGCAAAAATGTTGTTTCTAGATGCTGAGGAATATCAGTAGTACAACGCCGTTCGCAGCTCGATTAACTTGTAGATTTGACTGTCTCCGGAGGGGCGTTTGCGCTCCCTCGGAATTATTGGAAGCATTCCAGTAGCTGCACCGATAGCTTTTTCAGCATAACGATTTAGTCCGCTGAGGCCGAACTACTTACCATCGAACCTAGAATTTAGCCCATTTTGAGCGTCTCTTATGGGGCGGACAACGGTCGTTCCTTTTCGATAAAATCGATCGGCTTGACCGTCCGTTGCTAACCCCTTTCTGCCGTTGAGAACTGCGAATTCGCTACCCGCTAACGGTCATTGCAAAACGAATTAAAACGTTAACTCTTTACCTGTCGGATTAACTTCCTACAGCAGGACATCAATTTCATTCAACGTATCTTCAGTGACCAATTTCCTTTGTTGGTAAAGCGAAATATATCGTCGCACCCTCATTCACTTTGCCCTCCGCCCATACTCGTCCACCGTGGCGGGTGATGATGCGCTTGACAATGGCGAGCCCGATGCCAGTACCTTCAAATTCGTTAACAGAGTGCAGGCGTTGAAATACGCCGAACAATTTGTCAGCATATTTTATATCGAAGCCTGCGCCATTGTCCTGTACAAAATATATGGCTTCCTCCCCTTTGATGGAACCGCCCACCTTAATCATAGCGGGTTCTCTGTGGCGGCTGAATTTGATGGCGTTGGAGACCAGATTGACAAATACTTGGCGCATCATGGCAGGGTCACCCGTGGCTGGAGGAATAGCTTCGATTACCACTTGCAGCTTGCTATCAGTTGGTCGGAACTCTTCAACAACTTCGAACGCCAGATTTTCCATGTCAATTACAGAATAAGTCATTTCTGCGCGACCGGTGCGGGAAAACTTCAGCATGTCGTCAATTAGTTGCCCCATCCGGGTGGTGTTGTCGCGCACCACGTTGAGCAACCGCTTGCCTTCTTCATCCAGCTTACCGGCATAGTCGTCCAGCAGGATATGGGAGAACCCGTCTATGGCCCGCAACGGCGTGCGCAGGTCATGCGAAACCGAATAGGAAAATGCTTCAAGTTCCCTGTTAGCGGCTTCGAGTTGTGAAGTTCGTTCTGTGACTCGAATTTCTAAATCGTCTTTGAGTGCACGTAGCTCAGTTTCCGCACGCTTGCGTTCGGTGATATCGGTTAACATGTCAATCGATCCCCTGAAACGATTTTCTTCACTGACAATGGGTGTTGCGGAGACGAGGGTCCATACTGCCCCCCCGTCTTTTCGGCGGAAGCGTTGTTCGAAGTTTTCCGGCAAGCCCTGGCGACGGCTATCCATTATTTTCAGATGATCGATCATGTCTTCATCGAACATAAAGTCGCTTGCTGCTCGTCCAATCATCTCTTTTTCGGAATAGCCAAGCATTTCTGCCATGCGTGCGTTGACGAAAGTAGTCAAGGTGTCTGGTCCAAGTTCCCATATTCCCTCTCGGGCTGTGTCCACGATGCGACGATAACGCTCCTCGCTCACGCGTAGTTGCGAAGTGCGCACCTCAACTGTTCTCTCAAGATTCTGATTCACCGTCTCCAATTCAGAATTGAGCTCTTCAAGTTTATCGGTAAGTTGTTCTCGTTCTTTGGATATTTTGATGACTTTCCTGTTTACTCTAAAAAGATAAATCGCTGTTGAAAAAATAACAAGTATGACAATGAGGCTCAATAGTTGAAGTTGGATTGAGTATTTTCTAACAATATCTCTAAGTTCAAATTCATGTGTTCGTTCAGGATTCTCACTGATACGCTTCATTAAGGATTCAATTGACGAATAATCCCCAGTTGACGAGAAACCATAATACTGACCAACTTGGGCTGCTCTATCATTAGGTTGTATATTAAGCAGCGCGATCGCCACTTTTTTTATGAGTGCTTGAGGAACATCAAGTTCAGCAGCTAGGGGCCATTCAGGATATAAATCCGTCGATAGCAATAAAGGAAATTTTTCTGGAGGTTGTCGGTTCAACACTTTGAGTTGATCCAGCCGGATCTTCCCATCTCGCGCCATCCCTTCAATTACTCCGGTACGTACAAATCCGACGTCAGCTTTACCTTCAATAACTTCTTGAACCACATTATCATGGGGCATTCCGGTAAATCGTAATTGTTTGATTTGATTTTTTTGTACCCCTTTCTTTAATAGTGTCCAAATTTGCATTGAATAACCTCCAACCGACTGTTTGCTTGGAGATGCAACAACTTTATCTTTTATATCATCAATTTCATTGATATCAGCCCTATCTGACCGAGTAAATATCACTCCACCAAAAGTTGTTAATGGGTGTCCGCCTATTGAAGGCATGAGCGTTGCTATCGCATTGATGCCATGATCTTCGCGGATAGTGATGTAATGCTCCGGATTGGTGAGTACAAAATCAAATTGACGCCGATTAATTGCCAAGTCTAAATCGGTGTAATTCAACGGAGTAATCGTGAAATGATATTCAGGTAGTTTTGAGTTGAGATAATCTGCAGTTGGTTGCCATTGTTGCTTTGAAATTTCAATTGGACGGAAAGCAAGGACGCCTATTCGAACTTCCTTATCCTCAGCAAAACAATAATTGGCATTTCCAAATTGGATTGATAAATAAAATAAACAAGAAACGAAGATTTTGAATGGCTTCATTTCATTTCAACTTGATATTTTAAAAACATCCAACTTGAACATCGTTTCATAAAATTTTTTCATTCGACCATTATCCAAGCCTAGCACCGGTAGATTGGAACTGCAATGAGAAGCAAAGTTATTAATGCAATACCGAACTGCTTTTGCAATTTATAAACATGCAAATTTTCTGGATAACTAATTAGTCAAAATTTCCATGAAATCAAGAGGGGAAAATCTTATAACTGAACCGACTAGAGTGGTATGAATGGAGGAGTTCCTTAAATGGCGCATGCGACAGATTCCAACTCAAAATTGACTGCCATAAAGCCGCCGTTGGCGAATAAGCAGTCCGTGACTCTTTTGCTTGCTGTCTGTCACCATGTAACAAAGCGGCCTTAACGACTTCCAGATAACGGACTCCCATTTTGGAGATTATACGGTCGTATAATATTTGTCTTGCTATATTTATACATGTGTATAATAATTTGCGCATGGAAAAACCCTCTCCCTCCGCGACCCGACAACAGCTACTAGACCATGGGCTTTCCATCGCTAAGGAAAAAGGTCTGCGCGGTCTTACCGTTCGTGGCCTGTGCCAGAGTGCAGGCGTCAACACGGGTAGTTTTGTGTACCATTTCGGAAATCGTGAGAAGTTTACTGCTGAATTGTTGGAGCACTGGTATGCGCCACTTTTCTTGCAGGTGCAACTGGAATTCGATCAGGACATTGCTCCAATCATCCGCTTGAAAGCCATGCTAGGCCAACTGGTTGGATACGTGAGTACCCACGGTGAATTGATCTCTCAAATGCTGTTAGATGCCTCAGCGGGAGAAAACGCAGTCCTGGCTTTCATGAAGTCGATGGAACCTCGTCACCCGCGTCTAATTTTGCAGTGCATTGCCGAGGCTCAGAAATCTAAGGCTCTCGTGCGTGCAGATCCGAAACATCAAATGATGTTTATCATGTCCACACTGGCTGTTCCAGTTCTGATGCAACACAGTCTGGGGGGTAAGGAAATATTGCCGGATTTGATCCGGGATGTGCTTGCCACTTACGCCATCAATCCACAACATATTGAACAACGCCTGCAATGGGCACTAAGGGGCTTAAGCCCTCTGGAGACAACCCATGAACCGTAAACGCCTTGCTTTCAGTATAGCCTTTACATTACTTATTGCCGCAGGCGGATATGCCTGGTATGCCAAACATGATCGCGATCAGACCTTGATTTTGTCCGGAAATGTTGATATCCGCGAAGTGAATTTGTCCTTTCGGGTATCGGGGCGCTTGAAGGCACTCAAGGTTGATGAAGGTGATCGAGTTCACACCGGTGATTTGCTCGGCGAACTGGATTCCGAACCCTACCGCATCGCGCTTGATGATGCTTCAGCCAGCAATGCCTCTCTGCAGGCGCACAAATCGCTGTATCGCGAAGGCTATCGAAAGGAAGATGTGGAGCAGGCACGGGCCAATCTAGATGCGCGTCTGGCTGCACAACTCAATGCCGAACAAATTTATCAGCGTCAATTGAAGCTCGCGAATACCGGTGCATCGGCCCAACGCGCCCTGGACGATGCGCGCTCACAACGCGACCAAGCTATCGCACAGTCCACTTCCGCGCGGCAACAATTGCAAGCACTAAGCCAAGGTTACCGCAAGAAAGAAGTTGAAGAGGTAAACGCCAATGCCTTGCGTGCCACTGCACAACTTGAGCAGGCGCGACTGCAACTGGCTGATACACGGCTGACAGCTCCGGCGGATGGCACAATTTTGACTCGTGCTGTCGAACCGGGGAGCATGCTACCTGCGGGAAGTACAGTGCTTACCTTGTCTCTCGACAATCCGGTATGGGTGCGCACTTATGTCAGCGAACCTGATCTAGGCAAAGTGGCACCAGGAAAACAAGTCAAGGTATATACAGATGCACGCGAGCAACCCTATGATGCCGTGATCGGCTTTGTTTCACCCAGCGCAGAATTTACCCCCAAGAATGTCGAAACTCAAGATTTGCGAACCGCGCTTGTTTATCGCTTGCGAGTGATCGTTCAAAATCCGGACTTGGCACTGCGTCAGGGAATGCCGGTTACAGTGAAGCTAGCCACGACTCACTGAGATGGACAACGGGATTGCCATTGCAATTCGCGGGCTGGAGCAACGCTTTGCCGACCAGGTAGCATTGCACGGTCTTGATGCCGATATCTATCGCGGAAGCATTACCGGTCTGGTGGGGCCTGATGGTGCCGGCAAAACCACGTTGATGCGCTTGATTGCCGGGCTGCTCAAACCAACCCGTGGCGAGATTCGTGTGGAATGCCTTGATTCAATTAACGATGCCGACGCGCTGCATATGCTGCTTGGTTACATGCCGCAAAAATTCGGGCTTTATGAAGACCTGACTGTGCAAGAGAACCTGGATTTATATGCAGACCTTCGCGGCGTACATGGGGAGCAACGTCAACAGAGCTTTACAAAACTCTTGGCTTTTACTGATCTCGGACGTTTTACGGATCGTCTTGCGAGAAAACTATCTGGCGGCATGAAGCAAAAACTCGGTCTCGCTTGCACTCTGCTGGGCTCCCCGCGCGTGTTGCTGCTGGATGAACCCAGTGTGGGGGTCGATCCTATTTCGCGACGGGAACTGTGGCGCATGGTGGGCGAACTGGCGGATAGCGGCATGGCCGTGGTGTGGAGCACGTCCTACCTCGACGAGGCTGAGTTGTGTGAGACAGTGTTGCTGATGAACGAAGGTAAAATTGAATATTCCGGTCAACCGAAGCAACTCATTGACACCATGCTCGGGCGAAGCGTGCAACTTCGAAATATTGCGGG
Source organism: uncultured Gallionellaceae bacterium (assembly GCA_964480365.1). Classification (GTDB taxonomy): domain Bacteria; phylum Pseudomonadota; class Gammaproteobacteria; order Burkholderiales; family Gallionellaceae; genus CAIQPV01. The sequence continues at coordinate 20,952 of CAYZPM010000028.1, forward strand.
CAATAACCGTCAAGTGTTGCAACGTGCTTTGCGACAGTCCGAAATAATTGATGGCGTCATTCAAGGAAGGTCTTTGCGACTGGTATTACGCAATGCAGGGCAATACCCCAATCTGAGCATACTCGAAGCGGGACCAGACGCTTTGCTGGTTGAAGTTACGCCGCGACTGGAAGACGCCTTCATCGACATTCTAGGAGGTGGGCCAGGCGGCGATTCGGTGCTGGCAGCCCATATGTCGGAAACAAAATTGCCATTGGATGTGGACGCTGACGCCGTAATTACGGCTAAGGATCTGACTCGAAGATTTGGTGATTTTGTTGCCACGGATCATGTGAATTTTCAAGTTCGTCGTGGTGAAATTTTTGGTTTGCTTGGCCCCAATGGTGCGGGTAAGTCGACCACCTTCAAAATGATGTGCGGCCTGCTTAGTCCAAGTGAGGGGCAAGCCAGTGTGATGGGAATCAATCTCAAGCACAGTGCCAGCAAGGCGCGTCGTCAGCTTGGTTATATGGCACAGAAGTTTGCCTTGTATAGTAATCTTACCGTCATACAGAACCTGAAGTTCTTTTCCGGCATTTATGGATTGCGCGGTGCACATCAGCGCGAAACTATCAACGATATGATCCGTGTATTTTCACTGGAGCCTTATCTTGCCAAGCCAGCAGGCGAACTGCCATTGGGATTCAAGCAACGCTTGGCGTTATCGTGTGCCATCATGCACCAGCCCCCCCTCCTTTTTCTGGATGAACCGACTTCGGGTGTCGATCCAATCACGCGTCGAGAATTTTGGACACATATCAATGGTCTCGTGGATAAAGGGGTCACCGTCATGGTGACAACCCATTTTATGGACGAAGCCGAGTATTGTGATCGCATCGGTCTCGTTTATCGAGGCCGCATGATCGCCGCTGGTACACCGGACGATCTCAAACAACAGGCCAGCCGTCCCGAGGAAATTGACATCACCATGGAGGAAGCATTTATTCGTCTGGTACAGAACGATGATCAGAGCAGGGAGATCATATCTTGATGGGAATCCATCTTAACCATCGGCGTCTCTTTGCCCTATGCCGCAAGGAAAGTATGCAAATTGTTCGTGACCCAAGCAGCATTTTGATAGCCTTTGCTTTGCCTGTTGTACTGCTATTCATTTTTGGTTTTGGCATCAATCTGGATGCAAACAAGGTTCGTCTGGGAGTGGTCGTTGAGGACAGTGGTGCCGAAGCTCAGCGTTTTGCCGAAGTGCTCGCGGGCTCACCCTATATTGAGGTACATCGCGACACCTCGCGCCCAAATATGCGGGCGCTACTGGCTGCGGGTGAAGTACGTGGCATGGTAGTGATCACGTCCGATTTTTCTGCAAAAGTTCGCAAGGGGGACGGGAGCGCCGCGATTCAAGTGCTGACCGATGGTGCCGAACCGAATACCGCCAGTTTTCTCGGCAATTACATTCAGGGTGCCTGGCAAATATGGCTAAGCCAGCGTGCATGTGACCAAGGTTTACCACAACCAGCCATGACCGAACTGACTCCGCTCTACTGGTTCAATCCAACCACAATCAGCCGCAATTATCTGGTACCCGGCTCAATCTCGGTGATCATGACAATTATCGGAGCCTTGCTCACATCGCTGGTGGTCGCTCGCGAGTGGGAGCGGGGTACTATGGAAGCACTGCTTTCAACGCCAGTCACGCGCGCCGAAATTCTTCTATCCAAAATCATTCCTTACTACCTGTTAGGGATGGCCGCAATGCTGATGTGCGTACTGGTTGCAACCCTGTTCATGGATGTGCCTCTGCACGGCTCGTGGTGGATTTTGTTTATTGTGAGCAGCCTTTTTCAGGGCAGTAGCCTCGGGTTGGGTCTGTTGCTGTCAACGGTCACTCGCAATCAGTTCGTTGCAGCGCAGGGTGCGCTGACTGCCGCATTTTTACCAGCCATCTTGCTGTCTGGCTTTGTGTTTGAAATCAATAGTATGCCATTACCGGTGCAGCTCGCAACATATCTGGTTCCTGCCAGATTTTTTGTAAATGCTTTGCAGACGCTGTTTCAAGCCGGTGATATCTGGTCAGTGCTGCTAATCAATATTGGCTTACTCCTGCTTTCAGCCTGTTTTTGGCTTGGCCTCACTGCTCTAAAATCCAGTCGACGACTGGATGGCAATTAGGAACATTACATGTGGTATGCCTTATTAACCCTGATTCGCAAAGAATTGCAGGCGCTTTCAAGTCCACAAAGTAGGCGAATACTGATCATGCCAGTGATCCTGCAGCTCGTGTTGTTTCCCTTTGCGGCCACCTTGGAAGTGAAAAACGGTACGCTGGCGATCTATAACCAAGATGGTGGAGCCGCTTCAGTAGAATTGACACAGCGGCTGGCTGCCGCGAAAGCGTTCCCCCACATCATCAATCTATATAGCGAAGCAGAAATGCAACGCGTAATAGACAATCAGCAAGCGCTGTTGGCAATTCACATCCCAATCGACTTTTCGCGCAAACTCGCTCGCAACGAAGTGCCGGACTTGCAGGCGATCATTGATGGTCGTCGTTCCAACAGCGCTCAAATTGCCTTTGGCTATGCGCAGCAGGTGGTATCGCAGTATGGCCAAGATAGCAGCAAGCGTTCCTTGCCTGCTCAACTGGTGGTGCAGAATCTGTACAACCCCAATCTGGAGTATCAGTGGTTTGTACTACCCAGTCTCGTTGCCATTATCACAACTATCGGCTGCCTGATGGTGACAGCTTTGTCACTGGCGCGGGAACGCGAGGAAGGAACATTTGACCAGCTCCTGGTTTCGCCGCTCACGCCGACCTATATCATGGCTGGTAAGGCAATCCCTGGTATTTTGGTGGCCATGTTGCAGGGCACAATCATCGCCGCTGCCGCCGTGTTCGTGTATCGCGTGCCATTTGGTGGTAGCGTCTGGCTGCTTTACCTTTCGATGCTTTGTTATGGGCTGTCGTTGGCTGGATTCGGTTTGTTCATATCGGCGCTTTGCTCAAACCAACAGCAAGCGTTTCTGGGTGTATTCAGTTTTATGGTCCCGGCGGTGATCCTGTCCGGCTATATGGCTCCGGTAGAAAACATGCCACTGTTGCTGCGTGGAATCAGCGCCGTGGATCCGCTCTCTCATTTCATCATCGTGGTGAAAGGCATTTTTTTGAAGGGTTACGACTTGCCTCAAGCCTGGCCTCATCTGTGGCCGCTGCTCGTAATTTCTTTCATTACGTTGAGCCTTGCTTATCTGATCTTTCGTAACAGGAGTGGACAATGAAACAATTCACCCTAACCACGCTACGCCTTGCCTTTGTGTTTTCAGGGTTAATAACTCTGCTTGAGGGGTGTACCGTTGGCCCTAACTACCAGCCCCCCAAACCGGAAGTGATGCTTCCTCAGCATTTTTCCGAACAGTCATCACCGCAGCTTATTTCCACTGAGCCGCTGCACTGGTGGAACGCTTTCCATGATTCAGTGCTTGATGAACTGGTGGATGTTGCCTTGTTGCACAGTCCTGATATAGAAAGTGCCGCCGCCAACATACGGCAGGCACGGGCCAATCTAGGCGGAGTTGCATCACAACAGTTGCCGCAACTCAATGCTAATGGACGAGTCGGCCATGATCAATTAAGCCAAAACAGTGAGAATTTTGCCAATATCCCTTTTCCCAACCTTATCACCGGTTTCAACGACTATCGTGCCGGTTTTGATGCGTCATGGGAGATTGATTTTTTTGGGCATACCACACGCAGTATTGAAGCCGCCAAGGCACGGCTTGGCAGTGTTGAACAACAGCGGGCAGATATTGCCCTGCGCGTAGCGGCTGAGACTTCGCGCGATGTCCTTGATTATCGCTTTTGGCAACTTCGTTACGAAAATGCCACCGCGATAGCAGAACATAACCGCGAATTGCTGCGGTTGACGCGCTTGCAACAACAAGCCGGTGTGGCAAGTGCCAGTGCGGTTAGCCAAGCAGAGGTCAATCTGCAAAATGCGAATGCACAACTGCCATCATTGCTGGCTGCCGAACAGACCGCACTGGTCTCCTTGGTCCCGCTGACCGGTTTGCCAAAGGATAAGCTTTTGTCGATATTATCCATGCCGCCGTCGCATCCGGCTCTTCCTGAAATCGCGCCAGTTGGACTGAGTTCCGTACTTTTGCAACGGCGCCCTGATTTGCGTATCGCCGAACGGCAGCTTGCGGCCGCTACTGCTGATATTGGTGTGGCGGTTGCAGATCAATATCCGCGCTTTAGCCTTGTTGGCAACGGAGGCTGGGACAGCATTCATCCCGGCACGTTGGGCGAAAAAGCGAGCCAATTCTGGAGCCTCGGACCCCAATTTTCTCTCCCGCTATTATCTGGCAATCGGTTGGACGCACAAGTCAAATCCGCTGAAGCCGCACGCGACGCAGCACTGGCCAGCTATCGCAAGGCGGTTTTGCTGGCACTTGCCGATGTCGAATCTGGACTTATTCGATGCCAAGGTGATCGAGATAGATTGCAGAAATTACAGTTGGCTCGATCAGCACAGGATGACCAATTGAAGTTTGCAAGACAGCGTTATCAGGTCGGTGAAACGCCAAAAATAGATTTATTGGATGTAGATATACAGATGGCAAGTATAAATGAACAACAACTGGCCGCAGAACAGGCTCTCGGAAGCGATCTAGTTGCGCTGTTCAAGGCTCTGGGCGGGAGCGTCGAATTTGGACAAGCTAGTGCAATAGATAAATGATGTAGCCTAATGAATTCAGAATAAATTTGCTTATCACTGTACTGTGTTCCCATCTCTGTATGAATTCAGCATGTCCTTCCGGTTTGGTAAATTGTAACGTGACGCCACTTTATTTCGCTACTCCATAACGGACACATACGAAGGACGGTTGGCACAAAGCCGAACTTTATGAATTTCCGCTGCCGACTCACACCCGACCTTTAATCTCGAACATCTGAACGACTGCTTCACATCAGGTAGCAGACATTAAATCTGATGGGAATTTGTGATGCGGAAGGTCTCTTGCTAACCCACAAGAGCCATTCGATCTTCTGAATTCGCTTCCTGATTGCGGACGCCCATTCACCAAGAGCAGTAGATTCTTTTCGACATTTACGTATTTGTCTTAGGCCGTGCCGCTATCTGACGAAATCGCCAGCTCCGTCCCTATTTTTTCCTTGCGATTCCTCGCCAGCCAGATATTGAAACGGTCAAGATAGAGGTAAATCACTGGAGTAGTAAACAGCGTCAACGCCTGGCTCAACACCAGCCCCCCCACCATGGTATATCCTAGCGGTTGGCGAAGCTCCGAGCCGGTGCCGTGCCCTAGCATTAATGGGAGTGCGGCGAGTAGTGCGGCCATGGTAGTCATCATGATCGGACGGAACCGTAAAAGACAGGCTTGACGTATCGACGCTTCCGGCGAAAGGTGCTGTTCGCGTTCGGCCTGAATGGCAAAATCCACCATCATGATGCCGTTCTTCTTCACGATACCGATCAACAAAATGATGCCAATGAGCGCAATGACGCTGAGGTCGAAGTGAAACGCCAGCAGCATCAGGAGCGCGCCGACGCCTGCCGACGGGAGAGTGGACAAGATCGTCAGTGGATGAATGTAACTTTCATAGAGTATGCCGAGGATGATATAGACCGCAACCAATGCGGCGGCGATCAGGTACGGCTGCGACTTGAGAGAAGTCTGAAACGCCTGCGCCGTTCCTTGGAAGGTGCCGACGATAGCGCGTGGCATCTTGATATCATAAACGTCTTTCTGGATCGCATCTACGGCCTGACCGAGTGCAACCCCGGGCGCAAGGTTGAACGAAAGAGTGACTGCCGGAAATTGTGCCTGATGGTTGATGGAGAGGAAGCCGGTATGCTGGGTGTCGAATTTTACGAAAGCCGATAGCGGAACTTGCTGCCCGGTAATCGGCGACTTGATGTAGAGCTTGTTCAACGAGTTGGGGTAGGTTTGCAGCTCGGGAGATATTTCGAGAATAACGTGATACGTGTTGAGCTGGGTGAAATACTGCGTCACCTGGCGCTGTCCGAATGCATCATAGAGCGTCTGGTCGATGAGCGACGGTTGTATCCCGAAGCGTGCGGCCTGGTCCCGGTCAATGACCATAGACAGCATGGTGCTATTCGTCTGCTGATCGGTGGCCACATCCCTCAATTGGGGTAAGGCCTTCAGCTTGTCCAGCAACTTTGGCGCCCACTCGTTCAGTTCGTTAAGATCGGGGTCCAGCAAGGTGTATTGGTATTGCGTGCGTGTCGTGCGTCCCCCGACATTAAGATCCTGCGCCGACTGCAGATAAAATGTTGCGCCCGATATGCTGGCAAACTTGGCGCGGAGCCGGGTAATAATTTGATCGGAACTTGCATTGCGCTCTTCCCGTGGCTTCAATCCGATCATAATGAATCCATTGTTTAACGGCCTCGATCCGCCGACAAAAGTTGCCCATCCCGCGACATCGGGGTCTTGCGCGACAATGTCGGTGAGTTTGTGCTGAAGGCGCACCATTTCATCGAAGGAAACATCCTGCGATGCGTCCGCGAGACCTACGATGATTCCCGTGTCCTGCTGGGGAAAGAATCCCTTGGGCTCGATCACATAGAGTGCTACCGTTGTCGCCAGTGTGATGAAGAAAATCAGAAGCGTTATTCGTTGATGCCTGAGAACGAAGTCGAGACCGCGTGTGTAGGCGGCCAGCATCCCGTCAAAGAAACTCTCTGTTAAAAGGTATAGGCAAGCACGTTTCAATTTTATCCTGACAACATTTCTTATATTTCCTCCCACTACCACAAGGGCATGGGTAATTTCTTCCCGGTTTGACATTCACATTTCCTGATTATTACTACCATCATTGTTTAGATAGAGCAGCCCGACTGCATGTTTGCAAGCACCCGAAGGAGTGTCTTGCATAGACATCGTCAGTCATCTTCTCCCCCATTTTTGTGGTCTGACAGCTTATAGTCCGGATGCTGTGCGACCAAGAAGCATGCAAGTGAAATTCCAATGGCAAGAATGCCTATTGTGTATGCCAGCCGTTTTCCATGCCAAAGATTGGAAATCCACTGATTGATTTCGTCCGCAACAACAGCATACTTCCCGCCAATGTGTTCCATATCGAACTGGTAACGCTTTGAATCAGCAGTCGTGAGTGCATAGTTATGCCCTGCTACGATTTGATAGCTAACGACATTGTTGTCGTTAATGACATCGGTAGCTGTAACATAGATCCAAGCGGCACATAACAAGCCTGCAAGCAGAATCGCGCCCCCTATCAGATAAAGACGTAGTTGAATAGTTGAGTGCTTTCTGCTCATTAAATATCTCCGAGAATACAGTTACCCAAACGCTCAATTTGAAACTCAATTCAGCAGCGCCTTGAGAATCGTACAATAAATTAAACCCGCTCGCAGACATTCAACTAAATTGGGAGAAGGTATATTGCATCGTCGTTTTAGGAGCATGCCGCCTCCACCTAGCTGACCGAGCTTACTTCTTGTTCAAGATGTTAATGCCTTTCAACAGGTTGAAGGCCTGGTTCAACTGGTAGTCATTCTTATCGCCAAATGCGACCAGACCCGGTTTGCCGGTCTCGTCTTCCTTGGGTATGGCCAGGGTTTCTTTAGCCGGGGTCTTTGCGCTATCCGCCTTGTCCTCGGGTTGACGATCATTGCTCAGGTGATTTTCCAGATCGGATTCGCGCAGACGGAAAGTTTTGTCTTGTTCGCTGGTTGCCGGATCCTCCACCATAATGTCGGGAACGATGCCCTTGGCTTGGATGGAGCGTCCACTGGGCGTGTAATAACGCGCGGTAGTGAGCTTGATCGCGGTGTTTCCGCCCAGCGGCAGGATGGTTTGTACGGAACCCTTGCCGAAGGTTTGCGTGCCCATGATGAGGGCGCGCTTATGGTCTTGCAACGCACCTGAGACAATTTCCGAGGCAGAGGCGGAGCCGCCGTTTACCAACACAACCATCGGCACGTCCTTGATCGAAGCGGGCAGGTTTTTCAGGTAGTCAGTCTTGCCGTCGCCATGCAGGTATGCGTCCGTATTGGCATTCAACCGCATCTTGGCATATGCGGCGCGCCCTTCTGTATAAACCACCAATGCATCCTTGGGCAGGAAGGCGGCAGACACCCCCACCGCAGCGGTAAGCAGGCCGCCCGGATTGTTGCGCAGATCCAGCACCAGCCCTTTCAAGTCACCTTTGTTTTCCTTGTACAGATTATCCAGCGCGGTGGCGAGGTTTTCGCCGGTATGCTCCTGGAACTGAGTAATACGTACAAAGGCATAGCCCGGCTCGACCAACTTGGATTTGATGCTTTTTACCTTGATGACAGCACGCGCCAAGGTGAAAACAAGGGGTTTGGTCTCATTCTTGCGGAGCACGGTCAGGGTGATTTTGCTGCCGGGATTGCCACTCATGTGCTTGACAGCGTCGTTCAGCGTCAATCCTTTTACGGGCATGTCGTCAAGCTTGATAATCAGGTCGCCGCTTTTGATTCCGGCCCGGAATGCCGGCGTGTCTTCGATCGGGGAGACGACTTTCACCCATCCACCCTCCACGTCGATCTCAATGCCCAAGCCATTGTATTCGCCTTGAGTTTCCTCCTGCAATACATTGAAGTCATTGACGTCTAAGTAGGCGGAATGTGGATCAAGGCTAGTTAGCATGCCGTTAATAGCTCCAATGATCAGCTTCTTGTCCTCGACCGGTTCCACATAATCGTTCTTGATGCGACCAAACACTTCGGAGAAGGATCTCAACTCCTCGATGGGCAGGGTGGTTTCGATGCTATTGTCGGCGATTGCGGAAAAGTGCAGGCTGACCAGAACCCCAACAATTAGCCCAAGCCCGACCAAACCAAATTTTTCAACACGACTGCTAATACAGCTACGCATGTTCAGACCTCATCAAGTTATGGGTAATCGACGCTTCGAAAATGCTCCCGTTAACATGCACTCAGGAATCTTCTAAAAGCGGTCGGGGGTCATTGCAGTTGTCGATGGATTGCCGGTTTTGGTAATTTTGTAATACCTTATTAAGATTCAAATTTCATGTATAGCATTGTTGAATGAAAAAGCCTCTGAGGAGAAACCCAAAGAGGCTTTTGTGCGATAAAGAGTTCGTTAATGTCGGCGCGATGACACAACCTGAAAAAAGGTATTTTTAACCTGGAATTATCCAACTTCCAAGCTCAGATCAATTGCCCTGACGTGCCAACAGCAATCAGCAAAGAAGACAACAAGCCAGAAATGTATAACGGGGCTTTCTTCATTTTGCATTTCCTTTTTAATATGACCAATTACGTGCTGATTTACTACAGGCATGTGGGGGCAATATATGCCTGAACTTCAGCTTAATGCTATTTATGCTCTTCACGATGTTCTGCGCGTTTTTCGGCGCGATGCTCAGCACGTTTTTCGGCACGGTGTTCTTGACGTTTTTCGGCACGGTGTTCTTGTCGTTTCTCTGCTCGGTGTTCGGCACGTTTTTCAGCGCGGTGTTCGGCACGATGTTCTTGTTTTACTTCCTCATGATGGTCTTCCGCGAAAGCTGCTGAAATTCCAGAAATGCTCAGAATGGTGCCTAAAACAATCATCGATAACTTATTCAATTTATTCTCCTTGTCAATATAAATGGCATGAGTTTTGCCATGGAGCAAATAACGAATGACGCGCGTTATAGTTGACTATATGTGTAACTACTTCGTATCAATCCACATACAAAAATCAATTGACTCGACAAAAAGCTGACACATTTTTGTGTTCCACTGACTAATTGGGTGTAGTCGCTTCCAATCCGCGTCGCCCATTAAGCATAAGACAAGTTAGTTAATTTACCCTAACCCCCAAAGTCTCTTCCAACAAATGGAGTAATGATGATGCCATCAAAGTTAAAAATTGTATGTGCCACCAGCCTGCTGTGCATTTCACTTTCCGCATTGGCAGATAACGATAGCAGCACAGCCAATGCCAGCAGCAGTTATCAAGGATCTGTAAATGGCACCCAGCAGCAAGGAAGTAATGGTCAACAACAAAATAGCGGACACCATCATCACCATAAAAACAGCAATGGCGGGACAAACCCACAAGGCGCTAATGCCGGAGGAAACCAACAAAGCTCTGCTGGGAGTGGCAGTCAACAAAGTTCCAATGGAGGTGGAAGCCAACAAGGATCTAATAGTGGAAATTAAAGGTTCTCCCATAGGATGCTCAATGGATTCAGCCGCAATTGTGAAATGTAATTGATTGTATTCGCAACAGGTAATATCCACGATTTCTGAACAATTTAACCAAGTTAAAAGGAGCCGTTATGATTTCAAAATTAAAGATTACCTTTGCAGCCGCGTTGCTATGTATTGCGATGCCCGCATTGGCAGTAATGGATGACAATGATCACCACCCAGCCAAAGATGGAAGCGCCCATCAAGACCACCATAATTTCGAGCAACATTTGAAGTACAGACTAAACAAATTATCTAATCGTTTAGAAATAAAAGCTTCACAGGAAGCCGCCTGGGAAGAGTATGCAAAATCAGTAGAAGCGTTGGCGGAACATCATGAAAAGAAACCTGAAGAAAATGCTGATGCGGCGACTATCTCAAGGGAACGTGCAGACAGGGCAACAGAATTTGCTCAAAAGCTGACTAAAATTGCTGACTCAACGTCCAAATTGCAAACTGTTCTGACTGAAGATCAGCAAAAAGTATTCAATCAGGTAACACGCCACTCACAGCACCACAGAAAATGTCGTGGGTGGAAAGGTCACCGAGACTTTAATCATGAATGGCATCATAAAATCAATGAAAAAGAAGTTCATGCCAAAGGAGCACATGCAAAGGAAACGCAAGACAAAACGAAGTGATCAAGAGAATTAGTGATATTGATTTGACAGTAAGCGCCCCGGCATAGCCGGGGGTTTACCTTTTAAATCAGTGTCAGTGGACGACTCCACACATAAAATCAAAGCATGGTTGCCTTTATTGTTGGGTTCTCTGTAACCACATAGAGATTAAATTGCAAAAGATGCTCTATGTTTCAGATGCGATCTATTGTGGCTCCACGCGCTCGGAGTTGTTATCGTTCCATTTAGAAAACAAGGGCATTCTATGGAGCTTCAGAAAGTGCAAGGCTGGGTCGACTTATGCTTTAAAGCGATGTCCATTGCAGCAATCATAGCTGCTGGATTATGGGCATATTACCAGTATTTGTTAACCGATAATGAGTCGTTAAACACCCAGCTAGCCGTAACAACTGAAGTGTTGAAATACTCAGACGTTAACAGGTTGTTGGTGATCCACATGCGGCCTAAAAATATCGGTAAAGCGCGCGTGATACCAAATCAGCTAATAGTCACAGTTAAAGATTTGCCAAGCAATTTAGAGCCTGGTCCAGTTGACCTTGGGAATATTAAAGAACGATATCAGGCCGACATACTAGAAAAATATAAGGGCGGCTACAGCATGGAACCTGGTATCGATTACGATGAGGTTGTTACAATGATTGTTCCAAAGGGTATGTATTCAGTGCGAGGAGAAATGGGTTTTGAGGAGGATTACGCGGTTGATCATATGATCATTGCCAGGGTTGAATAACTAACATGGCAATATTTCTTGAATTTCTTCCCACTGCCGCAAGGGCAAGGTCGCGCACCTTATCATTAATCTAAGGGGGCGTCGACATTCTTTCCAACATAACGTCAAAGGTCTCTTTTATTTCCGCAATGTATGGGTTCTTGTAGGTAAAGATAGCAGTCGTTTCGTCATGAACTACCATCGTGGCATTGGCCTCAAAAACTACGATATTGCCTTCGCAGTCGAGCGCACAATCAATGCCACAGTATTCTAATCCGATGGCCTGACTGAAAGCCCGATTTTGCAGAATCGTTGCTGGGGTAAATCATCAAACCCCCAGCAATAATCTGAATAGTACGTCAAACTTGAATGTTAACCGCTGCACCGTTAATGTTTTGTCCGTTACCCATGTTCTGATAAAGATTTTGCAGGAACGATTGCAATGTGGGCGCACTGGCTGCAGTTGTGTTTTGTCCTTGCGTCGCAGTTAATGAACTCACTAAATTCTGGAAGCTGGAATTCAGGTTGCTAAGCGCATTAGTTCCACTGCCTTGTGTGCTGGTCGAATTAGTCTGACTGCTTGAGGCCAATTGTTGTAGAAGGTTCTGAACGTCAGAGGCCATATGGGAACCCCCTCCATGATGATGGTGATGCCCAACTTCAGGTGTAGACGAACTGCCATTGGTGCTAGTAGCTGCTGCTACATTGCTGCTTGCCGATGTTCCGGCGCTAGTTGATGCCGCTACGCTGCCGGTTGCCGATGTTCCGGTACCAGTCGATGCTGCTACACTGCCGGTCGACGGTGTTCCGTTGCCGGATGCTGTTGCTCCGTTTGCCTGCCCAAGAGCTGCAAATAGATTTTGCAGGAATGCCTGAACTGCTGCTTCAGGGGATTGTGGAGATTGGGTTGAGCTTGAAGACGATGTAGAGCTGGACGAAGCAGTGTTAGGTGCGGTTGTAGAGGTCGACGTGGCAGAGCTGCCTGATAAGCTTTGCTCAAGTGCCTGCGTAATTTCGTTAATGAAATTTGAGCCACCCACTCCACCAGCGTTTCCGCTGCCACTATTACTACCAATTTGCTGGTTCGATTTGGAAGCTTGTTGCAACCAAGACAAGTAGCTTGAACTTGATGTGTTATTGATTGAGCTCATGATTTATCCTTCAAAAAAAGTGCGTTGAAAAAATGGCGACCTATTCTCCCTTATTAAGAATTATCGGCATATTTTCAGAAATCCATACGCAGAAAAGAAAGGGGAAAACCCTGTTATTCATTTGGTATCAAATTGCCAGCCTCAATCGTCAGAAGCGATGCAACCTGCCACCCAAGCGGGATGAATTGTCTCAAGCAAAGGTGCCAAGTGTTTCTCGAAATGTTTCCAGCGAGACACGGAGCTTGAGTAGATGGGCTTGCGTACTTGGGTAACGCTAGCCGTACGGATAGCACGCTTGTTTTCGTAGAAATTAAGACAGGCCGGATCCCATGGCAACCCCAGATAATCCAGCATTCGTCTCGCTTCACGCTCAGGATCGGCAATATTGTCTTCATAGCGCACGTCGAGTATCCGGCCAGGTGGCAGAACGTTGTGCCAATGCTTCATCAGTTTTCTGTAGCAAAGATAATGTCTTCCCATCGTTCCAAGATCATAGCTATATTCATTTTTAAATGTGAATCTCACGGTGTAGCAGGAGAAACACGTATCCATCGGATCACGCACGGAATGGATAATCTTCGCATTGGGCAGCATTAGGTGGATCAACCCTAAGTATTGATAGTTACCGAGCATCTTGTCGGTAATATAACGAGCTTTGGGCGCAAGTTTCCAAACACGGTCAAGATATTCCTGTCCGAGTTCGCGCAATACCAACATGGGGGCTTTTTCATTTGTCGAATTGCGGAAAAGCTTCTCAGCTTTTTTAGCAATTTCATCATATATCGCAAGTTCGCCCGCCCCATAAATGCTTGGATGGCTGGCAAGAATTTGTTCAATCAGCGTGGAGCCGGAACGCAGCATGCCCACGATGAATACCGGTACCCGTTCATCGTGAATTGGGGGTGATGCATTTGAAAGGATGGCACATTTCTTAAACAGATCGGCTGTAAAAATATTGCATGTATTTTCCAAAAAGTGCTCGGCCTCTGCTTCATCGAAAGGGTGTGCCTGATAGTAGAGTCGGTTTCCTTCTTCGTAAGCGCTAAACGATCTATCGTATTGCCCGATGTTTTCCATAGCCTTGCCCATGGCGAAATTCAGTGTAATTTGCTCTTTCAGCGGCAGTGACTTGCGCCGGGCGTAGACCGTTTCGAGTTGATTGAAACGGTGGTCATCTTGCCTGTAGGGAATATACAAGAGGGCCGCAGATAACGTTCTTGCATCGTCAGGAGCCAGTTCTATTGCCTTGTTCAAAGATTCTTCAGCCTCGTCCGCTTTGTCGAGTTCCATGAGGGCGCCGCCCAAGTTGCTATGCGCACCAGCAAAATCCGGTTTTATCTCCAATGCCCGGCGATAGCTCTCCGCTGCGCTTTCAAGTTGCCCGAGGTCTTGCAGGGCTGCGCCAAGATTGCTATGCACTTCAGCGAGATTGGGTTTGATCTCCAGCACTCGGCGGTAACATGCCACTGCCTCGTCAAGTCTATTGAGATTGCTTAGAGCATTGCCCAAGTTGTTATGAACATCGGCATAATCAGGGTTGATCTCTAGCTCTCGCCGATAACTTACTACCGCGTCTTCAAGTTGGCCAAGGTTTTGCAGGGCATTGCCTAAATTGTAATGAGCCTGAGCAAACTCAGGGTTAATCTCCAGAGCTCGCCTACAACTTGCTACTGCGTCATCAAGTTGCCCCAAGCTTTGCAGAACCACGCCTAGATTGTAATGTGCGTCGGCAAAATCTGGTTTGATTTCTAGCGCCAGACGATAGCATGCCGCCGCATCATCAAGTCGCCCAAGCTCTTGCAGGGCGACTCCTAGATTGCTGTGTGCCTCGGCATAATCAGGTTTAATCTCCAGCGATCGGCAGTAGCTTGCCACTGCATCATCAAGTTGCCCGAGATTCTTCAAGGTTACACCTAGGTTGTAGTGTGCCTCGGCATCCTCAGGCAAAAGCGTCGCCGCTTTTCTCAAAAAGGACAGTGCATTCTTTCCTTGAAATTGAAGGGCAGCACCCAATACTTTCCAAGTAATCCCGGAATCAGGATGTTGCTCAACCAGTAAGTGGGCTTGGTGTTCCAGTTCCACATAATGTCCGGCATTGAAAAGGTCGGCAAGCTGATTAAGTTCGGCGGAAGTCGGCGCCGACTTCTGAGCAGGCAAACGCGCTTCAAGTTTATCACGGCAACATTTCTTGAACTTTTTACCACTGCCACAAGGGCATGGGTCATTTCTTCCCGGTTTCACATTCGCATTCCTTCGACAAACCTGATTTATATAATATCCAGAGCAGCGTAATCCTTCACCGCTATTATTGAGGAAAAACTATTGATAGGTCTGTGGAACCAAGGCTCCATTCAATAATTCCGATATATCCGTCCTGTGCAGCCACCACGATGGCTTTATTATTTATATGCGCCACCATACCAGCCGAATAGTTGTGTGTCTCTGTCCAGCCGACCGCTCGTTTTACACAAATCCAAACGCCAGTTATACAAGCTAAGCATTGATGCAAACCCAAGGCTCTGACTTGGCGCATTATGTGTCTACTGAGTTGAAAAAATTAATCGTAATCTCCTGTTGCGTAAGCTGTGGCCAGTAATCTCCTGGTCCTTGAGGCATAGCCTGACCCCACAATTCAAGGAAATTGCGGGCCACCCGCTCAGCTAAGCAACCGGATGCCATCTGAACTTTAAGACTCAGGCTTTCGTGGCACTCGGTGTCGTTGAGTGGGAATGTCTCTGCTGCCAGAATATCTCCCGTATCAAAATCAGGATCGAACTGGTGACAAGTTACCGCCCACGATTTTCTATTTTCTAATATGGCTCTTACTATTGGATAAGAACCGCGTGCCTCTGGCAAGGGCGAAGGATGAAAATTTATGGCATGTTTCAAATATGGGCGCCAATCGCCGATGCGCCATTTGTACCCGGCCACAATCAATACTTCGCAGCCGCTTTCACCTAACTCCCGCAGATCGTCGTCGGTCATACGCGACAGTTGCACACTGATGCGCTTATTTTGTGCAAGCTCAATGACTTTGTGGTTGCTTTCTAGGCGACCCTGTTTCGAAAAAAGAAAAGAGTTCCACTGGCTCCCATCCAGCTTTAAGGAATTCATTGAATACGCCTAATGAACTATCGTACGCAGTAGTTGCAAAATGCATCGTAGTGTCCGTATGTTTTGTTGGCTTTTTTACTCACTGTGCCTCTCTCCCTGCTTCAACTGCGTCCCTAACATCTTGCCTAGAGCGAAATCCTTGTTGTACCTGCTGCCTGCAATAAAGCATTACCCATTCGAAATTCAAAACATGCAGTATCTTTTGCTGCTCTTCCGTGAGTACAGTTTGGAATTTTGAGGTTGTATAAGCAATCCTGGCCAGCCTTTTGGAAAATTCTGCAGCCCTCTCAGTACGGCGATGAGATATAGTCGCCGTATCGGCATCATCATTTGGCTTCGTTACCTGCTGATCCGCTAACATTTTAATTAAGTTAGAGTAATCATCCCAAGCGGCTTGTTGTGAGGATTTAATTTCTAGGCGCTTTGATAATTCTTTCCATCTGGTTTCAAAGTGTTCATGCATTTGCTCAATAATTTCCTGCTGTTAATCGTCATAGTCATAGCCTTTAACGGGCTAACGACAGAACATTATGATGTTAAAACTTAATATTCTTTTCGCACTAACAAACCCAGCCGCAAGGCTGCAAAACCCTTTGGTTAAAAAGATCCGCCCCCTTGGTGGCGGGCAGATAAAAAGCCTCCCACGATAAAAATGAATCCACACTGAACTTCATTTGTCGTAGGTGACTTGGGGAGAGAGGACGTTAAAGATAATAATCATGGCAAGTGTCTTCAGTATGTCCACTCTGTAGTAACAAAAATATTTTTGTATCCAATTTGATGCTTTCCTGACAAGTTTGAACCTATTGGATCATGTAAAGTTGAATCCAACGGAACTGGCCTTGTGGTTGCCTTCACGGACACAAGCACAGCAAGCGCGATCAGTAGGAATAATAATTCTGTCCGTGACGGTTTGATGCGGTTAAGCAATATGGGTTCCAACTATTTAACAGCAGTCAGTCATTGGCTTAACTCCAAGTGAATACGTAGAGGATGCCTGTGATGACTATACGATGGCAGGATTGGGTGAATGTTCTGTTGGGTTGTTGGCTCGTTGTTTCTCCATGGGAAATAGAATATTCACTAAACGGCGCCGCCACTGCAAATGCTTGTGGGCTTGGAGGCGTGCTTCTGGTATTTAACGTCATTTCCGCCTGTAGGCTGTTGGATGAAGGACAGGAAATCTTTAATATCCTGCTGGGAACTTGGCTAATTCTTTCCCCCTATTCCCTTAGTTTCGCAACGGAGAAGGAACCAACGATTAACGCTATCGTGGTGGGCGCAACGATTGTCGGCCTTGCTGGTTGGCAGATATACGATGCGATGAAGGATGAGAAAGGGTGATTACTCGTATGTCTCCCTCATATAACTAACGGTCAACGGGCTGGATGCCCCCACGTTATTTGGCAGACCCGAACTGATCGAAGGAAAAACCGAAGGCATATTTGGAGAAATATGCTTTCATTGTCATGAAGTACGCAGAATTCAATAAACTTGAAAATCTGTAAATCGGCACCGAATTTTAACTCTATGATAACTGTGAGGTTGTCATCGGTTTGGCAAAAGCAAATTCTTCCTGCCTGTTTGGGGGGCCCTCACTTTACACTACCTACAACGGGGCAATCACCTATAAAGTCCTTGCGCAGCGAAAAACTCATGCATTAGAAATTCTTCTAACCCAGTGTTGTCCTCGATACGTGCCGACAAAACGATGACTCGTCCAAGGTGGGGAGATTCCCAATTAAAGTCACCCTTGTATTCGCGTCGAATAATCTCAATCATTTTCTTAACTATTGCCAGATCAATATCCTCGTCTGGGCCAACCTCCACATCAATGAGCTCTAGTCGAGAATTGCTGTAGTCATTTTTCCAGCCTCTAAAACTAAATTGACCCGTTCTAAGTGTCTTCTGTCTAATTTCAAAAATACCGCTAGTTCCTTGCTGTTGCAAATTGCGTCTGATATTTGCATCTCTCAATTCATCAGCTGAAGGCCCCCGAGCATTCGCACTCGCCGCCGCATTTTCTCTAACAGCATTATCCTCTAACTCTTGGGCGCGCTGTTTTTTAGCCCTGATATAAGACATCAAATCTGTTGGGGCGCTATTTTCTGCGGGTAAAGGAATCTTAAAAATGGGTTGGGGCGATGCAATGATTGCATTTTTTTCTACTGCTATTACTGAAGGAGTTGGCAATTTTGGCTTTAATTTCACATCTGGCTTTTTCGGCTTTATTGCCTCATGTGAGGTTACTGGAGGTAATTTCTTCGAGGGTAGTCCCGCAATGCGAACACTCAAGGTCTTTGGAGGCAGGTTAGCAATTGACGTGGCGTCAACAAATTTCTTGGGATAAAAACCAAACAGTACAACGCCATGTATCAGTAATGATATAAAAAATGCAATTGCAGCGTTGCGTCTAATCCTTATTTCAATATAGCGATTTCTTGACCGGTAATCCCAAGATGCTATTGAATGGAGGGACTCAGAATTGCTCATTAATAAAATGCTTTCCGATCATACCTCTCAGCCCTGACTTCCAAACTGCAGCTTGAGTATGTACGATCCCTTGATGGAGTGAATAGAACAACATAGTGTAAGAAATTATCTTTATAGCCGCTTGCCTATCCAAGGCTAAGTGCCGTTATTACTTCCGGCTGGTAGTGAAGGTAATGCGGCTGTAACCGGCCATACGCGCGGCTTCCATGATGTTGATGACTGACTGGTGGGGCGCCTTGGCATCGGCGTTGATGATAATGGTGGGGTCTTTTTGTTCGCCCGCCGCCTTACTCAGCACTTGAGCCAGCGCATCCACATCGCTGAATACAGTGACCGTGTTGTTGACGGCATAGTGCTCGGATGCATCCACCGACACATTGATCTGGTTGGATTGAGCTGCGGTCTGTTCGCCACTTGCTTGCGGCAGGTTGATCTGTAACTCGGAAAATTTGGCGTAAGTAGTGGTGACCATCATGAAAATCAGGATCACCAGTAATACGTCTATCATCGGAATTAAATTTATTTCCGGCTCTTCGCGTGTGCGTCCGCGCTGGAAGTTCATGATCTATACTTTGCGCGCGCCGTGCACAATTTCCACCAACTTGATCGCCTGCTGCTCCATCTCGATGATCAGGCTATCCACTTTGGCGCGGAAGTGGCGGTAAAAAATCATGCTGGGCACTGCGACGATCAAACCGAATGCGGTGTTATACAGTGCCACCGAAATGCCGTGCGCGAGAATCGCAGGGGTGTTGCCGACGGCGGTTTGCGCGCCGAAAATTTCGATCATACCGACTACAGTGCCGAACAGTCCGAGCAAAGGGCTGATTGAGGCTATTGTACCCAGCGTGGTGAGGAAACGTTCCAGCTCGTGCGCGGCAGTTCGTCCGGCTTCCTCAATGGAGTCTTTCATTACCTCCTGTGAGCTTTTGATATTTCTCAGCCCTGCGGCGAAGACGCATCCGAGCGGGGAGCCTTCCTCCAAGCGGGACAGCATGGCTTCACTGACACCGCGCTGTTTGAGTTCCTGCACCACCTCATTGAGCAATCCTGCAGGAGCAACGTTTTTGTTGCGCAGGAACGTCAGGCGTTCCGCGATCAAGGCGACGGCGATTACCGATGCGAAAATCAAAAACCAGATGGGCCAACCGGCGGCTTCTACAATAGTGAACACGCGACTTTTCCGATATGCTTAAATTGGACAGGCGGCACTCTATCTGGTCGCGGTTTTTTGGGCAAGGCTTCTCCGCTTACACTCGATGCGTGTTAACTCAACTTCAGCGGAGAAACCCTGCAATTTGGTTTTTCTTTCCAAACTGACATCTTGCATAGTGCAGCTAGTTTAATTACATCATTTCCTAGAATAAGCACTTCGACGCCATCACTGCTTCAGCCATGGGAGTTGGGGCAGGTTGAGTTGGCAACTGTGTGGCAGCGGTTTCATCCCCATTAAAAAGGGGAGTCTTTTTTGAGCTTCTTAATTAGTAAATTGGCACTGTCAGTCACCATTGAGTCGGGATTTTTCCTGCAATAGAGGTCTGTCCAATTAACGATTGTTGTTTTGTCTGTGCTTCTTAAAAATTCTCTGCCTAATATATCTCCATACATAGCATTTGCCCCAAATAAATACCCTTCAAGCCAATTTGTATAAGCATCGTCATCTGACGGTTTATTATTTCTGTCAAGCCATTGCTTACAAGATATTGATCCATTTACCGTGCCTGCACTCGCGTTTCTTCCAATTACGCCGAGAGCTAGAGCCATAAGTATTATGTAAATCATACGGTTCATTTTTGTATCTCCTTTGCATCATTCTGCCATATTCATCGCCGAAGCGGCCAGTCGCGACCGGCAAAAATTGTTAAGGCCGCATTTCATCTCTTTGCATCTGCATATTCAATTGCCCGCTTCTCCCCCGTTAGCTGTCGTTCATCTTAGTCACGAGCTAAACGCGGATGGCGTCGGCGACGGTCACACTGCGGTAGCGCATGGTGGGTTCAGAGGTTCGCAATCTGGCCAAGGCCGACCCATACGATCACGTAGTAGATGACCGCGAAGACCGCGTTGCTGACCGCCAGCGGCAACCAGATCCGACGCATATCAACGCCTAGCCAGCGGAGCGCCACTAGGATCGGCTCCTGGCCGACCACGGCGCAGCCGAGGGTGAGGCCGCCCCAGACTCCCCATCTGTTGGCCAACTCCACGCTCCTCGGCTTGCGCATCCGCGCGACCCACCGGTCGATGAAACCGATCCGCGTACTCTGACCAGCGAGCCAAGCGACGACGATCCCCTCGAAGTAGCCCGCCGCCGCGACCACCGGCAGGAGGATCCACGGTTTGAAGTGCGCCGCGATGCCCACACCGACCCCCACCGATGGCCCCAGCACCAGGTTGGGGGTCATCGACATTCCGACGATTGAGGCCCATGTCCAGAAGGTCGTCACAAAGATAGAAGTTTATTAGAGGCACCGTGATTCATATGCCTGACGAAGATGCGGAAAAGTGATTGTCATATTCAAATTGTTTCGCAATTAAATTGGAGATCATCCGTGACTGACAGCAAGTGGCGTGCGCCATGCAAAGGTGACGCTTTTCCAGTGGGTGTAAGTCCCACCCGACTAAATTGTTCCGGTCGAAAGTAATCGTAGCAGATATGGATGAAACGAAGTAGCTGTTGACATTCATTCCAACATAACGTCAAAGTTCTTTTTGATTTCTGCAATTTGGGGTTCCTGTAGGTAAAAGTGGCCATTGTTTCTGTCTGCTGGTCAAAAGCCACTACGATAGTAAGCGGTTTCCCGCGCCAAGGCACGTTGGGAGAAATCGAGGTGGGGGTTCACCCGCCCACTGGCGTTGCCCCCCCCCGATTGGTCGCCCATTAAATGCAGGTATTTGTGTCGCGGCGCTGTAACCTGCGCAGTCAACGCCGAAAAGGCCTCATCTACGTTACTACATTAGCGGCTTAACGCAACAAAATCAGCACTTCGTTTGGCGTCTGGTTTGCTTGCGCCAATACCGCCATTCCGGCTTGTTGCAGGATGTTGTTGGTGGTCATTGCCGTGGTTGCCGTAGCATAATCCGTATCCATGATGCGGCTATATGAAGCGGACAAGTTCACGCTAGCGGTCTGCAGAGCTGCAACGGCAGATCCTAAAACCGACATGTCGGCACCATAGTTTTCGCGCTCGTCGGCTACCGTAGTGATATCTGCGCTGATGCCGGAAATCGAAGTATTAGTGACTGCAACACCAGAAGTACCAATAGTCGTGTACGTACCTCCAGTATCGCCTACCACCACATTACCTTGCGACACAACCAACGCGTTAAGGCGTGCGTTTTCAGCGATAAGCTGAGTCGCTTCAGTTGTAGTCGCCGAGCCCGTTTCTACAGCAATTGTATACAGGCGTTGCAAATTTGTACCGATTTGAGCCAGATAGCCGTCATTGGTTTGCGCCGTCGAAATACCGTCATTGGCGTTCAATACAGCTTGGTTCGTGCCGTTAATCTCAGACTGAATGCCCATGGCGATAGCCAATCCGGTAGGGTCGTCCTTCGCGCTATTGATACGCAGGCCGGAAGATAGTTGTTGCTGAGCAGTGGCAAGAGCAAGTTGTGATGTATTTAGGGCTGCCGCAGCGAACAGCGCTGCAACATTGGTGTTGATATATTGAGCCATTATAGCTCTCCCTAAAATTAGGTTTACTTACCGGCTGAATTGCCATTCACTTCGGTTTGCCTGGTCTTGCAGGGGCCATCTACCGCCATTGTCTATATTATCGGGAGCATTTTTGAAAACTTTAGCGTGCAATCGTAGGCCTCGCCATTGACGGCAAGCACGACGGAAGCTGCAAAAATGACTGAGGTATTACTCATACTCATTTCTGACTGATTAATATAGTCTCGAAAAAATACTGCTGTATCTAAAGTTTTTCAAAAAATCATTGCTGCTTACAATGTCGACATACTGTGATTACATCGAAGGAATAAATTGTCGACCATGTCTTCTTTGTCCGTAGTCTATTAATGGCGGACTTTAAAATTATTCCGTGAACGAATTATAAGAGCGCGTCATGTCATATCCTAAAAAACTCATCTATGCGGATTTTCTGATTGGGCTGGCAACATGCATTTCTATAGTCGTCCTTGCCGTAATACTCTTTTAACCGTTTCACGCACTGTAAAACATTTTATTTTGGAGAATGATGATGAACTTAAAACTAAGCAAATTGATGCTACCTATTATTGCACTTGGGGCGCTCCTGATTCCAACCTTTTTGTCGGTGGCCTTGGCAAGCCCTGACGAGCATCATAATCAAAAGCAGATAAGCCCAGAAAAAATACATGAGCACATGAAAGCCAGATTGGATAAGTTGGCAGCGCGCCTTGAAATTAAAGCTTCACAGCAAGCCGCGTGGGAAGAATATGCCAGGTCCGTGGAATCGCTCGCGGATCGAAGTGCAAAAAGACCAAACCATGATGCGGATGCGGCAACTATTTCGCGCTATCGGGCAGAAAGAGCAACAGAATTTGCAAAGAAGCTGACGGTGATTGCCGATGCGACCGACAAATTGCAAAAAGTGCTGACAGAAGATCAACAAAAAATCCTGAGTCAAGTAATGCGTCTTCACGGTCATCACCATAAGCATCATGGATCGCAGGATAAAAATCATGAGCAAGACCGTGTAGGTCAAGAGTGGAAACATGGCGCCGATGAAAAATAGGACATCCGTTGGGCGTGTGCATATCCGATCAAGAGGAACCATGCATTACTTGAGTGGTCGCATAAGCACAGGTGTAAAGCGAATTGCAGCAAATGATGGTAGCTAACAGAAAGGGAGTAGTCAATTCGTTCGCAGACGCTGTGAAAAGTAAAGAGTTAGGTGGGAGTCATATCATGAAAACTTTATTGATAGTAGTTCTCGCAATTTTATCAATTTCTTCATCTCCGTCATATGCTTATCATGGTTGTTGTTGGAGAGGTGGCTGGGTCGGTCCAGCGGTGGTGGGAGGTGTCGTTGCTTATGACTTGGCTTATCCATACCCATACGCTTATCCATATCCTTATCCTGTATATGATCAGCCGTATCCAGTCTATGCTCAACCTGTTCAAGTTCAGGCTCAACCCCAGCCTCAGCCGCCTGCACAGTCATGGTATTACTGCGCTTCGGTAAAAGGTTATTATCCTTATGTAACCAATTGCCCGGAAGGATGGAAGCTAGTACCGGCCCAACCACCTCAGGCTGCACCGCATTAAACATCATGTTTTGAGTGGGTGGGAGGTATATAGTGTTCTGTTCGGTTTGTTAACAATAGTCTGGAGATTGAAGTCATGCGTTATTCTGTTATTGCAGTAGCTTTATTGGGTGTTCTTGCGGGATGTGCAAGTGTTCCCAATGGCCCCAGTGTCGCGGTGATGCCTGCTCCTGGTAAATCATTCGAACAATTTAATGCCGAAGACCAGGTGTGTAGACAATTTGCCCAAAACTCTATCGGAACATCGGCCGGTCAGGCTGCAACAGACAGTGAGGTAAAAAGTGTTGCAGTTGGCACAGTAATTGGAGCGGTTGCTGGGACACTTATGGGAGGGCATCAGGGTGCCGGGTCGGGTGCTGCCGTTGGAATGTTAGGTGGTGCTGCAGTTGGCTCAAGTGATGCTCAGTATAGTGCGCGTGAGGCTCAGCGCCGGTATGATATTGCGTATGAGCAATGTATGTACTCCAAAGGGAACCAGCTTCCTCAGGGTGGCTACTATCAGCCCCGAGTAAGGTACGCTCAACCGCCAGCACCAGCGCCAACTTACTATCCTCCACCTCCGCCGCCTTCAGGGCAATAATTCAAAGGAGGTATTGATGAAAAAAATAGCGATTTTTCTATTTTTGTCGTTTGCCTTTAGCAATCCTCCATTGGCGGTTGCAGGCAGCAACGACCTCACGCAATACACAGTTGGTACCGATGGGGTGTTGGCAGCGATGTCCATAGCGTCGGTTGCGGCGGGCATTAATTCACGCTCCGTTACTGTTGATCCTTCTGGTCAGTACGCCTATGTGGCGAATAAAGGCAGCAACAACATCTCGCAATACAGCATTGGTACCGATGGGGCGTTGAAAGCGATGCCCATAGCGGCGGTTGCTGCGGGCAGAAATCCATGCTCCGTCACCATCGATCCTTCTGGACAATATGCCTATGTTGCGAATGAAGGCAGCAACAATATCTCGCAATACAGCATTGGCACCGATGGGACGTTGACAACAATGTCCATAGCGACTGTTGCGGCAGGCAATAACCCACACTCCGTCACGGTGACCTTTGGCTCTTCGGGTCAGGAATACGTATATGTGGCGAATACCGGCAGCAACAACATCTCGCAATACACCATTGGAGCAGGTGGTGCGTTAACGGCAATGTCTATCCCGACAGTTGCTGCTGGCAGGAGTCCATACTCCGTTACCGTCGATCCTTCAGGACGGTACGCCTATGTGGCAAACTATGGCAGCAACTACGTTTTGCAATACAACATCGACGCTGGTGGTGCGCTCGTGCCCATAACCTCTGCGACGAAGGTTGCGGCGGATACGACCCCGAGATCCGCAAAGCAGCCCGTTAATTAAGACAATTCGGTAACGCGCATAAAGTATGGATTTTTGTTGAAATTACGCTGCATTATTTATAACGTAATGTTTAACATTAAACCTCTCCGTGAAGCAGAAAGTGAGGCGTAGTGTTAAGAATTGCGGCCACGTCAAATGCGCAATTTTTGGATAAGCCCCTTTTCTTCCAGTTGGCCATCATCTGGCTTGAAATACTGACGCCATTCAAAGAAAGGAATTTTGCAATTTGAGAAGGCGTAGTAAGTGGTGTTGGTAGGCGAGTAGCCGCTTCGACAAATCTCAAATATGAATCATGTGCGCCCATTAGATCCATCACTTTCGACCCATCTGATATGGTCAGCGTTGCGAAAAGCAGGAGATTCGTTTCAAACAATGCGAACAAGCTGGAAGCATCTCTTCCGATACGACCAGAAGCGTTAAACCAATAGTATTTCGATAGTTCTGCAGCATGAGCGCTTTGAACTAGATAATTACCGGATACAATTCTTGGTTATCTGACATAGGGTAAACGACATGTGCTTTATTCGGCGCCATGCTGCCTGAGTAACTTTGCAACATCGTCGTATTTATTTTCCATCGCGTAAGACAATGGAGTATGGCCGTCCTTGCTTCTTGCCTTAACGTCCGCCCCCTTGGCGATGAACAGCTTAACTGTATCCTTGTTTCCTTCTTTAGCGGCAGCATGAAGAGGAGTATTGCCATCCACGTTTTTTGAATTGACGTCTGCTCCCTTGGCGATCAATATTTTTGCGACAGCCTTGAGGTTTTCGCTGGCTGCAATATGAAGAGGTGTATTGCCATCCTTGTCCTTGGCATTGACTTCAGCCCCTTTTTTAATCAACAGGTTGACCAAATCCTTGCGTCCACTAAAGGAGGCAAAATAAAGAGGCGTGTCGCCATTGTTGTCTTTTGCATTAACGTTAGCACCAAGTCCAAGAAGGCGTTTAACTTCTTTAAAGTTACCCGATTCGGAAAATGCTAGAAGGTCAGAATTTATGTCCGCAAAACCGCTTGCTGAATAGACACCGATGGCCAGTGCTAGTAAGAAGCGCAACGTTAAGTTAGAAAGCTTCACGAACTTGAGATTCATTTTGCACTGCCCTTTGCTAAATGATTTAGATTACCAGAAAGTGAACTGCTGGGCGATGTGCTAATTCATTTTGACACCTGGTCGGCTAATCTCGATGCCGGATAGCAGACAGTGGCGAATGTCGCAAGTTGTTAAGGGTTGTCAGATGCCTGCCCAACCGCAGTCCGATCAGGGCACAAACTA
>CAYZPM010000029.1:0-46200 GCA_964480365.1 uncultured Gallionellaceae bacterium
CTAACATATCAGGTATATGCGTCGTCGCAATTTTTTAATCGCGCCTTGTCTGACTTAGAAAATTGGATTTATAGAGGCTCCCATGATTATCTCATTATAGTTCCTTGGGCAGCACGGTAACTTCTAGCCAGTATTCTTTGAGCCGCGTTATCGCCTCAATAAATCCAGTAAAATCTACCGGCTTTTGCACATAGGAATTCGCACCTGCATCGTAGCATCGAGTAATGTCCTGCCTTGCATAAGATGTTGTCAGTACAACGACTGGAATCTGGCGCAATCGTGGGTCGGACTTGACCACGCGTAGCACTTCTCTCCCATCTGTCCCGGGCAGGTTCAGGTCGAGCAGAATGATGCTGGGTCGGGGAGCTTTGCCGGGGTCGGAGAATTCACCGCGTTGAAAAAGATAATCGAGCGCCTGATCGCCATTGGTGCAACGCTGAACCGGGTTGACCAAATTTGCATTTTTAAAGGCGCGCATGGTGGAAATGTAATCGTCGTCACTGTCCTCGACGATCAAAATGGTTTGGGACTCGTTAATTGCCATTACACTTCTCCGTTCAAGGTAAAATAAAAAGTTGTTCCTTTGTCCGGCACGGATTCCAGCCATATACGTCCGCCATGCCGTTCGATAATCTTTTTGACGATGGTAAGACCGGCACCAGTACCGCCGCCATATTTATTCTGCTCATGCAGCCGTTTGAATATCCGAAAAACGTTCTCATGATGTTGCGGCTGGATGCCGATGCCATTATCGCGAATATAAAAAACCGGGGTAGCGCTGCTTCGGTCACAACCGACTTCTATCCATTTTGAGGGCTTGTCGTTATATTTTGCCGCATTTGAAATAAGATTCTGGAATACTTCGCCGATACGGATGACATCACCTGTTATCGTACCTAAGCGGCCATTGCGGCGCAACTCAATACCTTCCTTCGTCCATAAATGGCTCAAGTCTTCCGCAACTTTATCAACGATGGTATCCACATCGACCAGAGTATGGGCAAGCTCCGTGCTGCCCGCGCGAGAATAGGCCAACAGGCGGTCAATCAGGGACGACAGGCGTTCGGCCAACCGCTGTATGTTATTGACATATTGCTGGGCGCCCTCATCCATCTGTCCGGCATAGTCTTCCTTGAGAAAACTGGCGTAGTTATGTATACCGCGCAACGGTTCCTTGAGATCGTGCGCCGCTATGTAAGCAAAATCGTCTAACTCTTTGTTGAGGGTGATCAGCCGTTCATTTGCGTGTTGCAGGTTCCCAACCAGCGCATTGAAGGTCTTGGCCATCTCGCCGATGTCAGCATTGCGCACATCGATATCCACCCGCCTTGATAAATCCATATCGCGCTGAATTTCCGCCATCGCCGTCTGAAGCTTTTTAACCGGCTTGGCTATGTTCTTGACGATCAGAATACGGACGAAGAGCCAGATGATGATAGACAGCAGCACCTGAATGACGAACTGCCCCAACCACAGCAGTTGCTTGATTTCAGTAATATTGGCTTCTTCTTCCGTCAGGTCGATTACGACGCTGGCCGCACCATTCACGCTGCCCGATTTGACGTGATGGCATGTCAGGCAATTTGTGCCACGGAAATTTTCCTGCGCGATAAACGGCACTACCACCCTCAGCATGGCTGCACCGTTTTCAGCTTTCAATTTTTGGAATACAGTTTTGCCAGAAGCGATAACCTCGCGGTCAATATCATCAACTGCCTGCTCCTCGGGCAAGCCGGGGCCGAATTGGTCGCTAACCTGTTTTGCACGGATGATGCGTAGCTCCTTGACCCCATTCGACTGACCCATTTTCTTCAGCAACAATTGGCGGTTATCCGGGTTTGAAATCGTCTTGGTCAACATCAACATGTTCATGCCGTTAATCAAGCCATCTGCCGTTTCCACGGCACGGGCTTGGACAGAGGCCGTGATCTGGGTATCGAACCTGCTTATCACCCACTCCACGGAAATGAAGAACAGGATAATCAGCGTGCCTTGAATCAGTATGTGCAGTTTTTTTTGCACACCCAGTGAATTCCACTTTTTAATCATAACGGCTACAGTGCGCAGGGGTTTAGTTTGATTGGCTTCTTATTCATGGCGCTTCAATTGCGTTATTCATTTATTAAGATTTTAAAATCTCCGCCGTTAACATGTGTTGTTAATATATTTTATTGTAAAGTTGGACATGAGATTCTGTGGGTAATTGTAGCTGGTTTTTCAACTTGGATAGCCCTGTAAACTCTGTGGTGTATTCTTTTTTCGGTATCTTTTCCATGCAGTATTCCTTTCAATGACGTTAATTTTACGTCATCTTTGGAAAATAAATTTTCGGGAGAAGTTCACATTTTGGAGCATGTTTTTTGTGCATTTCTAATTGCAAAATTCGATTATTAAGGGAAATTCAGGGAAGAAGCAATGATATAGCAGATGGAAGGTGAGATTAGATAAATACCTTGAATTGGGTATTAAGATATTTCCCTAGACCAGATAGAGTTGATGCACGGTACAAGCCCATCCGCGTTACAGAGGGGCGCATCCTTAAAATCAGAGAAATAATATTTAGCTCGTTACTGTTAAAGGTGGTTAAGCAAGGCATCGGTGTCCGAGCCGTCGCAGTGAGATAAATTAGGAGTGATAATTATGACAACCAGAAAAACACTAATCTTGGTCTATATGATTGCGGCGATTTTGCCTGGCATGGCATCTGCGGCAACACCCGTGAATGAGGGCTATCTGTTAGATTCGACGCCTAGCATCGTCAAGAATGGTTATGGAGGATGCTGGCATACCGGATACTGGACGCCTGCGATGGCTGTCGCCGAATGCGATCCTGTTGTCGCCAAGGATGAAGCACCCAAGGTGACCGCAATGCCGCCACTGCCCCCGCTCGCACCGGTGCAAGAAAAACTGGAACCTCTAAAAATAAATTTTTCGGAAGCTTCGTTATTCGATTTTGACAAGTCTGCTTTGAGGCCAGACGGCAAGGTGATGCTGGACAGTCTGGTGCGCGAACTTGACGGCGCAACGTATGAGATGATCTATGTAACCGGCCATACTGATCGCATCGGCAGCGCTGAATACAATCAGGGACTTTCATTGCGCCGCGCAGATGAGGTGAAGGACTATTTGGTAAAGAAGGGCATCAGGTCTGATCTCATCAAGGTGGAAGGGAAGGGCAAAACGCAACCTGTTACCAAGCCCACCGACTGCAGGGGCATGACGAAAGCAGGAACTATCGCCTGCCTGCAACCTGATCGTCGTACGGATGTCACCGTGGACGGGACGAAAGGATCAGTAGCGAGCCAAAGATAATCCCCATTTCATAAATTAAGAAGACTAAAACATGGGCATCTCGATGAGATGCCCAAGGTGTGCAAGCCTAAAAGACAGATTGTTTTAGTGAATCGCTTACATAGTCAAAATCCTGTGCTCAGGGCTTATGGAAGTCATTTGCACGAGGCAATGCGCGCACGGCCAAGGGCTGGACAGGCAAGTTGAGTTCATCGAGAATGATAATTGCAACGTGTGCGGAGAGTTCGGTGCTTTTGTCTCCGTCGGCATGTGGATTTTAGAGGTGTCATTTAATCGATTGTCAGGAATATGGTGGCCGAATAATGCCAAAATATACTAATGGGATAGAATCCATAAGTGCAGTCAAGGCACGGGTGATTGAGAATCCTGTCCAGTATCAATGGAGTAATGTTTATAAAATACCACGCAGCATGTTGACGTTCGTACGTGAAGCGGGCATGTTGACGCGGTTAGGTGTGTTCCTTTTGTGGTTAATCCATTTTCTGCCGTTCCGCGTGCTAGTGTGGACCGGCAATGCCTTCGGCTTTCTACTTTATCTGATTGCCACCGAACGCCGCCGCGTGGCGGCTATTAATCTGCGGTTGTGTTTTCCCGACATGAGCGATGCGCAGCGCGCACGCTTGTTACGCGATCACTTCAAGATGTTCGGACGCGGACTTATTGAGCGCACCATTTTGTGGTGGTCGAGCAGGGCGCGTATCTGCAGCCTGATCCGAGTTGAGGGGATGGAGAATTTTGTTGCAATAAAAGGCAAGCCGATCATTTTTTTGACACCACACTTTGTCGGGATGGATATCGGTGGCTCATGGATATCGCAACAGGTGGATGCTATCAGCGTCTATTCAATGCAAAAGAATCGCTATTTGAGCGATATGCTATTTAAGAAACGCGTACGCTTCGGCAATCAGCATATCTTTTCCCGCCAGCAAGGGCTGCGACCCATCGTCAAGGGATTGCGCGAGGGGCGTCCATTTTTCTATCTGCCGGACCAAGATCAAACAGTCAAGGATGGCGCCTTCATCCCTTTTTTCGGCGTGCCAGCTGCAACGATTACCACCGTACCTCGTCTGGTAGCGATGACAGGAGCCACTGTCGTGCCGTGCATCACGCGCTTGTTGCCTGGTTCGGCAGGTTACGTGCTGACCTTTTATCCGGCTTGGAAAAATTATCCAACCGGGGATGATATCGCCGACACGCGCCGCATGAACGAATTCATCGAACAGCGTGTGCTTGAGATGCCCGAGCAATATTTCTGGCTGCACAAACGTTTTAAAACCAGACCGCCCGGCGAAAAGGGACTGTACTGATAAAACGTCACGCCCTGCGTGGCTTCATCGTATGACTTGAAAGCTATTACATCATTTTATGAAAAGGAGTATTTAGCTATGCGATATCGTTTATTAGGGAATACCGGCCTCTATGTTTCCGAACTATGCTTGGGAACTATGACTTTCGGCGGCAAAGGGCACTGGGAAGTTATGGGCGGGCTTCAGCAAAATGATGCCGATCTTTTTGTACGCGAAGCTTTCGAGCAAGGCGTTAATTTTTTTGATACAGCCAATGTTTATTCATTCGGTGAATCGGAAACATTGCTTGGTCAAGCAATCAAGAATATAGGGCTGCCACGCGATGAAATCGTGGTCGCCACAAAATCCACCGGAATCATGAATGAGTCTCCCAACGGGCGGGGGCAATCGCGTTTCCATATCTTCAATGAGGTAGATGCAAGCCTCAAACGCCTGCAGTTAGACCATATTGACCTCTATCAACTTCATGGCTTTGACCCTCTGACTCCATTCGAAGAATCACTGTCCGCGCTTGACGACCTCGTTAAGTCTGGAAAAATCCGTCACATTGGTTTATGCAATATGGCGGCTTGGCAAATTATGAAAGCCATTGGAGTTTCCAGGCAACACCATTGGAGTCAGTTTGTGAGTGTGCAAGCTTATTACTCAATCGCAGGACGAGAGTTGGAGCGCGAAATTTTCCCATTAGTTCACGACCAAAAACTGGGGCTAATGATTTGGAGTCCCCTTGCCGGTGGATTTTTATCCGGTAAATTTAAACGCGACCAAGCTTCTCCCGCTGGCTCACGCCGAGCAAATTTTGATTTCCCGCCATTGAATAAGGACAAGGCATTCAATTGCCTGGATGCGATGGAGCCTATCGCAATGGCACGCGGCGTATCGGTCGCTCAAGTGGCGTTGGCATGGATATTAAGCAAGCAACAAGTGTCGAGCATTATTATAGGTGCTCGACGTATGGAGCAACTAAAAGATAATCTAGCCGCCACTAAATTGATTCTATCTGAAGGTGAGTTAAATACACTCAATGAAGTCAGCGCCCTGTCCCAGGAATATCCAGGGTGGATGCTCGCATTTCAAGGGCAATATCGTGCTACACCGCCCGTGAAGGAATAGCCTCCCCGTTTTATTGGAGATGAAAATCATGGTTGAAAAAGTGGTTGCCACCGATGCAGCTCTGGAACTAATCGAGTTTCTGAAGCAGAAACACGGCTCGCTGATGTTTCATCAGTCAGGAGGCTGTTGCGACAACAGCGCAGCTAATTGTTATCTGCCGGGCGAGATCACCGTTGGTGCTGGCGACGTTTATCTGGGCGATATTGGCGGCTGCCCTTTCTACATAGGCAAGGCGCAGTACGAATACTGGAAACACACCCAAGTAATCATCGATGTGATCGATGGGCGCGGTGGTACGTTTTCGCTGGAGGGGTCGGAAGGTAAGGCGTTCCTTTCTCGTTCGCGAGTGTTCACTGATGCAGAGTTATCCGAATTGTTTGCAGAGTAAATTCGCCAAAGGCAATTCGTACAAGATGGGCTTCACGTTTTCAATATTCCAATTATGCCGGGCGACTTTGTTGCTAAGGATCAATGTATTAACAATTGAAGCATGATGTTTGACCTGGCCTTCATAAGGAAGCGGAGAACGGTATGCATGCAATGGTATTAAACAAACTTGGTGCTGCTCTTGAATGGACCGAGCTTACAGACCGTCACCCTGGGCCGGGACAAATTCGAGTTAAGGTGGGTGCCTGTGGAGTCTGCCGTACGGATCTGCATGTCGTCGATGGCGAATTACCCAATCCGAAGCTGCCGATCATCCCCGGACACGAGATCGTCGGTCGAATTGATGAGATCGGGGCTGATGTCGAGGGGTTCAGGGTAGGCGGACGCGTTGGCATTCCGTGGCTAGGATATACATGCGGGGTCTGCCCCTATTGCATAAACCACCAGGAAAATCTCTGCGATCATCCGCTCTTTACCGGTTACAACCGCGACGGTGGCTTTGCAACAGCGGTGATCGCTGATGCGCGTTTTGCGTTTTCGCTCGGTGAAGTCGGCAACGACGTGGAACTTGCCCCATTGCTTTGTGCCGGCCTGATTGGTTGGCGTTCATTGATGATTGCAGGTGCGGGTAAAAATCTTGGACTCTACGGCTTTGGCGCAGCGGCTCATATTGTGGCGCAGGTTGCACGTTGGCAGGGGCGATCGGTGTTTGCATTCACGCGGCCAGGAGATATTGCGGCTTACGCCTTCGCAAGGCGTCTCGGCGTAACATGGGCGGGTGGCTCCGATGAGGTGCCGCCCGAACCGCTGGATGCTGCGATTATCTATGCACCCGTTGGCGAGCTTGTGCCACTTGCACTAAAGGCGGTCCGCAAGGGTGGCCGCGTTGTTTGCGCGGGTATCCATATGAGCAACATCCCGAGCTTCCCCTATCGATTGCTCTGGGAAGAACGACAACTCGTGTCGGTTGCCAATTTGACGCGGCAGGATGGAATTGATTTCCTGAGCTTGGCGCCGGAGATTGGCATCGTTACGGAGACCACGAGCTATCCACTTTGTCAGGTAAATCTAGCTCTGGATGATCTCCGCGCTGGCAGGATCGAAGGTGCCGCAGTTCTCGTGCCATGAGCGCGGTCAACCCGAAGTTGGGGCACTGGCCTATTTTGACGTCCTGTCTGTGGAGTGTATTTAAGATACATGAATTGCGGATACTGGCACGTTGCTGCCAGCGATGTTGCATGCTTGGCAGCCTGAAAACGAAAATACGATAACTTGAACTGTTCCTGCTATTTCATGCCTAACGCTGGTCTGTAGAAAACAACGCAAAACTCCCGGAATTTACAACGCAGCCAGCAGCAGCCCTGATAGATATATAATTTCGGATAATTATGGAAATACAAATGAAAAATAGATTACTGTGGATATTGCTGGCATTTGCTTCAGTTGCGTTCAATTCTACGCAGGCTGCTCCGCAGCTTATGCCGCTGGTGCAACAGTCTCAAGCAGCGCATTTATCCG
Source organism: uncultured Gallionellaceae bacterium (assembly GCA_964480365.1). Taxonomy (GTDB): domain Bacteria; phylum Pseudomonadota; class Gammaproteobacteria; order Burkholderiales; family Gallionellaceae; genus CAIQPV01. Next base: position 7,638 of record CAYZPM010000029.1, read on the forward strand.
CTGAAATTCTGACTCAGTATCATTACAAACACTTACCGCTTGACGATATATTATCTTCGAAAATATTCGACAACTATCTGAAAGCGCTGGATAGCGAAAAGGTATTTTTCTTGCAGTCTGACGTTGATCAATTCGCGAATGCGCGAACCCGCCTTGATGATGCCATACTCAAAGAAGACTTGAATATTCCTTTTGCCATTTTCAATCTTTATCAGCAGCGAATCACTGAACATATTACTTATGCCCGTTCTTTGCTAACAAAGGGCTTTGATTTCGAGAATAAGGAAAGCTACCAATACAACCGGAAGAATGCGTCATGGCCAAAATCTGAAGACGAGATGAATGACTTGTGGCGCAAGCGTGTAAAGAACGACTGGCTACGTCTCAAACTAGCTGGCAAGGATGATAAAAGCATCGTTGATACACTGGGCAAACGTTATGATAATTCCTTGAAAAGTATATCCAAAGTCAAAAGTGACGACGTATTTCAGAATTTTATGAATGCCTATACGATGGCCATTGACCCGCATACCAATTATTTGGGGGTACGTGCTTCAGACGAATTTGATATTTCGATGAGATTATCGCTTGTAGGCATTGGGGCTGTGCTTCAGGATAAGGATGAATACACCACAATAAGGGAACTGGTGGCAGGTGGCCCAGCCGCCCTGTCAGGCAAGTTGAAAGTCGGGGATCGCATTGTGGGAGTCGGGCAAGACGAAAACAGTACTCCTACTGAAGTGATGGGCTGGCGCATTGACGATACGGTGGCCTTGATACGTGGAGCGGAGAACTCTGTGGTGCTTCTTGATGTGCTACCTGCAGAAGCAGGCCCCGACGGCAAACATCAGCTCATTTCACTTGTTCGGAAAAAGATTACCCTGGATAAACGGGCCGCTAAAAAATCAATTATTGAGGTGAAAGAGGGAAGTATAACGCGCCATATCGGTGTGATCTCCTTGCCAGAATTTTATCAGGATTTTGCTGCCCGCCAAAAAGGCGACAAAGATTTCAAAAGCGCGACTCGGGATGTATCACGCTTATTAGGCGAGCTAAATAATGACAAAGTGGATAGCGTACTGATAGATCTGCGTAATAATGGTGGAGGTTCATTATATGAAGCCATTGAGCTGACAGGACTGTTTGTAGACAAAGGTCCCATAGTGCAACAACGTGACTCCCAAGGTAAGGTTACCGTTGAGAGCGATACTGATGCCGGTGTTGCCTGGAGTGGACCGCTCGGGGTGCTTATTAATCGTGCCTCGGCTTCAGCCTCAGAAATTTTTGCTGCTGCCATACAGGATTATGGTCGTGGAGTGGTTATCGGAGAACGCAGTTTTGGGAAAGGCACTGTTCAGACTGTTGTAAATATGGATCAACTCGCGAAAAATCAAAAACCAGAATTCGGCGAACTCAAGATGACAGTCGCCCAATTTTTCCGCATTAATGGCGGCACCACCCAGTTGCGTGGTGTAACCCCGGATATCAGTCTTCCGACCATGACCGATACGGAAGATTTTGGTGAATCCAGCTTCGACAATGCCTTGCCATGGACACAAATAAAGGCGGCTGACTACACTCCAACCGGTGATCTGACCGGCATCGTTCCAATGTTGGTGGCGAGCCACAATGTGCGCATAAGCAAAGACAAAGACTTTCAGTATTTACAGGAAGATATTGCAGAGTTTAACGCTGAGCGCAAGAAAAACCTGATTTCGCTCAATGAGGCGGACCGGCGCAAAGAGCGCGAAGCGCAAGAAGCCAAGGTAAAGTTACGTGAGAGGGACAGGGAAGCAGACAAAGGTGCCAATGCAACAGACAAAGAATCTGCTGAAGCCAGGAGCCATGCATTTCAAGATGATGGACTGCAGTCCAACGAACGTAAGCTCGACGCTGATCTGGCAATCGAAAAAGCGAATAAAAACACCAAGGATGTATTGCTTAACGAAGCAGCGAATATACTCAGCGATGAAGTTGGCCTGCTAAAAGCTAATCCCCGGCTTGCAGCTAGCACATTACCAAAACTGGACATGCACTAAAGCAAATCGTTACTACCTATCATTTGCCAAGCGTTCAACTTCTGCTATTACTGAAGAATCGTCAGTAATATAGAAAATCGGTTCCGACTGACGATGTTCAATTATTTCGGTAATACCATTCACACTAACAATTTCGTATAAAGGATAGTCTGGCACAAGATTGGATTGTTGATCCTTCAACCTTGTAGGTTCAACGCCCTTCACTGTTCCTTTCAATTCGGAAATCTTATGTCCTTTTAGATCAAGAAGAGTAAATACTGAGGTTCGACCAGACGGGCTGATGTAATAGCTCATCGTAACCGTGACTTCAGACCGCGATAAACCTGAAGGCAGCACAAACCATTTTGGAAGCCTTGAATCGTGTGCAAGTTCGAAGTTTGAATCAACGAAATAGTTGCACCCGAGCATCGACAGACAACCCGCAATAATGATTGCAATCGATAGTCTGCGCTTTAGTTTCACTTATTAACCCCCATGTTTGAAAGCGATAATGTCCAAACAGGACACCCGCGAATAATCACAAATTGACCTGACTGAGATATTCCTAATCATAGCAAATCAACACGAATGCAATTTGCAGACTTTTTTCTGGTTCGAGTCCAAATGTGAACGACGATCTAGAACCGCTCACAGATGACAGATTCGGTGAGTTGGAATTGTTGGTTCCCCAGACATCGACTTTCACAGTATGAGGATAATTGGGAAGGAGGAATGGGCGGGCAATATTATCGAGTGTGCTGCTTTCTACTGCGGACAATCCGGAAGAATCTGCTTGCGATACAAAAGAAAAAGCCACAAAGGGAATAACCCCTCTGTGGCCTCGTGGTGACGTGCTGCTTACGCTGCAAAAGGCATGTTATCGCTCTTGCGGCGATACTTGAAGCCTATCAGACCTAAACCAGCTAGCAACATGGCGTAGGTTGAGGGCTCGGGGGTTGGGGAAAGGGGAGTGCCGCCATTGGTGCTTCCATTAGGCAGCGCCTGATTGAACCCGATATCGTTAATAAAGTAATCCCAAGCGCAGCAGCTACCAACGGCGGGGCCACCGGTGACCGTAAACGAATTACCCGCTGAAGCGAATCCGAATGTCTGCTGACCTGAAGAACCATTGTTGCCCACGTTGAATACCGCTCCATTGCCGAGATTGTCCTTCAGGGTGTAATTAACCGAGACGGTGTTCCCATTGTAAAGATCCAGGAAGAAATTGGTGACATTCTCAGGGGCGTTAGTGACCGCATTATAGAACTTAATCGTGAGCGGGTTGGTATAGCCGGACTGGCCTCCCGTATTCGCGAAATCGGCTGTCCCGTAAGCGACACTTGCGGTCGCTGGCAGGAAGCTGATATTCGGGCCAAGCGGTGTACCGCCCCCGAAGACCACGTTATACCCACCATCCGTAATGGTTAGGGTCTGGGCGTTGCCGGCGCCTACAAAGACTGGGCCGGTTGGAGTTACGCCAACTGCGGTGCTAAAGTCGATGACAGCCGACTGCGCTGCCGTGGCGGAAATCGATAATAAAACTGCTGCAGCTATAGGTGTAATGCGGGTAAATAAAATCGCCATGATAATTCTCCTAGTGAACGGGGTTGAAATTACATCTAAACCTTCCTCCAGTTTCAAACTATATTCGAACCTATTTTTTATATTAATTTCATATTATTAAGCAATTCTTCTAAAATTTTTTGAGGACGAATTGCCAAACACAAATTTTTATCTGCAACGAAACGTCAGGCTAGATCAATCTTTTGCGACTTGCAATAGTCCATTCGGACTAATCAGGTAGCGAGATAACCAAGTAAAAAGCTCAATCCCGTCATGGGCGCCCGTCATTAAGATTTGCAAATGGCTGCAAAGCAACAAAGCGGATATTCAGAATAACTGGCGGCAGCGGATTCACCCTTAGGGTTTCACTCCAATCACATGTGCCAGCATCTATTAGCGGTTTTGTTCCGTCGCCAACACCAAATCAGCAGCCAACAATAACTCGAATTTTTACCGTCCAATACACATTGCGGACTTTCGATTCTGCATTTCAATTATTCTTGCTAATGCTTTGATATACAGCCGTGCATAGCTATTGAATTTTTCTTTAACAGTAGCGACTTGCAATCATGACCGTCGGTCATTTATCATTGCGCCCATTAAGTGACCGGGAGTCATAAATGGCCAGACCTTCTGCCACTGCCGAAGCGCGTGAGTTACGTACCCTGCAATTGCTGGATGCCGCCGTTTCGCTTTGGCTGCAAAATCCTGAGCGCATCCCCAGTGTGTCCGAGGTGGCAAGCAAGGCAGAATTAGCCAAGGGGACAGTGTATCTGTATTTCAAGAGCAAGGAAGATTTGCTGCTTGCTGCGCACGCGCGCCATGTGCAGGTCTTTTTTAGCGCACTGATCGAACGCGCTTCACAGTGCAAGCGGATGAACTTCGACGACGTGATGCGGCTGACATGCGACCACATCGTCAGCGTTCCTGCCTTCCTGCCGCTCGCCACTCTGGTTGCGGGCTTGCGCCACAAGGGTGTCACCCCGGAGGTAGCAGAAGCTTACGATCAACACATTGCCGAGCAGTTGATGGCGGCTGGCGGCTTGCTGTGCCGCCATTTCTCCTTGCCCGATGCGACCAGCGGCGTGCGCCTGTTGATGCGTTCTTATGCTTTGATACTCGGGCTGTGGCAACTGGTCGGCAGCGACCAGCCGATGTGCACCAGCACGGGCGTTTCCGCCATGTTACTGCCTGATTACCTGTCCGAACTGGATGCCGCCTTGCGTGCACTGTGGCAAGGTACCATGAATAAGGAGTTTTCCCATCATGCATAAAATGTGTCTTCTCCTGCCTTTGTTCCTGCTGGTTGCATGCAATAAACCGCCTGCCGAGCCGGAACCGATACGCCCTGTCAAAACCGTGCATGTCGGCATGGAACCGGGCGAAGCGTATCTGCGCTTGCCGGGTGAAGTGCGCGCGCGGCACGAGACGCCGCTGTCTTTTCGCGTCGGAGGCAAAGTTACCGAGTGCAAGGTCAATTTGGGCGATACAGTGCGCCGTGGACAGATACTGGCGAAGCTGGAACCGGCTGATTACCAGCTTGCCACCCAATCCGGTGCGGCGGGTGTTGCTGATGCCCGTAGCACGCTCACCCTTGCCGAAGCGGAGTTGGTGCGCTACCGCAACTTGCGCGAGAAAGGCTTTGTGTCTGCCGCTGTGCTTGACCAAAAGCAGGCCGCTGCCGATGCGGCACATGCGCGCGTAGACGCCATGCAGTCGGCGCATACTGAACAAACCAGACAGCTAGCCTATACTTCCCTGCCAGCCGAAAACGATGGGGTCGTCAGCGCATACGATTGCAATGTGGGGCAGGTGGTCAATATCGGGCAACCCATCCTGCGCTTGGCCCAATCTGCTGAAAAGGAAATCGAGATTCATCTGCCGGAAGCGGAGTTGCAGCACTTCCGCTCGGCAGGCAATTTTACGGTCAGTCTGAACGCATTGCCGGGGAGATCTTACCAAGGCGTATTGCGCGAACTAGCCGCCTCCGCCGATTCCGCCACGCGCACCTATGCCGCGCGCATTGCAGTCAAGAACATGGATGCAGCCATGCAACTGGGCATGAGCGCCACGGTAGACATGCAACCTTCAGACAATCAGGTAATCCGCCTGCCACTGGCCGCTGTAGTCAGCCGCGACAGTCATCCATCGGTATGGAAAGTAGACGGCGCGGGCAGCGTACATGCGGCAGCTATTTCCGTAGCCGGAGTGGAAGGCAATGCCGTGCGTATTGCTTCCGGTTTAAATAGCGGCGACGTGGTCGTAACAGCCGGTGCCAGTCTTCTGCGCGAAGGCGAAAAGGTTAAATTGCTGCCATGAGCGACCGCTTCAATCTGACTGCGCTCGCCCTGCGGCAACGCGAGTTGAGCTGGTTTTTAATTATCATGATCGGGATTGCCGGGATACTTTCCTATTCCAAACTCGGCCAACGCGAAGACCCTGACTTCACTTTCCGTGGCATGGTCATCCGCACACTGTGGCCAGGCGCGACCACGCAACAGGTGGATGAACAGATCACCGCGCGCATCGTCAAAAAATTGCAGGAAGTGCCTTATTACCGGCGAACCTTCAGCTATTCGCGCAGTGGTGAATCCATCATCATACTGGAACTGCTGGACACGGCGCCGCGCGAACAAGTGCTGCAACTGTGGTATCAGGTGCGTAAGAAAATCGGCGACATTCAGTACACCCTGCCCACAGGCGCGAATGCACCAACGTTCAATGATGAGTTCGGAGATGTGTTCGGTTCCATCTATGCCTTTACCGGCGACGGTTTCAGCCTTGATGAGTTGCGCCGTTATGCGGAAATAGCTCAGCAACAATTGATAAAGCTACCTGATGTGGCGAAGGTCAGTCTGGTCGGAGTACAGCCGGAACAAATCACCGTTGCCATTTCCACCCAGCGCTTGGCCACCCTCGGCATTCCGCCTTTGGCAATCGCGCAGGCGATCCAGTCACAGAACATCGTGCAGGAAGCGGGGCGACTGCATGCAGCCGATTTTTCGGTGCCGCTGCGGGTGCGCGGAAATTTCGAATCGGTGGGCGAACTGAACAACCTGCCGCTACGTGTGAACGGGCGCACGCTACGGCTGGGCGATATCGCCGAGGTGACGCGCGGCTATCTCGATCCGCCGGAAACTACCATGCGTTATGCGGGCAAGCCTGCCATCGGCCTGGCGATTTCGATGAAGCCGCGCGGCGACGTACTGCGGCTGGGTGATGACCTCAACCGTGAAATGAATGCGCTGCACGGCCAACTTCCTATCGGCGTTTCGTTCGCCCGCGTTTCCAATCAACCCGCCGTGGTGAAAGATGCCGTCGGCGAATTCATGAGTTCGTTTTTGGAAGCGGTCGCCATCGTGTTGCTGGTTAGCTTCGCCAGCCTCGGCTTCCGTGCCGGTATGGTGGTGGCAGTCACCATTCCTATGGTCATCGCCGCGACTTTTTTCATCATGCGGCTTTTCAACATTGACCTGCACCGTATCTCCACCGGCGCGCTGATTATCGCGCTCGGTCTGTTGGTGGACGACGCGATGATTGTGGTGGAAATGATGGTGCGCAAGCTGGAGGAGGGCTATGACCGGATGCGCGCTGCCACATTCGCCTACACCGCGACGGTTTTTCCCATGCTCACCGGCACGTTGGTCACCGCTTCCGGTTTCCTGCCCATCGGCACCGCACAGTCATCCACCGGCGAATATACTTTCGCCATGTTTGCCGTGGTCACCATCGCGCTGCTTGTGTCATGGGTTGCAGCGATTTTTGTCACGCCGCTTGCAGGTTTCCATCTGCTAAAAAGCCATGAAGGACAAGGACACGAGATTTTCGACACACCGTTCTATCGCAAGCTGCGCCGACTCATCGAATGGTGTCTGCATCACCGCAAGACCGTGCTCATCGGCACCTTGCTTGCCTTCATTCTGGGTGGCGTCGGCATGAGCTTTACCGAGAAGCAATTTTTCCCTTCCTCCAATCGCGTCGAACTGATGCTCGATGTCTGGTTGCCGGAAGGCTCCAGTATTCGCGCCACCGAGCGAGAAGTGGCACGGGTCGAGGAAATACTCTCGAAAGAGACTGACATCGTCAGTTATGTTACCTATGTCGGCTACGGCTCGCCACGCTTTTTCCTGTCGCTCAACCAACAATTGTTCCGACCAAATTTCGCACAAGTCGTGGTGCTATCCAACGACATAGAAGCACGCGACCGGATGCTGAAAAAAATGCGCCAAATTTTCGCCACGGATTTTCCCGGCGTGCGCGCCCGCGCCAATCTTGTGCCGCTCGGCCCGCCTATTACTTACCCGGTGGAGTTTCGCGTGCTGGGCAGCGATCTGGCGACCGTCAAGCGTTTGGGCGATGAGGTCGCGGAGATCATGCGCAGCGACGAGCGCCTGCGCGATATCCACCCTGACTGGGGCGTGCAAACACCAATGTTGCGCGTAGATGTGGATCAGGATCGTGCGCGCGCGGCAAGTGTCACTTCGGCAGACATTGCCCGCACTGTGCGCACTACAACGGACGGCCTGACTATCGGCCAGTTCCGCGAAAACGATCAGTTGATAGACATTGTGCTGCGCTCCCCTGTTGCAGAACGAAAACAACTGGCGCAAGTCGGTACGCTGGAAGTTCCCTCCGCACAAGGCGGCAGCGTTCCCTTGCGCCAGGTCGCACAAATTTCCTACGCGCTGGAAGACCCCATCCTCTGGCGCAAGGACAGGGATATCTCTCTGGGCGTGCGCGCCGATGTTGTTGAAGGCTTGCAGGCCACCGATGTTGCCATGGCGATGAATGACAAACTGGATGCGCTACGCGCCAAACTGCCGGATGGCTACCAGATCGAACCCGGCGGCGAACTGGGCGAAAACTCCGGCGCGCAGGATTCCATCAACGCAGGAATGCCGCTGATGATGGCGGCCATACTCGGTTTTCTGATGATCCAGATGAAATCGCTGTCGCGCACTTTCATGGTGCTGCTGACCGCGCCGCTGGGCATCATTGGTGTGGCTATGGCGCTGCTGATGTTTCACAAGCCGTTCGGCTTCGTTGCCATGCTCGGCACCATTGCGCTGGGCGGCATGATCATGCGCAACACCGTCATTCTGATAGACCAGATTCGCCAGGATCGGGAAGCGGGGTTGTCTGATTGGGATGCAATACGCGAATCAACGGTACGGCGCTTCCGCCCCATCATGCTCACCTCGGCGGCAGCCATCCTGGCGATGATCCCGCTTACGCGAAGCGTGCTGTGGGGTCCGATGGCGTATGCCATCATGGGCGGCCTGCTGGTTGCCACGCTGCTTACCATCTTGTTTATCCCGGCGCTGTATGCAAGCTGGCTGCGATTGCCGAAGCCCGAACATTCATAAGTAGATTTTATTGACTGGCGAAACCGCAGAGGGTGTTAGTTTGGTGCTCCGGCTGGAAGGCATCGGACACCAGGGCATCGGGCGGGAGAGTCAGGAGTTTTCGGAAGCATCCGTCCAGCCATTAGGCAATACGCCCATGGCGATAATCTGGTTGGATATGTGCCCGCAAAGCCGTCCTTCCCCGAAAGGGATATGCCAGTGGCAGGAAGGTATCTCGGTTTGGCACTCCACCAGATTTGATGCACCAAGTCTCCGCGCACGGCATACAGTTGCGCCTGTTGTCTGGTTTTTGCCAGCGCTATTTGATTGTTTGTCGCTCATTCACACCCCGCATCATCCCCGATGACACGGGGAAGCATTGTGGAAAGCATACCGGATCGTCTCATGAAGTCAATATGCCGAAATGCATAGGCAATTTGCCACAAGATATAGGTAGAATGCCCCCCAAAGTGCATAACGAACCCACTATCAAATCAGGGATGCGGCTTATCTACGTCGCAAACGATCCCTTCTTCTGCTCCTATTACGACCATCACGTCTTCCGGTTCCATGCCTAGAAGTTCGCCTATATCCTTGTAGTCATCGGGCAGGGCGGCATCGTCCCAGCCATTGGCGGAATGGCGCGCGAGATTGACTGCCAGAATGACGTTGCGAACTCGCTCCTGCTCCGCGCATTCGTCATCCATCAGGGTGAGCAGCAGCCTGGGCAGTGCCCATTCGCGCGCCAGCGCCAACTGTAAATCAGCCAGCGGAAAACCCAGTACCTGTTCCTGTACATCGCGGCTGCGCAGGTTTTTGTCTTGTTGCTGCATGGCATAGATTTGCAGCATCTCGGTTGGCGCGAAACACCACATGAGCATTTCTGCAAGATCGTGCAGCAAGGCGGCAATGCGCACCTCCTCGTAATGCATGTCGCGCAGACGCACCGCCCAATCAAAGGCATAGGCGGATGCGCGCTGCGAACGACGCACCACGCGCAACAGGCAAACCAGCGCCGCCATATGCCCGCGCAGCATTTCGTCCATTAGGGGCTCGGGCGGCACTTTTCTGAAGAATCCTTCTACTCCCATCATCAGCAGCGCCTGTTCAACTTCCACCACTTCATGCTCTTGCTTGCCGTGTTTGTTGTTTTGCAGGTGGTGCAACAGCTTGACGGTCATCATCGGATCGCGCGCGATGGCTTTGGCAACGCTACGCGCACTGATATTTTCCGCATCTTCGTGCAATGCGTTCAGATCGCGGGCGGTCTGCTTCAATACCGGGATTTCTGCCTGGCTTAAAAAAGCCACCCAGTCTTCCAGACTTTTAGTTTCCTGTGGTTGCATTGCACCCTCTGCTATCACTACTTCATGAATTTTCGGCAAGCCAGCAGAAATCTTTAACGGCAGCCAATGCGCTCACAGCTATAAGCTATTAGACGTAAGTTGGGATAGTTTCAACTACCAATTCACGCCTCATGTCTAACAACTGCTTCTAATGCTACCCTTGCACGGCAAGCGTGCCAATACGTCCGTCCACTTCGCGCATCACCATTTCGCACCGGGGCAGTATACCTTCAAGGCCATCTAAGTATTGCCGCATCGACACCAGTTCATAACCCTGATCTTTCCAACCGCTGAGCAACTGCTCGAATACCGGCATCCATTTGCTTCCTTCAAGTTCGGCGTGCAGGGTAAATACATGACCGCTGGCTGGCGGATGGGCTGTTAATTGCAGCATATGCTGTGCCACATTTTCCAGCGTGATGCCATCGCGATTCATGATTTCATCCAGCGTGGGCAGGGTGGTAGGCAGTTGCGGACAGGCAATGATCTCGGCGTTCACCGTTGGAATAAAGGGGTGCGTGCCGCGCGTATCGGAACTGTAATCGAATCCCAAGCGCTGAGTCAGGCGCAAGGCATGGCGGTTCATCTGCCAGCCTGCAGCGGCATGCGCCTTGGGGCCCTCGCCAAAAATTTCGGTAAACCTGTCCACTGCACGCTGCATTTCGCGCTGCGTCCATTCGGCATCCTGGCCTGCGACATGATCCTGCCAGCGGATGTGGTCGTAGCAATGGATACCCACCTCGAAACCCGCATCGCGCACCGAGCGCATGATGTCCGCGCATTTGCGCCCGATGTCCGGCCCCGGCAGCAAAGTGCCATACAGCAGCGTCTTGATGCCGTAGTGCTCCACCACGGAAGTGCGTGATACCTTGCCGATGAAGCCGGGGCGGAACACGCGCTTGATGGCACGCCCGGTGTTATCGGGGCCAAGGGAGAAGAAGAAAGTGGCCTGCGCGTTGTGGCGTTGCAGCGTTTCAACCAGACGCGGCACACCTTCGCGGGTGCCACGGTAGGTATCGACATCTATCTTGAGAGCGAGTTGTTTGGTCATAGCTTGCTGTTGAATTACGCGACTTTGTGACAGCCAACAACCTTCCCCATTGGAAAAAGGGGGGCTGAGGGGGATTTGCAGTTGCAGGTAATATCCGCCGCGTTCAAAATCCCCCTAGCCCCCTTTTGCAAAGGGGGAATGGTGACATTTAATCCACCAGCCCGCGAGCTTCGCCAATCTGCCCGCGATAAGCGTCAAAAATCTTGCGTAACGTGTCCGCCATATTAATGGTCGGCTTCCAGTTCAGCTCTTCGCAAGTGTTGGTAATCTTCGGCACGCGGTTCTGCACGTCCTGATAACCCTTGCCGTAATAAGCGGCTGAAGTGGTCTCAACGATCTTCACCGTTTGCGCGGAATCGCGGTATTCGGGATATTCCTTCGCCAGCTTGAGCATCATGTTGGCGAGGTCGCAAATCGCATAGTTGTTGGCCGGGTTGCCGATGTTATATATCTTGCCGGAGGCGATACCGTCCTTGTTTGCGATGATTTTCATCAGCGCGTCTATGCCGTCATCTATATAGGTAAAGGCGCGCTTCTGGTTGCCACCGTCTACCAGGCTGATGTTCTCGCCACGCAGGATATGCCCAAGGAATTGCGTCACCACGCGCGAGCTGCCTTCCTTCGGTGTATGGATGGAATCCAACCCGGCGCCGATCCAGTTGAACGGACGAAACAGCGTGAAGTTTAACCCTTCCATGCCGTAGCCCCAGATCACGCGATCCATCAGTTGTTTGGAGCAGGAATAAATCCAGCGCGGCTTGTTGATAGGGCCGCAGATCAACTCGGAATTTTCCGGATCGAATTCCTCATCGTGGCACATACCATACACTTCCGAGGTGGAAGGAAACACCAGATGCTTCTTGTACTTCATCGCCGCGCGCACGATGGGCAAATTCGCCTCGAAATCCAACTCGAACACACGCAAAGGCTCTTTGACGTAAGTAGAAGGCGTGGCAATCGCCACCAGCGGCAGAATCACGTCGCACTTGCGAATGTGATATTCCATCCACTCCTTGTTGATCATGATGTCGCCTTCAAAGAAATGAAAGCGCGGCTGGTCGAGCAGATCCGTGATGCGCTCGTTGTTCATGTCCATGCCATACACTTCCCAATCGGTGGTGGCGAGGATGCGGTTGGACAAATGGTGACCGATGAAACCGTTCACCCCGAGGATCAAAACTTTCTTCATTTCTTTTTCCTTAACAATTAAATTCGAATTTTTCCAAGCCATACTGCGCGGCAAATTCTTCGGCGCCCATCGCTACGCCATCCAGCTCGAAGCGCACCACGCGCAGTACGCCGCTGCCGCAAATCGCATAGGCTTTGCCTTCCTTCACATAGAAGGCAGGTTTCTCGCCAGACACCGTACATTTTGTCACCAGCGTCTGCAAAATTCGCATCGATTTGCCCAGCAACTGCGTAGTCGCCCCCGGATAAGGTGGTGCCACCGCGCGCACCAGATTATGTATATCCTGCGCGGACTGCGACCAATCAATGATGCCGTCTTCCGCCTTGCGCCCGCCGAAGTAGGCACCTTTCGATAAATCCTGTTTCACCGCCTGCGCCCTGCCCGCCAGCAAATCCGGCAAACACACATTCAGCGCCATTTCCGCCGCCACGGTGACTTTCTGAAAAACCTCCAGCGCCGTGTCATTGGGCAAGATCGGCACCGTCTGTTGCGCCACGATGTCGCCGTTGTCCGGCTTCTCGGTCATGTAATGCAGCGTGCTGCCGGTTGATATCTCGCCCTTGATTATCGCCCAATTCACCGGTACCCGGCCACGGTATTTCGGCAACAATGAGCCGTGCATATTGAGTGCGCCGCGTTTGGGGATTTCCAGCAACTCGCGTTTGAGCATTTCGCGGTAGTAAAAGGAGAAGAAAAAATCCGGCTGCAAGGCACGAATTTGCTCGACCACTTCCGGCGTATTCGGGTTGTCGGGCGTGATGATCGGAATGCTGTGCAACGCCGCCAATTCGGCTACGCTGGAAAACCAGATATTTTCTTTCGGATTGTCGCGGTGCGTCACTACCAGCGCGACATCCACGCCATGCGCCAGCAGCACGCTCAGACAGCGCACGCCGACATTGTGATACGCAAATACGACAGCACTACTCATCGCGTTTTTCCAGAATCGCCTCTACCAGATAACGTGGCCGGTGCCGAACCTGCTGATAAATGCGCCCAATGTATTCGCCCAGCAAACCGATGCCGAACAGCGTGATGCCGATCAGTAAGAACGCGATGGCGAACAGCGTGAACAGTCCTTCCGCTTCCGGCCCTATGATCAGTCGGCGTAGCACCAGAAATACAACGAAGAAACCAGACAGCACAGAAATCGCAATGCCTAGCATTGAAAATATCTGTAACGGCACCAGCGAAAACCCTGTCATCAGATCGAAGTTGAGGCGGATCAGGCTATACAGCGAATATTTAGATTCCCCCGCCATGCGCTCATCATGCCCCACCACCACTTCGGCGGGATTGCGTGCAAAGCTGAATGCCAGTGCAGGAATAAACGTACTCACCTCGCGGCAGGAATTGATCGCGTCTATGATGCGACGGTCATAAGCGCGAAACATACAGCCTTGGTCAGTCATCTTGATGCGCGTGATACGCTCGCGCAGCCCGTTCATCGCTTTCGAAGCAATATGCCGCCACAGGCTGTCGTTGCGCTGACGGCGGATCGAGCCGACATAATCGTGTCCCTCATCCATCTTGGCGAGCAAAAGGCCAATGTCCTCTGGTGGATTTTGCAAATCGGCGTCGAGCGTAACGACGCATTGCCCCCGGCTCTGCTCGAAAGCCGCCATGATTGCCATGTGCTGGCCGAAGTTGCCGTTGAACAAGATCACCCGCGTCACATCCGGGCGCGCCTGAAACTGCTCACGCAAAATCGCGGCAGAACGGTCGCGGCTGCCATCGTTGACGAACAGAATCTCATAAGAAATGCCGAGCTTATCCAGCGCCGGATACACTCGGTCGAACAACGCCTGCAAGCCCTGCTCTTCGTTATAAACGGGGATGACGACGGAAAGTTGGGGATTAGTCATGGGGCGGCATTCTACCGCATGGGGAGGGTTAGCGGAATTGGGTTGAGTAGGTTGGGTTGAGCAAAACGATACTTAACAAAGAGTAACGTGGAAATCAAAGCGATGGGTAACTCTGTATAGCCATCTGACTTGGCTGTCCAAAAACGACAACCAAGGCCAGTACAGCCCTTATGCGTATCCGCTTTAGATGCCCATCAGTTGCAATACGCGTGTATTGGCTACGGATAATTTTCCATTCAATGAGCGGAGGAATGCGCGATCCATGCGGATACAAATGTCTTTCGAGAAGCCTTCCAATTGCGCCTTGGAAACTTCCAAAGCAATGACTTCTCCTTGTGCCGTTACGGTCGCTCCCCTGATCGGGCTGCCTTTGTATAAGCAGGCATTTTCCCCCACGCAGTCACCGGCCTCAATTACGTTAAGCATGCGCTGTTTCTTGGTTATAACAACGCTGCCTTCCAGCAGGATATAAAAAGAAAAACCGTGTTCGCCTTCCTTGATGATTTGTTCATTGTGAAAGAATGTGCGCCACATTGAGGCGCGCAGCACTTCCCATATTTCCACCGTAAGGAAATCCTTGAAAAAAGCACAGCGACTCATCAACTCGAATTTGGCCTGCTCCTCAACCGGGCTTTCAGCCCGAATGATTCCAGATGCCGCATACAAATCGCTAAGGAATTCCTTCCAGTCCGGGTAGCGGTCTTCAAGGTTTTTCTGTAGGGCACGTTCCACGATGCGGCCCAATTCCTTGGGCAGTCCCGCACGATGAGTTTCAATCGGGATAAACGGGTGATTGATAATTTGGTTAATAGCCGCGTAGTTATCCGATGCATTGAAAGTGCTGTGTCCTGTCAGTAGGCGATAGAGTACCGCTCCCATTGAATAGATATCGGACTGGTGATTCAATGCTATACCCTTGATCTGTTCAGGCGACATGAAGCTCAAACTGCCCGCCCTGTTTATTTGCGTGGTATCAGAATCAAACAACAATGCACAGCCGAAATCAGTCAGCTTAACCAGACCATCCACTCTCAGAATGATGTTGGCCGGTTTAACGTCGCGATGGATCACACCCATCTGGTAGGCATAATTCAAAGCCTCGGCAGACTGCCTGACTATATCTAACACTGTATCGACAGGTAGTAGCGTGTCGGGGGTCGAGAATTTTTCCAGCGAGTCACCTTCCACATATTCCATGATGATGTAGGAATTATCTACGTCACCGCTGTTGGCTTCTATGAGTGAAACGATATTGGGATGCTTCAACTTCCCGCATAACGAGGCTTCAATTGTGAACATCTTGTGCTGGACTCCAATACCGCATTCCGGGCGTATTTTTTTTATGGCGACAAGCTTTGAAGATATTTTGTCTATCCCAAGAAAAACATTGCTCGTCGCCCCACGCCCCAACAACCTTAAAATTTTGTAATTGCCAATATCCTCCATCAGTGGCGTAGTTCTCTCACCCAATTTGTCTGTCTTATCCTGATTGATTGTGCTCATGATTTATTTGCCGTGGTTAATCAGCAGATGAAATGTCGTTTTTATGTTAAAGGCTGCTCAAACAGGCGCAGCAGGACGTCCGTAATAATAGCCTTGGGCAAAGTCGACGCCGATTTCGACCAGCATCTTCGCCGTCGCTTCATCTTCGACGAATTCGGCGATGGTTTTCAGGCCGAATTTATGCGCCATGCTGTTGATCTGCTCAACAATGATACGGTCGCGATCATCTTCGACTATTTGCCGCACGAAGCTGCCCTCAATTTTCACATAGTCAATCGAGAGGTATTTCAAGTACAGGAATGAGGAAAAGCCGCTGCCGAAATCGTCCAGCGCAATAGTAATCTTGCTCGTGCGCAACTCCTCTAGCACCGTGCGTACTTGGATCAGATTCGGCAATGCCTCGCGTTCGGTAATTTCAAGTACGATACTTTCGCAAGGCACGCCGACACTATGCACCAAATCCGGGATACCGCGCACCCAGGCAAGATCATTAAAACTGCGTGGGAATAGATTGAAAAATAATTTTGCATGCGGATGCGTTTTGGAAATTTTCGCATAGTGCGCCAAGCCTTTGCGGAACACTTCACGATCCAACTCCTTCGCCATGCCCAACTCTTCGGCAACATCGATGAATTCACCGGCAGGAACAATAGTCTTACCATCGCGAATGCGCACCAGCACTTCATAAGCCATCACATTATTGGTTTGCACCTCGATGATAGGTTGCAAAAATGCCTCAATGCGGTCTTCACGCATGGCATTTCGCAAGAAGTCGCCTTTCTTGAAAATCGTCATCATGCTGCGATCTTCGTTGGATTCCGCAGTCATTACCTGATTTTTTCCGTGCATTTTGGCCTTGTACAGAACCACATCCATAGCCGAGTAAATTTCGTCTGCTGTTTTTCCGTCCTCAGGAAAACTTACCAGGCTAAAGCTGGCTGTACTGCGTATCTTGCCAACTGGCAATTCAAACTCCATAGAGTCGAGTGTCTGATGCAATTTGTTGGCAACCTGAAAGCCGCTGGCGGCTTCGGTTTCCGGCAAGAAAATGGCAAACTCATCGCCACCCATCCGCGCCATCACATCCCCTTTGCGCAACCCGGCAGAAAGCACTGCGCTAAGATCTTTGAGAACCATGTCGCCTATCGGATGGCCGAAGGTATCATTAATATATTTAAAGTTGTCCAGATCGATCATAATCACCGAAAAAACCCGCATATGGCGTGTCGCTTGGATAATTTCATATCTTAAAAATTCTTCGAACTTGCGCCGGTTGTACAGGTTGGTGAGCGGGTCACGCACCGACAACTCCTGTAGCTGGTTGTTATATTCCTGCACCGTGTTCAACAGCCGGTTGAAATAGTTCGATAGGTCATGCAGTTCCGTAATCCAGTGGTGACTGTTCACACGATGGCTGAAATCCATTTCGTGGGTGATTTTCTTCATCAGTTCAACCAGGTCGGCAATCGGCAAGGCTACCAGATAGCGCAATTTGAAAAACAGAACCACAAATACAAGCGATATAACCAGCAAGGTATAGCCGACGATGGTATTGATCACATAGCCAAAAGATACCTTGAGGTCGTCTATGGGATAAGTAATGTCAATTACACCATGCACCGCTCCTATGTGCGACTGGGTATGGCACACCAGACATTCCGCATTGGCCTGCACCGGATACAGGTAACGGATGGATTTCCCGCCCTCATCAACCAACAGCGCATCCTGCCCCTCGTGTAATGCTTTTTCCAGCGCAGGATCGGCGGCTATGATGGCGCTTTCGCCCGGCATCGCGCCGAACTGATGTTCGACAATTTCGCCGCGATAGATATTAATCGACAGACCGGGCATGACCCTGTTCAACCGCTGGATGACCTCCTTGATTTCGGCCTTGTTCCAACCCTTGCGCATCGCCGAATACAGGCTTTGGAACATCAACTTGGAAGTCTGCCGCGCTTCCGTGCGCGCCAAGTCGTGTACCGCGTGATCTCGCACCACGTCGGACAAGACGATAATCAGGATAAAAGCCAATGCCAGAGAAAAAACGGACAGCAGCACCAGCAACCTGCCCAGTGTAATCTGTTTGATGAATCCAAAAACTTCGCTCACGACGTGCCCTTAAATCAGAAGTTCATTTAACTGCCGGGAAGTTAAAGTTTCACTATAATTGTGGGCGACTATACCCGCCAGCACGTCACTCTTCAATCAAAAGAAGTGCTTGATGGGTAGCTAAACGTCGTCACGTTCGCGTGCGAAACCGATCACGCTGGTCAGTAAGCGCACCATGGCATAGCTTGCGCGTGTCACGAGGCGCATCCACGCGCTTCGCTTGCTCCATGTGGAATGTTCGAGCATTAGCGCGCCCTGCGCCATTTCTTGCAACAGGCTGGCGCGCAGCGATCCGGCAAATTCCGCATCGCGCACCACCAGATTGGCTTCGCGTGCCAGCCACAGGCTAAACGGTTCGATGTTGGATGAACCCACGGTCGCCCAATGCCCATCGACCACCGCCACCTTGGCGTGCAAATAACTGGCATGGTATTCGTGGATTTCAATGCCTGCGCTCAACATTTCGTCATAAAGCGCAAGCGTAGCGTAATGCTGCATGTGGTATTCAACTTTGCCCTGCAACAGCAATACTACTTTCACGCCGCGCTGTGCCGCATGCTGCAGCGCATGGCGCATGCGCTGACTTGGCAGGAAATAAGCATTGGCGATGATGATTTCATGCCGTGCGCCGTCTATAGCCTTGAGATAGGCATGCTCAATATCGCGCCGGTGACGCAAGTTATCGCGCAGCAGAAAAAGTATTTTTTGTTGCGACGCATGGACATGTGCAGGCTGAAATCTTTCCAGCTTTTGCTGCCTCCGGAAGTTCATCCACGACACCAGCGTCCACAGACGCCGCATAGCGGCATGGACGCGCGCTACCGTATCGCCTTGCACTTCCACCGCGTAATCGAGGCGAGGTTTCAAAACCTCCCCGCCGGGCAAATCATTGATAATGTTAATACCTCCGACAAAAGCAATAAGCCCATCCACCACCGCCAGCTTGCGGTGCAAACGACGCAGGCGCTGGCGGCGAAAGGTAAGCCAGGAGATTTCCGGACGGTACTTCAATACTTCCACGCCTGATGCGCGGAACTCCTCTATCCACGCGGAAGGCAAGTGCGCACTACCGTAACCGTCCAGCAGCAAATGCGTCCTCACGCCGCGCCGCGCCGCGCGCTGCAAGGCATCCGCGATCATGCGCCCGGTTGCATCGGTGGCATAAATGTAAGTATCCAGGTAAACCGAGTGAGTCGCACTGTCTATCGCGGAGACGAGGCGCGGGAAATACTCCTCGCCGTTACGCAGCAAGGTTAGCGTGTGGCCTTCAATTATGTGAACGTTGCTCATGACAACGCCAGGGTCGCAGACAACGCTGCATGATCAGAGATTTTTCTCCACGGATGCAGCTCGCAGCGCTCTATCTCAAGTCCACGTACATAAATGCGATCCATACGCAGCAATGGAATTCCTGCCGGGTAGCTGCGCGCCAGCTTGCCGTGGCTGGCAGCGAACACCTCGTGTATTTGCAGTTCCTGCGCCAGCAGGTGGCTGGCGTGATTATTCCAATCGTTGAAGTCGCCCGCGATGACCAGCGGCGCATCCGCCGCAACCATTTGTTTGATGCGCTCGATCATCGCCTTGAACTGCGCCCCGCGTCCGCGCTTGAACAAACCGAAATGCACGCAAATGCAATGCAGCGGCATTTCTATACCGGGCAAGGAAATTTCGCAATGCAGCAAACCACGACTCTCAAAGCGATGCGCGGAAACATCCAGATTGTCCCAACGCACAATCGGGTAACGGCTCAGAATGGCGTTGCCGTGATGGCCTTCGTCATACACCGCGTTCTTCCCATACACATGGTGCTGCCAAACTTGTTCTGCCAGAAATTCGTGTTGCGGCAACACGGGATAGTTATCATGGCGCTGCGCATCGCTGATGTTCTCACCCTGCACCTCCTGCAAGAACACGATATCGGCGTTAAGTTCGCGCAGTCGTTCACGCAACTCGTGCAGCACCATGCGCC
This sequence comes from uncultured Gallionellaceae bacterium, assembly GCA_964480365.1. GTDB lineage: Bacteria > Pseudomonadota > Gammaproteobacteria > Burkholderiales > Gallionellaceae > CAIQPV01. Next base: position 27,596 of record CAYZPM010000029.1, read on the forward strand.
GGTTGAAATGGGAAAACCCCTTGTGGATGTTGTAGGTAGCGATAGTAAGTGTGGTCATGGGTAGTATTCTACCTAATGCAGGGGGTAGCCCGGCTGCAATAACCAATCTAACGGGCGAACGGCCTAAAGCCGCTTGTTTTGCAACTCAACTTAATGTTAGATTTAGCGGCGCAATTCTGCGAAATCGACAGGCTCCCATCCGCGCATTGCCAGCAATAAGCCGATTCCACGTCGTTTGCTTAATGGCGCAGATAAACTTTCCTCATGCAATTCAGAAAACTTCTGGCGCAGTTGACGTAACTGGTCAAGTATCTGTGCCATTGTCTGATGACTTACTGTTGTGTCTGGCAAATCCGCTACCGATTAGCCATTGATCTCGCTTCGGTGGTGATCGGCATTGCACCGGGAAGGATAACTTTTCCGCTCAGGCAAGGTTATCCTTCCCGGTACAAATTAAACGATAAGAATGTTAGCACTGGTGGAGCGAATGAGAATCGAACTCACGACCTCTACATTGCGAACGTAGCGCTCTCCCAACTGAGCTACCGCCCCATAAGTTTATTCTAAACACAAACATGTGAAAGGGAAAGGACTAGAAGTCTGTCCTTTATCGCCGAAGATAAAGGGAGCATTAAATAATTCAGGTGTGCTGACGATACCAGTTGACGAACTCTGTGTCGGGCAACGCCTGGCTGAACAGGAAACCTTGCACTACATCGCAGCCGAGATCTTGCAAAAGATCGTATGTTTTCTTATCTTCCACTCCTTCAGCCACTGTGATCATGTCAAAATTGTGTGCCAGATCAATAATAGAACGGACGAGTTGTCTGTCGCCGCGCGATTTATGTATGTTCCGAACGAAGAGAATGTCAATCTTCAGTTCCTGCGCCGGGAATTGCTTCAGGTAGGCCAGAGAGGAATAGCCGGTGCCAAAGTCGTCAATTGCGAGGCTTATTCCCAGCTCCCGCAGGCTTGATAACATCGCAAGTGAGGATGAATTATTAATTAACGAACCTTCAGTGATCTCAAGGGTGAGGGTGGTTGCGGGCACGTCCCAAATGTCGAGTGAATGCTGGATTATTTGCGGAAGCTCCTCATCGGCAAGCATTTTGGGCGGAAGATTGACGCTGATACCAATGTCTACCCCGGCTGCCGAGAAAGCGGCGGTATGGCGTAGTGCAGTATTGAGTATCATCATGGTCAATGGGTTAATCAGACCGCAGCTCTCTGCAATGCTGACCAGAACGCCGGGACTGATTTCACGCGGCCCCGGCGCAGTCCAGCGCACCAGCGCCTCGGCAGAGACACAGCGTCCTGTCTTAATGTCGACCTGCGGCTGGTAGTTAACGCGCAGGTCGTTTGCACTGATGGCCTTATCAAGCTCAATGCCGAGATCGCTATAGGATTCGGTTTCGACATGATCCTCGAATCGATAAACGTGATACCCATTTTCATCGGTTGCGGCGATGCGTGATGCGATGTCGGCATACATCAGCAACTGACTCGCATCACGGTCAAGTTCAGGAAAGTTGGCAATCCCGATATGTGGGCGCAGCATTACCCGATATTCGCCGATGGTGAAGGGTGTTTGCAATTCGGAAATAATCTTGATCGCGGCCAGCACGGCTTGATCTTTATTTGCAAGACCGGGCAACACAAGGCATATTTGATCGCCGGAAAAGTTTGTGTAGCGATCAGCAGCACGCAACAGGTTGTCGAGACGCTGATCGGTGTAACGCTTGATAGCTTGCATGGAAACGCAGCCGGTGAGGACATCCATACGATTCGCTAGTCTTAACTCCATGATCAGCACGGCAATTGCGCTGGTTCCGACCTTCTCGATTTCGTGACGCAGAAAATCGACCAGTTGACCGTGGGGTAACTGATGCTGCACCGAGGTGGCGGGTGGGGCATGCGGGTGAGAAGGGCGGTGGATGGTCATCCCAGATAATACTCTCGCGGATCAAGGCCGTAAGCGCCAGTTGGCAGTCCGCTCAGAATAGATGGCGGGGTTATGTATGTGGCTGGCGGGTGCAGCAAGTCCAATGTGATCGGCCCCTGCGACGGAGTCTTGTCTTTGTCGCTAATGATCAGTACACGCGGCTTCAGCCGACGTACCTTGTTATGGCTGATGACGACTGCAACTTCGCCTGTTGACAGTTCGACCATGGAGCCAACCGGAAAAATGCCGATTGCATGGATAAATTGCTCGACGATGGGGGCATAAAAGAACTCACGGCCCCAATTAGCCAAGGTCTGCAAGGCTTCATAAGCCGGAACGGTTTTGGCATAGGGTCGTGGATTGGTCAGCGCGGAAAATGTATCAGCGATTGCAGCCATGCGGCCGAACAGGCAGATGTCGCCTTTGGATTTTCCTGCAGGGTAACCGCTTCCGTTTTCTCGCTCATGGTGTTGCGCAATTCCTTCCAGAATATCTGGATGCAGATTCATTGTCTCAGTAAGGATATCAAGGCAAATGGGCACATGACTCTTAACTGTTTCATATTCTTCAGAAGTCAGTTGGCCTTCTTTTTGCAAAAGATCACGCGGTAACCGGGTCTTGCCAATATCAAGCAGCAATCCGATAGTGCCCAGATGTTCGAGCATATACTTCGGCAAACTCAGATGTCGACCCAGCGCAACCAGATAGATGGCAACATTGAGTCCGTGCCCATACACGGCTTCATCTTCTTGACGTAGGCGTGAAACCAACATCAGAGCATCGGGGTTGCGCACCATGCTTTCCACCATATCTTGAATCACGGCTTCAACTTCCTGGAGGGCAAGGTGCTTGTCGCTGGCGAAGTCTCTAAATAGATCGCTCATTACTTCGGCAGTGCGAGTATAAGTCTCTCCAGCAGGAACAAGCTCCGCCTCGACGGGAGTGATGTTGCGAAATGGTGTTAATTTTACGTTGGCAGGAATGTAACTCTCTCCAGCTGGAGCAAGCTTCGCATCGATGGGGACAATATTATGGGACGGTGTTAATTCTACGTTGGCAGGAACAAAGGAAGACTCCTCGCTGAGTTCCACAACATCTGCAACGTGCTTCTCGGGAGGGGGAGGGGATTCCGCTTTGTTTTCCCCAGGGGTTTCTCCATAAGTGAAGATCGCGGTTCGAACTTTCGGCGTCGAGAGCTCCGGATTGATCAGAACGAATTTGCAATACTGCTGCAACTGCATGATTTGTTCGTCGTTCTCGATCATGAAACCCTGAAACAAAAAGGGCGTGTCTACCCACGGACGATCAAGATCTGCCACAAACATACCTGCTATGAGTCTACTGGAAGCAATTTTCGTTTGCATGGTTTAATCTGTATGATTCAAACAAGAAAAAGCGCCGACCACCCTATCATCTTAATATTTCAGAAAATATTGTAACATTGATTTGCTTGTCGCCAGTGGAATGGCTGTAACCCAAGACTGGCTGCGGCTTTTGCAGTTTGGTCAGTTGGCTATAACCAGCCGCTTGCCGCCTTCTTTTGGCGGCTTAGCGGAATGGCTAGCAGTCATGCCAGTGGTTCTATTAGTCAGTTGGCTAATCGAAGCTTAGCTCTGCGAAATAAATTAGCACCTTGTAGTCCAACGTTGTGAAGATTTAACCCAACTTTCCCCGCTGCGCTTGCAATTGCATCAGCATGGTGCCGAAATCGTCCAAGCGCTTGCGTTCTTGTTCTACCACCGCAGCGGGAGCACGTTCGACGAAGCTGGCGTTGCCGAGCTTGGCTTGTGCTTTAGTGATTTCGCCGGACAGACGAGTAATTTCCTTGTCCAGGCGCTCACGTTCGGCGACCACATCTATCTCGATTTTCAGCATCAGCTTGAAATCGCCGACGATGGCGATGGCCGCATCGGTATCCGGCAACTCATCTTGAACGCTGACTTCGCTCAACTTTGCCAGCGCTTGCAGATAGGGTGCACAGGCGTGCAGCGTGGAGGTATCTCCTGTGGCCAGCAGCGGTATTCTCTGCGCGGGCGACAGGTTCATCTCGCTGCGCAGCTTGCGGCAGGCGTTGATCATCTCCTGCAATGAACCGACAAAAGCAGCAGAACTTACTCCGGTAAGGGCTACGGAAACATCGGACGCAGTTTGGGTTGTGGAAATATTGGACGAATAGGGTTGCAGCATGATGCTGTCCCCCTGCTTCCCGGCCAGTGGCGCAACCTTTTGCCACAACTCCTCGGTGATAAACGGAATGATGGGGTGTGCCAGCCGCAGCATGGCTTCCAGCACACGCACCAAGGTGCGCCGGGTGGCGCGTCGTTGCGCGTCGTTGCCACCAGCGATTTGTACTTTGGCCAGTTCAACATACCAGTCGCAGTAGGTATCCCACACCAGTTCGTAAACCGTGCGTGCCGCCATATCGAAACGGTAATGGTTGAAGTATTCCTCCATCTCGGCCTCCGCCTGTTGCAGCATGCCGATCACCCATTGGTCGGCGGCGGAAAATTCCAGCGGCAGCGATTCATCCAACCCAACATCATGCCCTTCGCAATTCATCAGCACAAAACGGGTGGCGTTCCACAGCTTGTTACAGAAATTGCGGTAGCCTTCGCAGCGACTAAAATCGAATTTGATGTCGCGCCCGTGCGAGGCCAGGCTGGCGAAAGTGAAACGAATCGCGTCGGTGCCGAAGGCGGCGATACCGTCCGGGAAATCCTTGCGTGTGAGCTTTGCGATGCTTTCCGCCTGCTTGGGATTCATCAGATTCTGCGTGCGCTTGGCGACCAGTTCTTCCAGCGTGATGCCGTCTATCAGGTCTATCGGGTCTACCACGTTGCCCTTGGACTTCGACATTTTGTTGCCGTGCTGGTCGCGTACAAGGCCGTGTACATACACCTCATGGAACGGCACCTTGCCAGTGAAGTGCAGCGACATCATCACCATGCGCGCTACCCAGAAGAAAATGATGTCAAAGCCGGTGACCAGCACCGAGCCGGGCAGGAAGGTTTTCATTTCCGGCGTGTCATGCGGCCAGCCCAAGGTGGAGAACGGCCACAGCGCGGAGGAGAACCAGGTGTCGAGCACATCTTCGTCTCGCGTCAGTTCGCCCGTATAACCTTGGTCGGAGGCCTGTTGGCGCGCGTCTGCTTCGGTGCGCGCTACATACACTTTGCCTTGGTCGTCATACCACGCCGGGATGCGGTGGCCCCACCACAACTGACGCGAGATGCACCAATCCTGAATATTGTTCAGCCACTGGTTGTAGGTATTGGACCAATTTTCCGGCACAAACTTGATGTCGCCGTTTTCCACGGCTTGCAGACCTTGTTTGGCCATGCCTTCCATTTTTACGAACCACTGGTCGGTGAGCATGGGCTCGATCACCGCATGGCTGCGGTCGCCGCGCGGCACCATCAGCTTGTGCGGCTTGGTAGTGACGAGAAGGTTTTTTGATTCCAGATCGGCGAGGATTTGCTTGCGCGCTTCGAAGCGGTCAAGATTCCAGTATTTTTTTGGTAGCCATTGTTCAGCAGAAAATTCATTCCAGTTTGGGTCGTCATCCGTGAGTGTTTTAAGACCTGTTTGCGGATCTCTAGCTACATAACGGAAGCCTACGTTTTGAGGTTTTGATGGATCAATAATTTTTGCATCCAGCGTGAAAATGCTGATTGGCGTGAAACCGTGGCGCTGGCCCATCGCATAGTCGTTGAAGTCGTGCGCCGGGGTAATTTTTACGCAACCGGTTCCGAAAATTGGGTCTACATATTCGTCGGAGATGATGGGGATGGTGCGGTCGGTGAGCGGCAATTTCAGCTTCTGGCCGATCAGGTGTTTGTAGCGTGTGTCCTCGGGGTGAACGGCAACTGCAACGTCGCCAAGCAGCGTTTCGGGGCGGGTGGTGGCGACGATCAGCGAACCCACGCCGATTTCCAGCGGGTAGGCGATGTGCCACATGAAGCCGTCTTCTTCCTGCGATACCACTTCGAGGTCGGATACCGCTGTGCCCAGCACCGGATCCCAGTTGACCAAGCGCTTGCCGCGATAGATCAGCCCTTGTTCATGCAGTTTGACGAACACTTCGGTGACCGCCTCGGACAAGCCTTCGTCCATGGTGAAACGTTCGCGCGACCAGTCGCAGGAGGCGCCGAGACGGCGCATCTGGCGGGTGATGGTAGAGCCGGATTCTTCTTTCCACTCCCATACCCGTTCCAAAAATTTTTCGCGGCCCAAGTCGTGGCGCGTCATGCCTTTTGCATCGAGTTGGCGTTCGACGACGATTTGAGTAGCAATGCCCGCATGGTCGGTGCCCGGCTGCCACAGCGTGTTGTCGCCCTTCATGCGGTGGTAACGGATCAACGCATCCATCAGCGTGTCTTGGAAGGAGTGCCCCATGTGTAGCGTGCCGGTGACGTTGGGCGGCGGCAGCATGATGCAGTAAGCCGGTTTGTCTTCGTCCGTTGTTGCGTGAAAGTAACCGGCATTTTCCCACTTGGGATACCAGTGCGCTTCGATGGCTTTCGGCTCAAAGCTTTTTGCGAGTTCAGTTGTGATCGTGTTTGGTTTGAGCAAGTTTGATTCAGGCATATTCGGTTCTTGTATTTCGGGTTTTGGTGTTTCCGGCGTTGCGGAAAGGGGCGCGATTATACCAAAGGCAGGCAATCCACTATCTGCAAAAGCAGCAGATGTGGAGTTGACACTACCAGCAGGCGGCTCACTATCCGTTAAGACGATAGTTGGCGGTGATGCGGATAACGCGGCAAACTGGGTGCGAATCAGTCCGGGCAAACCGGCTTGCGCTTCGCTCCATGTCTCTTGCCATAGAGCTTCAAACTGTGTGGCGAACCCTTCGGCTGCGCGATTGAGAAGTTTGTCGCGCAGCAGTTTTTCCAGTTGCGGCGCAATTTGTGCCGCGATGCGCTGGCATTCCATATCGGACAATGGAATTGGATCGGTCAACAGGGTTGCATCGGACGGTGGAGCGGGCGCGGCAACTTGCGCAATAAGCGCATGGACTTCTTCGTCTATGATCTCGGTCAGGGTAGGGATTTCGATATCTGCACCCACTACTTCCGTCAGTACCGGAAGGTCGGCGAATTCATCGATCTGTTTGATAAATTGTGTCATGCACTCAATCAACCTGTTTGCGCAAATCGAAGTGGCGCATTTCGTAGCCACGGTCTTTGTAAAATTTGTAACGCTCGCGCCCCAAGCGTGAATCTTCCTCGTCTTGGCTGACGATTTCTATGACGCGCTCGAAGCGGCTGAAGAAAGGCAGACAAGTGGTGTGCAAGCTGATCAATAGTTCGCTATGCGGAAAATTTTCTTCCTGATGTCCAAGCACCACCGCAATATCGTTCGCCGCAGTTTCATTGCTGCGGCAATGCGGAATGAAAGCCGTGGACGGGTAGTGCCATAACAGCTTGTCCAGCGCCTCGGTAGTGGCCTCGTCCGGCGTGTGCAGCAGCACGCGCAGACCGTTCTGTATCGCTTTGTGACTCAACTGGCAAGCGGTGCGCAGCTTGTCTGTCGAGCCGGTGTAAAAGTCAACTTTGGTCATGGTTTAGGAATTAATTAGCCACGGATTAACACGGATGTTCACGGATAAACTCCAATACTGTTCACTTAATAAAAATACCGTTTGCCCCATAGAGCTTTTGGTCGGGTGCCCGCCTGAGCCAATCGAAGGATTCTGGTTGCGTAGCTGGTGGTTCGACAAGCTCACCACGAACGGTTAAGTGAACAGCATTGGGGCTAAACGTAGGTCGGGCTCTGCCCGACAATTGCTTGGTGTTATCTGTGTTCATCCGTGTAAATCCGTGGCTAAACTTCATTTCCGATTATTTTGCAGCAGCCCGGTTAATCAAGTATTGCGTAAGTAGCGGCACTGGCCGACCGGTAGCGCCTTTTTCCTTGCCGGATTTCCAGGCGGTGCCAGCGATATCCAGATGCGCCCAGCTATAATCCTTGGTGAAGCGCGACAGGAAACAGGCTGCGGTGATGGTGCCGCCCGCGCGTCCGCCGATGTTCTGCATGTCGGCGAAGTTGCTGTCCAGCAGCGGCTGATAGTCGTCCCACAGTGGCAACTGCCAGGCGCGGTCATGTGACTGTTCGCCTGCGGTCAGCAATTCTTGCCCAAGCTTGTCTTCGTTGCTGAACAGGCCGCTGGCGACGTGGCCCAGCGCGATGACACAGGCACCGGTGAGGGTGGCAATGTCGATCACCGTGTCCGGATTGAACTTGGCAGAATAGGTTAGTGCGTCGCACAGAATGAGGCGACCTTCGGCGTCGGTGTTGAGGATTTCGATGGTCTGCCCGGACATTGAGGTGACGATGTCGCCGGGCTTGGTGGCTATGCCGCTGGGCATGTTCTCACAAGTGGGAATGACGCCGACTACATTCATTTTCAGGCCCATCTCGGCGATGGCCTGCATGGTGCCGAGCACGCTAGCCGCGCCGCACATGTCGTATTTCATTTCGTCCATATCGGCGCCAGGCTTGAGGGAGATGCCGCCGCTATCGAAAGTGATGCCCTTGCCGACCAGAACGACGGGTTTCTGTTTCTTTTCTCCTCCATAGTATTCCAGAGTGATGAGCTTGGCGGGTTGTTCGCTGCCGCGCGTTACGGATAGAAAGGAACCCATGCCCAGTTTCTGCATGTCTTTTTCTTCCAGCACCGTGGTCTTGATGGACTTGTGCGCTTTACCCAAGGCCAAGGCCTTGGCGGCGAGATAGGTCGGCGTGCAGATGTTGCCCGGCAGGTTTCCGAGATCCTTGGTCAGCTTCATGCCATGCGAAACCGCCACGGCTTGGTCGAGGGCGCTCTTCAACGCGGTGCTCGGTTTGTCCAAAGTGGCAAAAGTGATGTTCTTCAAGGTCGCGGGCTTGGCGGGCTTGCTCTTCAGGCTGTCGGCGCGATAAGAGCTCTCTGCGGCGGCAAGCACTGCCTGCTTGATGATAAACGTGGCATCTTTGCCTATGCTCTCGTCAATTACATACAGCGCGGCATCCTTGGCGGGCGTGGCATTCAGTGCGCTGAAGGTTGCGCGCAGGATATCCATGGCGGTCTTGCTGTTCAGTTCGGCGGGCTTACCCAGGCCGACCAGCAATATGCGTTCAGCGGCGATGCCGGGAATCTTTTGCAGCAGGAGTGTGGAGCTTGCCTTGCCGCTCATGTCGCCACGCGCGATGATGTCACTGAGGTTATTCTTGGCGGCCTTGTCCAGCGCTTGTGCAGCAGCAGACAGCTTGCCGTCTTCGAATATCCCCACCACCACACATCCGCTACGCTGTTTTTCCGGACTCACCTGTTTTATGCTAAATTCCACCTGATTCTCCTTCAATATAATTAACATCCGGGCTAGTGTAGCGCAAGATGCTGGATTATCCGCAAACACATACATAAATGTCAAAGCCGCAACAATCGAAGTCATCGCGCCCCAAGCCGTCGCGCAAGGGTATCTTTCACCGTGCACTGGTGCGGGAATTTATCGGCATGGGCGTGCCTGTATTCGCCATTTTGCTCAGTATCGTCATACTTACCCAATTAATCCGCCTGTTGGGCGATTCCGTCAGCGGCCTATTGGCGGTGGACGGTGTGCTGGCTCTGTTGGGTTTCAGCGCCCTGAATTATCTGCCGGTGCTGCTTTCCCTCAGTCTGTTCCTGTCGGTATTGTTGACACTGACGCGTGGCTATCGCGACAGCGAGATGGTGGTATGGTTCTGTTCCGGCATCGGCCTGACGCGCTGGATACGCCCGGTGATGGCCTATGCGCTGCCGGTAGTGGGATTGATCGCGCTGTTAAGTCTGGTGTTGTCGCCGTGGGCATTGGCCAAGGCACATGAATTCAAGCACCAGCTGGATAGCCGCGATGATGTGTCTGTCGCGACTCCGGGGGCATTCCGCGAATCCAAGCATGATGATCGTGTGTATTTCATCGAGAACGTGGATGCGGGGCAGGGCCGTATCGGCAATATCTTTGCCCAATCTGTGCAACATGGCAAAGTCGGCACCATGGTGGCCAAGCAGGGCTTACAGGAAACTGCGGCGAACGGCGACCGCTTTCTGGTGCTGTTGAACGGTACGCGTTACGAGGGTACGCCTGGACAACTGGATTTTAAAATCGTCGAATTTGAACGTTATGCCATGCGTATCGAGGCGGCAGAGACCAAACAAGATGCAGCCCCGTTGCAGTCATTGACTACCCTCTACCTGTTACAGAATCCCACCAGTTGGAATTTGTCTGAACTGGAATGGCGGCTGGGATTGCCGCTCAGCGCACTGGTACTGGCGCTGCTGGCCATCCCGCTCAGCTTTGTCAACCCGCGCGCCGGACGCTCGCTCAACCTTGTTGCTGCGATTGTTATTTATATGGTCTACAACAACATGATCAGCGTGACCAATAGCTGGGTGGGGCAAGAGAAAATGGGGGTGGTCATGGGCTTGGTGGGTATTCACGCGCTGATGTTTGTGCTGGTGTTGTTGTTGTTCTTCCGCAGAATGTCGACATTTTCCTTGCGGCGGCTGATGAGATGAGACTGCTGACCCGTTATCTGGCACGAGAAATTTACGCCAGCATTGCGCTGGTGTTCGCCGCCTTGTTGATGCTGTTTTCCTTTTTCGACCTGGTTCATGAGTTGAGCGTGATGGGACACGGCAACTATCACATAGGCTACGTATTGCTGTTCGTGCTGTTGACTGTGCCCAGCCATATCTACGACCTGTTTCCGGTGGCGATCCTGATCGGCACCATTTTCGCGCTGGTGCAGATGGCGGCGAATTCCGAGTTGATCGTGTACCGCTCTTCCGGCGCCTCATTATGGCAAATGGTGTTCGCCTTGTTCAAGATCGGTTTACCGCTGGTGCTGCTGAGCTATTTATGCGGTGAGGGGCTGGCTCCCCCCAGCGAGCGTATGGCGCAGAGCCTGCGGCTCAAGGCACAAAATTCAGAAGTTACCCTGAAAGAATTTCGCACCGGGGTATGGGTGAAGGACGAGCGCAGTTTCGTCAATGTGAAGAATGTGATGCCGGACACCTCGCTGCTGAACATCAGTATTTACGAATTTGACGAGAGCTACCATCTGCGCGCCATCACGGCGGCAAAACGCGCCACTTTTGTGGAAAAGAACCGCTGGCAACTGGAAGAAGTCATGCAAACCCGCTTCAGCAAACAGGGAACGACAGTGAATAATCAGCCCAGCATGGAATGGCGCTCGGTGCTTAACCCTGATTTGCTGAGCGTGTTGCTGGTGGTGCCGGAACAGATGTCGGCATGGAATCTTTACCAATATGTCCAGCACCTGCGCGACAACCACCAAAAGACCGCTCGCTATGAAATTGCCATGTGGACCAAACTGGTGTACCCGTTCGCGGTGCTGGTGATGATGTTGCTGGCCTTGCCGTTTGCCGCGCATCACCGGCGCGAGGGAGGCATCGGCGGAAAGATTTTCATGGGCATTGTGTTGGGCTTGTCATTTCACTTCCTCGGGCGTTTGTTCGCCAGCCTGGGCGCACTCAACGACTGGCAGCCCCTGCTGAGCGCGACGGCGATGCCTATGCTATTTTTGCTGCTGGCGTCGGGGATGCTCTGGTGGACGGAAAGACGCTGACGATTCAGCACGAGCTTTAGCTCGTAGCGGATCGCGTACCTTTGGTGTTACCAGCTATGATTGGCATGCGTTGGAGTCTCGCCGAAGTAGCAGGGCAGGGGACGAGTTGTCCCGAGTGGCCGTTACATAGCGTTGAATTGAGGGGCTGGCGTAGCCAGTCTCTCTCGAATGAAGGGTAAGGCTGGAGCCGCAGAGAAACTGAGACTGCTCCCCAACACGGCTCATTTGGAAAGGAGGTCTTCAAATTCTTTCGCTGCATTTTTCCCCTCTGGGGTGTCGATCATAGAACGCAATGTAAGGGCTAGATATTTGCACTCACTTGTCAGCATCTCTGGCGTATCAGAATCTACAGCGCCAAACTCGGAAAACTGTTTGACCGCAGAGTCATAGTAAGGAGATTGAGTAATCAATTTCATGAGGTTTGCTTTTACTTCGACAAAATGATTAAGCTCATTTTGAAACTCTAAATTTACTTCTGGGGTTGCCTTCTTACACCTTTCGCTTGAACCGTAAGTTGCTTGATACAAGCGGGAAACGGTTTTGGCTTTTGCCCTTTCACTCATGCTGTTGTCGGAAGGAGTTTCCGCAAAAGAAGCGGTGGAGCATAACGCGATAAATAGCATGATGATTGATGATTTCATGTGTACCTCCTTCTGTAGTTGACTTGCCTAACGAGGTAAGGGGCGGGCGGCTTCTCGCCCGTCCCTCTTGACTGTAAGGTTGTGCATCACTGCTCACCCCGTTGCAAATGTTTTTCAACAAACAAAAGCCATTCGTCATTTGGCTCCACAATCTCTTCGAATTGCTTTGTATCTGGCTTTACGCCCAGAAGCAGCAGATACTTGTGACCGACGATGAAGGTTGGTGGCATTATCTGACAGGTAGTGCTAAAGGTAACTCGACCCATGCGCCCTTGCCAGAAGGCTGGATCGTTATGCGCTGAGAGATCCGTGGTCGATTCAACAGGACGAGGAGACCAACAAGAAATAGAAATCTCATCGGGAGCTGGCCCCTTTAGCGTGCGCACCGTGCGAAATTGGCACGAATTCAGGGGTGCCTCACGGCTCGCTATTGCTTCGGCAAGCACTATGACCGAGGCTTCACTAATGAGCGTGGCATGGTCTCGATAGAGGTTCATCGGTGTTATTGAGCAGGGCAAGGCCACGCAGCTAAAACAGCCCAAGATGAATGCTACAGGAAGTTTTCTCATGATGCCCAACCCAATATAGACACATCAATGTGGTTTAGGAAAGTGCTTTGCTATAACTGATTGCGAGAATATTGTTTGACTCGCACTCAGGCTTGCAGAAGGGCAAGAATCTCGCGGAGTTCGCGGCGCAGTTCGGATGGATAAGCAGACGGCGGCAATAACTGCGCATGCGCGCTTTCTTCCTGTTGTGTAACAAGATGATCCAGGCGACCACGTGCGCCGCTGATGGTGAAACCGTCTTCGTACAGCAACTTGCGGATACTGCGGATGAGCAGCACTTCGTGGTGCTGGTAGTAGCGCCGGTTCCCGCGCCGCTTGACCGGCTTGAGTTGGGTGAATTCCTGTTCCCAATAGCGCAGCACGTGCGCTTTCACCCCGCACAATTCGCTCACCTCACCGATGGTGAAGTAACGCTTGGCCGGGATCAGCGGTAGCTCGGAATTAGGCGTGTGGTTTTCCATGATAGTTCTTCTCTACCATGCTTTTGAGTTTCTGGCTGGGATGAAAAGTCACCACGCGCCGCGCGGTGATGGGGATTTCCTCGCCGGTCTTGGGGTTGCGCCCAGGGCGTTGCGGCTTGTCGCGCAATTGAAAATTGCCGAAGCCGGACAACTTGACGCTTTCGCTTCGTTCTAGTTGGACCCGAATCTCTTCAAAAAATGCTTCCACCATATCTTTGGCTTCGCGTTTATTCAAGCCTACTTTTTCAAACAGTAAATCTGCAAGTTCTGCTTTGGTCAATGTCATTTAACTTTCCTCAAACGGGCATGACAAATGTGCCGCCCATAATTAATAAATTCGCTACGCCCGTTTCCCCCTCTCCATCTCTCCCCCGATGGGAGAGAGTGATGAGGTATCGCTGCGCGATGTTCACGTTAAATACGCAACTGCGCACCTTGTTTTTGTAATACTGCAATCAGACGCGCTACGCTCGGTTCAATTTCTGCGTCTGTCAGTGTTTTTTTAGTATCTTGCAACAACACACGGAAAGCAAGGCTTTTTTTACCTTCTTCCATACCCTTGCCGCGATACAGGTCAAACAGCGCAAGCTCGATCACGTTAGGTGCGTTTTCAGATTGCATGGCGTCCAGCAGGGATTGCACCGCCACACTTTCGTCCACCAATACCGCGAGATCGCGGCGCACCGGCGGGAATTTTGAAATCTCTACCGCACGGGGTACTGTGGCCTGCATCAGGGCAGTTTGATCAAGCTCAAACCAAACTACAGGCTGCGGCAAGTCGTATTGTTGTTGCCATTGCGGATGCAGTTCGCCGATCCAACCCACGACTTTGCCATCGAGCAGGATTTGCGCCGAACGTCCGGGGTGCGAGGCAGGATGCGCCGTTGCCACGAAACGCAAGACCGCCGGGGCGAACAATGCTTCCACGTCCGCTTTGACGTCATAAAAATCCACATTGCGCGCCGCCGTACCCCACTGCTCCGGCAACGCCGTACCATAAGCCAACCCGGCCACGCGCTCATGCTGCACATAGCTGCGCGTCTCGGCGGCGAAACAACTGCTCATCTCGAACAGGCGCACGCGCGGCTGCTTGCGCGCGAGGTTGGTGCGCAAGACAGCGAGCAGGCCACCCAGCAAACTGCTGCGCATTACACTCATCTGGCTGGCGATGGGGTTTTTCAATGCGATTGGCGTGGCATTGCCGCACAGGTCGCGCTCCCACTCGGCTTCCACAAAGGCGTAGTTGATAGTTTCCTGATAGTCGCGCAGTACCAGCGTTTGGCGCAGTTTTGCCGCAGGACGTTGTGCCTCAACCAGCGGCAGTATGCTCATTTTCGTTTGCGGCGGCACGGATTGTATCTGCTCATAGCCATAGACGCGCGCGACTTCTTCGATCAGGTCTTCTTCGATAACGATGTCGAAGCGGTAGCTGGGTGGCGTCACCGAAAATTCGTCGCCTATTATCTCGGCCACCATGCCCAGACGCGACAGTATCTGCGCGATCTCGTTGGCATCAATTGCCACGCCCAGCACACGCTGCACCCGTAGTACGCGCAGCTTCACCGGATTACGTACGGGCAAGCTGCCCAGCACTTCCGTCACCGCTTCGACCTGCCCGCCGCAAATATCGAGGATCAATTCCGTTGCGCGATCCAGCGCTACATGCGTGGCGGCGAAATCCACACCGCGCTCGAAACGGAAAGAAGAATCGGAACCGAAACCCAGACGACGCGATTTACCGACGATTACGCTGGGCGCGAAGAACGCGCTTTCCAGAAAAATATCGGTGGTCGTATCGTCCACCGCGCTGTCCGCCCCGCCCATCACGCCTGCCAGTGCGACAGGCTGTTTGCTATCGGCGATCACCAGCATATCTTCTTGCAGGTTAACGGTCTGTTCATTCAGCAGTTTCAAACTTTCACCGGCACGCGCGAAACGTACTTCAATGTCGCCGTTCAGTTTGTTTAGATCGAAGGCATGCAGCGGCTGCCCCAGTTCGAGCAATACATAGTTGGTCACGTCCACCAGCGCGCTGATACTGCGCAGACCGCAACGTTGCAGGCGCTGTACCATCCACGCAGGCGTGGCAGCCTTCGCATTGACACCCGTTATCACACTTCCGATATAACGCGGACAAGCAGCGGATGCCGTGACCTTGACCTTGCAGCTACGGTCGCTGCCGAGCTTGAAATTGGCTTGGGGAATGGTTTGTAACGGCACCCCGGTCAAGGCCGACACTTCGCGCGCGATACCATACAGCGATAAGCAATCGCTGCGATTAGGGGTGAGCTTGAGCGTGATCAGGCAATCATCCAGATCAAGATGCTCGCGTATGCTTTGCCCGACTACAGCATCAGCAGCCAATTCCATCAGGCCGCTGCTCTCTTCCGCCAGGCCGAGTTCCTTGTCCGAGCACATCATGCCGAAGGACGCGACGCCGCGCACCTTGGCCTGCTTGATTTCAATTCCCGGCAGCGTCGCGCCGACCAGCGCACAAGGTGCTTTCATGCCGACGCTGACGTTTTGCGCGCCGCACACGATGGTCAGAGGTTCATTCTGTCCCACATCCACCGTCAGCACATTTAAGCGGTCGGCATCGGGATGCTTGTCTTTGGTTAACACTTGTGCCACGACGACATTGTCAAAGGCTGGCGCAACCGCAGTCATCTCTTCCACTTCCAGTCCCGCCATGGTCAACAGGTGCGCCAGTTCCTCGCTGGAAAGCGATGGGTTCACGAAGGTGCGTAACCAGGATTCAGAAAACTTCATAGTTAATTAAACTGCTTCAGAAATTGTAAATCATTCTCGAAGAACAACCTGAGGTCGTTTACGCCGTAACGCAGCATGGCCAGACGCTCCACGCCCATACCGAAAGCGAAGCCGATATATTTCTCGCTGTCGATGCCGACATGCTTGAGCACGTTCGGATGCACCATGCCGCAGCCGCCAATCTCCAGCCAGCCGCCTTTCCAGCTCATATCCATCTCAGCCGACGGCTCGGTGAAGGGGAAGAACGAAGGACGAAAGCGCACTTGCATGTCCGATGTCTCGAAATAGTTCTGCAAGAAATCGGCGATCACGCCCTTGAGGTCGGCGAAACTCACGCGCTCGCCTATCCACAGGCCTTCGACCTGATGAAACATCGGCGAATGGGTGGCATCGGAATCCACGCGATATACGCGCCCCGGCGCGATGATGCGAATGTCCGGCATCGTGTCTAAATGTTGGTACTTCTCCACATGCGCTTGCATGTAGCGAATCTGGATCGGCGAGGTGTGCGTGCGCAGCACATGCTGCTCGTCGATGTAGAAAGTATCGTGCATGGCGCGCGCCGGATGGTCTTCCGGGATATTCAGTGCGGTGAAATTGTAGAAATCGCTTTCGATCTCAGGGCCTTCCGCCACGGCGTAACCGATGGAGTGAAACAGTGTCTCGATGCGCTCCAGCGTGCGCGTGACCGGATGCAAACCACCCACACCTGCACCGCGCCCCGGCAGCGTCACATCCAGCGATTCCGCTGCCAATTTTGCTTGAAGCACTTGCTGTTGGATGGTATCGCGCCGGGCTTGCAACGCCGTCTCGATCTGCTGCTTGACCTGGTTGATACGCGCCCCGGCTGCAGGGCGCTCTTCGGCAGAAAGTTTGCCTAAACCCTTCAAGAGGCCGGTCAGACTACCTTCCTTGCCCAGATAGCGCGCCTTCGCGTTTTCCAACGCGGCTGCATCCTCCAGCGCAGCAAAGCTTTTTAGCGCGTCATCGAGAATTTGTTCAAGTTCTTGCATTGAGATTATCAAGCCACTCTCTAAACCCCCCTCAATCCCCCCTTGTCAGGGGGGAAGCCAGTTCCCTCACCTGACAAGGGGAGGGCTAGGGAGGGGTTGGGTTAAAAAGAAAAAGGAGGCGAAACCGCCCCCTTCGTCGATACAGCTTATACTTAAACGCCGAGGCTGGCTTTAGCTTGCGCCACGATTTGCACAAACGCTGTCTTGTCGAAGATCGCTATGTCAGACAAAACCTTGCGGTCGATCTGGATAGCCGCTTTCTTCAAGCCGTTCATGAATACGCTGTAGCTCAGGCCCTGCTCACGCGCTGCTGCATTAATACGCGCAATCCACAAGGTGCGGAATTGGCGCTTGCGTTGACGACGGTCACGGTAGGCGTATTGTCCGGCCTTCATCACCGCTTCTTTAGCGATGCGATAGACGTTCTTGCGACGACCACGGTAACCCTTGGCCAGATCTATAACCTTCTTATGGCGCGCACGCGCCGTTACACCACGTTTTACTCTTGGCATTTTCTATACTCCTTAAGCGTAGGGCATCATGGCGCGAACAGACGCCTTGTTGGTTGCGTGAACTTCAGTCGTACCACGCAACTGACGTTTGCTCTTGGTGGTCTTCTTCGTCAAAATATGACGCTTGAAGGCGCTCGAACGCTTGATGCTTCCGCCAGCGCGAACGACAAAGCGTTTTTTTGCGCTGCTTTTTGTTTTCATCTTAGGCATGACTACTCCTTTATTTGATGACGCCGGGAGGTTCCTGACAGGAACACTTGAAAACCCGGAACCACTTGTATGGGACTGTAACCAATGCCGGGTTACGCGATAAACTTGCTAACCCGACCTACGGCCTGCTACCAAGCTGCACTGACCAGTCCCTTAATCGGCGCAACATTAAAATATTTTGTCGGGTTGAAACCCGACCTACAAAATTATTTCCTCTTCGGCGACAGCACCATCACCATCTGCCGACCTTCCATCTTTGGAAACTGCTCCACGATGCCATGTTCATCGAGATCAGCCCTGACTCGTTCCATCAGGCGCATGCCGATGCCCTGATGGGCAATCTCGCGGCCACGGAAACGCAGGGTGATCTTGGTCTTGTCGCCTTCTTCCAAAAAGCGAATCAGATTACGCAACTTGATGCCGTAATCGCCATCATCCGTACTGGGGCGGAACTTGACTTCCTTGATCTGGATTTGCTTCTGCTTGAGCTTGGCCTCGTGCTGCTTCTTGCTCTCGGCGTACTTGAACTTGCCGATATCCATGATGCGGCACACAGGCGGTTCCGCCATGGGTGCAATTTCTACCAGATCCAAATCAGCCAATTCGGACAGTCGCAGTGCTTCCGCGACTGCCACAATACCAAGTGGCTCCCCTTCTACACCAACCAGCCGCACCTGAGGCGCCGTTATTTGCTCGTTGATTCTTTGTGCTTTGTCCTGAGCTATTGTAGTTTCTCCAAAAAAATTAAACCGTGCTACCCGTTCGCAGTTCTGATTTGAGGTGTTGCAACAACGCCTCAACCGACATCTGACCAAGGTCTTCACCTTGACGGTTTCGCACGGCAACCAAGCCAGCAGCCATTTCCTTATCACCCACAAT
>CAYZPM010000030.1:0-44668 GCA_964480365.1 uncultured Gallionellaceae bacterium
TGCACGGTTCTGAGGGGGCTGGGCGTGGGCAACCGCGCCCGGCTACCCGGCAGGAGTTGCGATGGCGTATCAATCGTTCAGCAAACAGTAATGTTTAACAAATTTATTAACTTGGGAGTAGATAATGGATTCAACTACCATAGGTTTTTTTATTTTTATATTTCTTCAAAAGTGTCCGGCAATATTGCCAAGCCAAGTCGTTTAATAACATGTTGATGTTATATAGGGAATTGTATGTTTAGGGGTGTCACCGACTTGAACGTGAATTTTTTGGGAAACTGGGACTTTCTCCCCGAGGTTTCCCAACATGTATTCAGGCAAATTGGTGTTCGCGCAACTCATGGAGCATTTACCCCTTCACACATTTCGCCGCTGTGTGCAGCGTTACCCTTCCAAATATCCAACCAAAACCTTTTCGCATCTCGATCAGTTTCTTTGTATGGCCTTCGCGCAATTGACTTACCGCGAAAGCCTGCGCGACATCGAAACCTGCCTGCGTGCCCATCAAGCCAAACTCTACCACTTGGGTATCCGTGGCAACATCGCCAAGAGCACGTTAGCCGATGCCAACGAACAGCGCGACTGGCACATCTACGAGGCTTTCGCGATAAGCCTCATTCAGATCGCCAAAAAGCTTTACGCTGGCGACAGCTTTGCAGTGAAACTGGAACAGACGGTCTACGCACTCGACACTACTACCATCGACCTGTGCTTGAGCGTATTTCCATGGGCGCATTTTCGCCAAGCAAAAGCTGCCGTCAAGATGCATACACTGCTCGACCTGCGTGGCAACATTCCAACCTTCATTCACATCACCGATGGCAAGATGCACGAGGTCAATGTACTCGACATCTTGATACCCGAAGCTGGCAGTTTTTACATCATGGATCGTGGCTTCACCGACTTCGCGCGCTGGTTCACCATGCATCAAGCGCAGGCGTTCTTTGTCATCAGGGGCAAATCCAATCTTCTCTTTCGCCGCGTCTACTCTCACGCTATAGACAAGTCCTCGGGACTGCGCTGCGATCAGACCATTGCGTTGAGCGCACCAAAGGCCAGCAAGGATTTAGGTACTCTCTTACAGGGCGAGAAGCCATGCACATTCTATTGTTAGATGCGCTCTGCATTCCGATTCTTCAGAACTTGAAGTTCAGGGCGGTGTAAATTGAAATCCCCATGCCGGGAACTTGAACACCCCAAGCCGGAGCTCCCATGCCTGATTGCATCATGGTCATCCCTTGACCGACATAGGCCCCACCCAACGGCAGAGAGTAGAACTTGTTGAAGAGGTTTTCGACACCTATATCGAAGCGGGTTTTTTTATTCCACTCGTAACTGCTGCGCAGGTTGAATAGGCTGTAACCACCGGTCTGAACTTCATCTCTGGCTTGCGACACTTCCGTTTTGGCAGCGACCAGTTGAACCTCTGCCGTATTGGTCCAACTGCCCAGACGTTCCACCACCGCCAGCTTTGTATTGAGTGGCATGATGTTGTAAAGATTATCGCCGGTGGTCAGGTTTTCGCCTCTGGTGTAACTCAACACTCCGGTGGCGGTGAAGTTACCATAAATGCTGGTTTTAGCTAGAGGCAGGTGGCCGGAAACATCTATACCATATAGTTGGGCAGATTGGTTTACATACTGGAGGTTAACAAAGCCTGTCGTAGCAGTCAGATTAGTCGTGCCGCCGCAGTTGACTGTACCGCAACGTTGGGCATCGATGTAGTCCGTTACGTAGGTATAGTAGGGAGTGACTTTCAGCTCCGATTGTTCTTTTGCGGCATCATGCCATTCGGCGGTAGCACTGAAAGTATGAGCCACTTCCGGTTTTAGATTGAGGTTACCGACATAGCCGTTGCCATCGCCGAAAAAATTGTTCATTACCATCGCCATTGGCACTGTCGACCAGGTATAAAGCTCATTGAGGTTTGGCGAGCGGGTTTTCTGGGCGTAGCCAGCCTCGAAAGACTTCGTTGCATCGGGCGAATAGCGAGACAGCGCAGTCATATCCCAATTTTGATCATTATGCTGGTGATCAAGCGCATTGAAGGCGGTTGCGTCAGAAACATAGCCTCCGTTGGGGGGAAGGACGTTGTCATAGCCCTGCACAGTCCCCGTATTCATCTTGACTGTATCACTGCGAACCCCAAACTGGCTTAACCATTGAGGACTCCAGTGTGCTTCCCATTCGCCGAAAACATCAACGCGATCGCGTGAGCCATTATTGATGTTCTGGAACGTATTCGGCCCCATCCACGATCCGAGTGGTCCAGATGGGGACCACCAGTCATTCAGTCGGTAATCTTGGAACTCGGCACCTAACCTGAGAATATCTCTCTCAGAAAGTGTGATGTCTCCCTTAACGAGCGCTCCAGTGGTTTTCCCATCCGTATTCATCGGCATGCCGACAACTGTGGCCAAGGGTGATTCCGGGTAATAGTATTGCTTATCGTTGCCAAAATTCATGCTGTGTTGCGTATTTTGGTTATAGACGCTCGCTTCCAACTTACCCCACTGATATTGGCCTGTGTAACGAAGATTCACATTTGTATTAGTGTTCCCCGTCAGATCCATGCGTTGGTTCGGGAACCCTTCATAAGGAATGTTCTGCGCACTGACTTTCAGCTCTAATAGATCGCTTCCATTGCGCAGAGCAAAACCAAGCTCCTGGTTTTCCGATTTGTAAGCGGAAGACCCGACCACGTCCGCGTTCAGCCATGTATTTCCTGATTGCGCTGCAGGCTTAAAATCATTTGCCGCCTTGTAATCGCCTGATTGAGCAGTGGAACCGCTATAAGTCATGCTGAGAATTTCACTCGCTATCGTCGCAGAAATATTAGCACCATAGGCATTGCCGTTGCTGCGATAAAAAGTACCAGCCTGTCCATTGATCAGGGTTCCCTGCCCAGCTTGGGCAAATTGCGGTGCCACTGAATTCACTTGGATCGTGCCGCCAATGCTGTCACCACCGACACTGACAGGAGTGATTCCGGCAAAAACATTGATGGCTCCAACATTGGTTGGATCAATATAGGAAAGAGGAGAATTCATGTGGTTGGGACAGGCGGGCATAAGCCCCATGCCATCGACCTGGACGTTCACGCGGTCATCCGCCATCCCGTGAATAACCGGCAGGCTTGAGACGCCACCGGCACCATAAAGACTCACGCCGGGGATGTCTCGAAGCAGGCTCGCCGTGTCGCTTGTGGAAGGATGTTTGGAAGACAGATCCGCCTCGTCGAGATTGGATGCACTCGTCGGGGCAGTGACGGTTATCGGACTCAACTCCGTTTCCTGAATCGTAGGTGCCTGCGCTACGGGTGCCACATTATCTGCCCCCCATACAAAGTGCGAGTTCGCAGTCAGCGCAAAGGCCAGTGCCACCAATAGTGGTTTCAGTTTTGTTTGCATACTTCCCCTTGTGATTGTTATTCTAGGTTTTGTCGCCCGGTGCTTATGGTGTGTACCAATTGGGCAACTCGATTATTGCCCGCTGTTTTTTAAAAAAAATCAGGGCGAAGCTTAGAGAAGAAAAATAATTCTGGGAATGCGACATGATGTCGCGCGACAATTTGTCGCATGGTGATATTTTGAGGAGTGGGCTACTCTTCGCATATTAGCATTTCAGAAAAACAATTATGAACACTTCTGTCAACGAAAAAGCCTCGTTGTTGCTGGTGGACGATGATGATGTCTTCTGTCAAGTGCTAGGTCGCGCACTGGAAAAACGCGGCTACACAGTAACCGTTGCGCACAGCGTTGAACAGGCCATGCCACTGGCGCAGACCAATCCGCCGGAATATGCGGTGGTAGACTTAAAGATGGACGGTGCATCAGGACTGACGCTAGTGCAAGCATTGCATGAACTCGACCCGGCCACGCGCATCGTGATGCTGACCGGCTATGCCAGCATTGCCACGGCAGTAGAAGCCATCAAGCTGGGTGCGACGCAGTATCTTACCAAACCGGCGAATGCCGACGAAATTGTGGCGGCATTCGGACACCTTCCTAGTCCTCACATGTATTTCGATGCCCAAGTCACAAGAGTTGATCGTTTGGAGTGGGAGCACATCAATCGCGTGTTGCTTGAACATGAGGGCAACATCTCAGCCACCGCGCGCGCCCTCAACATGCACCGTCGCAGCCTGCAACGCAAACTGGCAAAGCAACCTGAGACGTAAATCTTAGCGGGTCTGTAGTCCTCGTAACATGCGATTCTTGCCTCTCTCCAAAATATCCCTGATGCAGAAAATTAGCTCAGGGGTGCGACAATTTGCCACATTCCGCTCATCACTTTGATCTCATACAATGCCGCGTCTATACGGGAAGCATAGAGGCGAATTCAAATCGCCCTATCTAAATTGCCTTTTTATACGGCACAACATAAATTATGGGGGAATTGATGTTGAATCAAACAAAAGCAAATCACGGGGAAGTATCAATGCAGCACACTCGCACCGGTCAGGGTACTGGACGATTCCAGCAGCGCCTGCGGACTGTGCTCAGCCTGACCTTGGCGCTCGCCACTCTTGCTAGCGGCAGCGAAGTATTTGCTTGTGCCACATGCGGCTGTTCCTTGTCTTCCGAAGGAGCCATGGGCTATTCGGCCACAACCGGCTGGGGCATCAGCTTGGAATACAACTTCATTGACCAAAATCAATATCGTTCAGGTTCAAGCACCATTTCGCCCTCGCAAGTGGCAACAATCAACGGGCAGGAAGTTGAGAACCAAACCATCAACCGCTACCTCACTCTTGGACTTAGCTACTCGTCCAGTGCAGACTGGAATTTCAGACTGCTGGTGCCGTACATCGACCGTAGCCACTCAACTTATAGCAACACCGAGACACTCCCTCTTACTTCGGACCAGATAAGCTATGCAACAGCTAGCGCCTTAGGGGACATTAAATTCATCACCAGCTATCAGGGTTTGCTACCTACACACAACCTCGGGATTCAGGTCGGCGTAAAACTTCCGACAGGCAATTATGGAGGGCAAAATGTTAATACCGGGGCTATAGTCGGACACCCTGTATATTTCGGCCCAACTGGCAATGCAGCCGGGACCGTCCTCGATACCAGTTTGCAGCCTGGTAACGGTAGTACCGATATTATCCTCGGAGCGTATTACTACCAACCGGTGAGCCAGAATTTTGACGCCTATGTTAACGGCCAGTATCAGGCATCGGTGATGCAACAACTCAACCAACCTGGCGCGGACTACCGTCCTGGCGATTCTGCAACCTTGAGCTTTGGCGTCCGTTACATGGCTAATCCACAAGTTGTGCCGCAACTACAAATGAACCTCGTACACAAGGCCGCAGATACGGGAATTCTTGCCGACCCTATCGATGTAGAGGGCACCACGGCATATTTGAGTCCCGGCGTAACTGTGAGTGTAATGAAGAACACGCAGCTTTATGGCTTCTTGCAACTGCCGATTTATAGCCAACTCGGCGGCTATCAGCTCTTCCCACACTACGTCGCTACAGTCGGAATAAGCCACCACTTCTGATTACGTGGCATCGGTTCTGAGGTATGGCACTTCAGGGCCGACGCTTTGTACAATTTGAACCGCTTAAGTTGTCACTACAGCATGGATAAGCGTGCCCCTAAGTGACCGTTTTGTGGCTGTGAATTTACAAGGTTCAATGGCATTCATGGGTTCCGTTGCGTCAGTGAAGCAACAGAAATCTTGGTGTTTCCTTATGATTTGCATAGCGGTCGTCGGCGAGTAGAATGCCGGAAAGACAAAGACCAGCCATCATGCAGTCTAATAACAAGGAGAGCCGCATGCATCTGCAATTTTTTCGCTATTTCTCAATCTTCGCTCAGTTAGTCGCTGCATTACTATGCACAATTTCAATGTCCGCAGCACAAGCGCATTCTGGTCACGAGGCAAATAAGCATCAGTTGATGAAGGCAGTTGGCGGCGACTTTACACTTACATCCAACAAGGGGCCGGTTTCGCTGAGAGATTTCCACGGCAAAGTAGTCGTGATCTATTTCGGTTACAGCCACTGCGCGGACTTTTGTCCAATAGAGCTTGGTATGCTGGGACGTGCGCTCAAGTCAATGACGCCGCAAGAGGTCGAGCAGATTCAGCCTCTCTTTATCACGGTGGATCCAGTGCGTGACGATGCAATGAAGATGGCGGCCTATAGTGAGTCATTCCACCCGAAATTAATTGGGCTCACCGGCTCGGAGACTGAGATTGCGGCAGTGGCCAAGGCCTATGGCATTAGTTACGAGAAAGAGCCAGTCAACGCCACCGGAGGTTATGACATTGATCTTCCCTCAGTAGTCTTTTTGGTAGGGCGACACGGGGATTTGTCCCAACATCATCTCGAAGACGTCAGTCCGCAGCTCATTGTGGCGGCTCTGCGTAAGGCGCTTAAGAAAAAGATGTAGTCTGGCACTATGTAATTTGTCGCATTATGGAACGCTTAAATGACTCTAGATCCTCACTCCAAACCTACCTCAACGCATCAGTCTGAGCTGTTTCCAGATATGCAACGACGCGCTATTCTTCAGGGTACGGTCATGCTTGGAATTGCGGCGGCGGGTGGCCTGTTCACTCGCTTAGCACAGGCGAAAGGACTGGAAGTAGGAAAACGTGCCCCGCCTTTGGTGCTACATACATTAGACGGGCACCACATTGCCACGCGAGACTTGCTTGGTCAGGTGGTGATCGCCACTTTCTGGGCCACTTGGTGTTCCCCCTGCCGTGATGAGTTGCCGTTGCTCTCGACCTATGCCGAGCGCCATGCGCAGGAAGGCTTGAGTGTGCTTGGTTTCTGTCTTGATGGGCCGGAAGATTTGAAGACCGTGAAGAAGGTGGCGGAGAGTCTAAGCTTTCCGGTTGGTCTTCTAGGGAACCCTTGGGCTGGGGAATATGGCCGTATCTGGCATATACCTGTGAGTTTCGTTATCGACCGCAGTGGTCGCCTAGCCGATAATGGTTGGGACGATGATCAGCCAGCGTGGACGAAAGAGCGGCTACAGAGGGTGGTGGATCCACTTCTTTTGCGCAAAGATTAGAAAGTTTGGAAATTTCGCTGCAATGCATCACTATGGCAGCTTCAGGGAGATGAATTTACAAGATCGACTTTAACTTGTGGGTTACCAAGTGCCAGTTGGTTAAAGTCCGAAATAGGACATATTCTGTTGAAAAACTTTTTCTGGGGTGTTCGGAAAAATTCTAGCCTCTTGGGGCTGTGTAGCGGGTCGTGTAGCTAATCTAAACTTCCTCTACACAACTTACTGTTCCCTGTAGCTCCCTAAAAAACATTGCTTGTGTTGTAACGTGCTGATTATTAACAATACGCATTAAAAGCCTTCCCCCTCACAGGGGGAAGGTTGGGATGGGGGTGAATAGCGGAACATCGATCTTTTCTACCCCCACCCTACCCCTCCCCCTGCAAGGGGGAGGGAATGAATCGCACAATCCTACTAATAAACAATCTTGGATCAAATCACCCGGTCATTGCCGCCATCAACTGGAATCTGTGCACCCGTAGTCTTGGCAAATAATGTCCCGCACAATTCAGCCGTCAGTTCGGCCACGTCTTTGCTGGTCACTTCAGTCCTCAGCACATTATTCTTCTTGTATTCGTCCACCGTCAGGCCGTAGTGCTTGGCGCGCGCGGCCAGCACCTCTTCCGTCCACAATCCGGTATCAAAGACTGCATTAGGGTGCAGCGAGTTGATACGTATGTTGTCGCCGCCCCACTCCAGCGCCGCGACGCGCGCCAGTTGGTTGAGCGCGGCCTTGGAGGCGGAATAGGCGGCAGCGCCGGGGCCGGGCGCGGGGACGTTTTTCGAGCCGATCACCACCACCCGCCCGCCGCGCGGCGCGAGCTTGAGGAATGGGTGGCATTCGCGCATCAGCACAAAATTTGCGTCGAGGTTGATGCGCATTACCTTCTGCCATTCCTCGGTCTTGAGTCCATCTATGCGGCAACCGCCAGGAAAGATGCCAGCGTTCAGCACCAGCATGTCGAGGCCGCCGAATTTTTCGATGGCCTGCTCCAGCGCCAGTATGAATTGCGTTTCCGAAGTGAGGTCGCATTGCAGCCCAAGGAAGTTCGCGCCGCTTTTCAGTGCGACGACTTTTGCATCCAGATCTAGCGCAACCACCGCCGCGCCGCGTGCCAGCAGGGATTCAACGCAGGCCTTGCCGATGCCTGAGGCGGCACCGGTGACTAGCGCCACTTCACCGCTGAATGGCAAAGGCTTGCCGCCCTTGCGCAGCTTCGCTTGTTCCAGATCCCAATACTCGACGTCGAAAATATCCTTGGCGGGCAGTGCGCGATAGCCGCCCAAAGCGGTGGCGCGCTGGATGATATCTATGGTGTGCTGGTAAATGTCGGCGACGATACCCGCCTCCTGCGCGCTCTTGCCTGCCGCGCACAAGCCCAGTTCGCTATCCAATACCACGCGCGGAGCCGCATCCAGAATTACCTTGCGCTCTTTCGCCTGCGACTCGTGAGTCTGGAAATATTTTTTGTAGCTTTTGACATACCCCGCCACGTCGCGTCCCAGCAGCGGCAGACTTTTCGTGCGGATCACATGATCGGGCGTCGCCGGACCTTGCTGCGCAATCGTGGCAATATCTACGTGGCGGGCGAAGGACAGGCTCTTGTCGTCTGTATGGCGAGCGACGATAACCGGGAATCCCGCCGCATTCGAAATGTCGATGCGCAGCTTGGCTTGTTCGCGTGCCAGCTCAATTCCGTGTACGGCAGCCACGGTGGACGGCGCGACATCCCATGCATTGTGCCGCCTGAGATAATCCTCGGCGCGCCCAACCAGTTCAATCATCCGTTCATAGGATTCCTTCGCGTTCTGCCCGAACGAGAAGATGCCGTGGTTCAGCAGCACCATGCCTATGGTGTTCGGCCCCGCCTCGGCGGCAAAGCGCTCGGCACACAACTTGGCCAGATCGAAGCCCGGCATGACGTAGGGAATGACCACTACCGTGTCACCATAAATCTCGCGTATCCTCGCCTCGCCGTCCGCCGTGTTGGTAATGGAAATAATGGCATCGGCGTGAGTGTGATCCACATAGGGATAAGGCAGAATGGCGTGCAGGATGGCTTCCACCGAGGGAGCTGGGGCAGAAGCGCGGGTCTGGTGGGTGACCAGTTGATTGACCATTTCCGGGTCGGGCAGCGCGGGTAATTGCGCCAGTTTTTTCAAGTGATCCAACCGAATCGGTGCGAATCCTGCTGCGGCAATAGTCTCCAAGTCCCAGCCACTGCCCTTGACGTAGAGAACTTGTTCTTGTTCGCCGAAGACATTTTTTTCGGCGAGTTTCACCGAAGTGTTTCCGCCGCCATGCAGCACTAAAGTTTTATCCTGTCCGAGCAGGCGCGAGGTATAAACTCGCAATTCGAGTTCGTTGTTGCAGGCTGCTGCTTCACCGTCTTCCCAACGAGTATGCATATTCTTTCTTGTTTTCTATACGTTGCATCGTCACAAAACTCTACTCCGTTCGTGCTGAGCTTGATGTAACTACTAGCTTAGGGTGAACTATATAATGTAGATTATGACGTTTCTTGGTATACGATAATTACCGTCGCATTAGGCGCTCATAAATATCGCGATAGGCCGTAGCGCTTTTGTCCCAGCCGAAGTCCTTGTTCATGCCATTGCGTTGCAATGCCTGCCAGATTTTCTTGTCATGGTAGGTTGCCACGGCACGTTTCGCGGCAGTCAATAGACCAGTGGTGCCCATGCCGCTGTCAAATACGAAGCCGCTGGCCGTTCCACTCGCCAGCGTCGCCTTATTGCAGTCCACCACCGAGTCGATCAGGCCACCGGTCGCGTGCACCACAGGCGGTGTGCCATAACGCTGGCTGTACATTTGATTGAGGCCGCACGGTTCGAAACGCGATGGCATCAAGAAAATATCCGCACCTGCTTCGACCAAATGCGACAAGCCTTCGTCGAAGCCCACGTATGCGCTGATCTGTCCTGAATATTGATGCGAAAGCTCCAGCGCCGTGCGTTGCATTCCAGCATCGCCAGTTCCCAGCAGCACCAGTTGCGCAGGCAAGGCGATTAATTGCGGCGCAATTTCGAGCACCATGTCCAGCCCCTTTTGGTGCGTGAAGCGGCTCACCAATCCAAACAAGGGGATTTTCGGATCAATGTGTAATCCCATGTGCTTTTGCAACTCGCGCTTGCTGGCATTCTTGCCTTGCAAATTATTTGCATCATAGGGTCGGGCGATATTAGGATCGGCAGCAGGATTCCATTCATGGGCGTCAATGCCGTTCAGGATACCAGTCAGAGATGCCCGCCGATGGGTAAGCAAACCTTGCAGGCCGAACCCCAAGGCATCGGTCTGGATTTCTTCGGCGTATGAAGGGCTCACCGTGGTGATGTGGTCGGCGTAATACAAACCCGCTTTCAGAAACGATAGCTCGCCGTAATATTCCACACCTTCCGGCTGGAAGCACTCGCCCGGCAGCCCCAGTTCCGCAACCAACTGCGGCGGGAATATTCCCTGAAACGCAAGATTGTGCACGGTCATTACGCTAGGCGCAGGAGCGGGTGAAAAATGCAGATAGGCTGGAGTTAGTCCAGCTTGCCAGTCATTGCAATGCACTACATTGGGCTTCCATTCCAGTGGGGTATTCGCGCTGCCCAATACGGCGGCGATTTTTGACAGCAGACCGAAACGTTGCGCGTTGTCGATCCAATCGACGCCCTGCTCGTCCTGATAGGGGCCACCACCCCGGCTGTACATTTCGGGGCAGTCAATCACCCATAGCGGTACACCATCCGGCAATACGCCAGACAACAAGCTTACTTCAGGGAAGTGCGGCAAATCGGCAAATCGGGTGGCGATCTGAAGATGCGGTAAAACCTTCAACACCTGCGGATAACCCGGCAACAGCACCCGCACATCCACGCCCATGCCATGCAACGCTGCGGGCAATGCAGCACTCACGTCTGCGAGTCCGCCAGTCTTGATTAACGGGGCGATTTCTGAGGTGACAAATAACAATCGCACAATTAGCGCCCGTGTATGTCGACTTCGACGCTCACGTTATTTTCCTTTAACCGGTATTTTCCCTTAACCAGTTTCGCTGCGACTTGCGGCAAATGCCAAATGTCGCGGTTGTAATCCAGTATGGTGCGGTCGCTGGAAAACTTGCCGCTGGTCGCCGTGTTAATAATGCTCATGCGCGTCCAACGCTCTTGATCACGGTAGGCTCTTGCCACTTCCTGCTGCGCATTGACAAAGCTGCGAAAATCCGCCGCAGTCAACCACGGATCACCCGCGCTATAGATGGAGTGAATAATCGGATCGAAAATGCCCGGCTCAAACAAGTTGAAGTGGCCGCTTTCCAACAGATGCATCGCGCGGCGAAAATCATCATCCGCCGCGACAATTGCACCAGGGTCGTAGTGTCCTCTGGTTGCATCCACTTCCTCGGCGGTGAGTCCAAACAGGAAGAAATTTTCATCTCCCGCCTCCTCGCGAATCTCGATGTTGGCTCCATCCAGCGTACCGATGGTCAACGCACCATTCATCATGAATTTCATGTTGCCCGTTCCCGAAGCTTCCTTGCCGGCGGTGGAAATCTGTTCCGACAAATCGGTTCCCGCACAAATCACTTCCATCGCCGATACCCGATAGTTTGGCAGGAAAGCCAATTTCAACAAGCCCGCCGTGTTCGTATCATTATTAACCGTATGAGCCACCGCGTTAACCAGCTTGATGATGCGCTTGGCCATCATGTAGCCGGGCGCAGCCTTGCCGCCGATCAGCACACAACGCGGCGTCCAATCGGCTGTGTCGCCGCGCTTGATACGGTCATACAGATGAATGACATGCAGCACATTGAGCAATTGCCGCTTGTACTCATGGATGCGCTTCACCTGCACGTCGAACATGGCATTCGTGTCGAAAGTAACGCCGCAATCGCGTTGCACCATCTCCGCCAGACGCACCTTATTGGCTTGCTTGATTAAACGCCACTCCGCGCGGAATGCCGCATTATCGGCATGCGGCGCAAGCTCTTTCAGCCTGGACATGTCAGTGATCCAGTCCTTTTTTGAGGTATGGTTGACCAGATTGGAGATCCAGCCCTTACCAAGCGTGCGCGTAATCAATGCGCTCAGGGCTGGGTTGCTCGACACCATCCAGCGGCGGGAAGTCACGCCGTTGGTTTTGTTGTTGAATTTTTCCGGCCACAACTCATAAAAATCATGGAACAGATGCTGCTGCAACAAGCGCGAATGTAATTCTGCCACACCGTTCACCGACACGCTCGCCACCACGGCCATGTAGGCCATGCGAATATATTGTTCATGCCCTTCTTCGATAATCGACATGCGCCGCTGCCGCTCGACATCTCCGGGCCAGTGTGACGCTACCACTGCCAGAAAACGGGCGTTAATCTCGTGAATAATTTCCGACAGCCTCGGCAACAGGCGCCCGAACATGCTGACCGACCAACGCTCCAGAGCCTCCGGCAGCAGGGTGTGGTTGGTATAGGCGACAGTCCGGGTGGTAATGTTCCACGCCTCATCCCAGCCCAGACCGTGATTGTCCATCAACAAGCGCATCAACTCCGGCACTGCGCAGGTGGGATGGGTGTCATTTAACTGGAAGAAATTCTTGTCGGCAAATTCGCTG
The DNA here is from genome assembly GCA_964480365.1 of uncultured Gallionellaceae bacterium. Classification (GTDB taxonomy): domain Bacteria; phylum Pseudomonadota; class Gammaproteobacteria; order Burkholderiales; family Gallionellaceae; genus CAIQPV01. The sequence continues at coordinate 12,655 of CAYZPM010000030.1, forward strand.
AAATTATCGCCGTGTTTGTTCACCCAAGAGCGCAGCACATCCTGCAGACTGGCCGAGGCCAAAAAATACTGCTGGCGCAGGCGCAACTCTTTTCCGTTTTCGCTGGCATCATTGGGATACAGCACCATCGTGATGTGTTCGGCGGCATTCTTGGCGGCAACCGCATCGGCATAGCTGCCCGCATTGAACTCGTTCAGATCAAACTCTTCGGTGGCCGTGGACTTCCACAAGCGTAGCGTATTGACCGTGCCATTGCGATAACCGGGAACAGGAACATCGTAAGGAACTGCCATCACGTCATTTGTATATTTCCAATGCGCATGCATGGAACCGTCAGGATCGGTGTAATGCTCGGTTTGTCCGCCGAACTTGACCCGCACGCTGAATTCGGGGCGTTCAATTTCCCAAGGATTCCCGTTGGTCAACCAATGGTCAGGTTCCTCAAGTTGATAGCCGTTTTCAATTTTCTGGCGGAACATCCCATACTCATAGCGCAAGCCATAACCCTTCACCGGTAACTGCAAAGTGGCACAACTATCCAGAAAACACGCGGCCAGCCGACCCAAACCGCCATTTCCCAAACCGGCGTCGTGTTCCTGATCGATAATTTCCTCCAGCGCCAAACCCAGCTTCCCTAGTGCATCGGCGGTCGATGATTCCACTTCAAGATTCAGCATGGCGTTACCCAGCGCCCTCCCCATCAGGAACTCCAGCGACAAGTAAAAGGTGCGCTTGCAGTCCTCCTCGTTGTAAGCATATTGGGTCTTCTTCCAACGCTCCACCAGTCGATCCCGCAGCGAAAGTGAGAGTGAGGTATAAACGTAGTAAGCCGCTTGGCTCAACTTATCCCGGCCCAGCGTGTGGCTAAAATAGCGGCGAAAATCTTCGACTATGCTCTCGGCATCCATACCCAAGGGAGGAAGGTCTGCAATGTTTGGCAAAGGCTTGCTGATAACAAAAGGCTTGGTATTAATAATGTTTCTCCAGATTGGCTCGTGGCCCTAACTATAGCAAAAAACAATGACAAAATCGTGGGCGCGAATTCTACTGCATCTGGCATGCTGCGCAGTGGGATGCCGACTCCTATTTTGCCATCAGATCAGCGCCCAACAAACCCACTTGTTGATTAGTGACAATATGCAGCGGCAAGGATGCGAGCAATCCCGTATAGCGGCCTTTGTCGTGAAAGGCGCGTAAAAAATCACCGCGCTGCATGGTCGCAGCGATTTTCGCCGCGATCCCTCCCGCTACATAGATGCCGCCGCGCGGAAGCACTAGCAGCGCCAAATTGCCGACAAACGCGCCATAAACCTGGACGAATAAATCCAGTGCCGCTTGCGCGATAGGCTCATCGCCCCGCTGTGCGGCTTGGGTAATCGCCGCTGCGGCATCGCCCTCGCCCATCGCCGCAATCAGTTGCACCGATGGTGAACCCAGCCCGCTGTCGCGCAGGAACTCAAAAATCGCCACCAAGCCTGGGCCGGAAACGATGCGCTCATAGGAAACATGTCCGTAGCGTTGTTGCAAGTATTGCAACAGCGCGTATTGCGCTGCATCGGCAGGCGCAAAATCCATATGCCCGCCTTCGGACGGATGCACTGTATAACTTTCATTCATCCACGACAACCACGCTATCCCCAAGCCGGTACCCGCGCCAACCACCACGCGCACACCTTGCGGCTGCGGTACGCCGGGTTGTAAGGTCAGCAGGTCGCCCGGCAGCAGGGCTGCAATGCCATGACCCACGGCTTCGAAATCGTTGATGAGAGAAATGCGGGCAATGCCAAAACGCGCGGCCAGCGCATCCGCATCCACCTCCCATGGAAGATTTGTCAACTTCACCCGTCTGCCAGAAACGGGCCCCGCCAACGCGAAGCATGCGGCAACAACGTTGGCCGCACCTGCCTCGCGCAGGAACTCGTCCAATATTTCCGCCAACCCGTCGTAATCCGCGCTGGAGTAGGATTTTTGCAGCAAGGGCGCACGAACCCCGTCCCCTGCACTGATCCGCAGCAGAGTCTTGGTGCCACCGATGTCCCCAGAAAGAAAATTATCCATGGTTGACACTAGCCAATGCGTTTCAAATACCCATCCGGAGCAACAGTAATAAGCAGTTTATTCTGAATACTTTTATCGATCTCAAACTCAGGATGAGTTTTCAAGTATTCCCATACTGCAGTTTTCGGGCTATTGCCTGGATGCCAAGGGCGGTTATCAAAAACATCGGCAGGCACATCCTCGACAAAAGTATCGAAGACAACACAATAACTACCAACGCTAGTGAGAGGCGCATACGCCTCCAGTTCAGCGAGTACGTGATCGTGAGTGTGATTGGAGTCCATGCAGATTAGTACCCGTTTTTTACCCTTTGCCTTTTCCTTTACTTGCACGATAACTTCTGGAGCGATGCTGGAACCTTCAATCATGGTGATACGCTTTGACATGGGATGTTCTTCGATCGCCTTGCGGTTGTGTAAACGAATATCGATGTCAATACCCAGTACCTCAGCATCACCAGGGCCACCACAGGCGGCATTCAATTCCAGCATAGAGGCTGAAAAAATGAGCGAGCCACCATGCGCAATTCCAGTTTCAATAATCAAATCCGGCTTGACCTCCCAGATGATCTCCTGCATTGCCATGATGTCGATGGGATTTTGAATGATGGGACGGCCCATCCAGGAATAATTATACACATAGGATTTACGCATACTCTCTTCCAGCCAATCGCGCGAACGATTCTGAAATTCAGTGTCTTTTCCAAACGCTTCTATACGGGCGATTTTCTCTGCTTCAAATTGCCTAACAAACTCATTCATCTATGGCCTCATTGTGTTTGATTAAAATAACTGAACAAATAATCAAATTCTCCGGTCAGGCTACTTTGTGCACCACCAAATTCTTGCACCAAACGCTTGGTATCAATAATGGGGAATGACCATTCCGGTGCGCTCTCTGCAAAACTAACCGCGATTCCTTTTTGTTCGAGTAACGAAGCAATTTCAGCATTGCTCGTATTTTTACCGCTGGCAACGTTATAAATGGAATGTGTCCCATGCATCGCAATTTGCGGCAATCGTCGAACCACATCACCCACAGAAACATAATCCTTCGCGGACTCAGGAGCTGTCAAAAACTGAACCCGCCCGGTATCCGCCGCCTCTTTCATCACCTGCGTTATAAAATTTTCCTGCCGTACCCCCCCGCCAAAAACATTGGAAAGGCGAACCACTCTAGCCCTCTGCCCACTCGCAAGGCACAAAGATTCTCCCATCAACTTGCTCAGGTTGTAGAGATGCCCAGGGTTAGCGGGAGATACCTGCAAAATAGCTGACTCATGGGTTGTTGCAGAACCTTCATAAACACGAGTGCTAGACAAATACGTGAGCGATTCAAATCGCGCCTGCTCAAGTATTCGCCGCAAAATGCATACATGAGCTTCCACCGTATCGAAGGGACGGTTTCGAAAGTTTGCAGTTAATCCAATGCAGTAAAAAACATGACCCAAATCGCGTTTCAATACTTCGTCAAGAACATCATTCCCATCTTGACGCAGCGGTGCATAGACCGTCCCCTCACCCGTATTCTTAAGCTCTTCCGTTAAATGACTCCCGATAAAACCACTCGCGCCAAGTACCGTGAACATCATTCACGCCACCCAATGATTCTTAGCGGGTATCCTGCATTGATAGAATAAGCAGACACTTCACCGCGCACGATAGAACCAGCAGCTATTACGCAACCGCGCCGCAAACACGCCCCATCCAGTAAAACACAATTGGCCCCGATCCATACATCATCCTCTACGACTATTCCGCCCTTACTGGGCATAAAACCTTGCTTGCGAATCAGCTTGTCGCGCGACTTGTACTCGTGGTTGACCGGTGCAAAGGTACAGTTTGCTGCAATGGCCACATCATTGCCTATAGAGATGCCATTGCCCGTATAAAACACGGTGCCAGAATTAACCGTCACGTTCTCACCGATAAGCAGGTCGCCCGAGCCACCGGCCGGCTTGATCTTCACAAAGCTGTCGATAATTGAGTGTGCGCCCACGACGATGCGACTCCCTTTCACGGAATCCTCTATATCAGCAAGCGATGAAACTCTTGCGGTATCGTGAATGTCAATCAAGCTCGCCCCCATTAATCTTGAAAATACACAACTCTGATGTGTTTTAACAAATTTCTGATATTTTCAATTTTTGAATACATCAAACTATGCAACTAAAATGCTCGGGACTGCTGTTACAAATTGCCCGCCCCATTCGCGTATATAAGCCAACTGCACCATCACTTCTTCGCGCAAGTTCCAGGGCAGAATCACCACATAATCCGGTTGGTTTTGTTTCAAATGTTCTTCAGCGACAATCGGGATACGGCTGCCGGGCAAGAACTTGTCTTGCTTGGCAGGATTGCGATCCACCACATAAGGCAATAAATCCGGACGCACACCGGCATAATTCAGCACGGTGTTGCCCTTGGCCGCCGCACCATATCCAGCTACTGTTTTACCTTTTCGCTTAGTTTCAATCAAAAATGACAGAAAGTCGTTCTTGACTTGATCTGCCTTGGCTTGGAATCCAGCGTAGAACGCTGGTGCTGCCATGCCCGCCTGTTCTTCCAATCTCAACATATTTGCTACGTTCGCGCTTATTTCGTGAATACCAGAATCCGCACGTTGCGCATAAACACGTAAGCTGCCGCCGTGGGTGATCAAGTCCTCGACATCAAATACGTTCAATCCGTTGTTCTCGAATATCCGTTTAACCGCGATCAACGAAAGGTAGGAATAATGCTCGTGGTAAATGGTGTCGAACTGGTATTTAGATACCAGGCGCAGCAAATGCGGAAATTCAAAGGTTGCCACGCCCGCTGGTTTTAGCAACACAGAAAAGCCACTCACGAAATCATTGATGTCTGGCACATGGGCCAAGACATTGTTTGCGGTCGTCAGGTCAGCCTGTTTGCCTTGTTCAACAAGTCGCTCAGCCAATTTTATCCCAAAAAACTCTTCAACAATCTCAATACCTTTAGCACGCGCCGCATTAGCCGTGCTGGTGGTAGGCTCAATACCCAAACATGGAATGCAGCGTGCCTGGGCGTATTGCAGCAAATAGCCGTCATTTGCAGCAATTTCGACGATGCGAGAATTTTCGCCCAGCGAAAAACGCTGCACCATATGTGAAACATATTGTTCGGCGTGTTTTAACCAAGTCGTTGAGAATGAGCTAAAGTAAGCGTAATCAGTTGAGAAAAGTTCGTCCGCTCCGGCATAGTCTTCGGTTTGTACCAACCAGCATTCTGTACACACCAGCACCCGCAGAGGAAAATACTTTTCTGGTGCATGCAGTGTTTGCTGAGTGAGATAGGCATTGGACGGGGGCGCCGAACCCAAATCCACAAAGGGCAAAGTCAACTCAGCCTGACAATGACGACACTTCATAAAATGATGCCCTTAAAATCCTGTTCGATCAATTTGTGGCTGCAATCTCTTTCCGAAAGCTCGGTTATGGCAAGCGGCCAGGCAATTCCTAGCCGGGGATCAGCAATATTCAAAGCTCCCTCTGCTTCCGTGTGGTAGTCCGCCGTGTGTAGATAGATCAATTCGCAATCCTCGGTCAGTGCCTGAAAGCCGTGGGCGAATCCCTCTGGAATGAGCAAGCTTTGCCTATTCTTTGCGGAAAGAACAACACCATGCCAGTACAAAAAGGTAGATGAGTTACTCCTTAAATCAACGGCCACGTCAAATATCTCGCCCTGCAGACAACTCACGACCTTGGCTTCGGCATGCGGCGGATATTGAAAGTGCATTCCGCGCACCGCCCCTTCTCTTCGGGTTAGTGTGTGATTGATCTGGGCGATGGGCTTGTTAAGTCCAATCTCGCGAAATTCATCCGCACAGTAAAAGCGCGACAAGAAACCCCGCTGATCTTCGACCACTTTACGCTGCACCACGAACAAGCCGGGCAAAGGGGTCGAAATAAAATCAAAGCGTGACATGGCTACCCATTTTATTTTGTTCTTCGTGGAGTTGCATGGTCACTTTCCCAATCGTACTGATACCACTTTGGCAAACTCTGCCATCAATTTGTCACCCATTCGCATATCGCTGTATTTGGCCCAGCGAAAATGCTCGCATATCTTTGGCATCTTGATAAGCACGATACCAATCAGTGATCGCTCCCAAAGAGTCTTCGAGATGCCATTTTGGATGCCAGTCCAGACGTGCTTTTGCCTTGGAACAATCCAGCTTCAAGTAATGCGCTTCGTGCGGATGATTGCCACCATCCAGCACCCAGCTTGCCCTCTCATCCCAAGCCTTGGTCAATTTTTCTACGATCCATTGCACAGGCTGGGCATCTTCGTCGTCAGGCCCAAAGTTCCATCCTTCCGCATATGCCGCACCTTCTTCATGAAGCTTTTGAGCCAGCAGCAGATAACCTGACAGCGGTTCCAGCACATGCTGCCAAGGACGGATTGCATCCGGGTTGCGGATATTGACCGGCTTGCCTTGGGTGATGGCACGCATAATATCCGGGATGAGCCGGTCCTCTGCCCAATCGCCACCGCCAATAACGTTACCAGCTCTGCCCGTAGCCACAGCAATGCCATGTTCTTTGTACTTATCGGAATGAAAATATGAATTGCGATATGCCGCTGTCACCAGCTCTGCACAGCCCTTGCTATTGCTGTACGGGTCATGGCCGCCCATTGCCTCGCTCTCCCGATAGCCCCATACCCACTCGCGGTTCTCATAACACTTGTCGCTGGTCACATTCACCACGGCTTTTACGCTGTTCGTGTTGCGTACCGCCTCAAAAAGATTGACTGTTCCCATCACGTTGGTGGAATAAGTTTCGACAGGCTCGATGTAGGAGTAACGTACCAACGCTTGTGCCGCCATGTGGATCACTATCTCTGGTTTGTGTTCGGCAAACACGGTGCGCAGGCGCTCCAAATCGCGAATGTCGCCGATGATACTGGTCATGCCTTTTCCGACTTCCGCAATCTCGAACAAACTCGGATTCGTCGGCGGTGTAAGCGCATAACCCACAACTTGCGCCCCCATGGATTGCAGCCACAGTGACAACCAACTGCCCTTGAAGCCGGTGTGCCCGGTCAGCAAAACACGCTTGCCATACCAAAAGTTCGTATTCACTTCCAGACTTTCCAAGGTGCTGAACCGCTCTGCCACAGCGCCTCTAATTGCGTCTTATCGCGAAGTGTGTCCATCGGTTGCCAGAATCCACCATGTTCGAAAGCCATTAGTTCGCCCTCATCAGCTAACGTCTTGAGAGGTTCAGACTCCCATACGCAGGCGTCATCCGTCAGCAGGCTCAGGCAACTTGGAGAGAGAATGAAGAAGCCACCATTGATCCACCCACCGTCACCCAATGGCTTTTCAACAAAGCTACGCACTGTTTTATTTTCCATATTCAATGAACCGTAACGGCCAGGCGGTTGTACCGCAGTCACTGTCGCACGTTTTCCATGTTGCTTGTGAAAATTAAGCAGTGCCCCGATATCGACATCGGCAACTCCATCACCGTAAGTAAAGCAGAACGCCTCTTCGTTCTGCAAATACCGGGACACACGCTTCAACCGTCCACCGGTCATGGTATTTTCGCCGGTATCAACAAGAGTAACGCGCCACGGCTCAGCATTGCGTTGATGCACTTCCATCTTGTTATTCTGCATATCAAACGTCACGTCTGACATGTGCAAAAAATAGTTGGCGAAATACTCCTTGATGACGTAACCCTTGTAACCGCAGCAAACGACAAATTCGTTAATGCCATACGTTGAATAGATTTTCATGATGTGCCACAAAATAGGCATGCCACCAATTTCGATCATGGGTTTAGGCTTCAAGTGAGATTCTTCACTGATGCGAGTTCCCAATCCGCCAGCCAATATCACAGCTTTCATGACGCACTCCGAAATAACAACATAAAAATGACGCACTTGATTTCTGCAAAACTATTTTGGCGCAGATAAGCGACACCAAATGCTTTTTCAGTCTTAATCGCCAAGCTGCCATGCGCGCCACATCGCAATATATGCAGCTTCCAGACTAAAGCAGAGCCATTTAATATCAAAAAACGAATAGCTTGAGTTATTGGCAGCTATTTTAGCTCTTATATCGGCACCCTGTTCGCAAACACTGGCCAGGGAGGCTCGCCCCCACGCGAACCCCCTCCTCAGAACGTGAACTTGGCAGTCACACGCAATTGGAGAGGCTCGCCCGGATGGACTGTGATGCCAGACGGCACAAGAGGGCTGGTGGGTGTCACCTGATAATCCTGCGCATAGGCGATGTCAAAATATTTACGATTAAAAAGATTGAGTACATCCATTTGCACTGAAAGATCGCGGGAAAACTCGTGCTGTACTCGCACGTTCGTCACAATGGCCGAAGGAGCCATCAGGCTGCCATCCTGCGTAAGCGGGTAACCGCCGATATATCGTGTCTCCACGCCTCCCGACCAGGAATCTTGATGCACCGTGGCTCCGATCAAGGCGACTTTGCTCACCGCATTCGGAATCAAGTCCCCCAAGGAACCATTGTCGTTCATTGTCGCGTAGCGGGCATGGGTCCAAGCCAAGTTAACATCAAGAAGCAACCAGCGATTGGCAATCATGTGGTTGTTCCACTCCAAGCCGTGGCGGATGCTGGCGCCATTGGGAGTTGTACTACCGATACTGGAATCCGCGTTGTAGACCAGTTCGGAGTCGCTGTTCAGGCTCCACAACGCAAGCGAGCTTTGCAAACCCGGAATAGCTTCGGTGCGCAAACCCACTTCTTTCCCCACGCTGCCCACCAGGGCGGGCACTGGAACGGCTGACGCGCCGGTAGTGGAGTCAATCTTGTCAATTACGCCGCGCGCATCGTTGCTGTGAAACCCCCTGCCCGCGTTGAAAAAATACTCGGTCTTGTACCAAGGGCCAAAAATCAGCGATAGTTTGGGAGAGAGTTTGCTTCCAGATGCGTTGCCAGTATTTTGCGGGATTACCAAGGAGTTCATATCCATGGTGATGTTGTCCTCGCGCAAGCCCACCACGGCGCGCAACCAGTTGGTCCAACTGGTGCTATTTTGCGCGTAGACTCCCGCCGCAGTCAGGTTCACCAAGTCGTCGCTTACCGTGGCAAAGGGAATGCGGTTCTGGGTATTTAACAGGCCGACATGGATAGCGTCGTTGCGCAGTTGCAAACCCACCTCGCTGGTTGAATCGCTTCCGAATAAACTTTGCGTCCACCCCTTGACCACTTGTCCACCGACAACATTGCGATGTTCCACTTGCTCAAATTGGTCGCCCGTAGCGGGACGCAATTCAAAAAAGGTAAAATTCGACCATAGTTGCAGGCGATAGTGCTGCACATATGCTGATGCCTTCGAGTAGCCTTGCTCATCCTGACTGTGCCACTCGCTTGAGAGAATAACACGTCCCGTATCGCCGCCATCACTTGGGTCTAGTGAGGAAAATTGTCCCAATTGGCCTGACTGGATCAATTGCAGCGGCACTTGGTCAGTCGAACGCCAGTTCGCATCATAGTACACACCATCAACCGACCAGCCTTGTGCAGAAGTCCCCTCGCTCAGACGCAACAGGCCGTTGAATCTGTGCAAGCCCTCCGGCTGCGTCCAAGGGCCATTCTCCCCCAACATATCCACTGCACCGAGCAACGTGGGGCCGCTATTGCCCAAAGCGGAAGTATCGCTGGAATTCAAATTGGAGCCTTGCGGTGTCAGAGTAGTTGAACCGGCAAGCAATGCGCGCCGATAACCAAAAGACCCGATTGTCAGGTTGACCAAGTTGCTATCAAGACTGCTTCGGTACTGGAATTTCGCCGATCCGGCTGAAGCGAAGTCGCCGTCTTCAGCGAAATAAGGGCCCTTGCCGTAGTTAATGTGCTGTACCAGTTCGGGAATCAGAAAGTTAAGATCAGCATATCCTTGTCCATGAGCGTTGGTAGGCATATTGACTGGCACACCGTCGATGAACGTTGCAAAGTCAGTACCGTGATCGAGATTGTAACCACGCAAAAAATACTGGTTGGCTTTACCGTCGCCCGAGTGCTGCGTAACCACCATACCGGGCACGGTCTCCAGAACTTCCCCCGGCCTCAGCAATGGGAGGGCTTGTAATCGTTCACTGCTAACCGTCCCTTGCGAAGCAGCATCTGAACTGCCCACCGCGTTGTCGTAAAGTCTCGTTGCCTCTATTACCAACTCGGGCAAGATATTGGTTTGCTGAAACGTAATATCATCTTTCACCGTTGGCGACTGCGCTGAAATGGTTTGTGCCATGGCTGTTCCGAGGCACATCGCTAATGACAAGATGGTTACTGCCACCTTCCATTTGAAATTATTATGCAAAGTATGGTCAAGGTTGGGATGTCTGGACATTTCATTCATCTTGCTGGCACCCGCAGCAAAAACAGATTTCGCCGTAACCAGCATCGACGCGATGCGTAATACGAATTTATTTTATTTCTTATCAATGAGCGAAAAATAGCTTTGATTTTTTCAGTTTGGTCAATTTAGAGATTAAACTTTTGGATGGCTATGGATATGCCGATGCCCCGCGTCTTTCTCTACGGGTATCAAATTGAGTTGCCCGTGACGCACACCGCGTTCGGCGATTAGTGCATCACTAAAATGCTGTACAGCTTGAGTTGCCCCACGCAACATTAATGTTTCCAGACAATTGTCATGATCCAGATGGACGTGGGTTGAGGCCACCACCAAATCATGATGTTGATGCTGAATCACCGTGAGTCGTTCTGCCAAATCGCGTTCATGATGGTTGTAAACGTAGGAGAGGTTCGCCACGCAAAATGGGGACCGGTATTTTTGTGCGTGTAGCGTGCTCAATTGGCCGCGCAATATGTCACGTACCGCCTCGGAGCGGTTTTGGTAGCCGCGTTCGCGTATCAGCCTGTCGAACTCGCTGGCGAGATTTTCATCCAGCGAAATAGTAAAGCGTTCCATGTAAATAACATTCCTTAATCAAGCTGCTGTTGCAGTACGATGCTGCGCAAATCGGGCAAACAAGAAACTTCCCGCTACCACCGCGATAACGGACGCTCCAATGAGCAATTCACGCCCTTCCTGCCAAGCGGCTGCTTCCGGCAAAAACTGGCGCGACAAACCTAATCCCGCCACCGTCAAACTGAGGAGCGCCACGCTCATCCCCATTATGCGCGAAGCAATGCGGGCACTGGCGTCGGCGCGCCGCAACAGGTGCGAAATCCATAACCCATTTATGGCATCGGTAACCATCATGCCGATCATGAAACATACGGCTAGCAACAACGCGTAGATTACTCCTCCGTAACGAGTGGCAGTGACGGAAAAGAGCGCTGCTTGGGAGAGTGTATCGAATGATAAGGCGAACAGAGCTCCCACCAGAGCAATCAGCGCAGGGTGGCCGGCACTTCTCAGGTTGCTCAGCCAACGTCCTTTGATTCCGACCATCTGCACCATTTCATGCGATGGCGTAGAAAACACTGCATATAAATTGAGTACGCCCAATAGCACAAGAAAGAATGCCGACATCCATGTACCCACGTCATCCATCCAAGACGGCACGGACGCATGGTGGAACAACAGGCTGGCAGCTATGGCTACAATACATACAACGAAGCCATGCCCAAGCGAAAACAGGAATCCGCACAAGCGCGCCAGACGCAGCCGCCCCGCTGAAGTGTTAAAGCGAGTCAGCCCGTCTATCGTCGCCAGATGATCGGCATCCATACCGTGTTTAAGTCCCAACACGAAGGCCAGTGCGATCAATGGATAAATGCTTTCATGCAATGTTTCCATACTCACCCCGGTAAGAAGATTATCAATATATGCTTAACAAGAAACGTGCCTGCGAATAAATGAACATGCTCGCTTCTTGACCAACAGGGGATATATCGTAATTGATTGATTTAAATAAACCACAAGATATACGCAAAGATGTTCCGATGGTGCCCGTTAGAACAATCCAATATTGGACGCTTACAAATTGGAAGCATACTTTCCGATTTTTTAAGCAGATGTTCGCGGCAATCGCAGCATAAATTCCGCTCCACCTTGTTGCATATTGCTGGCAGAAAGTTTGCCACCATGGCGTTCGATTATGCCGTAACTGATGGATAACCCTAGGCCGGTACCCTTGCCAACCGGCTTGGTGGTGTAAAAAGGATCGAACATCTTATCCAATGCCTCCGCAGCAATACCGGAGCCGTTGTCGCGAAACAGCACGATGATGTCATCGTTTTCTTCCCGTGCCGATACCTCCAGTATTGGATTGATCTGATGATCCGTTGCATCGGCGGCATTCTGGATCAGGTTGATAATAACTTGTTGCATTTGTCCCGGTGAACCCATAACAGGTAAATCAATGGGCAAGTCTTTATCTACACGAAACTTTGCGGGAGTCGCCCGCGTAACCCAATGTACCGACCGTTCGATAATTTCAGATAGATTGAATTTCACATTTTCGTTACGGTCAGTGGCGGAAAAGCGCTTCAGTCCATCCACAATGTCACGCGTACGTTCAGCTCCCTCAACAGCACCGTCCAGCAAGGGAGCCAGGTCTTTCAGAATATGATCGATACGCAGTTCTTCGCGCAACTTTTCCAACGATTCGTGGCTGGCACCGGCATGCACCGCTTCGAGATACTGTTTGATGCGCGTTGTGTAGCGAAGCATGGCATGTACGTTGCCCAGCACAAAGCTGATCGGATTGTTGAGTTCGTGTGCGACACCCGCCACCAACCGACCCAGCGAAGCCATTTTTTCCGATTGCAGCAACTGCTGCTGGGTGTGCTTGAGTTCGTCATGCGCCTGACGCAAGGCATGGTAGGCACGGCGCAATTCACCTACTGGCCTGCCGGTGATAACCGCCCCCAACAACTTGCCAGCCCCGGACAAGCGTGCGGTGAAGTTGAGCGCTACCGGAGTGGCGCCGCCGTCACGGGTGCGGAATTGCAACTCCAGATCATGTGCTGGTTCCGCCACAAGCCGCGCGATAACGCGTTCCGCTGCCGCACAGGAATCAGGTTCGGCGAATAAAGATATAAACTTTGCCCCTTTGAGTTCATCTTCACGCTTGCCGGTGAAATTGACGAGCGCCTGGTTTACTTCCTCTATCATTCCATGTCGGTCACATACCACCAACAAATCCGACATCGAGGTAAGCACACTGAAAATAAATTGCTGCGATTCTTCCAGCGCGTCATTTTTCTGTTCCAATTCCACTTCGTGTTGCAGCAACTCGTTGTACACCTCGTCCATCTTGTGCACAACATCGATCCAGGTGGACTCGGACATCGCCTCTGGCGGAGTTGCTGAGGTAAGATGTTCGAATGGAGATTTGTCGGAATCATTCATGGGAATCATCTCTAATGCACCGTACACACCATGCACGGATCAAACGAGCGCACCACATGCTGCACTGCAACCGGTGCGCCTTCATTATTTTCTTCAACCTGAACGCCGAGTAGCGCCTGTTCCAGCGAACCGGGTTCCCCTGCCGCATCGCGCGGAGAAAAATTCCAGGTAGTTGGCGCAATGATTTGGTAATTGTGTATTTTTCCCTGTCGCACTTCCAGCCAATGGCCCAAACTGCCGCGCGCGGCTTCGACCAAGCCGATACCGCACGCGTCTTCCAGTTTTGTCGCATTAAAACAGAACGGTTCGCCAGGCCGAATACGCCGCACCCATTCTTCCATCACCGGCAGTACGCGGGCAATTTCCAGCAGGCGCGCAACCACACGTGCGGTCACATTGCCGCCGTGGCGCGCTACCAAATCACGCACCAGCGGATGCCCCCCCACCAATTGTCTGGCTAGTGCGCCAGTCTCAACCACTCGTCCATCCAGCCTGGGCGCCTTGCACCATGAATACGCGCCTGCCTTGCCCGGCTGAGGCAAGGTGTAGCCTACGGCGGGTGCGAGCGCGGCCTCGCCCTCCATCCAGCTGTGCGACACATCTTCGCATATCGCAGAAATATTCAGCGCATGCAGCTTGCCGTCTTCCCATAAGCCTGAATGGAACAGGTGCTCGTCGCCATCACGATATGCGCCGTAGCTCATGAAACGGTCGGTTGCCCGCCCTAATTTATGCAATTCCAGGTCGTAGGCAATGGCGAGAAAACGGGGCAAATCAGCCGACGTTTTGCGCGATTCCATCCAACCCAACAAGGCAGATTCAGAATCCAGGCTAGAGACTTCTTCCAGCCTGCCTCCGAACAATGTCCGCTCCAGAAATGAGCGGAATTCCGCCAGTAATATTGACAGCCTGATTTGTTCCGCCAACTCCAGTGGCCGTGATGAACCGCCTGGTTGTAACGACAAGGTATGAGGCCATTTCCCTGCAAGGTAGCCCATCAGATGCATAAACTTTGCCCTTGCTGGCAACACCTCTGCCGTGGCACTGCCACTTACCGATTTGAACCGTGCCAGGGCATCTTGGAACCATGTGCGCCCTTTGTAAAAATCACGTGCAAAATCCGGCATGAAGAACAAATAAAAATGACTTAAATGATCGGCCATGTTTTCTGCGGCAAGTGTCAGGTTGGCTGCCAAGCGTCCATTCTCGGGCGACTGCAAACCCATTGCATGCGCCAGCGCCTGAGCCGATGCCGCCGATTGGGCAACCGAGCAGATACCGCAAATACGCGGCACATACACAAGCGCATCCAGAGGAAGTTTGCCCTTCAGTATCTGCTCGAAACCGCGATACATCGGTGAATTCACATAGGCCGCCTGTACTCGTCCATCTGCAACATCCAGTGCCACTTCCAGATCACCTTCCACCCGATTGAATGGGCCAACCACTAAACGCTTCATTTTGGACGCAACCTTTTTACGGCGGGAACCACCACCTGATGATCGGCTACCGCGTTTTCTTTGACACGCCTGGGCGTGGCCGATTTGGAAAGCGACGCCAGCACCACGAACCATGCTTTTGGCATATCGATAGGTAAGCCGATCGGGATGCCGCCCAGCTTCGGTGTTTCAGCGAACGGGTGTCCAGGTTCCTCAAAGCCAGGGGCGGTGCATGAGATACAAGCATAGCCGCCACGAACACAGGAGCCCTCCCCATTCCACAGACTAATGTTGCAATCGGCATGTGCTTGTGTCCCTTTGCAACCCAGGTTTTCCATCAAGCAACCAAGGTCTGACGGCTTGTGCGCGCCAGCCTTGAATTCGTAAAACTCGTTACGAGTGCAACCATGATGCACCAGATGGTCAGCGTACAGGCGCGGGCGCTGAAAGACGTCCAGACTTTGCATGTCCAACATTCCGGTAGCAAGCGCGGCGAGTGTTTCAATCACCCAGTTTGGATGCGTGGGACATCCGGCAATATTGATCACGGGTAACCCGCTGCTGTCGCGGTAATCCCGCCCCAGCAAACCGCCCGGAACATCGCCCTCGAATTGCAGCCCGCACGCATCAGCCGGATTACAGCCCGCAGACGTGACTCCACCAAAAGCCGCACAGCTTCCCACTGCCACGGTATGGCGTGCAACTCCAGCAAGTTTTTCGACCATCGCCATCATCGAATCGTCGCCCGTAGTCCGGTGAAAACCGCCGTTTCCTTGCGGGCCGCGTAATACCGCCCCTTCCAGACACAAAATATCGAGCCTTGTCGCACCGCTCATACAGTCGTCAATAATGCGGCGCGCCTCCTGCGCGCTCTCTTCCGACAGGGAGGGATGCCAAAGCAAACGGATGCCAAATCCTGCCAGGGTGTCGAACAGATTATTGCATTCCGCGCTGAGCAGCGACAGGGTGCACCCGCCACAGCCGCCGGACTGCAGCCAAAGCAAATTGAGCGGCTCACGATTAGCGGTATTATTCAGTTTTTTTCTCCAGTCCATAACGCGATAATTTGCTGCGCAACCCAACACGCGACAATCCCAACTCGGCCGCGGCGCGGGTTTTGTTCCAGCGCAAGCGTATCAGCGTTTCGCGCAGCACGCGCGCCTCCAGTGCCTCCATGCGCTCCTTGAGGCTACCGTTTATACCGGAAAGAACTTGCATCTCTGTCACGTCTTCTTCCGGTGCCGCACGCAGCACTCTTGCAGAAAATAAATGTGCGCCAATATGCGGGGTTTCACTCAGCATTAATGCACGCATAATTTCGTTTTGCAATTCGCGCACATTTCCCGGCCAGTGATAACGATCCAGACAATCCAGTGACTCGGGAGAAAATCCTGCCACATCTTTACCCATGCTCTGTGCAACGGTGTTGAGCAAATCGAAAGCGATCAGCGGAATATCCATTTTGCGTTCCCGTAGCGGAGGCACCGGCAAAACAAACTGAGTCAAGCGATAGTAGAGGTCGGCGCGGAAGCGCCCGCGCTGCACCTCTTCTTCGAGATCGCGATTCGTCGCGGAAAGCACGCGCACATCCACCTTGCGCGAACGCGAACTACCGACCGGACGAACTTCTCCCTCTTGCAATACGCGCAGCAGCTTGACTTGAAACGCGGGTGACGTATCGCCGATCTCATCCAGAAAAATCGTGCCGCCATCGGCTTGTTCGAACAAACCAACGCGATCTTCAAAAGCTCCGGTAAAACTTCCGCGCTTGTGGCCGAACAACTCCGATTCCAGTAATTGGTCGGACATCGCCCCGCAATTTTCAATCACGAATGCACGCCCGGAACGCGGGCTGGAATAATGGATAGCGCGCCCGAGCAATTCCTTGCCGGTACCCGACTCTCCCGCAATATGCACCGCAATGTCACAAGCAGCCACGCGCGACGCCATGTCAATGACCGCATTTAGCGGACTGGCTGCTGCGCGGGTAATGCGGGAAAATTCAAAATAATCGCGTAACTTTTCTCGCTTTGTCTCCACACGTCGGCGCAATACCGGTTCGGTAGTGCGCAATTCCAGATTCATGTGCTGGGTCTGCTGTTGCAGATCGTACAACTGCGCGGCGGCGCGCACATTCCACAGCAGCGACTCGGGATGCCAAGGTTTCATGACGTACTGATAAATGCCCGCCTCATTGACGCCAGCGATAATGTCTTGCGTTTCGGTATAACCGGAAATAATGATCCGCACCGTATCCGGCCAGCGTTCGCGCACCTCTTTCAAAAACTCGACACCCGTCATTTCCGGCATACGCTGGTCGCATAACACAACCTGCACGGATTCACGCTCCATGATCGTGCGGCCATCTTTCGCGCCGGAAGCGGTAAGTACAGTAAAGTCTTCTTCCAAAGTACGGCGCAAAGCCTCTTGCGAGCGCACTTCGTCATCTATAATCAATACGGTAGGTAGTATTGCCATGGGTACCTTCAACATATCCTCGGTAATTGTTCACCGGCCAACCAATCCACAACACGGCGGCCACCCAGCTTGGTGGTCATCTGCACAAAGCCGTGCGCATCTTCCAAAACCTCGCCGATGATAGACGCCTCAAGTGCAAGAGGATGAGCGCGCATCACCGCCAGCAAACGTTGCGCATCTTCCGGCGCACAAATCGCGATAAGCTTCCCTTCGTTGGCCACATACAGCGGATCAAGTCCAAGAAACTCACACGCTGCTTCGACCGGCTGATTCACCGCAATGGCGGATTCATGCAGCATCATACCCACACCGGATTGTTTGGCGATTTCATTGAGGGTCGTGGCCAAGCCGCCGCGCGTCGGGTCGCGCAACACGCGCAACTTTGCACCACTATCCAGCATGGCGGCGACGAGGCCATGCAACGCAGCCGTGTCCGATACGATGGGTGCAGAAAATGCCAGTCCCTCGCGCTGCGAAAGTATCGCCATGCCGTGATCGCCTATCGTGCCGGACAGCAGAATTTTATCGCCCGGCTGTGCGAGATCGCCGGACAGGTTGATGCCTTCCTGCACCACGCCTATTCCCGTCGTCGTGATGAACACGCCATCTCCTTTACCTTGCTCCACCACTTTTGTATCGCCGGTAACGATGGGCACCCTCGCTTCAAGTGATGCCTTTGCCATGGACTCGACGATACGTTTCAGATCCGCCAGCGGAAAACCTTCTTCGAGGATGAAAGAAGCCGCCAGATACAGCGGCTTGGCCCCCATCACCGCGACATCGTTGATCGTGCCATGCACCGACAAACAACCGATATCTCCACCCGCGAAGAATAACGGCGACACCACATGACTGTCAGTTGCGACCACCAATCGACCATTAGCCGCCGGGAGTAACGCCCCATCATTACCTTGAGCCAAGTAATCGTTATTGAACGCGGCGGCGAACAACTCAGTGATGAGTTGTGCCATGGCGCGACCACCGGAACCGTGCGACATGTCCACCCGACCATTTTTTAGATCGAGTGGGCGTGCGTAGTTTGGTTTGATAGTAATGCTGTTCACTTAATAAAATTTCCGTTCGCCCTGAGCTTGTCGAAGGGCTCTGGTTGCGTGGCTGGTGGTTCGACAAGCTCACCACGAACGGTTAAATGAGCAGCTATTGACTTGCCCATGCTCATTACACCATCTCCCTGAATCGTCCATAACTGTAATGCGCCGCACAAGCCCCCTCGGACGAAACCATGCAGGAACCGACCGGGTTTTCCGGCGTGCACACCGTGCCGAAGATTTTGCATTCTTGCGGACGTTTCTGCCCGCGCAGGATGGCGGCACATTCGCACGCCTTGTTGTCCGGCACAGCCACATAATCGATCTTGAATTTCAACTCCGCATCAAACGCGGCGAACTCGGCGCGCAGCTTCAACGCACTGTTGGGTACACTGCCCAAGCCGCGCCATTCAAACATATCACGCAACTCGAATACTTCCGCCACCAGTGCCTGCGCCTTGAGATTGCCCTCGCGCGTCACGGCACGGGTGAATTCGTTTTCGACTTCCGCCCGTCCGTCGTTCACCTGGCGCACCAGCATGAGGATGGCCTGCATCACATCAAGCGGCTCGAAACCGGCGATGACCACCGGCTTGCCGTAATCATCGGCAAAGGGCTCATACGGTTTGCTGCCGATAACGGTGGAAACGTGCGCCGGACCGACGAACCCATCCAGCGACACACCGCCTTCCACCGTGAGAATGGCGTGCATCGCAGCGGGAGTCAGCACATGGTCACACAGAATACTGAAATTATTTATCCCTTCGGCAGCGGCTTGTTTGACTGCCACTGCGGTCGGTGGCGTAGTAGTCTCGAAACCAATGGCGAGAAACACGACTTCTCGTTGCGGATTTTCACGCGCAATTTTCAACGCATCCTGTGTCGAATAAATCATGCGCACATCCGCACCGCTTGCCTTGGCACGCATCAGCGAAAGATTGTCGGAAGCCGGTACGCGCATGGTGTCGGCATAGGTACAAAGGATCACGCCATGTTCGCGTGCCAGACGTATCGCCTGATCCACGCGACCGATGGGCAGCACACATACCGGGCAACCGGGGCCGTGAATCATGCGCACATTGGCAGGCAACAAGTCCACAATACCGTAACGGGAAATCGCATGGGTGTGCCCGCCGCAAAATTCCATCAGGCGATAATCGTGCTGCGGATCGGCCTCGCGCGCGATGTTGGAGGCAATGTTTTTTGCCAGCTCGCCATCGCGAAATTCGTCTACATATTTCATTTGAACACCCCACCCCAGAGACACAGAGGTGCAGAGGAAAATCGGAGAAAGATTTTGCCTTTCTCTGTGTCTCTGTGCCTCTGTGGTGAGATTTGTATTTCTAGATTCATGCTTGCGCCTCTCCCAGTTCTGCACGTA
This sequence comes from uncultured Gallionellaceae bacterium, assembly GCA_964480365.1. GTDB lineage: Bacteria > Pseudomonadota > Gammaproteobacteria > Burkholderiales > Gallionellaceae > CAIQPV01. Next base: position 32,389 of record CAYZPM010000030.1, read on the forward strand.
GCTCATCCAGCGCGCCCATCTCGGCAAACATTTTCAGAGTGAGTTCAGCCTCCTCCTGATCCAGCTTTTGCAGGGCGTAACCAACATGCACAATCACATACTCACCGATCAGCGCATCATCCACCAGCGCCAGCGAAATCTCTTTTCGCACGCCGCCAAGATTTACGATAGCGTTGCCCGGAGTCGTTAACTCTTCGATGCGGGCGGGAATGGCGAGACACATATTTTTCCTTTACCAATCTATTGAATTCTGTTTGTCATCCATTAAAAGTGCTGTGGCATTTTCCAATCAGCTAACCATAAGCGTCGCAACTTAGAATTGAAAGTCTGTTTTTAACCGGTCATAGCGTCTTCCCGTTAACAGTCACTGCATGACTGTGTAGCACATAAATATCCAGCCACATAACGCACCAAATATAAAACTTAATTTTGGAAGAATTGCTTTAAACGATGAAAGTCTGAGATTGAGAATAAGATACGCCGCATACAATAAACCCAATGTACCGTAGTAAATATATATTCCAAACAACAATCTATTAGATGCCGCACCCAACAAAAACAATGCCAAAGAAATTAAGACCAACTTTTTAGTTGGAACAATAATTTTTGAGTTATTTTCATTTTTTATCTGCTCCCAATTTTCTGGTAGTTTGTATGTAAACCATCCTGTAATAAGCATCCCAGCGCCAATTAAGGTCATCGTAATTGAATTAACCCATAATGTTGGTCGCGATATTAAAAAAATAAGACATGTCAGAAGCGTAAAAGCTCCTGCCATCATTATAAACATGGGTAATTTTCTAAGCGTATTGCCCTTTTTGGATTTGCCAAAACTTTTATTAGGCGGCCATGTGCTCAATTAAATTATCCCCCTGAAACACATCAGCAATTGTCCGGTTGTGGCTGAACTGAGGCATGCATAATCATAGCAAATCAACGCTAATGCAAATTTTTTTGCAAAACAATTCTTGACTAAAATCAACCACTAATTACGGATGCCCGAAAAGGCAAGCCCTGCGCTGGTTCTGCGTAGAAAATTACTCGCTGCACTTGTAGATTTCCCCTTGAGGGTTGGTCGCACAAGCGTTGTCGCTGTGCTGTCCGCCGAGCTATGTTTTAGGCATCTTGGAAACGGACAGTGGGGCTTTGTCCTCAGTTAAATGACTGGCACGAATACCGCTGGGCTAATGCCGAAGAACTTGCCCAATTTACCTGCCAAGGTAGCACTGATTTTTCGTTTCCCTGCCAAGATTGCCGACAGGTTGCTCTGTGGCACAATAGTTGACAGGTCTTCTTGCTTCAAGCCGCGCGCATCCATCAATAAACGAAGGGCCTCCTTGGGTTCGGCTGCTTCGATGGCGTAATGTTCTTGCTCATACTTCGAGACAATATCCCCTACCAAATCAAGCAAGCCTGACAGCGGATGGTCGTCGTCATCTCCGGTGGCATCCAGCAGGGAATTCATCAGGGCAACCATGCGTCCATAACTCTCTTCATCATGAATAGGGCGAAGATGCGCCTTTGCATCAAAAGCCTGCCAAGATGATTGAATGGCTCGAATGTCGAACTGAGTGTGTGTTGCGCGCATAATTAGCTTTTACCTTTCCTATAGAGCTTGTTCCAGTCATCGTATTCCCGATGCGTCATAACCTTATGCACAAAGACCTTTTTGAACCTGTACCTAACAACAACCAATAGGCGATAGTTGTTCCCGCCCACATCAAAGACCGTATAAGGCGGCACGTAATCGGCAGAGTTGAAAAACTCTCGATCGTGGTTAAAGTCCCTGAATTCGGCGTGCTCCACAACTGAGTGCCACTCGCGTAGTGCCTTTTCCGCTTCTGGATGTTTTTGCCAGAACTCGCGAAGCATTTTGATGGATATGATGTGCACAGGTTAATTATATCGAATTGATATACAGCGTCAAGGCTACATACGACAAAATCCTGACAGCATTCTGAAGTGCCGGTTGTGGTCGAACTGAGACGCTCCATCATAGCAAATCATCACAAATGCAAATTTTCTTGCAAAACAATTCTTGACCAAAATCAACCAGTAATTACGGATGTCCGAAAAGGCAAGCCCTGCGCTGGTTCTGCGTAGAAAACTACTCGCTGCACTTGTAGATTCCCCCTTGAGGGGTGGTCGCACAGGCGTTGTCATTGTGCTGTTTGCAGAATGCCAGTGCTTCTGCCGTCGTTTTGCAGTTTCCAATGCCGTTCCAACTGTAGTCAAGTCGCGCCCGAATACAAAGAGTTTTCTGGTTTGCCGGAGAGAGCTTATTGGAATTCCATTCAGCCTTGCACTCAGCCTTGAGCTTGCTTACTTCGGCAGCCGGATCCTCGCCAAGTTCCTTTTCAATACATGCGACCATCAGGTCTATTTTTTCGTCTGGAATGAGATTGATTGAGGCAGAAAAGTTGTCGCTGGCTTGGCAACCGGGACTGGCGTCTCCAGGACAGCATTGGTAGGAGGTTACGTTCGGGTGGTTGCCGGCAACCCAGTTGGTGTTTTTTCCACTGGAAATGGCTGTGGTGGTGCCGACGTTGCCGGGCTTCACGCTGGATGCACCGATGATTTTTGCCCAGACATCGCCCGCCGGAGCGCCGAGAATGACGACAGCTTTGCTATACGTCGCATTACTTGAGTCAACAAGCAGGGAAAGCATCAGAGTTACGTATTCCTTCCCCGGAGAATTGAAGAAGGTATCAATATCGGGCAAATAGTCTGATTGCCCGGTTCCCGCCGCCGCAATGGGGCGTCCGTCAACAATGGTTTCGTACAGAACGGGGTTGGTGATACCCACAGCTTCGAGAACGCCTGTCCAGCGTCTCATGGTGTTGTTGGCCAGGTAATCGCGCCCTTCGAGGGAAACCGCCGGGGGATAGTTCATGAAGTTCACTACCGCCTGGTTGACCATTGCCATGCCGAGGGGCGGGAAGAAGGTCCAAGGATATTGAGCGTTGGGCTTGGGATTCCAGCAGCCATTGGTTTGCTGGCACTTTTGAACGCCGCTGAGTCCGCGTGCGGCATGATTTTCGTCAAGGAATGCCTGTTGTACTGCGGCAAACGCTTGCATTGCATTCAGGTCGGTACCGGTCAGGGTCACTTGCGGATTTCCCGTCCCGCCGATTTGCACACTGACGACCGTATTCGTTAGACCGCTACGATCAACCGACTGTTGGGTGTAGTTCTGGATGGTCTTCTCCAAATCCGGATAGTATGGTTGGTAGGTATTCGGCAGCCAGCTTACATCGGGGTACAGATTGACGCTGTTTGAAGGAAGGCTATAAGTGTAGGTATCCGTCGCCACCTCTTTTGCCTGCAACGAGTTTTCGGCACACAGCGCCAGCGCTATGATTCCGGCAATGCAGGTTGATAATCGGGTGATGAAACCTCTGGTATGCATAAACCCCTTGGATAAAAGTAAATAACGGAAGCCAAACCATTTCCGGTGACTCTGCGGAGCAGCAGTTTCTCATCAAAGCTGGATGACCGCATGGATGAATTTCAATTTTTTGCGACCGGCTCAACAATGATAAACTGCGCTTTCCCCGGCAGGCCAAACCGGCCCAAGTTAAATCGACCCAAGTTAAATCAAGGAGCCAGACCATGAAAAAAATCATTGCTGTTGCATTGCTCTCCGCATTCGTTGCAGCGCCAGCCTTTGCTGACGATACTGCCACCAAGGCGTCCGCCAACAAACCTACCGCTGCAACCCCGCCAGAGCACAAGCATGACCACAAAATGGCGGACATGAAAGATGAATGTGCTGCCGAGCATGGCATGGGCGACCATCACGGGCATGGAATGATGGGAGAACAGGGTGCTGACATGATGATGGAACCCGACATGCACTTGCTTGAAACGCTGGCGCTCAGCAAAGAACAGCGATCAAAGATCAACGTGCTTTCCGATGAGCTCAAACACAATAACTGGGCTACGCTGGGCTTGATTAACGATGAGACGGCAAAGCTGCGCGACCTGTACGAAGCCGATAAACGCGATCCGGCGACCATCGGAAAAGAATACCAAAAGGTTTTTGATTTGAAACGCCAGATGATTGAAACTTACCTTGACACGCAGAACCGCATCGAAGAAATTTTGACACCTGAGCAACTCGCCAAAATGAAGGAAGCGCGCCATAAAATGCACCACATGTATGGGCATCCCATGCAATAAATCTGCAAAATTCATTAGTGCCGAATTGTTCCTTTCCCCTTGCCGGGGGAAGAGCAAAGCGAGGGGGCCGGATATTTATGCGGTAGTATCAATCTTCCGACCGAGCCGGGTGTCATATTCTGTTGGGGGATTACTGGAATCTGCTTGAGTCATTTTTTCGTCCACGGCATTGTTGCGGGTATTTTTTTGCGCAGGCTTCCCCTTACTCTGGTTAGGTTTGCGACCACCCAGCTTATTTCCTATATACCGAACACTACCGATTAAATCCATGATTTGCTCCCTTCTTAAGGGTAATATCGGCAAATCCGTTGATTCCTTTAGGTATCTTCCAGTAGCCTGGCAAACCTTAGGGAAAGAGGTGAATAATAATATGGGGAGTTGCACCTCCCAATGTCAGATTTCAACCCAGACAATCCATTGGGCCGTCATTCCCGCGCAGGCGGGAATCCAGCAAGAGTAGCATTCCGCAAAGCAGACAAAACCGCGATGTTGTCCCGCTTCGCAGGAAATTTTTTATAATCTGGATTCCCGCCTGCGCGGGAACGACGGGTTTTTCGGTCTAACGAACAATCTGGATTTAACCAACATTTTCTTCCGGCAACGGCAAACGGCGTTTGGGCGGAAATACGATACTGAAGATGCTGCCCTTGCCTTCCTCGCTGGCAATTTCCAATCGCGCCTGATGGCGGATTGTCACATGCTTGACGATGGCCAGCCCCAGGCCGGTGCCGCCTGTCTCACGAGAACGACTATGATCCACACGGTAGAAACGTTCGGTCAAGCGAGGGATGTGTTGCGGTGCGATACCGAGGCCGCTGTCTTGCACACTGAACATCGGCGATCCGTCCTTCTCCTGCCAGCGCAATATAATCTCGCCGCCCTGCGGCGTGTAGCGGATGGCATTGGAGATCAGGTTGCCGAAAGCGCTACGCAATTCCTCGGTGTTGCCGAGCAGGGTGCAATCACTCTCTCTTTCCAGCCGCAAGGCATGTTTTCCATCGCTCAGCGCTAGACCTTCCTCATACAGCTTGAGCAGCAGGATCGGCACTTGCACAGTTTCTTCTTGCAGGGCATTGAGCGCGTTATCCAGTTTCGACAGGGTAAGCAGGTCATCCACCAGATGTCCCATGCGCTGTGTCTGTTCACCCATCAGGTGCAGCGCGCGGCGTGACATGTCGTTGTCCAGATTGGGCATGTCACTCATCGTTTCGACAAAGCCGTTCACCACCGTCAGGGGGGTGCGCAACTCATGCGATACATTGGCGACAAAATCGCGACGCATGGTTTCGATGCGTTCAAAGCTGGTGATATCCCTGCTGATCAGCAACTTTTTGTTTGCGCTATAGGAAATCAACTTAATGGAGAGCGTCAGGCCGTCATGGCGCGCGCCACTTAATACCAGCGGCTCGCTGAATTCGCGTGCGGCGAGGTACTGCACAAACTCCGGTTGACGCGCCAGGTAAGTGATCTGCTGGCCAATGTCTCGCACGCCGTCCAAACCAAAATGCTGTTCGGCAAGCGGGTTGCACCACTCGATACGGTCGGTCTCACCGAGGATGACCACCCCTTCAGGTAGCGCTGATGTAGCCTGCTCCATGTGCCGCAACGCGGCGGCACTTTGCTCACGCTCCTCGCGCTGTAGCCGCACCATCTTGTTCAGCCGCGCGAACACATCTTCCCATAACCCATTTCCAACTGGGGTTACACGCGCTTCCGGATCGTCCAGCCACTGGTCGAGTGCGGCCAGTTGGCGCAAAAAAAACATCAAGCGCACCAATAGGGCCAATGCATAAAACAGGGCGGCAGGTAAAGCGCCCGCCACCGCCCACATCAGCAGCGAGCAAAAAAACAGGATGAATGGAAAAACCAGCGCGCGCCGCCAGAAATCAACCACGGTTATTAGCCTCTAATATTATGCGCGCCATTATACGGCGTATGAAATGGCAGACAACGGTGGCTTGCTAGTCGCACGAAAAACGGTAGCCGCTGCCGCGTACAGTCTGCACCAGACCATCGAGACCGGAGGGTTCCAGCGCTTGGCGCAAGCGGCGGATATGCACGTCCACGGTGCGTTCCTCCACGAAAACGTGATCGCCCCATATCTGGTCGAGCAGTTGCGAACGGCTGTAAACGCGTTCGGCATGAGTCATGAAAAAATGCAGGATGCGAAATTCAGTCGGCCCCAAGTCTATCATCGCACCGTTGGCGTTGACGCGGTGCTTGGTGGGCGACAACTCCAGTCCGCCTGAGGACACCGTCTCGTCGCTCATCTGCGGCGCACGACGGCGCAGCACGGCGCGAATGCGCGCCATCAATTCGCGTGGTGAAAACGGTTTGGTAATGTAGTCATCCGCGCCGGATTCCAGCCCCAGCACCTTGTCGCGCTCGTCATTGCGCGCGGTCAGCATGATAATGGGAACGTTGCGCGTGCGCTGGTCCGCGCGCAAGCGGCGGGCCAGTTCAATGCCGCTGCTACCTGGCAGCATCCAGTCGAGCAAGATTAAATCAGGCAGTGCGTTACTGATGTGCGACATAGCGCTGGCGGCATCAAGCGCCTGGATCGCGCGGTAGCCGCATTGCGTCACGTTGAATGCTAGTAACTCTTGTATCGCCGGTTCATCTTCCACCAGCAGAATGTTTGCGGTCATCATTTTCTCCATCGATTCTTAAAGCAGGCAGTTTGCGATGGTATGAAAGAATTGTGACAGTAGCATGACAGTAGTCATCAATATTCGCTATCACTATGTTGCGGCGGATGATGGTGCGGATGTTCTGTCACATGCTCGGTGTGACTTGCCGCGAGATGGTGCAGATGGGCGTGCTCCGGTTCTGCTGGAAGCGATCCTGCTACCATGCTGGGCAGTAACGATCCGATCACCATGCCGATGGCGCTGGCGATCAGTCCGGCGAACTGTGCCGGGATGAATGGATCTTCCGGCCCAAAAATCAGGATGGCGAGCCACATCGACAGGCCGCAGAAAATCGCCGCCAATGCGCCTTGGTTAGTTGAGCGCTTCCAGTAGACACCCGCCACCAACGGGATGAATGCCGCGACCAAAGTAATCTGGTAAGCATTCTCGACCATCTTGAATATACTGGCTTTCGAGTTCATCGCGTAAATAGTGACAAGAATGGTGAACACCACCGTCACGATGCGCATAGAGAGCAGCATCTTGTGATCGGCCAGTTTGTGTCCCAGCATCGGCTTAAGGATGTTCTCGGTAAACGTAACAGAAGGCGCAAGCAGAGTCGCCGAGGCGCAACTCTTGATGGCGGAAAGTAGTGCACCGAAAAACATTATCTGGGCGAACAACGGTGCATGCTGCATCACCAGATTGGGCAAAATCATTTGCGGGTCAGTGTCGATCAGGTCGTTCACCATCTTTGGATCGATCAGCGTCGCGGAATAGGCCAGGAACATCGGCACAAAGGCAAACATAAAATACAGGCACCCGCCGAACACCGTCCCCCAGATGGCGATCTTTTCAGTCTTTGACGACTGCACCCGCTGAAAAACGTCCTGTTGCGGAATGGAACCGAACATCATGGTGACCCAGGCGGCAGCGAAGCCGATGATTTCCTTGGCGTCGAGCGACGGCCAAAATTCGAACTTGCCAGCCTCTACGGCATGGTTCACCACCACCGCAACGCCGCCTATCTGGCCGCTAATCTCGTTGCCGATAAACAGCATACCGACGACGATAATAATCATCTGGAGAAAGTCGGTGACGGCCACCGCCCACATGCCGCCGAAGAAAGTGTAGATGAGAATGGTGCCGGAACCGATCCACATCCCGGCAAGCTTGCTGATCTCGCCAGCGGACACCACGTTGAACACCAGCCCCAGCGCGGTAATCTGCGCACCCACCCAGCCGAGATAGGAAATCACAATCGCTATCGTGGTCAGAACCTCGACGCTACGTCCGAATTTCTTCTTGTAGAAATCGCCTATGGTAAGCAAATTCATGCGGTATAGAGGCGCAGCAAAAAAAAGCCCCACCAGAATCAAACACATGGACGCGCCGAACGGATCGGCCACCACTCCATGCAATCCCTCTTTGAGGAAGGTGGCAGGAATGCCAAGCACTGTTTCCGAACCGAACCAAGTGGCGAACACGGTCGCGGTGACCATGTAAAACGGCAGCTGCCGCCCGGCGATGGCGAAATCCTTGGTGTTGTGGACGCGGGTGGCAGCATACAGGCCGATCGCGACTGAAATAATCCAATAGGCAATTACGAACCAGAGCAACATGGATGCAAAAAACCATTCTGAAAGATGACGCTAATTGTAATTCATGTGGCGGAATCGGCGTAGAGGAAAACGCACCGCAATCAAAGCTGTTTCGACAAAGATTCCTGGCTGTGCCATAGCAATCAGACTTGCTTGGCGGTAGATGCAGCCTTTGTTAAGGAGGAATAGCTGACAACAGGAACGCTTAAGAAGTTGAATCTGGTGGTGCAAAAAAATCTCCACCGAATATCAGTGGGGTTCGCACTAACGCTTAGAAACCGGCCACAGGGTTTAATGCGCTGCCATGGGTACCGCCCCCGAAACCCACTACTGCATGAGCCAAGTCTATCAAATCGCAACTACTTAGCCCACGCAGATTGACGCTCAACATCCTTCAACGCTCTACCACTAAGTGCTTATTTGTGTTCGTCCTTGTGTTCGCCTGCTTTCTTGTGCTCATCGGCATGGTGCGCATCATTGTGCTCATTGGCATGGTGCGCATCATTATGCTCATTGGCATGGTGTTCATTGGCACGGTGTTCATCTGCATGGCGATGTTCATCTGCATGGCGATGTTCATCTGCATGACGATGTTCTTCTGCATGACGATGTTCTTCTGCATGACGGCGTTCCTCTTCATGACGGCGTTCTTCTGCATGACGATGCTCCTCTGCACGACGATGCTCTTCTGCATGGCGGCGGCGTTCTTCCCAAGCATGGTGGCGCTCTTCAAAATGATGGCGGTCTTCGCCCTGTTCCTGGACAACTTCTCGTTCAACGACCACAGGCGCAGGTTGATCATTATTCACATTGAGATTTACTGAAGGTGGAGCGTCATTATTAATGTTGAGAGAAAAACTATCTGCATGCGCCACATTAACACCAAGCAGCAACGTAGCGGCCAAACTAAAAATGGACAACTGGTATTTTCTCATTTGATTTTCCTTGTTTAGTTTTGCAATTTAAAAATGCCGTTACGATTTGATGCTGTCAAGTCCAGCAAGGCGATAGCAACAGCATTCCCAGCGCTCCTTTGGTTAAACATATTCACTCCTCTATTAAATATAGGATGGCATCAATCCTGCCACAACATACATAACGGATGAATCGCGGTTTAGATGACTTGAATGTGTAGCTGGTTTGTATCAAAGCCCTTACTCCGGCGGTATCGAAACTCGACCATCATGCTAATGGTTTCCTCAGCGACCGCGTGAGCACGCCCTGCCAGAATGGACTCTATTTCAAGCTGGCATGATCCTGAGCATCCCGGATAATTTGGTCGGCAGGTTTGACGTCTTGGCAGTCGGCGCCAAGGTACTTCATCTGCGATTCCATCTGCATGGTGTGGCGACCCTGAGCGTCGGTCATGGTCATATCCGTACGGGTAGTCACCGTGTCGTTACTGTTGGTGCTTTCTCCCTTGCCCACCGTGGTTCTTCCATTTTTGGTGCAATTAATCTCGAAATTGGTTTTGTTGCCACTGCGGCTCAACTTGACTGGTTCACAGCCGTTTTCCAACATAGGATTGTTCTTGGTAGCCATAGCCGGGCTTATGCAGATGCGCATCACGCCTTGTTGGCTCATCATCCCGCCGGACGCTTTGCTCATCATAGCTTGCATCTGCTTGCGCTCATCGGGTGTCAATTTGGCCAGTTCCTTTTGCATTTGGGCTTGGGCCGCCGCCATCTGGGCATTCATGTCACGACCATCCACAACCATGCTAATTTGCTTGTTTTCCCACAGACCTGGCTTCAAGCCGGAACTTTCGCCGCTCGTGGATGCAGAAGCTCCGCCGTTTGTGGATGCGGAAGTCCCTCCGCTCGCGGATGTAGAACTTCCACCTTCGCCGCACGCCGTGAGTAATAAGACTGCCAATGGCAGCGCGCTACACATTAGTCTTGTGAAGTTGAAACTCATTTTTAGCTCACTTTCATGGTTTGCAAAAAATCAACTCTACCAATTCAATTACTCGCCCGTTTCAACTATGACCGTATGCGCATCAATCCGTCCCTTGTCGAGAATTGCAGATAGTCATTACAAAAACTAACCAAATGGCTATGCAAAGGTCCTGGGCGGCCTATTATGCGCGTGATTATCATGCTAATGCCAAATAAATACTCAAGTCAACCTCCCCCTTTTCAATCTGAAATGAGTATTAAGGGTTTGCGTATTTCCAGCGAAAATAAGTCTGAACAGATAAGGTTTTGAAACGGTCACGATGCGATGCATGGTGATCGACATGGAAGAGTGCATCTGCAAACCTTGGCACTGGTCAAGGCAATTCTGGACTGGACGGCAGAGGTTGCCTTCCGCGTAGCTAACGAAAGTAATGCTTAAGAAGTTGAATCTGGGGTGCAAAAATCTCCACTGAGATTCAGTGGAGATCGCACAATCAATTAAATAGTTACTCCATCAATTGGGTTCACCCGCAGTTTTACCACCTGGGGTGGTGCCACGACTGCCTGTGTTACCACCACCTGTGTTACCACCGCCTGTAGCGCCTGCACCTGTAGCGTGACCAACTGTGTTATTGCCGCCTGTTGCGCCACCGCCTGTAGAGCCGCCACTCGTGGTGCCTCCACCTGTAGCATGACCGCCTGTGGTTGCGGCGCCACCTCGACTTTGCCCTTGGTCTTGACGGTGATCCCGTCCTTGGTCTTGACGGTGATCCCGTTCATGGTCTTGACGGTGATCCCGTCCTTGGTCTTGACGGTGATCTCGTTCATGATCTAGACGTTGGTCTTGACGGTGGTCTTGTCGTTGGGGAGCGGGGTGCCTCACTGGACGTCTAGCTTCCTCAGCGTAAGAGACTGAAGATGCAACCAGGAGTGCAACGAAGAGTGAAGATGCGGTTTGTTTCATTTTCATTTTGATTCTCCTTGGACACAATAAAGTTGTGTAATTTAAAACGCGTTACAGTGAACCCATCAATCAAGACAATAATGCATTGAACTCAAGGGAGCAGCACCCACTACTGCATGGGCAAAGTTTATCAACTACAAGCCCATGCAGATTGATGCTCAACATCCTGCCATACAATACTGCTGAGTGTTTATTTGTGTTCGTCTTTGTGTTCATCAGCTTTCTTGTGCTCATCGGCATGGTGCGCGTCTTTGTGTTCATCTGCACGGTGCGCATCCCTATGCTCATCGGCATGGTGCGCATCTCTGTGCTCATCGGCATGGTGTACATCTCTGTGCTCATCTGCACGACGATGTTCTTCCGCACGACGATGCTCCTCTGCACGACGATGCTCTTCTGCATGGCGGCGGCGTTCTTCCCAAGCACGGTGGCGCTCTTCAAAATGATGGCGGTCTTCGCCCGGTGCTTGGACAACTTCTTGTTCAACGACTACGGGCGCAGGTGCAGGTTGGTTGTTACCAATACTGAGGCTTACCGATGGGGGGCCGTCATTATTGATATTAAGAGAAAAATCATCTGCATGAGCCACATTAACACCAAGCAGCAACGTAGCGGCCAAACTAAAAATGGACAATTGGTATTTTTTCATTTGATCTTCCTTGTTTAAGTTTTTCAATTTAAAAATGCCGTTACGACTTGATGCTGCCAAGTCCAGCAAGGCGATAGCAACAGCTTTTCCAGCGCTTCTTTGGTTAAACATATTCACTCCTCTATTAAATATAGGATGGCATCAATCCTGCCACAACATACATAACGAATGAATCGCGGTTTAGATGACTTGAATGTGTAACTGGTTTGTATCAAAACCCTTACTCCGGCGGAATCGAAACTCGACCATCATGCCATAAGCTGGTAACAACTCACTTGATTGCTGCACGACTAACTCTCCAGCGCAATTCCTGCCGGGTAGCCGGGCGCGGTTGCCCACGCCCAGCCCCCTCAGAA
>CAYZPM010000031.1:0-43749 GCA_964480365.1 uncultured Gallionellaceae bacterium
ACAGGCTGCGTGCATTATATCCGCAAACCCAAGTCAGCATCTTGGGCATGACCACACAGGGCGACCAGATACTCGATGTCACGCTGTCCAAGATCGGCGGCAAAGGTTTGTTCGTAAAGGAGCTGGAAACCGCGCTGGAAAATGGCAGCGCCGACATCGCCGTGCATTCGCTAAAAGATGTGCCAATGAATTTGCCGGATGGTTTCATACTAGCCTGCATCGGCGAGCGCGAAGACCCGCGCGATGCCTTCGTCTCAAATAATTTCGCCAATCTTGCATCGCTCCCCGCCGGGGCAGTGGTCGGCACTTCCAGCCTGCGTCGCGAAAGCCAGTTGCGCGCGCGTTTTCCACAGTTAAAAATCGAACCGCTGCGCGGTAACGTGCAGACCCGTCTGCGCAAGCTGGACGAAGGGCAATACGCCGCCATCATCCTCGCTGCTGCCGGATTAAAGCGGCTCGGACTTGGCGAACGCATCCGCAACATTATCTCCAGCGAAGACAGCCTGCCCGCCGTCGGTCAGGGCGCACTGGGTATCGAATGCCGTGCTGATCGCGCCGACCTGAAAACCGCACTTGCGCCGCTGCACCATGCCGATACCGCCGCCTGTGTACTGGCGGAACGTGCGATGAGCCGCAAGCTGGGGGGCAGTTGCCAAGTGCCGTTGGGTGGTTTCGCCGAAGTGAGCGGTAACCAACTGCGCATGCGCGGCTTCGTCGCTACACCCGACGGTTCACGATTGATCCGTACCGAGCACACCGGCAGCGTGAACGATCCCGAAGCGCTGGGCAACGCCGTGGCGCAAGACCTGCTGGCGCAAGGTGCGGGCGAGATTCTTGCTGCATTGGCTTTGTGAAACCGGGAAAAATCATTCACCACAGAGACACAGAGACACAGAGTAAGGGCAAAACCATAAGGGGTTTTCTCTGTGTCTCTGTGTCTCTGTGGTAGGTTTGCTTTTAAATGGGTACCCCACTAACCGGACTAAATATCGTGGTGACCCGCCCGCGCGAACAGGCGGCGCAACTGGCGCAGCGCATTGAGCAGGCTGGCGGCAAAGTTGTATTATTTCCGCTGCTGGAGATCAGCCCTTCTGCCGACCCGCAGCCCCTGCGCAACCTCATCGCGCGCTTGCATAAATTCGACCTCGCCATTTTCATCAGTCCCAACGCGGTGCGCTACGGCATGGAAGCCATCCGGGCGGCAGGTACATTACCGGCAAACCTGAAAATCGCCACGGTCGGCCAAGGTAGTGCCAAGGCATTGCGCGATCTGGGCGCGCAGAATGTCATCGCACCACAGGATAGATTCGACAGCGAAGCCCTGCTTGCCTTGCCCGCATTGCAAAATGCAAAGGGCGACCGCGTGGTGATTTTTCGCGGCAACGGCGGGCGCGAATTGCTGGGCGACACGCTCAAGGCGCGCGGCGCGACGGTGGAATATGCCGAATGCTACCAACGTTCCAAGCCGCAACAGGATGGCGCCACCTTGTTCGCCGCCGATCCCCATGCCATCACCTTGACCAGCAGCGAAGCACTACGTTATTTGTGGGACTTGCTTGATGAACGAGGCAGGGAACGGCTTGCAGCCGTGCCGCTGTTCGTACCGCACACCCGTATCGCCGACGCTGCACAACGTCTGGGCTGGCGCAATGTGATAACAACTGCGGAAGGAGATGACGGCTTGCTCTCAAGTTTGGTAGCATGGGCAGAAGATCGGAAAACACTATGAACGAGCAAACACCACCCGTAGAGCCAAATAGTCCCGCGCCGGAAACCCAGGCGGCGGCAGTCGCGCCCCATAACAATCCCGTGGCGAACGTTATTGCGCGCATGAGCATTGCGCAGATGACGCTATCCGTGGTGCTGGTGGTGTTCCTGTGGCAATGGTTCGATACGCACCGCCAGATCGGCAATATGCAGCAGGAACTGGCGCGCAGCTTGGCCGAAATGGAAGGTAACAATAAGGCCAGCCAAATGCTGGTGGCGCAAGAACAGGAAGCCACGCGCGAGTTGTCCGCCAAGGTGGCGCTGCTGGAAGCGCATTATGCCGAGTCGCAAAACCAGCGCGCCGCGCTGGAGACGCTGTATCAGGAACTGTCCAGCAGCCGCGACGAAACCGTGTTGGCGCAAGTGGAGCAGATGCTGCTGATCGCCGGACAACAGTTGCAGCTTTCCGCCAATGTGAAGGCCGCGCTGATCGCCATGCAGCAGGCCGACGATTATCTCAAGCGTATGGATAGAGCCTCCCTGAATGGTTTGCGCAAAGCGATAGATCGCGACATGGACAAGCTTCGCGCGCTGCCCAATGTGGACGTGCCAGGCATCAATCTTCGCCTCGACAATCTCATCGCAGCGGTGGATGCGCTGCCACTGGCGCAGGATATTCGCCTGCCGCAAGAGGCCGTGAACGCCGCCCCCGCCGAAGCTACAGAATCGAGCTGGCAGCGGTTGTTGCATGAAATCTGGGATGACGCGAAGCATCTGGTACGCATTGAGAACATGCAGAAACAAGAGTTGCCTTTGCTTTCGCCCACACAGACTTTCTTCCTGCGCGAGAACCTGAAACTGCGCTTGTTGTCTGCCCGACTAGCGCTGCTGGCGCGCGATGAAACCAGTTTCAAGCATGATCTGCAAGCGGGTCAAGAATGGGTGAATCGCTACTTTGACACCAAATCCGCCGACGGTGCGCTTGCGGCTATCACCTTGCAAACGTTGCGTGCATCCAACATCAGCATTGAATTGCCCGATGTCAGCGCCAGCTTGGAAGCGGTGCGCAATTACCGCGTAACCAGCGAGAAGCCGACGCGATGAAATTCCTGTTCTGGCTACTCGGGCTATTTGCGCTGGCCGTGGCGCTTACGCTGGCTGCGCACAATCCCGGCTATGTGCTGCTAGTGTATGCGCCCTACCGTATCGAGATGTCGCTCTCGCTGTTTGCAGTGGGACTGCTGACCTTGTTCGTGCTCGGTCATCTTGCGCTGCGGCTACTGTCCGCCGCCTTGAATCTTCCAGCTTACGTGCGCCAGTTCCGCGCCGAGCGCGCCCATGCTCAGGGACGCTCAGCGATGATGGAAGCGCTGAGTGCTTTTTTTGAAGGGCGTTACGCGACAGCGGAAAAGGCGGCGGCGCGAGCGATGGAGTTGGGCGAAAATTCAGGCATCAACCCCATCATTGCCGCGCGTGCCGCGCACGAACTGCGTGAATTCGACAAGCGCGACGCCTATCTCGCCGCATCCGAGGGCAAAACGGTAGGCGAATCCACCATGCGCCTGATGGCCGCCACCAAATTCAATCTGGATCAGCATCTGCCGCAAGCCGCGCTGGACTCGCTAAAAGCCTTGCGCGAATCCGGGGTGCGCGGCCATGTCGGCGCGCTGCACTTGGAACTCAAAGCGCAGCAACAGGCAGGCAATTGGGATGGAGTTCTTGATGTCGTGACCCAACTGGAAAAGCGCGAAGCGATAAATTCCACTTACGCCGCGCAGATGCGCCAGCAAGCCTGGCTGGAAAAAATCCGCACGCAAATGCAAGATGCTCAGTCGCTACTGTCCGTTTGGCGCAGCGTCCCCGACGAATTTAAACAACGCACCAAGATCGCCACCGCCGGTGCACGCGCTTTTATCAAACTGGGGGATTGTAAAAATGCGCAGCAGATACTCACCGCCAGCTTGAATACGCAGTGGGACGGCGATCTGATAAAACTGTATGGAGACGGTTTGGCAGGCGATGTAATCGATCAGATCGAGCAGGCCGAGCGCTGGTTGAAACAACATACAGATGATTCCGGATTGCTGCTGGCGCTGGGTAAACTGTGCCTTCATCAGGGCTTGTGGGGAAAAGCGCAGAGCTATCTGGAGGCCAGCGTCAGCGTGGCGCCAAGCCGCGCTGCCTACACGATACTTGGGCAACTGGCAGAGAAGTTGCAGAAGCCGGATGAGGCATTTGGATATTTTCAGAAGGCGATGGATCTGACAACAGGAATGAAGGGCGGGGAGCGAAGAGTCGGGATCGGGGATTAACTACGGTAAGGTGCCGCTGCTACAGTAAAGAAACTGATAACACCAAATTGCTGCCTATGAGATACAAGTGGACGTTGGTAATTTATTGCCGATACAGATAATTAATTGTATGACAGTTGTCGATCCAGTCCTTCGACTTGATCTAAAGCCATTCGCCATCTTCCTCAGCATAAATAACTGTCAATTCTGCTTCAGTTGCGCTTCAAACTCCTCTATTGGAACTGGTTTGCCAAACAGATAGCCTTGGTGGTGAGAACACCCAGTGTCCAAAAGAAATTGTCGTTGCTCTTCCGTTTCCACCCCTTCGGCTATGACACCCAACCCAAGGCTTTGTGCCATGGCAATGATGGTACTTACAATTGCTTTATCACTACTGTCGACGGCAATGTCGCGTACAAATGACCGATCAATCTTGAGTTGATCGAGTGGCAGCCGTTTAAGATATTGCAAAGATGAATAGCCAGTACCGAAATCATCCAATGAAAACTTGATACCTATTTTATTCAACGCATTCATGGTTGCAATGGTGTCTTCGATGTTCTCCAGCAACATGCTTTCGGTGAGTTCCAATTTGAGTCGCATCGGGTTGATGGCATAGCGTTGAACAGCCGCTTGCACTTGGGATACGAAATCAGCTTGGCGGAATTGCTTGGCACTCACATTAATCGACAAAATAAGGTCACGGGTAAGGACATTTTGCTGCCATGCCTTCAATTGGGAGCAAGCCGTCTCCAGCACCCATTGTCCGATCGGTAGGATCAAGCCTGTTTCTTCCGCAAGCGAAATGAATTGGAGAGGAGCCACCAATCCGCGTTCTGGTTGTATCCAGCGAATCAACGCCTCTGCTCCAATTGGACGGAACGAACCGTTCTCTCGAATGCTGTTCACCTGGATTTGGTAATACAAATGGAATTGCTTGTTCTCAAGTGCTTTGTGCAATTCGCTTTCGAGGGCTACGCGGGCGTTAATGTTTTTCTGCATTTGCGGATCGAAAAAACGCAGGGTATTGCGACCATCTTTCTTGGCCTGATACATGGCAATATCGGCTTGTTTCAGCAGTTCATCTATCGATTGCAGGTGGCCGTTGAACAGGGTGGCGCCGATGCTGGGGCTATTGCGGAATTCGTGCGTGGCAAGCTGGTAAGGTTGGTTGAGTGAAGCGAGTATCTGCTCGCCGACGGCTTCAGTCTGTGCCGCAGATTCAAGGTCTTTTTCACTCAGATCCTCCAACATCACCACGAACTCGTCACCGCCCAGACGAGCCACAGTATCTCCTTCCCGTATGCAGGACTCCAAGCGTTGCGCAACCTGCTGCAGCAGTATGTCCCCGATGTCGTGACCGAGCGTGTCGTTGAGGGTCTTGAAATTATCCAGGTCAATAAACAGCAGCGCACCTTCTCGACCGGTACGGGCACTCGAAGCCAATGCTTGTTTGAGCCTGTCAAGCAGAAGCCTCCGATTGGGCAAACGAGTGAGCGGGTCGCTGGTTGCCAGCGATTGCAGCAGGACATTCATGCTCTCAAGCCGTTCGTTCGCACTTTTGAGATCGGCTCGGGAATCGTTCAGTTCAGTAATATCGCGTCCCACCCCCAACACCGAGGTTACGATGCCTGACGAATTGCGCTCCGCCGTCAGTCGGAGATGGCTACAAATCTCCTTGCCGTCTTTGCCTAGCCATTTCAACTCGAATTGAGAGTTTTTGCCGGTTACGAACACCTCTCTAACCAGTGCCTCATATATCTCGGAATTTTGTCCGCCCGGACACTCCGAGGGCTTCTTGCCCAGCAATGCGGCAACGCCGCCTTCGGTTAATTCCCCGAAAGCCGGGTTGGCGTAAATACGGCGGCAATCGCTGTCGTAACGGGCAATGGTATCGGGAGAATTCTCGATCATAGCGCGTGATTCCTGCGCGCGAACGAGGAGTTGCTGAGCCTGTGTTCGGCCTCGCACCAACAACCACGTAAGCAACGCCAGCAGAATTCCTGTGCCGATACCTGCAAATCCGATGAAGCGCGATTTACCCATATCCAAATGTGCTTCTAAGCTGGGCAAAGAACTGACCACCATTGTCCAGTTATGGCCTGCTATCTCCACACGGTTGATAGATTGAAACCAGGAATTCGGCTTGGCACCCGTACTCAAGTTTTTGTCGTCATCGTATATCAGCGTCTGATCGGATATTTCCGTGCCGTCATAGATTTCGATATCGAGATCGGTGGTGCGCTCGCCGAGAATGCCACTCATCAGATCATCCATGCGGAACGCCGAAGCGACCCAGCCAACGATATTGGCACGGCGCTCGGCCAAGGTGTCGTGCGGCATTCCATTTTTATAGACTGGCAGGAACATCAGGCAACCGGCCTGCAAGTCTTTGTTGGTTTCCTGCATCAGTTTTATCTTGCCAGTAATAACGGCATCGCCGGAATCGCGCGCCCTGTCCACGACGGCGCGCCGTTCAGGATTGGAATAATTGTCGAAACCCGGAACGCGCAGGTTAAGTCCGGTGAACGGCTCAATGTAAATAACAGGCGCATAGATTTCGCGCTCGCCTTCCGGTTTGATGGTGTATTCGGGAAAACCTTCCTTGCGGATGGCCGCAATGTGTTTGTCTTTTCTCGCCCCAGGCACAACTGCCGCATAACTCATCCCCTGAATGCCGGGGAAGTTCTTCTCAAGACGCAGTGTACTGACGAAATCACGGAACTCGCCGCGCTCCACATTGTTGGAGGATGCAAACAGACCAACCACCCCGCGTAGCACCTGCTCATAAGCCATCATGCGCTGTTTAACAAGGCTGTCGGCTTCATACACGCGAAAATCAAAATTGTTTTGCAACTCTTGAACTGCATTCTGCTTCGCATCCCTCCACAACTGCCAGGTAATCAACAAGGAAACAGCAAGCACCAGCCATGGCAGCCAATTTTCGAGGCGTAGCCATGCCTTCCCGGATTGGGGTGGGCTGGCAGGGGGGTTAGTTGAGGAGCTCATCGCACTTATCGGATTATTAAGATACCCTCGGATTTCGGCTTCCAAGAGACGAATTTAATACTACCAGTTTATTCGCATTATTGAGCGATGAGTCAGTCATGCAGACGGTCGTGCTGGATGTCCATTGGACGATAGCAGACATTAATGAACGCGATGATGGACAATTAGAAACGTTGATCGTTCCACACTCACCCGTTAAAGTACGAGAGCTACAAATACATAACTGGCAATTTAGCCGCAAATTTCCACATTAATCATAAGGCGAAATAGTTAGGCCGTTTTCATGCGGGCGGGATTATCTCATTTTCGTATACCCAAAAGAAGAGCCGCGAAATTTCGCAGCATCAGCGGCAAGGTTCAGCATTGCAGTGAGCGACCTAACAGAAAAATCGTTCTCCAGATAAACCGTGACGGCAAACCTAGCGATGATTGCTAGCCCGCTCAACGCATGCGCTGAAACAACTCCACCACGATCAATGCAGCGGCGAAAAGCGCAAGACCGCCTTGCACGGCGGAGTGGTTTAATAATTCCTGCATTTACTCACTTGGCTTACAGCTCTTTGTGCGCGCCGTCGCAGAACGGTGAACCCTTGGTGGCCCGGCAACCGCACAGATACTTGGTTTCTTTTTCGGTAACGGTGAATTTTACCGGATTAATCCCGGTTTCTGAATGAGTGCCATCGCAGAACGGCTGATTCTTGGACAGACCGCACCCGCACCAGTAATAATCGCCGGGTTCGACTTCAACTGCATAAGGGCTTTTTTGTGTACATACGGGTTTGGTCATGATTTTTCCTTTTGTGGTGATTGTGGGTACTGCATTATGGTTCGGGTGAATCTTTGGTACTGGCTGAGGAGAGCGCTATGCGTAATCTGTAGATGATTATGGCTTGTGGTGAACGTCTCAAATCACAACTGAGACATTCATAATCATAGCAAATCAACGCAAACAAAAAAGGCTTGCACGCAGCAAGCCTCTTTTTTGTGCATAATCTGGAATATCAGCGTATCCCCTCGCGCTGCGACACCCACATTCGATACACGGCAGGGGTTTGTTTTGGTGCTGACGGTTCGGTACTGAAAGCAGCAACGGGCGATTCAATGGGCAACGTTTCAGACACAACGGGTACAGCAACAGGAGCCGCTTCAGAAGTGGGGGGTTGCGCGCTTTTATCTTTATCGTTGGGCGAACGTTTGTCCGGTTTGCTGTCATCTTCCTCGTCGTCGTATTTTTCGCGCGGCGGATTGCCGTCATATACCAGGCTTTGGCGGTGTTGCAGATAGGCGTCACGCATGAAGGCATAGCGGTCTATCGCCGCCTCATTCAGCAAGTTTTCCTGATCCAGCAGCGCAGCGTACTGGCTCAGATAATCCACCACGTACGCATCATTGCGCGCGTCCACGTTCTTGATTTTCCGCAACATGCTGGTGCGGCTGTCCACGTACAGTCCCACGCTGTCGCGCACGGAACTGGGGCCGAGTACGGGCCACACGAGGTAGGGGCCGCTACTTATCCCCCAGTAGCCCAAGGTCAGGCCGAAGTCCTCGTTGTGTTTTTTCAACCCAACCATGGTAGCAACATCAGCCAAGCCGTAAAGTCCTACTGTGGTATTCACCACAATGCGTCCAGTATCCGAAACTGCCTGCACTATCTTGAGTTGCAGTAAGTCGTTGGCCGCCACAATGACATCGTTCAGGTTGGAGAAAACATTGGAAATCATCATCTTTCCCGCTGTCGGCACCACCGCGTTGTAACCTTTTGCCACCGGTTTGACCACAGTGTCGTTGAACTGGTACATGCTACGGTTGAACGATTCGAATGGGTCTTTCGGGTTGTGTCCGGTCGACGCACAACCGCCCAGCGCGAGGCTGGCAAGCAGTAGAGAAAGCTGGGCTTTTTGTATGGGCATCATTGTAGATTATTGGTTTGTTGCCGTAATTATAGGCGGAATGCCAGTCACCGCAAAGTTTCACGATCCCTGGATAAGGTGATATTGGTTGTTGGGATGGCGCGAATCCGATTAGTATGGGTGCATGGGAGATTCCAAGAAAACCTTGTTGCTGATTACAGCGTTGTTCCTACTGTTGGCGACCATCGAAATGGCTGGGCTGCATGGTTTGCAGCCGCTTGAAAACCGCCTGTCCGATTTCTTCGTGCGCCAGCATGCGCAAGTCTTGCAGCCCGACCCAAAAATTATCATCGTGGACATTGATGACGCCAGCCTGGCGCGCATGCAGGATGTGGCGGGCAACTGGCCATGGCCGCGCGCGGTGCATGGCGAGTTGGTACGCGGCATTGCCAAACAGCATCCCGCCGCCATTGTGTTCGATATCCTGTTCGCCGAGCGTGACCAGTACCGACCAGAGAGCGACCGCTTGTTCAACGAGGCGCTGGCGGTGGACAGCAAGGTTTATTTCCCGCTGGTGCGGCGCGACCCAGCGCAGGATGCGTCCGGCGCTCCGCTAGCGCAGGTCGCTCCCATGCTGGGTCTGCAAGCAACTGAGCAGGCCGAGCAGAATGCGCACATCGCCTTGCTGCCGCCGCTGGCGGTAGAGCCGCGCTACTGGCGCACCGGCACCATCAATTTCGAGGAAGATCGCGATGGCGTGGGACGGCGCTACCAGCTTTATACTCCGGCGCATGGCTGGCTGATTCCCTCGCTGCCGACACGGGTTGCAACCGATCTGGGTTATGTGGTTCCGCAGCAGGACGACATGATCCTTGCGTGGCGCGGAGGAGCCAATGCTTTCCGGCATATTTCCTACGTCGACCTGTATGAGGATTTCAACCGCGAACATCCGCAACGTCCTCAGGATGAGTTCGTTGGCAAAATCGTCATCATCGGCACCGATGCAACCGGCATGCACGATCTGCGCGTCACGCCGATCTCCAGTCTGTATCCCGGCATGGAGATTCTGGCCACCGCCCTGGACAACCTGAAAAACCAGCGCATGATGAGCGCCGCACCGGCCTGGTTTGCGCCGGTATTCGCACTGGCCCTGCTGGTGTTGCTGTACGCGACATTCCGGCGCGACGTCAATGCACTCAAGGTGGGCTGGACGTTATCCGCGCTGACCTTGCTGGCGCTGGGAGCGAGCTATATGGCGGCAGGGCATCTGTACCTACTGCCGCTGTTGTCGCCCCTGTTGCTGGGCTGGGGCTATTATCTTATTTGCACCTTGCAGGAATATCTGCGTGAACGCCGCTCACGCGAACAGGCGGTGCAAATGTTCAGCCGGTTCGTCAATCCGCACGTAGTGCAGGAACTGATTGCACATGGTGGATTAAGCCGGGGTGGCGAAAGCCGCCAGATTTCGGTGCTGTTCTCGGATATACGCGGCTTCACCACGCTGTCCGAAAAACGCACGCCGCAGGAAATAGTCGCCTTGCTGAATCGTTATTTCACCTTGCAGGTGGAGGTAGTTTTTCGGCATGGCGGCTCGTTGGACAAGTTCATCGGGGATTGCATCATGGCCTTCTGGGGCGCTCCGCTGGACGATCCCGCACACGCCCGCCACGCGGTCGAGGCGGCGCTGGAAATGGCCGAGGTGCTGCAACGCTTCAAGCATGAACTGGGTGAGCAGGATGCCGATTTCGACGTAGGTATCGGCATTCATTCCGGCCCTGCCGTGGTGGGTTTGATCGGTTCCGAGCAGCGGCGCGAATACACCGCCATCGGCGATACCGTGAACCTGGCCAGCCGCATTGAGGGATTAACCAAGGGCGTGTCGCGCATTCTGGTATCGAGTGATACCATGAGGCTGTGCGGCGATGCGTTTGACTTCAAGTCGTTTGGCTCCTATAAAGTCAAAGGTAGAGATCAGGAAGTGGAATTATTTGCCCCGGAAATAAAAAAGGAAAGGTCATGAAGCCAATATTCGCAGTCTGCCTGTGGCTGTGCGCACTGGCGGCGCAAGCAGGAGAAATCGCCTACACCGTGCGTGCCACCGAACTGAAAGCCAAGCCGTTCGCCGATGCTGCGACGCTGCTCAACTTGGCCGAACATGGCAAGGTCGAGATATTGGTACGTCAGGCAAGCTGGATGCAGGTCAAGGCGGACGGGACTACCGGCTGGGTAAAAATGTTGAGCCTGCGCCTGAGTAATGCGGATGCGCCAAAGAAAACTGGCGACAGCGGTCTGGGAACCTTATTTAATGTCGCCGCGACAGGAAACAGCGGCAGCACGGTCACCACCGGTGTGCGCGGGCTGTCCGAAGAAAACCTGAAGAACGCGCACCCGAATCCGGAGGCGCTAAAGACCATGCAAGGCTATGCCGTGAGCAAGCAGGATGCCACCGGTTTTGCCAAGGCGGGCAAGCTGAAGAGCCAGCACATGGATTACCTGCCGCCACCCGGCAAAGGAGGAAACTGAGATGAAATCCACAATCTTGTTACTTGCGTTATTGGGATCGGCGGCACCGGTTGCCGCATTTGACTTCGGCAATATAAATTTGGGCGATGCATTGAAGACAGTACAGAAGGTGCAACAGGCGACGACCGATATCAGCGAACCTCAGGAAATTGAATTGGGCGACGGCATTGCCAGCAATTTTCTGGGAGCAGCACCCTTGTTACAGGATCAGCGCATACAAAAATACGTGAATAACGTCGGTCGCTGGCTCACCTTGCAAACTGAACGTCCCGACCTGCCATGGCAGTTTGCCGTATTGGATGATAACGACATCAACGCGTTCGCCGTGCCCGGCGGCCACATCTTTATTACCAAAGGCTTGCTCGCACGCATGAAAAGTGAAGCGGAACTGGCGGGCGTGCTGGCGCATGAAATTTCACATGTGCTGATGAAACATCACCTGCAGGCAATCAAGAAAGGAGCGCGCACTGAATTGATGGCCGAGTTTGGGGGGCAGGCGCTACAGCAGAAAGGATCCAATCCGGCGTTGGCCAAGTTGGTCAGTGCCGGAACGGAAGTTTATACGCGCGGCCTGGATAAAAATGACGAGTTCGAAGCCGACCGCATGGGCGTAGTCATAGCCGCACGCGGCGGCTATGACCCATACGGCCTGCCTGCGGTATTGCAGACTTTGCAAGGAATCAATCCGCAGGATTCCGGCTTGGCATTGATGTTCAAGACCCATCCTGCACTAGCCGACCGACTTGACCTGTTGGATAAATTGATGTCCGGCGCGTTCGACAGCTTTGAAACCCAGCCGAACCTGGCGCCGCGCTTCATGGCGGTGATGTCGAGACAGAGCCGGTAAGCCATGTGGGAAATGCTAATTGGAATTAGCGCACGGGAACTGCCAGATCGCCCATATGGAATTGAAAATTCCCCGCCTTGCGATCGGCGAAGTAGTGTTGCAGGGTAAAGCGCACCGGGCGAAAGGCGAGTTCGTCCCACGGAATATCTTGTTCCTCAAATAGTTTAACTTCCAGGCTTTCTGCGCCAGGCGAAAAATCCAGATCGAGCAATCTGGCGCGAAATAGCAAATGCACCTGATTGATGAAAGCCAGGTTGTACATCGAATACAACTCGCCGATGGCGATGCGCGCATTGGCTTCTTCCAGTGTTTCGCGTATCGCAGCTTCGGTAGTAGTCTCGCCGTTTTCCATGAAACCTGCGGGCAGCGTCCACAGCCCATGACGCGGTTCGATGGCGCGGCGGCACAACAGGACGCGGCCATCTTCCCATTCCGGGATGGAGCCGATTACCAGATTAGGATTTTGGTAGTGAATGGTGGCGCAGATGGTACAGACGTGACGCAGGCGATTGTCATCCGGCGGCTGGCGTAATTCGACCGGCGCGCCGCATGCACTGCAAAATTTCATTTCCAGAATTCCCACCACGATTTCTCGTTTAGGGGTGACGGCCTGACGGCAGGTGCTGTTGCGCCATCCTTGGCAACATTCTTGTCGAGCACGCGCTGCGCATCGTCGCGCAAATCCTTCATGCCCATAGCGTCATAGGACTGCACCATGATTTGCAGCGCATCGCGCGTAGCCGGGGTCTGCGAGTAATCGACGAGCACTCCTTTTGCACGGTTGGCTGCGGCCACATAAGCGCCACGGCGCAAATAAAAACTGGCCACATGGATTTCGTAGCGTGCCAAGACGTTGATCAGGTATTGCATGCGCAGCCTGGAGTCAGGCGCATATTTGCTATCGGGATAGCGCGTCACCAGTTCCCTGAACGCACTGAAGGAATCGCGTGCCGCCTTCGGGTCTTTATCGGAAAAGTCCGGTTTAACTTTAAGAACAGTAGCCACCAGGCCGTAATCTTCGTTGAAATTGATCAGGCCTTTCAGATAATACGCATAATCAACATGTGGGTTGTTGGGATATTGCTTGATGAAGCGATCGGTAGCGACAAGAGCTGCTTCCGGTTCCTTCTGTTTGAAATTCGCATAAGCGATTTCCAAATCTGCTTGCTGCGCATAGCGGCCATAGGGGAAGCGCGATTGCAGCGTTTCGAAAGACTTCACGGCTTTTTCATAATTGTTGTCGTTCATCTCATCCATTGCATCGGCGTAGAGTTTCTCGACAGGCGCAGATTTGGAGGCCCCTTTATCATCTGGCGTTGAAAAAAGACCGCACGCAGTTAACGTGAGTAGCAGGATTAAGATTAAACTATGGCGCATGACTGAACCCGAAAATATTTTGCGCGATTATAACAAAGTTAGGCAATCCACTATGCGACATTCAAAAGATAAGCAATCGGCTGATGAAACAACTGGTGAAACCACTAGCCAGCAAGCTGAATGTGGAATTGATACTGTGATTGACACTACCGCAAACCTCGCCCCCCTTGATTTGCTTACTTTTAAAGCATCGGGCGAATACGCCGGGATGCGCCTCGACCAGGTATTGGCCAAGCTGCTGCCAGAGTATTCGCGCGGGCGCCTGCAAGAGTGGATCGCGCATGAGCAGGTCAAGGTTGATGGCGCAGCCGCCACCATTAAACAGAAAGTGTGGGGTGGCGAAACCATAGAAGTCATGCCGCAATCGAGTCCGTCCGAACAGCCGCATCTGGCCGAGAACATCGCGCTGGATGTCGTGTTCGAGGACGACAGCATCCTCATTATCAACAAACCCGCCGGGCTGGTGGTGCACCCCGGCAGCGGCAATTGGGAAGGAACTCTGCTCAACGCACTGCTGCACCATGCGCCGCAACTTGCCGAAATTCCGCGCGCAGGCATCGTGCACCGACTGGACAAAGACACCAGCGGGCTGCTGGTGGTGGCCAAGACCCTCATTGCGCAAACAGCGCTGGTGCGCCAGTTGCAGGCACGCACCGTGCATCGCGAATACTACGCGCTGGTCTACGGTGAAGTAGAACGCAACGGCACCGTGGATGCAGCCATGGGCCGCCATCCTACGCAACGCACCAAAATGGCCATCGTGGAAGATGGCAAGCCTGCGGTCACGCATTACAGCGTGGCGGAGCGTTTCCCCGCCACTTCGACTCGCTCGGGGCAAGGCTGCACCCTGCTGCGCTGCAAACTGGAAACCGGACGCACCCACCAAATCCGCGTACATCTCGCCTCCATCCGCCACCCTCTGGTCGGAGACAGCACCTACATCAAAGGCGCACAAAAATGCGCGCCGCAACTGCGCGCCCTGCTCACTGCCTTCCCGCGCCAAGCCTTGCACGCGGCGCAGCTCGGGCTGGAACACCCGGAGACGGGCGAATGGATGGAATGGCAAGCGTCGTTACCGAAAGATATGGCGCAATTGCTGGCGCAACTTAGAAGTGCATCAAGGGAATAAGTTGTTAGTCGTTAGCCGCTAGTCTTTAGTTAAAAGCAAAACCCGCTTAGCGACCACGCCAACTAACAACTACTAACTAACGACTAATATCGCATGAACCTGCTTGATCATTGCCTGGTTCCAGACTGGCCCGCACCAAAAAACGTACGGGCGTTGCAAACCACGCGCAACGGCGGATGCAGCGTTGCTCCCTACTCCAGCCTCAATCTCGGCGACCATGTCGGTGATGCGCCTCTGGCGGTAGAGCGTAACCGCATGTTGCTGCAACCCTTGCTGCCCAGCGAACCCGTGTGGCTCAAACAGGTACATGGCACGGAGGTGGTAGATGCCGGGCATGCTGCATGCTGGCCGCAGGCTGATGCCTGCATAACTTCACATCCCGGCGCGGTGTGCGTGGTAATGACGGCGGATTGCCTGCCTGTCCTGCTGTGCGATGAACAGGGCAGCGTGGTCGGCGCAGCACATGCTGGTTGGCGCGGACTGTGTGACGGCGTAATCGAACAAACCGTGCGCGCCATGAACGTACCACCGCCTTCCCTCATGGCTTGGCTGGGGCCAGCCATCGGCCCGCAAGCATTCGAAGTGGGCGAGGAAGTTCGCGCGGCATTTGTGGCGCAACAGTCGGAAGCCTCTGCTGCCTTTGCCCCGGGTGGCTCCGGCAAATGGTACGCCGACATCTACCAACTCGCGCGCTTGCGCCTGCACGCGCTGGGCATCACACGCATTTACGGCGGCGGCTTGTGCACCTACACCGACCCTAAACGATTCTTCTCCTACCGTCGCGATGGCGAAACAGGAAGGATGGGAACGTTTATCTGGATAGCCGGATAATCTTCGGGCATCCGTAATATGTGGTTGGGTTTAGTATTAGGATCGAATGTTGAAAAATGCCCCATTCAGTGCGGTTGAAATCCCTAATTCCATTTCCATTTTAAAAGTAGAATAATTTGTAGGTCAGGCTGCACCCGCAAGGGGTACGCCGTGGTTGTAAAGTCGCTGAAGCGGCAATACACTGCCCGACATCCATATCCGGCTGGCATAGCCCGCCCTACAAAAATGCTCGTTTAATTTAGAAATGGTTACGCATGTCCCCCGACAATGGAAGTAACCCTCACCGCTTTGAAGCCGGGCACCTCATCATGCGAAATAACCTTCAGTTGCGGTAACGCGCGCTTCAGGAAACGCGACAACAAGTCGCGGAGTTGCCCTGGCACCAACAGCACCGTAGGCAAGCCCAGTTGTTCCTGTGCCTGCGTCGCGTTGCGTGCATGGCGCAGCAGGGTGTCAGCCAGTCCTGGCTCAATTGATCGATTGCTGCCACCCGCCTGCATCGCTTGCATCAGGACATATTCCAGATCCTTGTCCATGCCGATGACCTGCAATTCCTGCGCTGCGGGGTAATACTGCTGCACGATAGCCGGTCCCAGCGCCATACGCACCAAGCTTGTTAGCTGGTATGGGTCCTGGCTCTGTCCGGCATACTCCGCCAGCGTTTCCAGAATAGTGCGCATGTCGCGGATATGCATCCCTTCGTCGAGCAGGTTATGCAAAACTTTCTGCACCGTGGTCAACGGCAGTACCTTCGGTATCAGATCCTCGGTCAGCTTGGGTGCAAGCTTGGCGATATGATCCAGCAATTGCTGCAACTCCTGGCGGCCCAGCAATTCGGCGGCATGGGTATGGATGAGATGGCTCAGGTGGGTGGCGATAACTGTGCTGGTATCCACCACGGTGTAGCCCATCGCCTGCGCTTGCTCACGCGTCGCCGCTTCCACCCAGACGGCAGGCAAACCAAACGCCGGATCAGTCGTCGGCGTGCCGGGCAAGATTCCGCTGGCATTGCCGGGATTGATCGCCAGAAACATATTGGGGAAGGCCTCGCCTGCGCCAATTTCCGCTCCATTCAGGGTGATGCGGTAAGCATTCGGACGCAAGTCAAGGTTATCGCGAATATGGATCGGCGGCGGCAGGAACCCGATGTCCTGGGTAAATTTCTTGCGTATGCCCTTGATGCGCCGCAACAGGTCGCCATCCTGCGCCTTGTCTACCAGCGAGATCAGGCGGTAGCCGACTTCCATGCCCAGCACATCCACTTGCGCCACATCTTCCCAACTGGCCTCTGGAGCCTCCATGGCTGCTGGCGCAACCACACTCTCGACCTTAGCCGCCTCGGTTACCTTTTTGGCTTTGTGCATGATGAAATAGGTCAGCGCAGACAAGGCGGTCGCCAGCAACAAGAAAGCGAAGTGCGGCATGCCGGGGATCAACCCCATCATGCCGATAATACCTGCGGTCAACATGAGCACTTGCGGCTTGTCGAACAACTGCCCCACCAGTTGCTGACCGATATTTTCTTCGGTAGAAACACGGCTCACCACCAGACCGGCGGCGGTGGAAATCACCAAGGCCGGAATTTGCGCGACCAAGCCATCGCCGATGGCCAGCAAAGTGTAGTTTTGCGCGGCAGCGGCAATATCCATATTGTGCTGCATCACCCCCACGATCAGGCCTCCGACCACGTTAATCAGCATGATCATGATTCCGGCAACAGCATCGCCGCGCACGAACTTACTGGCACCGTCCATGGAACCGTAGAAATCCGCCTCTTGCGCAATATCTGAGCGGCGTTTTCGCGCCACGTCTTCACCGATCAGTCCGGCGTTAAGGTCAGCGTCAATCGCCATCTGTTTGCCGGGCATCGCGTCCAAGGTAAAGCGTGCGCCCACTTCGGCGATACGCCCTGCACCTTTGGTAATCACCACGAAGTTGATCACGACCAGAATGGCAAAAACCACAATACCAACGGCGTAATTGCCACCCACCAGGAAGTGGCCGAATGACTCGATCACTTTACCGGCGGCTGCCGTGCCGGTATGACCTCGCAACAAAACCACACGGGTGGAAGCCACGTTGAGTGATAGTCGCAGCAGCGTGGTAATCAGCAGCACCGTAGGGAACACGGAAAAATCCAAGGTCTTGGTAGTGTTCATGCTCACCAGCAACACAATGACGGCAACCGCGATATTGAAGGTGAACAAGATATCGAGCAGCATGGGCGGCAAGGGCAGCACCATCATCGCCAGTATCATCACGATCAACACTGGCCCGGCCAGTGTGCGCAAACCGGAACGCTTGATTAAATCTTGTATAGACAGCAACAAGTTCATGATGTCCTTCCTTCTCCAGAAATCTGGTCTTCTTCAGAAATTTTCGATGCAGGATCAAGCTGCGGCGGCACCGGCAAGTCGCGCGGCTCTTCCGGCTTGGCGCCAAGACCTTGGCGGTAATGGCGCAATTGGTATACATAAGCCAGCACCTCCGCCACGGCGGTGTATAAAGCTTCGGGTATGATCTGCCCCAACTCGGTATGCTTGTGCAAGGCACGCGCCAACGGCGGTGCTTCGAGAATAGGTACATTATTCGCAATGGCGATTTCTTTGATTTTCGCCGCAAGGAAATGCGAACCCTTGGCCACCACGATAGGCGCGCTCATGCCATTTTCGCTGTATTTCAGCGCCACGGAATAGTGCGTCGGGTTGGTCACCACCACATCGGCGGTCGGGATTTCCGCCATCATGCGGCGGCGGGCCAATTCACGCTGCATATGACGGATGCGTCCCTTGACCTGCGGATCGCCCTCGGATTCCTTGGCTTCCTGGCGCACTTCTTCCTTGGTCATCTTCAGTTGCTTGTTGTGCTCCCACAACTGGAACGGCACATCCACCGCCACGATCAGCAACATGCCGCCCATGATGGCAGCGAAAGTCATCCACATCAGATATCCCAAATGCGGTATCGCAGCCGCCACAGGCTGCGATACCAGCATCAGCACAGAGTCCTTGTTGTGCCAGATCGCCCATGCACCAACCCCGCCCACGATCACCGCCTTGCCGACGGCCTTGCCCAATTCAATCAGGCCATGGGTCGCAAACATACGGCTCAGGCCGGTGACCGGATTAAGTTTCGAGAAATTGGGTTGCAGCGGCTTCATGCTGAACAGCCAGCCGTTAAGCAATAAAGGGGAGAGCGCGGCAGTAGCTAACAGCAGCAGCAACAAGGGCATGAAGGTCCACAAGGTTTCCACGGACAAGGAGTACAAACGCGGCAACAACAGTTCGGAATGAAAGGCTAGTTCGGCATCCAGCGTAAGGCCATCGCGCAGCAATTTGGTCAGTTGCTCGGTCAGCGATGAACCCATCAGCCACATTCCGGCGCCTCCCGCCATTAGCACGGCGAAAGTGGATAGTTCACGCGAACGCGCAACCTGGCCTTCCTCGCGCGCTTGTTCAATGCGCCGCTGTGAGGGCTGTTCCGTTTTTTCGAGATCGCTATCTTCTGCCATGACTTACTCCAGCGGCAGCGACACGTTACTGATAAAACCACTAGCCATTCGACTAAGTGAATAAACTACATTCACCAAGTCGCTGGTTATGGCTTTAGCCAGCCGATTGCGGGAGCTGCCGCAACCGCCCCTCTTCCATCCTAGGGCCATCCCTATCGTGAGGGGGCGGTTTCATGGCAATTATCAACTTTCAGGGAAAAAACAATGCGGCGAATAAGGCGGGATTTACGGCGTATTTCGCTTACCGAAGTTCACAAGGCGCTGGGCTTGCATCCCCCTTGCGAAAGGACTGCGGTGTCAATTCCGCATTGGGCTTGCCCGGTAGCGGATTGCTTAACTTTGTTGCATTGCTCAGGGCCGCGCAATGGTATGCAGACATGCGATTTTTTGCCATTGTCAGAATAGTATAGCTGGCCACTCATGCTCTCCACCAGCGCAATACCACGGCCATGACGACGCATATCGGTGCCCAGCGCGGCAGCCTGCAACGCGAGAAAATCGAAGCCTTCGCCGCTATCGGTGATGGCAATTTTGAGACAAGGCCCATGCGCTGTGGAAATCTTCATCAGCCTGATCTTGATCTCGCCCTGCTCCAGGCGGTTCAGGCGTGCAGCGCGTTCCTCGAAATAGCGGTCCATGCCCAATGGATCGTTTTTCAGAACGGAGTCCAGCCCGAGCAAACCATGATCGAGCGCATTATTGAACAGTTCCGACAACACCAGAAAAAGTTTATCGGACAACCCTTGCACCCCTTCATGCTCGATCTGGTTTACCACATGCAGCAGCATTGGCACGATGTCGGTCTGCCGCAACTGCGGCGCGGTCAAGGTCAGCGCAAATTGCCACTCGACAGGCTGTGGTTCATGCTGTTCCTGCTCCGCGATGGCGTTTAATGCATGGACTTTTACATGCCTTGATGCAGACTCCACCGGAATGAACATATCCTCTTCCAAATCCTCAGCCGGGCAATCAACCAAGACTAACGCTATGTCGTCATGCGCCGCCTTGCCCGCCAATTGTTGTTCCAGCATCCTGATCATGCTCGGCAAGCGCTCCGCCATGTTTTCGGTGCGCGCCGCCTGCAACAGGTGCGACAGGCCAATCTCCATGCTGCCCGCATCGGCGCTGTCCACCGCGCCATCCGAACACAATAAAATCTGGCAACGCCGATTGCCATAGTGATAATGCATTGCTTCGTCATCAAACTTATCCGGGTCGAGGACACCCAGAGGCAAATGCGTGGAGTCGAACCGGTAAGCAACCGCACCGTCCGGATCAAGCAATACGGCAGGCGGGCAACCGCCATTCCACACGCTTACCCGGCTATTCTCCATATCCAGCGCAATCAGAACGGCAGCGACAAAGCGATTGGTCGGCAGGTATTCCCTTATCTTGCGGTTAATTTCCGCAGCAAGCGCGCCGATGCTGTAGCCTTTTGACACCATGGCATGAAACGATTGCAACACCGGCATCACAGCCAGCGCCGCAGTGAGACCGTGGCCCGTGCTGTCCGCCAGCATGGCATACAAGTGGCCTGCCGGAGTACGCGCCACTGCAATCAGGTCGCCGCTGAAAACTTCAGCAGCTTGCAGGTAAAAATGCACCTGAGGATCATTAATCTTGTCCAACGCCAACAGCCTTCCCATAAATTCCTGGGCGGCATAGCGTTCTTCCTCATTCCTTACCTGATAATCACGCAACAACTGGCTCTGCTCCTTCATCCGCCTGAACCTCAGCAAGTGCTGATGCAGCGCATGGATTTTTGCATCCAACATCTTGTAGTTGATGGGCTTGAGCAAATAGTCGTCGCAACCGGCTTCAACGCCGCGCACAATGTCATCTTCATGTCCCGGCGCAGTTATGAAGATGATGGGAATCCAGTCCTCCTGAGCAATGCGGCGCATTTCACGCACCGCATCGTAACCGCCCATACCCGGCATGGCGACATCCGTCAATACCATATCCGGCATGTGTTTCCGGAACATGCTCAACGCCGCCTCGCCGCTATGGGACTGCACGACCTCGTGCCCCATTTCAGCCAGCATGGAAGCCATCACCGCCAAATCGGCGTGCACGTCATCGACTAGCAGAATATTCAAACCTGTTTTCGTGGTCGGCATGTTTAAGGGCACTTCTAAAAATCGTGGGCCTGTAATCTGTGGGTGATTTGGATTTTGGGTGTGTCTAAAATTAATCTATTCTGTTGAAAAACTCTAATTTTTGGAAGCAGCAAAAATTCAGCCAAAAGCCTTCACATTATGATTCGCGATTGATTTTCGTCGTATACGCAAATCAGGCCACCTATAATGAACGAATAGGAAAAATCTGGCGGCCCCCACATTGATTTAACAATAACCCGCCCAAGAGGCTAGAATTTTTCCGAACACCCCAGAAAAAGAGTTTTTCAACAGAATAAATCCATTCTTGACAGTCAGCATTAAAAAACGCTACCCGATACCAGTCATTGGACAAGTAGCGCTATCGTCCGTGTAACTGTACTTCAACAAAACTTCAACGAAGATTATAGATTTGATGGCTTACAACCTTGGCATCCAGATCACCAACAAAACCAAAAAGAACAGCCCTAGAATACTTTGGTCGATTTTACGCTTTGTGGAAGTAGCCAAATGCTCATTGATATCTTTTTTTCTGATTTGCAAAATTTTATCGGCTGCTTCTAGGTTATCGAATAGTGGAATGTCAATACCTCTTACATAAGAGTCAGCATTGTGTGGGTTAAATCCATCTTTCTTAAGTAGTTCCAAGCTTTTCTTATATTGATCACGATTCATCCTATGTGCATTAACGAAAGATTGAATTCGTCCGCTAACATCAGGTACATCGATTTCTTGAATGATCCTCTGCGCATCTGCATCAACCTTTTGGAATTGCGACTCATAATCATGCCATTTTTCTTCCAGAGAATCGTTGCTGGTGCTACGTAAAAGTAAGTCTTTCCAAGCCTGAATTTCGTTTTTGAATTCAATTTGTAGATCATCGACTGCCTCATATTGAGACGAGGCGATTGTCAGTTTCTCATTTAAATCTGATGTGCTACTACCGATAAAGTAAATCCAGATTAAAAAAACGACAGTAAGTGCCACTCGAATGAAAATCATCCATGAGGGGCTGTTAAGCTTAGAAACGGTATTTTTAATAGTCATAAATATTGGAGTCCATACACTGAGGTTCAAATACCCTTAACCGCAATTCCTTTACCACTTGTTTTGGCTGCGTACATCGCCTTGTCTGCCCTTTCAAATACTTCGGATACTGATTCTAGAGGCTCCGTGAAAGTTACATGTCCAATGCTTGCGGAGATTGAAAAGGAAGCAGTTTTCATCTTGTCAGTAATCGCCACTGAAAGTTGTTTACAAAGCCTCTCGCAATCGTCTACAAAAGTATTCGGCATCAGTATTGCAAATTCATCTCCACCGAGGCGCGCACTCAAATCAGTTTGCCGAATGTTTTCACGTATGACATTAGCTAGAAGCTTCAATGCCTCATCACCAATGACATGCCCTCGGGAATCGTTCAATTGCTTGAAGTCATCAAGATCAATATACGCAAATGAAAAAACTCCTCCATAACGCTTTTGCCTTCTAACTTCCATCTCAACTAACGGCTCAAAGCCTTGTCGATTGTGCAGCCCCGTCATCCAATCGAAAGTTGCAAGATGTTCGACTTCTAAAAAGTTCATGCGTGCGGCTGTAGCAATCAATGTAATCGCAATATTCGTTGGGACGATCAAGGACACGAGGGTCAATTTTGATAGCAAAGGTAAGGTGTCGCCGTATGAAGCAAGAGTTATGACTTGTAGCAACATAGCCAATATAACCAATGCATTAACTAATCTTCTATTTGCACAATGAAAGCCAATCAAAATAAGCGGAAATACATAAAGCAAATGCATTTGAACTGTAGCATCCGTAACTATGTCAGCAATAAAAATTGCCATCATTGCGATAAGGCTACCGAATACGGTTACACTTTGTGGTATGCCATCAGGGATTGCAAGTTGCTTTGCGAACTCTAAGCCCCTATTAGCCATGATCCGATAGTGGCTCTCACTGGAACCTCGCAACATCTCAAGGCACGAACGCAAGCCACCCTCCAACTCATAAGCAGTCTGGTAACGTGCGGATGGCTCCTTTGCAAGGCATTTAGCAACGATAGAATCAAGAAATTCCGGAATTTTTGAATTCAATACGCTGGGGGGAGGGGCATCGTTTTGCACAATTTGAAACATCAATGCAAGGGTATTGTCCCCCTTGAACGGAAGTTGTCCTGTGAGCATTTTGTACATCACGATGCCAAATGAGAAAATGTCAGAACGAGCATCGGTCGGATTGGACTGAATCTGTTCAGGCGACATATATAGCGGTGACCCCAGAATCTTGGTCGTCTGGGTGCGTAATAGTGACGCAGTCATTTTTGCGATACCGAAATCAGCAATTTTTACTTGGTTGTTGTTCAGCACCATAATATTTTCAGGTTTGATATCACGGTGTACAACGCCTTGTTGGTGTGCATAACCCAATGCATTCGCTACTTGAATTGAAATATTCAGTATTTCCTCAATCGATAGGTTTTGCTTTCCTTCTATAATTTCTTGTAACTCTCGACCTTCTAGAATCTCCATGGCAATGTAGGCAATATCGCCACTTTTTCCCATGTCGTAGATGGTGAATATGTGGTTGTGATTCAAGCGTCCCGCCGCCTGTGCCTCCTGATAGAAACGAGATTCATATTCTTCGATTTCTGCACTAGACAACCCCTTCAGATTGGCAACCTTGATCGCAACAAATCGACCAATTAGCGGATCCTTGGCTTTGTACACAACCCCCATGGAGCCGCGCCCCAATTCGCCAACAATTTCATAGCGTCCAAGATGGCTAATCATGTGTTTTACCAAGTTAATCCGTAGCCAATGTAGGCGGAGGATCTGGTTTGCGTACCCACGTCCGTCAATGCACGTCCGGTAGACGCAGACAAAAGCAAGCGATTATGTTGATCAAGGTTATAAGTGATTCCCAAGCCGAAACCCGTACTGGACATATCAGCCGGAAGCTGTTCCACTTCGTGGAAGACTTCACCACCAAGAGTGATTTGACCAGATATTCTTCTTTGCAATACCCATCCATAGTACCAATGGTTGTTCGCGCCTGAAGCTTTGTTGATCAAACAGCCTCCACCGCCATAACTTTGCCAGTCTCCCCACGTCCTTTGAATACAGAGAGGTAAAAATGTCTGCGTCCTACCGTTGCCAAGTCCCTTGTTAGCATCTCCGTTAGGAATTGAGACAACGGGATAAAATGCCATCATCGGATGAGAATCTGTTTCCTGCATAAATCGGTATTTGGCACCCAGCACAAGGTCGCCCAACGCTTGCTGCTTCATCTGTCCGGCAGAGGGGTAGGCAATGCATAGCTGCAAATCCGGAAGCGCACCATAATTATATTCAAA
This sequence comes from uncultured Gallionellaceae bacterium, assembly GCA_964480365.1. Lineage (GTDB taxonomy): Bacteria > Pseudomonadota > Gammaproteobacteria > Burkholderiales > Gallionellaceae > CAIQPV01. The sequence continues at coordinate 24,542 of CAYZPM010000031.1, forward strand.
TTGCGGTGTAACAACCTTACCATCGGGAGTGCTCGTCTGTTCGGAGACAATGTACATTTCATGATGCTGATATTCTGTTGGCTTAGGATCGTCGGTAACAAACGGAGGCATCGCACCATGCCGGAGATGCCGTAAAAAGCAAGCCGCTTGTTACGATAGATAGCAACCCCATTTTATATTTTGAACTCGGCATGATACCTTGAAAATTACGCGATTGATTATCCCGTTATATACCTATGAATTATTTGGTGCAGAATACGAATAAAGAGCAACTACCCCCCTTTGTTGCCAACTTTCGGAGTTGCTAAGCGTTTTAAGAGTGTAGGCATCATGCAGCACAGTTCGACAACTATTTTTGAGAAAGTTCATGACTGACCGCTCATTGCTGCCGCACACAGTAGTAATTCATTATGCCATATTGCCTGCCCTACAATGATCGCTCGCGAACGGCAAGTTCTGGCCGTTACCGACCATTCTCCATCACAAAAACGAATGGTCAATATACAATTATAAGCAGAGGTGCTTGGGGGGCACCTTGATCTGCCTGTTTATGATGAAATCGTCCAAATCAACAAAGTTGGGCATACAGGCGCAAGCGGCTATCATCACATGGCTTATCTGGCGCTATTTGATGGCGAGGTACGGCAAAACGCGACTTATCTATTGGTGGATGACTTCATCGGCCAGGGCGGTACGCTGGCGAATTTGAAAGGATATATCGAGAGCAAGGGAGGCGGGGTTGTGCTGGCAACGACAGGCTGGCAACGACATTGACAGGGAAATCTTATTCCGCCAAACTCACTCTATCAATTGAAACGATTCACAGGCTAAGGCAAAAACATGGGAACGAACTTGAAAGCTGGTGGCGTCAAGCATTTGGGTATGGCTTCGACCAGCTCACCGAATCTGAAGCGCGGTATCTCGAACGATCGGACGATGCTCTCTCCATCCGAGATAGACTCATTGCGGCGCGATCTTAAGCAAACGGTGCGGGCATCCAAGAGCATCCCTCTTCGGCGCGCTGCCTGATATTTTCCGCTCAAAATAAGCCCACTGAGCGTGGGTTTCCTCGTTTTTCTCAATGCTATTATTGTGATCGAATGACTTCCATTTGAAAACTTTCGACCGGCACGATCTGCTATAGCAGCATGCTATTTCACTGCCCGATACTCATGCATCTCAGCGCTGCGATCTTGGCTAATTGTTGTTCACGAGGACTGAAATTCAGGATTCCCCGCAATAAACCGTTCCGCATTTCGCCGGTTAAAATTTGCCCCAACCATGCATCAATATTGATGTGCCCGTGTGGAAGGCAATGGAAATCTTTGGTAACAGGTCAATACTGTTAGTTTATGCCGTTCGTGGTGAGCCTGTCGAACCACCGCCATTCACTACAGAACCCTTCGACAATCTCAGGGCGAACGGAATTTTTCTTAAACTAATAGCATTGGGTAATAGGTGCAGTAAACTCACTCCAGTAAACCAGCAGCGTCCAGCCGGGCGACGATTAGCTCGACAGCGTCTTCCGCTGAGACGGTCGTTGTGTCAATGTGGATATCGGGCCTCTGCGGCGGCTCGTAAGGCGAGTCGATACCGGTGAAGTTTTTCAGCTCGCCGCGCCGCGCCTTTTTGTACAGGCCTTTCACATCACGTTCCTCGGCCACGTGAAGCGGTGTGTCAACGAAAACCTCGATGAACTCGCCTGCCTCGACCGCTTCGCGCGCCATCCTGCGTTCCGAAATGAAGGGCGAAATGAAGGCGGTGATCACAATCACGCCGGCATCAACCATCAACTTGGAAACTTCCGCGACGCGGCGGATATTTTCGACGCGATCGGCTGCGGTGAAGCCAAGATCCTTGTTCAGGCCGTGGCGCACGTTGTCGCCGTCAAGCAGATAGGTGCGCTTGCCCATGCGGTACAGGCGCTTTTCGAGCAGGTTTGCCACTGTAGACTTCCCCGCGCCTGACAGGCCGGTCAGCCACACCACTGCGCTGCCGTGACCACCAAGCTTGCGCCGTGCCTCCTTGTTGACTTCCACTGCCTGCCAGTGGACGTTGTCTGCGCGGCGCAATGCAAAGTGCAGCATGCCCGCGCCGACGGTATTATTGGTGAGCCGGTCGATCAGGATGAAACCGCCGGTATCGCGGTTGTCCCTGTAAGAGTCGAAAGCCACCTGACGGTCGAGTTCGAGTTCTACGACGCCGATCTCGTTGAGTGTCAGTTGCTCGGCAGGAACGTGTTCCAGCGTGTTCACGTTGAGCTTATATTTGAGCGGCAGAATAGTCGCGGTAACGGTCTTTGTGCCGAGCTTGAGCAGATAACTGCGTCCGCGCAGCATTGGGTCGTCTCCCATCCATACGATGGTTGCCTCGAACTGGTCGGCCACCTGTGCCGGTTCTGCGGCAGCGGAAATTACATCGCCACGCGAGATGTCGATTTCGTCGGCAAGTGTGAGCGTGATCGACTGGTTGGCCACCGCCTGTTCGAGATCGCCATCAGCGGTGACAATGCGCGCGATGGTGCTTTCCCTCCCCGAGGGCTGCACCCGGATACGCTCACCGCGCCGAATCACGCCACTGACTACTGTACCCGCAAAGCCGCGAAAATCCAGGTTGGGCCGGTTGACCCATTGCACCGGCAAACGGAACGGCTGCTTCTGCAAACGTTCCTCATCGACTTCAACGGTCTCCAGCAGGCCCATCAGCGTCGGCCCGTTGTACCAGGGAGTGTTACTGCTACGCTCGATGATGTTGTCGCCTTTAACACCTGAAAGCGGAATTACGGTGATATCTTCGAGACCAATCTTTGCGGCAAACTCGCGGTACTCTGCTTCAATGCGATCGAACACTTCCCGCGAATAATCGACCAGATCCATTTTGTTGATGGCGACGACGATGTGACGCACGCCGATCAGCGAAACAAGGAAGCTGTGGCGGCGCGTCTGCACCAGCACGCCTTTGCGCGCATCAATCAGGATGATAGCTAAATCAGCGGTGGACGCGCCAGTGATCATGTTACGGGTGTATTGCTCGTGACCGGGCGTGTCGGCCACGATAAATTTGCGCCGGTCGGTACTGAAGAAACGGTAGGCCACGTCGATGGTGATGCCCTGCTCACGTTCTGCGGCCAGGCCATCAAGCAGCAACGCGTAGTCGATCTCGTCGCCGCGCGTGCCGACTTTTTTGGAGTCGGCTTCGAGCGCGGCGATCTGGTCTTCGAACAGCATCTTCGATTCGTGCAACAGCCGCCCGATCAAGGTACTCTTGCCATCGTCGACACTACCGCAGGTAATGAAGCGCAGCAGACTTTTGACTTCGTGCTGTTTCAGGTAAGCGTCAATATCCTGGGCGATGAGTTCGGAAATGTGTGCCATCAGAAATACCCCTCTTGTTTTTTCTTTTCCATGGATGCGGCGCTATCATGGTCGATCATGCGGCCCTGGCGCTCGGACGTAGTTGCCAGCAGCATCTCCTGGATGATCTGCGGCAGCGTCGTTGCTTCGGATTCTATTGCACCAGTGAGGGGGTAACAGCCCAACGTTCGAAAGCGCACGCTTTTCATCATCGGCGTCTCGCCCGGACGCAGCGGCATGCGCTCGTCGTCAACCATAACCAACGTGCCGTCGCGGTCAACCACAGGGCGTACTGCGGCACGATACAGCGGTACGATGGGCACATTTTCCAAATGAATGTACTGCCAGATGTCGAGTTCGGTCCAGTTGGAGATCGGAAACACTCGGATTGATTCGCCCCTGTTCTTGCGTGTGTTGTAAAGTCTCCAGAGTTCGGGGCGCTGGTTCTTCGGGTCCCAATGGTGGGTGGCGGTGCGAAAGGAAAAGATGCGTTCTTTGGCTCGCGATTTTTCCTCATCGCGGCGTGCTCCGCCGAAGGCTACATCGAAACCGTACTTGTCGAGCGCCTGCTTGAGGCCCTGCGTCTTCCACATATCAGTGTGGATCTGCGAGCCATGTTCGAAAGGATTGATGTTCAGAGCCATGGCTTCGGGGTTTTGGTAGACGATCAGGTCCATGCCCGTTTCCTGTGCCATACGGTCACGCATGGCGTACATATCACGGAATTTCCACGTGGTATCGACGTGCAGCAGAGGAAATGGCGGCGGTGCCGGGTAGAAGGCCTTCTTCGCCAAATGCAGCATGACTGCGCTGTCCTTACCTATTGAGTAGAGCATCACCGGCTTGTCGGCTTCGGCAGCTACTTCGCGCATGATGTGGATGCTCTCGGCTTCGAGCCGTTGCAAGTGGGTCAATGTCGTCATGGTAAAACTTCCTTAACAATTTTATGGGTCAACGTGGGGAATTGCGCCTTATACATGAAAACCAATGGATGCAATTTCATTGCACACTTCCTTTGTTGCTCGTTCAACGAATGGTGAATAGTTTTCCGAAGTTGGCAATATCGAGAATCTGCATAACGGTGGAATTTGCCCGGCACAGCACGACTTCCTTACCCTCTGCTTGCGCGCGTTCATGCAACAGCAGCAGCATGCCCAGCGCCGAGCTATCCATATAGGCCACATCAGCCAGATTCACCTCCAAACTGGCAATGTCTTTTTGCTGCAACAGCGGATCATATGCATCCTTGAAGGAACGATGCGCGGTAAAATCGAACCGTCCATTTATGTTTATGTCCGCAACCGACCCGGCTGTCGTTACCTTGATGTCCATGCTTCTCTCCTCATCATCCACAGTTGTTAGTCTTTAGACGTAAGTTATTAGTTGGCGTTGTGCAGCTTCGCCTCATTGGTTTAACTGAATAACTTACGACTTACGTCTATCAACTATGTTTTATTCCACCCTGTTTCCCATGCCCCCGTTTTGCATCAATCGGTTCAGCACCCGTTGCGTCATTTCTTGTATCGGCGCCACTTCGTCCACCGCCCCAACCGCGATAGCCTCGCGCGGCATGCCGAATACTACACAACTCGCTTCATCCTGAGCCAGATTGTACGCCCCAGCCTGATGCATCCCCAGCATCGCCATCGCACCGTCTTTGCCCATGCCGGTCAGCATTACGCCGATGGCGTTCTTGCCCGCATACTGTGCGGCAGAACGGAATAGCACTTCCACCGAAGGGCGATGGTGATTGACAGGGGCTGCTCGACTAAGCTCCGTCATGTAATTGGTTCCGTTGCGTTTGAGCAACAGATGCGAATGCCCAGGGGCGATGTAGGCATGGCCGGGCAATACGCGCTCATTGTCCTCTGCTTCCATAACTTTGATCTTGCACAGGCCATCCAGACGTTGGGCAAACGATTTGGTAAATGCCTCGGGCATATGCTGCGCAATCAGGATGCCCGGCGCATCGGCCGGCATCCTGATAAGCAATTCCTTGATCGCCTCGGTGCCCCCGGTGGACGAGCCGACCACAATGACCTTCTCGGTGGTGAAAATACGATTACCCAATATCGGCAACGCCTCAAGTGCTGAGTGGTTCTCCTTGCTGCGAAGGCGAATTTTTGTACCATATGCAGCTCGGATTTTTCGTGCGATCTCGTCGGCATATTCTTGTATGCCATCGACGATGCCCAGCTTGGGCTTGGGAAGGAAATCCACCGCCCCCAATTCCAGCGCTCGCAACGCCGCATCTGAGCCGCGCTCGGTAAAACTGGAAATCATCAGCACCGGCATCGGGTGCAGACGCATCAGCTTTTCCAGGAAGGTCAACCCATCCATCTCCGGCATTTCCACGTCCAGTGTCAACACATCGGGATTAAGGGTCTTGATCATCTCAAGCGCCAGCAACGGATTCGTTACCGCGCCTACCGTCTCCATGTCCGGGAAGCTATTGATGACCTCCTTGAGGACTTTACGGATCAATGCCGAATCGTCAATGATCAGCACCTTGATCTTGCGCTCTGGAACAGTATTATTCATTTACGAAAACCTAACACAATCGTCTTTTAATCCCCAGTAGGAGCGGGCCAGTGTCAATTCCATAGGTGCTTTAGCCCTTTGTGGATTGCCTGGCTTTGTTATGCACACGATATATCCATATTCGCGGGCATGGCCCGCTCCACTCGCTTAAGGCTTCTCGGTTCTGCGTTGCCCCAAAGACAGGTAATCCGCATCCAACCCTCGATGGGGCGGAATTGGCGCCGCTTTGACCTTTTGCGCGAGTTCGTACACCGTCTTTCCGCGCAGCTTGAAGTATGCGTCCGCGTGATAAAAACTTTCCGAATGTCCGGCGAACAACAGCCCATCGTTGCGCAATAGTGGCACGAATTTTTTTAATATATTGAGTTGCGTTGGCTTGTCGAAATAGATCATCACATTGCGGCAAAATATAACATCCAGCGGTGATCGGATCGGCCAGCTATTATCCAGCAGGTTCAGTCGCCGGAAGGTAATCATGTCGCGTAACTCCTGGCGCACCCTGACATATCCTTCCTGACTACCCGTGCCGTGCAGGAAAAACCGCTTGATCAAATCCGGATCCATCTTCTCTACCCGTGCCACCGGATACAAGCCCGCTTTGCCGGTTTCCAGTACGCTGGTATCCAGGTCGGTGGCAATAATAGTCACCGGCGGCGTAAAACTGCCAAAAACATCTACCGCAGTCATCGCTATGGAATAAGGTTCTTCCCCGGTGGATGCAGCAGAACACCAGATCGCGAAAGGCTCGTTGCCTTTATGTTTGCGCATGTGCTCGGCGAGTACGGGAAAATGGTGCGGCTCACGAAAGAATGAAGTCAGGTTAGTGGTCAATGCATTGGTGAATGCCTCCCACTCCGCTTCATTGTTGCGCTCCAACAGACTGAGGTACTCTTCGAAGGTACGGAAGCCGGTGGCACGTAATCGCCGCGACAAGCGGCTGTAAACCAACTCCTGCTTACTCTCGCTGAGGGAAATTCCGGCGTAATCATAAATGAGCTTTTGCACCCGCTTGAAATCCTGTGCGGTGAATTTGAATTCTCGCCTGTCCTTATCCCTGAAGCTATCTTCGTCTGTCATGCCTTATTCCTATTTCATTTCAAAAGGCACAGGGGGAAGCGCGTAGCCAAGCCCCGTTATCCACGGAGTCATTGGCATGTTTGGATACGGCTGATTACCTCGGTAGCTGCCGTGCTGTTGGAATCATCCTCGAACTGGCCGAATATGCAATGGTAGTCGTTGGTGATGGTTTTGGTCAAATCACCCTTGGACAGGATTTGATTAGGTGCTGCCGCGAACTTCGTCCAGCAATTCCTTGACATCTAGGATCAACACGATCTCCCCCTCGCTGGACATGGTCACGCCTGCCACTCCCTTGGGACGGAAAGTATCCAGCGACTTGATCACCACATCGTCATGGCCTGCAAAGCCATCTGCCGAGAGGATGAAGCTTTGGGCGCCAACCTGCATCAGTACACCCACTTCCGGCGTCTCTGTCTGTTCCCATCCGATCAGGCGAGCTAACGGCAGCACCGGCAGCACTTCGCCGCGCACTACCATGGTGGCCTTGCCTGACACAAGTTGCAGATCGCTCGGTGAGATGGAGAGAATTTCCCGCACCAGCGATAACGGCACGGCAAACGACTGGTTGCACAAGCGCAGCAACAACACCGGAAGAATCGCCAAGGTGAGAGGCAATGCAATGGTGAATGTACTGCCCTTGCCAGGCTCGGACGAGATGCTGATGACGCCGTTCAACTTCTGGATATTGGTTTTCACCACATCCATGCCGACCCCGCGCCCGGAGACGCTGGAAATCTCGTCCTTGGTCGAGAATCCCGGCAGTAAAATCAGCGCCAGGCTCTGTTCATCGTCCAGGCTGCTTGCCGCATCCGGGCCGATCAGCCCTTTCTCTATGGCTTTGTTGCGGATCACTTCGGGACGCATACCCTTGCCGTCATCCACTATGGTAATGAGGATGTGGTCGCCTTCCTGACGTGCGCCCAAGTGCACCAAGCTTTTTGCTGGCTTGCCTGCCGCTTCGCGTTGCGCCGGATCTTCCACACCGTGATCCACCGCATTACGGACCAAGTGCACCAACGGATCGCCAAGATCCTCGATCATTGTCTTGTCGATTTCGGTTTCTTCCCCGGACAATACCAGTTCCACATCCTTGCCGAGTTGGCGCGCAAGATCACGCGCCAGGCGCGGATATTTATTGAACAAGCGACCGATGGGCTGCATCCGCGTTTTCATTACGGCGTTCTGCAAATTCACCACCAGCATGTCGAGTTGACTGACTGATTCGTCCAGCGCGCGCAAAGTGATCGCGTCGCTTCGGCCTTGGAGAATGTCGGTGCGCAAATGGGTCAGGCGGTTCTTGGTCAGCCCGATTTCGCCGGAGAGGTTGAGCACTTGATCCAGCCGGTCGGTGTCCACCCGGATGGTATTGTCCTTGCCCGCCGCCCCATCGCTTTCACGTCGGCCCGGATTCTGTTTTTGGGTCGATGTATCGGCGACCCGCCGCTCAATCTCGGGGACGGCTGCCGGACTCGGCGCAAGAGCGGGTGGCGCTGCGGCTGTAGCAGGTGCTACCGGGACGGGCGCGCCGCCTGTAACGGCTTGGTACAACACATTCCAGTCTGGCCCGTTTGAATTTGTGGCAGGTTGAGATGGGGCCGTTTGCGGTGCAGGGGCTTGCGGTGCTGCGGCAACAGGTTTGCCCTCCAGCGCGGCATGCAGCGCTGCAATCAAGTGAGGGGGGGCGGCATCCGGCTGCCGGTTCTGCGCCAATGCGCCAAACATCTGCCGCACTTCCCCGGTCGCGGCAAAGATCGTATCCATGAGTTCTGCATTCAGCGACAATTCACCATTGCGCAGTTTGTCGAACAGGTTTTCAGTAAGATGGCACAGCGTGACCAGTTCCGTCGCATTGAGGAAACCCGCCCCGCCTTTGATGGTATGAAAACCGCGAAATATAACGTTGAGCAGGTCACGATCATGGGGCGTCTTTTCCAACCCCATCAATTTGCTGTCAACATCGGACAGCAAATCCGAGGCTTCCGTAAGGAAGTCCTCCATCAACTCTTCCATGCCCGCAAAATCGTTCATTATTTTAACTCCAGTTTTTAGTCGTAAGTCTTTAGTTGTTAGTTAAAACCGAGCAACGTCAACACCAACTTGCGACTTACGTCTTACGTCTGCTTTTAACAGCTTCTTTTTAACTGCTTCAAAATCCCAGACTTTCCAGCAATTCGTCCACCTGATCCTGGCTGGTCACCACATCGGTACGCCCTGCCGCATTCACCACGGGGCCGTTCAGCATTCCCGCATAGGCATCCGGATTAGCAGTGGATGGAGGATTTTCGACTAACAACTCCACCAATTGCTTTTCCATCTGTTGTGTCACATCCACAATTTTCTTGATGACCTGCCCGGTGAGATCCTGAAAATCCTGAGCCATCATGATCTCCATCAGGTAGGCATTAGTCGCCTTGGTTTGCTTGGGCACGTCAATCAGGAATGCATGGGTTTGCATCACCAGGCTCTTGAACTGATCTACATCGAGCTGCTTGTCCAGAAGTTTCTGCCATTCCCGCGCCAGGCGCTGGGATTCGACTTCAATCTTTTCCACCACCGGCTGCGCCGCATCCGTCGCATTCAGCACCTTCTCGGCGGCCTGCTGGGTCAGGGTGGCGACATAATTGAGGCGGTCGCGGGCATCGGGAAAGGAAGATGCCGCACGTTCCAGATTTTTGTCATATCCCAAATCACGCAGGGTGTCGTGCAGCGAGCGTGCCATGTGGCCAATCTTGTTGATCACTTGGTCGGATGGGTTGCTTTCATCACCGACAAAGGGTGTGTTGGCAGCCGCTTCCTGGCTATTACTCGCGGAAACGATGCTATCGAACAACGCTTCCAAATCATCTGAATCCTGTCCCTCAGCCGCTTTGTTAGTCATGGCATCACTCACTTCATTGTCAGGAAAATTTTCTTCAACTTTTCATCTAGCGTGGCGGCAGTAAACGGCTTGACGACATAGCCACTGGCACCCGCCTGTGCCGCTTCGATGATGTTTTCGCGCTTAGCCTCCGCAGTCACCATCAACACCGGTAAATGTTTTAGTGTGGCATCCGCACGGATGGCCCTGAGCAGCTCGATTCCGGTCATGTTGGGCATATTCCAGTCAGAGACCACAAAATCGAATTTCTCGCCGCGTAGCTTGTTCAGCGCATCAACGCCGTCCTCCGCTTCAAACACATTGGTAAAACCCAATTCCTTAAGCAGGTTTTTCACAATGCGCCGCATGGTGGAAAAATCGTCCACAACCAAAATTTTCAAATTTGCGTCAACCACAATTACCTCCGGTTACCAATTAGGGGGAGGGTGAAAGGAAGCATGGAAAACCCATTCGCGCTTTGCGCTTCCCCACCTTTATTCATTATCCCCTATCCGTCTTGCCACTACCCAACAAGTAGGGGCCGCAATGTGCCGACCAGCATTCCTGCATCAAACTTGGGTACATAGTAATCAACCCCAACACGCTTCCCCATATCCCGGTTGGCTTCAGATGACAAGGACGAATGCATGACAACCGGGATATTGGCGAATCGCTTGTCCGACTTGATGTTCTGGGTCAGCACATAACCATCCATTTCCGGCATCTCTGCATCTACCAATATCACCTGTATCTGTTCATGCAGGTTTACGTCGCTATTCTGTGCCGCGTCAGCCAGCCCACGCAGCCGCTCCCAAGCTTCCAGTCCGTTATTCGCCTGCATATGCTTGACGCCCATTTTGTCGAGAACTTCGCTTATTTTCCTACGGGCGACGGTCGAGTCATCTGCGAAAAAGACACACAATTCTTGTCCTCTTTCTAATTTATCGATACTTCCTACTACGTCTTCGCCGAATGCGGATACGAGAATCTGCTCGACATCCAGCAACGAAACCAGCTTGCCGTCCGGCAATTCGGTGATGGCAGTAATCATGTCCTTGTTGCCTGCCAGCATTCCGTCTGCCGGGCGCACCTTGTCCCAATCCACGCGTATGATGCGATCCACGTCATGCACCAGAAAGCCGAGTATGTGGCGACTGTATTCGGCCACCATCATGGTGTTCTGCGCGCCAGGCATATTCTCGTCCAACCCCAGAAACTTGGCCAGGGTCAGCACCGGGATGATGTGTCCGCGTAACGACACGATGCCGTCCACGCCAGGCGGCATATTGGGCGTTTTGGTGATCGGCATGGCGCGGCACACCTCTTTGACCTTGAACACATTGATGCCAAAGGTTTCCTGTGTGCCAAGCGAGAACAACAAGATTTCCATTTTGTTGGAACCGGCCAGACCGGTTCTCGCATCCACGGTATCGAGCAGGCTGCCGCTGCTCTCGTCCTGAGTATTATGTGACTTTTGAGATTGGTATTCGGCTAGAGACATGATCTGATCCTTTCTGTCAACTCTACATGGGCTTTAGCCCATAGTAGATTGCGTACTTTTAGTGCTGTCAACTCCACATGGGCTTCAGCCCTTGATGGATGGTGTAACTTTAGTGCCGACCAGTAGGCGCTCTAGCGTCTGCGCCAACCTCTGCGGTTCAAACTTGGGCACGTATTCATCCACTCCGACAGCTTTGCCAAGCTGCTGGTTGGAGGTGCTGGAGAGTGAGGAATGCATCAGCACGGGGATGCCGACGAAGCGCTTGTCTTCCTTGACCTTGCGCGTGAGCATGTAACCGTCCATTTCCGGCATTTCCACATCGGTCAGGATAACTTGCACCATGTCTTTCACCGGAATTCCGGAAGATTCGGCGTAATTGGCAATCTTGCGCAATTCTTCCCATGCCTGGCGGCCATTGATGGCGGAGATATAATTCACTCCCATTGCCTCCAGCGTGCTGGTGATCTGTTTGCGTGCCACCGAGGAATCATCGGCAAAAAATACCGTGCGTCCGGACACGCCTATGGGCTTGACCGACTTCAATGCGATGTCGTCATTGAAGTGCCCGGTTTCGGCCAGCACTTTCTCCACATCCATCATCATCACCAAGCTGCCATTCGCCAGTTCGGTGACGGCGGTCACCAGACCGCCCATTTGGCTGTTAAGCATATCCGGCGGCACTTTCATGGAAGACCAGTCCAGGCGCAGAATGGTATCCACGGCCTCAACCAGAAAGCCCTGTGTGTGGCCGTTGTATTCGGTAACGATCATGATTTCAGGTTTACGTTCGGTCTGTACTCCTGTGTATTTCGCCAAGTCGATCACCGGCACCAACACCCCGCGCAGGCTCACCATCCCTTCCACTGCGTCGGGCATTTCCGGCGCACGGGTAATGGGGGGGATGCGCATCACTTCGCGCACCTTGAATACGTTGATCCCGAAGATTTCACGGCGTGCACTGCGACTATCCACGCCAAGCGTGAACATCAGGATTTCCAGTTTGTTGGTTCCTGCCAGCTTGGTGCGCTCGTCTATGTTTCTAAGCAATTCGGACATGACCTACTCCTTTGATGCCGGGTTACGGCCTGAGGGCCTGACCCAACCTACGTATTCTCAACCTAAAGCTTAAAGTGCCCCACCGACCGTTTGAGATTATCGGCAAGTTGTTCCATATCCTTCGCCGCCTGCACGGTGCGCATGATGGATGCATTGTTGCTCTCCGCCATAGCTGCAATATTTTCCACGTTGTGAGCGATCTCCTGGCTTGCCTGCTTCTGCTCATTCACGGAAGCGGTGATCCCATCCACTCCCCGGTTTACGCCTTCCACCGACTCATTAGACTGCGCCAGCACTGATGCAACGCTTTGCATATGGCTCTGGCTACTCTGCAACGACAGGATGCCGCGCTGTATGCTTTTTTCGACCTGCTCGCTTTGGTCAGCAAGCGTTTTGGTCACCACGTCAATCTGGCTGGCGGATTGCGCCGACTTCTCGGCCAGTTTGCGTACCTCGTCGGCCACCACGGCGAAGCCACGTCCCTGCTCCCCGGCGCGCGCCGCCTCGATTGCCGCATTCAACGCCAACAGGTTGGTCTGTTCGGCTATGTCGCGCACTTGCTGCGTCATGCTGGTGATGGTCTGCGTGCTTTTCACAAAGGCGTCCACCGAGCTGGCCATTTGCTCCACCGCTTTTTCGACATGTCCGATCTCGCCTATCATTTCCTGTAGGCTTTGCTGTCCATGAACTGCCCGCTTCAAACTATCCTGGGACTGCTGGTAAACCGTATTGGCGCTGTCTGCCACAGAAGAAATACTCGCGCTCATTTCGTCTACCGCACTCGCGGTGTTGGTCGCCGCATCGCTCTGTTGTTGCGAGCTTTGCGCAATTTGCTCTGCATTATTGGCCAGCGAGGTAGATGCGTCGGCTACCTGACCCGCATAGCCATGTACTTGGCTGACGATGCTTTGAAAACTTTTTACCAGTGCATTGAACGCCTCGGCAGTCTGTCCGATCTCGTCGGTACTATGCACAAAGGCGCGTTTCGACAAATCGCCATCGGTCTGCATAGCGAGCATGGTGCGCTGCAATTCTTTGGTGGGCCGAGTGACGTGATTGATAATCCAGCCAATCACAAAGAACAGTACCACCTGAATTAACAGTTGCCCGACCCATAACAGCAGGCTCGCTTTCTGCATGACGGCATACTCATCATTCATGTTCAAAGTGATGCTGGCCGCCCCGTTTACCGAACCAACCTGAACTTGGTGACACATCAAACAATTGGTGCCACGGAAATTGGTGCTGACCACGAAAGGCACCACCGCGCGCAATGTGTGTTTATTTCCTTCCTCCAACGATTTGAATTGCGGTTTGGCGCTTTGTATCGCCTCCCTGTCCATGTCGTCCTTTGCCTGCTCTTCAGGCAAACCGGGACCGAACTGGTCTTGCACCTGTTTGGCGCGGATGACGCGCAATTCTTCCACATTGGCGGATGATCCCATCTTCTTGATGAGGAGCTGGCGCTGATCCGCCTGGCTGATGATGCCATTGATCATCAACATGTTCAGTCCGTTGATTACGCCATCGGCAGACACCATGGCTTTCTGCTCCGCCGCCTCCAGCACCCGCTCTTCGTACTGGTTGAAGGCCCAACGCTGCACGAACACCATGATCAGCAACAAGGTAATCTGGATGGGAATTTGAAGCTTATTTTTGAGCGACAGCGCGCTCCACCAATTTTTCATTTCCGCTACTCCCTCTTATTTATTTTTATAATCACCAATGCATTTCTTCTGCTCGTTGCTTCATAACGGCTGAACCACGGGAAACTTTAATGTTTTGCAGCAGGTGGCAGCGCGGCTACACCGCTCGCGACAGGTTGCGGGGCATTCGCGTTAGTCGCATCCATCTCAACCGTTCCTCCGTCATTGCGCGCGGATTCTTCCGCGTTCTTGTTCATCACGATGATGCTGATGCGCCGGTTAATCGGGTTGATCGGATCGATCTTGTCGAACAGCACAGCGGAAGATAGCCCTACCACGCGCACGATTTTTTCATCGCCTATCCCGCCCACAATCAGTTCGCGGCGCGAGGCGTTGGCGCGGTCTGCCGACAACTCCCAGTTGCTGTAGCCCTTGTCGCCCGATGAATAAGGCAGCGCGTCGGTGTGGCCGGACAGGCTCACTTTGTTTGGCACTTGATTCAGCATCGTGCCGATTTCATGCAGGATATCTTTGGTATAGGGTTCAAGTTGTGCACTCCCCGAACGGAACATGGGTCGATTTTTTTCATCCACAATCTGAATGCGCAGACCCTCAGTCGTAATGTCGAGCAGAATTTGCTTCTTGAATTGCTGCAATTTCTGGTTGGCGTCGATCGCTTTTTCAATTTTTGCCTTCAACTCCTTAAGCTTTTCCAGTTCCTTCTGGCGAACGAGTTCTTCGGCATTTTTTATTTCGATCTTTTTTTCCGGCTTGACCTCACCCTTGCGCACCTCGCCTTTGCTGCGCGTCGAATCCGGCCCGCCGCCTTTAATCATGCTCTTGCTCTCACTACTGGACGACCCGCCCAAGAGGGAGATTTCGAGCGGGGTCTTGAAATACTCCGAGATTCCAGCCAAATCTTCTTTGGCAGTAGAACCCAATAACCACATCAACAAGAAAAACGCCATCATCGCGGTAACGAAGTCGGCATAAGCAATCTTCCAAGCGCCGCCATGAGCGCCGCCTGACACTTTTTTTATGCGCTTGACGACTATTGGTCGTTTATCACTGTTGCTAGCCATAATTCGCCCGTTCCGCTGTTTCCGCCTGGACTTCTGGCGAAACTACGAGTTTTAAGTTAATGGAGACGACTTATCCATACGCTCAAGCGCATTCAAAATCGTCACCGTAATTATTTGTTCAGCGCTTTGTTTTGACGTGCTTTTCCAGTTCGATAAAACCGGGACGCTCGGACGAGTACAACGCCTTGCGTCCGAATTCCACTGCCATCGCCGGGGCATAGCCATTCAGGTTAGCCAGCAAGGTGACCTTGATGGTCTGGAGCATCTTGCCGGATTCATCCGCCTTCTGCGTCAGCAAGCTTCCCAATGGCCCGACAAAACCGTAGGCCAGCAAGATGCCGAGAAAGGTACCCACCAAGGCGTGTGCAATCAATATGCCCAACTCGGCGGGCGGTAAACCGACCGATTCCATGGTATGCACCACTCCCATTACCGCCGCAACGATACCGAAGGCTGGCATGGCCTGCCCAAGTTCGCCGATAACATGCGCGGGCTCTACCGCTTCGTGGTGATGTGTTTCGATTTCCACATCCATCAGGCTTTCGATTTCCATTGCATTAAGGTTGCCGCTCACCATGATGCGCAGATAGTCGGTCATGAATTCCACCACATGATGGTCTTCCAACACCTTGGGATATTTGGCGAAAACTGGGCTTTCGTGCGGGTTTTCGACATCGTTTTCGATGGACATCAATCCTTCCTTGCGGACTTTTCCAAGCAACTCATAGAGCAACGCCATAAGCTCCATGTAATTGTCTTTGGAGTATTTGTTGCCCTTCAATAAACTTGGCAATGCCTTGATAACGGCCTTGATGGTCTTACTGCTATTCCCCACAAAAAAAGATCCCGTCGCGGCGCCAGCTATCATCAACAGCTCAATTGGCTGAAGCAGCGCAGCCAGATGGCCTCCCGCAAGCGCAAAGCCGCCGAACACCGAGAGCGCCACTACCACATACCCAACTATTACCAGCATGATCCAGGCCCCCCTATGAAATTATTTCGAGTATCGCAAAGATTGGTAATAGGGTACCACATCGGCCTTCCCGCATTAACCCCGGAATAGCCCGGAGAACCAGTATCATTTCATTTTGTGCCTAAGGGGCGCGTTAATACTGCCCTCCATAACTAACGGCGCTCAAGGAAAAAACTTTAATTGTGAAACTCGCGGCTCATTTCATCATCCGGGGAAGCTATTTGCCATGCCCCCGTCAGGATACCGTGCTCGGCATTAACGAGTCAGAGGACGGGCTGTTCTTTTTTGTTTTACCTGCACGCGAAGGCGGGCGGCAAATACCGCATACATAATTGGTATGCAGTTCGTTGGTATGCACGACAAACTGTCCGCCGCATTCGCTACAACAAGTCAGTTGCAGCAATTTGGCATCGAAAAACCGCACCAAAAACCATGCGCGCGTGATACTCAGCGCCGGTTCATCACCGCTGACACTGATTTGCTCAAGGTATAGCCGGTAACTTTTAATCAGTGCTTCGACACCGGAAAGATTGGTATTCGCCACCAGAAACTGATGGATGACCATAAACAGCGAAGAATGAATGTTAGGCGACCAACTCATGAACCAGTCCGTCGAATAGGGTAGCATCCCCTTGGAAGGAGACGCACCCTTCACTTCCTTATACAGCTTAAGCAAGCGCTCGCGGCTCAGGGAAGTTTCTTCCTGCAACAATTGCAAGCGCGCGCCCAGCTCAATCAAATGCACGGCAATCTGGATTTGATGCACTTCGGTGACAACACTTATCTTTCGCATATTGTCCCCTACCCATCCGTGTTATTTGCGAATCAAGCGGCCAACGATGCCATAGGTTGTCCAACCATCAAAATGGCAGTGTGGGTTTGTGACATCATCCGATCCTTGTTGTAATCGGTAATCATATTCAGCAACAGTTTTTCATCGAAGCGGAAACGGCATAACAACATATTCGAAGCTGCCATCTTGAGCAACTGCGCAGGACTTAACCCGGCAACGAGTTCAGCCATTTCTTCGCTGATGCCAAGGCGGAAAATGGCCGCAGCCTTGTCCTCTTGAATCATTTGCCGCGCAAGCAGCATATAGGAAAGGTTGGCTTCTTTAATCTCTTCATGCAACTGAGTTGTATTCATGACTCGTTCCCTCGTAAGCTAACAACACTGCATCTTTCGACGCTTACATCTTGCTACTCGAAGGAATGGGAAAAAATCGGAAGACTTCCGATTCCGCTGTAGGGAACCTTCCTACACAGAAAAAGCACAACCCATTTAACCCGAATACTTCACGAATTAACGTGCGCGCTGACCATTCCACATCACCTATCAGTTAATAATGAATTGTGTAACCATGTTGTCAACAGGTCTTTCCCAAATGCCATTCCGTCGCAGCTTGTTCCTAAAACCTGCAATTCCTGCAATAATCCGGGAACGGAAACAATATTACTGATTTGAGACGACATGAGCATGACACAAGATGATTTGAAACGCGCGGTTGCGCAGGCGGCGATTGCGCATGTTCCGGCGGATTGCATTGTGGGGGTAGGCACCGGCTCCACCGCCAATTTTTTTATCGACGAGCTAGGCAAGATCAAGCACAAGCTACAAGGCGCTGTGGCCAGTTCCGAAGCGTCTGCAAAGCGTTTGCAGGGACATGGCATCGAAGTGGTGTCGCTGAACGATGCGGGCAGCTTGCCGGTATATGTGGATGGGGCGGACGAAATTACCCGCCATCTGCACATGATCAAGGGCGGCGGCGGCGCATTAACGCGCGAAAAAATCGTCGCGGCGGCCAGCAGGAAATTCGTCTGCCTGTGCGATGCCAGCAAGCTGGTGGATGTGTTGGGCAAATTTCCGCTGCCGATCGAGGTGATCCCCATGGCGCGCAGTTATGTGGCACGCCAACTCGTAGCGTTGGGCGGACAACCCAGGCTGCGCGAGGGCTTTACCACCGACAACGGCAACCTCATTCTGGACGTGCAAGGCCTGCAAATATTGAATCCGGTGGAACTGGAAACCACGCTGAACAACATTACGGGCGTAGTCACCAACGGATTGTTTGCGCGCCGCCCGGCGGATGTGCTGCTGCTCGGTACGCCCGACGGCGTGCAGACACTGACCGCCTGAACGTAAGGTTGTCTTAACATAATTGTCATGGTGAGCGGGTAAAATGACCCGCCCGCTTTTACCCAAGAAGGAACCGCAATATGGCATCCTCAGAACATACCTCGAAACAGTTTGACGCCGAACTCGAAGCGGTGCGCGCGCTTGTGCTGCAAATGGGCGGGCTGGTGGAGAGCCAGATCCGGCTGGCCGTCGAATCGCTGGTCAGCGGCGATGTAGCGTTAATGAACCGCGTCATCGCCGACGACCACCGCGTTAATGCGCTGGAAGTTGAGATCGACGAGAACTGCAACCAGATCATTGCGCGCCGCCAGCCTGCTGCGGGTGACCTGCGCATGGTGATGACAGTAATCAAGACCATCACCGATCTCGAACGCATCGGCGACGAAGCGGAAAAAATCGCGCGCATGGCCAAGCTGCTGTCGCAGAAGGAACGCCTGATCATGCCGCGTTATAACGAAATCAAACATGCTGCCGAACTGGCGTTGGACATGCTGCGCAAATCGCTGGATGCTTTCGCCCGCCTCGACCTTTCCACTGCGGCGCAAGTGGTGCGCCAGGATGAGCTGGTGGATGAAGAATTCCGCACCATCATGCGCTACCTCATCACATTCATGATGGAAGACCCGCGCACCATCTCCACCGCGCTGGAAATCCTGTTCGTCGCCAAAGCCATCGAACGCATCGGCGACCACGCCAAAAACATGTCCGAATATGTGGTGTACATGGTCAAGGGGCGCGATGTACGGCATGTTACGGTGGAAGAGATTGAGCGGGAGGTTTTGGAAAGTTAATTGGGCGGATATCCCCGCAAGGGGGTGCCCGGCGGCGTTGCCTCCACCCTTCCGCACAGCGTAGCGTTTCCGCCAGATGCTGACAGTGTCTACTCCAATTTCTGCTTACGGTAGAGTAGAGATGTGGCGCGTTGGCAATAGGTTCGGTTTGTCTGTTGCCGCCCCTTTCGTCTGGCGGTGCCTAAATAACCT
>CAYZPM010000032.1:0-41626 GCA_964480365.1 uncultured Gallionellaceae bacterium
TGGGTCGCGGATACGAACTCTGACATAATGCCGAACACGCGCCATGCCTCTTTCGAATGCATTAACTCGGGCACCAGCAAATGAGGCAACTTGGACTGACTGTGCATGTTTGACGAATCCTAAAATATACGAAAAATGACAACACTGCTTCTGGTTGACGGCTCATCTTACCTTTACCGCGCTTTCCATGCCATGTCGCAATCCGATTTGCGCAGCCCGCAGGGTGAGCCGACCGGCGCGATCTACGGCGTACTCAACATGCTGCGTAAACTGCGCGCCGACTTTCCTGCGGATTATAGCGCCTGCGTGTTCGACGCAAAAGGTAAAACCTTCCGCGATGACTGGTATCCCGAGTACAAGGCGCACCGCCCCCCGATGCCGGATGACCTGCGCGCGCAAATAGAACCGCTGCACGAGATTGTTGCCGCCGCTGGCTGGAACATCCTGATGGTGGACGGCGTGGAAGCCGACGACGTGATTGGCACGCTGGCGCAGCAAGCCTCGCAAAACGGCGTGCGCTGCATCATCTCCACCGGAGACAAGGATCTCACGCAACTGGTGAACGAGCATGTGCTGTGGGTCAACACTATGAGCGAAGAAAAGCTGGGTGAGGCGGGGGTGGAGGCGAAATTCGGCGTGAAGCCGGAGCGCATTGTGGATTACCTGACGCTGGTGGGCGATACGGTGGACAACGTGCCCGGCGTGCCCAAATGCGGCCCCAAGACCGCCGTGAAATGGCTTGCAGAATATGGCACGCTGGATAATCTTATTGCTCATGCAGGCGAGATCAAAGGCGTGGTCGGCGAGAACCTGCGCTCTTCGCTCGACTGGTTGCCGCAGGGTCGAAGGTTGGTCACGGTGAAATGCGATGTGCCGCTGCCCAAACGCTACGATGAATTGGTTGCGCCGCCGCAAGACGCGGAGAAAATGCGCAAGTTGCTGGAGAGGTTTGGATTCAAGAGTTGGCTGCGGGAACTAAATCTCCCTTCCGTTTCTTCCCCCTCTCCCACCGGGGGAGGGGGTGCGTCCGTTCAACAACTCTCCCCCTCTCTAGCCCTCCCCCGGTGGGAGAGGGGACTGGAGCAGCAGCCACCCGGCGATTTGTTTGCCTCATCCGGTGACTACGAAACCATCCTCACCGATGCTCAACTCGACACATGGCTGGAAAAAATCACCCATGCCGACCTGGTCTGCGTTGATACCGAGACTACCGGCCTCGACACGATGAACGCGCAACTTGTCGGCATCTCGTTCGCCGTCGAAGCGCACCACGCCGCCTACCTGCCGCTCGCACACCACTATCCCGGCGCGCCGGATCATCTAAATCGCGAACACGCGCTACAAAAACTCAAGCATTGGCTGGAAAGCGCGCAGCACAAGAAGCTCGGCCAGAATCTAAAATACGACCAACACATCTTCGCCAACCATGGCATCGCGCTCGCGGGTGTAGCCGAGGACACGCTGCTGCAATCCTATGTGCTGGAGAGCCACAAGCCGCATGACATGGACAACCTCGCGTTGCGCCATCTCGGCGTGAAGACCATTAGCTATGACGAAGTGGTGGGTAAGGGAGCGAAGCAGATCGGTTTTGATCAGGTGGATATTGACACGGCCACGCGCTACGCGGCGGAGGATGCTGACATCACGCTGCAACTGCACCAGACGCTGGCACCGCAGCTACGAGGCAGGCTGGATGAGGTTTACCGTGATATCGAGCTGCCTGCACGGCAAGCGTTATACATCATGGAGCGCAACGGCGTGCTGATCGACAGCGTCAAGCTCGCGGAGCAAAGTCGCGAGCTGGGCGAAAAAATACTCGCCATCGAAACACAGGCCTATGCGGCGGCGGGGCAGCCGTTCAACCTGAATTCGCCTAAACAGATACAGGAAATCCTGTTCGATAAACTAGGCTTGCCGGTGAAGAAGAAGACGCCTAGCGGCACGCCCTCCACCGACGAAGAGGTGTTGCAGGAACTGGCGCTGGATTACCCGCTGCCGAAAATTTTGCTTGAGCATCGTGGCATAGCGAAACTCAAATCTACCTATACCGACAAACTGCCGAAGATGGTGAATGCGAGAACCGGGCGCGTGCACACCAGCTACTCGCAGGCGGTGGCGGTGACAGGGAGACTGGCTTCCAGCGATCCCAACCTGCAGAATATTCCGATACGCACCCCGGAAGGCCGCCGCATCCGCGAAGCCTTTATTGCGCCCGCAGGCAGCCGCATCGTATCGGCGGATTATTCGCAGATCGAGTTGCGCATCATGGCGCATCTTTCCGGCGACGAAGGCCTGTTGCGTGCGTTCGCCAACCATGAAGACATTCACCGCGCCACCGCCGCCGAAGTGTTCGGTACGTCACCCGATGCGGTGAGCAGCGAACAACGCCGCTATGCCAAGGTCATCAACTTCGGCCTGATTTACGGCATGTCCGCTTTTGGTTTGGCGAGTCAACTCAACATCGAACGCAGCGCCGCGCAGCAATACATAGACCTCTATTTCGCGCGCTACCCCGGCGTAAAGAACTACATGGACAACACACGGGCGCAAGCGAAGAGCCAAGGTTACGTCGAAACATGGTTTGGCCGCAGACTATGGCTGCCCGAAATCAACGGCGCGAACGGAATGAAAAGACAAGCCGCCGAACGCGCCGCCATCAATGCGCCGATGCAGGGCACGGCGGCAGACTTGATTAAACTTGCAATGGTCGCCGTACAGAACTGGCTGGAACGCGAGCACATGAAAACCCTCCTCATCATGCAAGTACATGACGAACTCGTGCTCGAAGTGCCGCAGTCGGAATTACATCACGTAAAAGAAAAACTGCGCGACCTCATGTGCCATGTCGCCGAACTGAAAGTGCCGCTGGAAGTGGGGCTGGGTAAGGGTGGGAATTGGGACGAGGCACATTAGCAGTCCGCAACACATGGGGAGAATATGCAGTGATACTCAAAGAAAAAGAATTTACTAATCCATCAGATCCGAGGCTGCGAGCTGGTGAAGAAGCTGAAAAACAACTGGCTTTTCGGTTAAATAGAGCATTCAAAAAGCGCGACGATGCTTTTGTTATCAATGATCTTCGTATTGTTTACGATGGAGATATTGCCCAGGTAGATCACTTGATTGTTTCGCCATATGGGTTATTGATTATCGAATCGAAGAGTTGTTATGGCACGATAGCCGTCAACGGATTTAACGAATGGTCACGAACGTTTAATGGAAAGCCAGAGGGAATGCAATCTCCAATCCTCCAAGCGGAGGAGCAGGGGCGTGTTGTAAAGGAATTGTTGCGGGCACATAAAGAGAGTTTATTAGGAAAACTGTTGGGAACTGCCCAACGAGGATTTGGGTACTGCCCTGTACTTGCTTATGTTGCTGTTTCAGACAGCGGCATTATTGATCGAAAAAGTATGGTGGCGGGGCTTTATAAGGCCGATGATGCAGTAAAGGCAGTGGACAGCAAGCTTGCTGAACTCAAAAAGAATTCTGATTTGCTTTCCCCAAAGGCTTGGCTTTCAACAGAGGTGGGTTGGCGCATGAAGCTGGAAGAGGCTAGAGTTGTTGCTGAATTCTTGATAGATCAACATCAGCCAATATCACAGAAGATTCCTGTGAAAAATGGTAAAGGGGCTCCCTTGCCGGAAGTTGTGCCAGTACAAACGGAAACTACCTTTGTGCCTAAGGTGGG
The DNA here is from genome assembly GCA_964480365.1 of uncultured Gallionellaceae bacterium. GTDB lineage: Bacteria > Pseudomonadota > Gammaproteobacteria > Burkholderiales > Gallionellaceae > CAIQPV01. Next base: position 3,689 of record CAYZPM010000032.1, read on the forward strand.
AGCGCCCTGTCCAGAATGCGGGCAGCAAAAATTAATTCGCAAAAGTATCAAGCGTAGCGATGGAACAGAAACGGATTTTCTCGCTTGCCAAGGCTACCCCGATTCGTGTAAGGCAATTTTTCCTTTGGTGGCAGTTGTGCGTCAGAAAATGCCGAGTTATGAAGTGAAAGAGGCAACTGTTGCTAAACTTATTGCCGAGGGTGCGCCCTGTCCAAGATGTGGTACAGGCAAGCTTGTCAGGAAGCCTGGAAAAAATGGGAAATCCGATTTTTTTGCGTGCAGTAACTTTGCAAAGATGAAATGCCGCTTTACGGAGCCGATCATTTAGCCCGCGTAAAGCGCAATAACCAACGGGCATTGCGCCGCTGCATCGCGCACATCCAGTACAATGCGCTTCGTTTATTGCACTGCCATCATCAGCTTTCTGATAGGGGCAATCGGAACAACATTTTTCACATTCTTGGCTTACACGGGGCGCGGTTGCTGTTCATCGTAAATCATGGCAATCGGCGAGAACAGCATGGGAGATGAGACACGCTAAGACGCTGTACTGATTAGTTCGTCATCCAGTTTAAGTATTATCCTTTCATTGACATAGCTAGTGCCGACAAGGCATGTCTAAGCAACAACAGTATTATGAATGTTGTACGCATTTCTCCCTCTCCATTTGAGCCAGTCTTTAACAACTGGCCTTGAGAGATTCCATCAACTGGGTAAATCGCTTTTTCCCCGGTGACAAACGGTTTGCCTCAATAAGAACTTCATGTGCTTCAGTAATAATCTCCGCATCGGTTCCAACTTTTTTCAGACGCGTGATGAGCACGTATGCCAGATTGAATAGTAATCTTGCATTGGTTGGCATGGCCTTGCGAGCATTACGCATCCAGTTGATCGCGTCTTCAATCTTACCCTCGTGTGCCAGCAGCACGCCGCGATTCATCTGCTCTATAGCCAACTTACTGGTACTTTCTATAATTGCGATTCCCTGCTCGCCCATTTGGGCGTCGACGAAGATTTGTTTGACCTGCTCAAGTATTTTTGTATTCTCGGGGTTGTTCTTGACTTCTTCCTGCAACAGGCTAACTGCTTTTTCCTTTTCGCCTATATTCAGAAACAACTGTGCAATTTCCAGGTTCACCGCACTTTCAAGTCGTTGCGGCAAATGTTCCATGCGTTCGGATAGTTCATGGGCTACCTCGCGGGCCTTGATGGGGTTCCCGCACTGTTGATACACCATGCCTTTGACCATCAGGGATTTGAAGCGCGCGGTCTCATCGTCGAAATCATAGTTCAGGGTGTCGAGGACACGCAGGGCTTCATCCGAATTGCCTTTGGCACTATATGTCTTCGCTAAGCCCGTATAAGCATCAGGTGTTTTTAAAATGGAATATTCACCGAGCACAACACTTTTTTTGAAAGCTTTTTCTGCATTGTCGAGTTTGCCGAGTTTGAGCGAAACATCGCCGAGTGTTTTCTGCCTGGCTACGGAATTCGGGGACAAAGCGGTCGCCTTTTCCAGTATCTGTTCGGCCTCTTCGTGCTTGCCGAGCGCCTGGCAAACATGCACAAGCCAATCGTAGGCCTCAAGGTAGTAAGGGTTTTCTTCAACCCCGATTTTCAGCAAGGATTTTGCGCCATCAAGATTGCCTTCCTGAAACATAACTTTGGCAAGACCCACTTGTGCCCAAGGCAGGCTCCGCTCGGTTACCACCTTCTCGAAGGTGCGACGTGCCCCGTCAGTATTCCCACTGTCAAGCATGAGCTTGGCCTTGAGTTTAAGCAGATCCACCGCGTGGGCTTCATCGAAGGTCAGGCGTTGGTTACACAGTTTAATTGCGTCAGCATAGTCATGAGAGGCAGCCGCCGCAGCGATATCAATGAATGCTTTTTTCTTGTTCCAGATTCTCGCTAAACGCAACCGCAATGCTCCTGCGGTGATAGGCTTAAGCAGGTAGTCATCGGGCTGAGCTTCTGCTGTCCCCATGAAAATGTCATTGGTCTTCTCAGCGGTGATCATCAACCAGGCGCAGGCTGGTCCGATGAGGTGGCGGTGCCTGGCCTCTTCGAGGACATGCTGGCCTGTCATGCCGGCCCCAAGATTGTAATCACATAAAACAACATCATATTGTTTATTTTCCAGCCGCTTCAATGCCTCAGCACCTGTACCGGCGGAATCAATAAGCTTTGAGTTAGCGCCACAGCTTCTCAGGGTTTGGCGCAAGAGAAGATACATATCTTCGAAGTCGTCGATAACTAGAAAGCTTTTGTTCGCGAATTCTGCTCCCTCTTGAAAATTGATCATGGTCTTTGCTTTCTGGTACAAGTGAGGGATTTACGGTAAGCGTAGCACGAAGCTGCCGCCGTTATAGGCGCCGCCATTTTCCAGTCGGATTTCGCCGGTTTTGCCCCGTCGTTGGTGCATCTTTGCGACCATCGCCGAGAAATAAAGCCCTAAGCCGGTGCTGCCCCCCTGGAAGTCAGTGCCATGCATCGCATCTATACCTTCCTGCACCATGCGGGCCGGGAAGCCAGAACCATTGTCCTCGACGCGCAACTCAAGCATCTCATTAGATTCGCGTACCACCAGCCTGATCTTATCCTTGGTGTAGTGAATCGCATTGTTGAGGGCATGGCTGATAACACCGCCAACTAGAGCCTCATCAAACTGCCAGTACAGTGCTTCGTCATAGTCCATTTCCAAGGAAATGCCTTTTGACTGGAGCAGGGTTTCCTGTTGGGAAAAAATGATCGCTATGAACTCACTTATGGATTGGGGCAACGGGTCAAAGGGATACCTATTCTGCCCGACCTTGTAGAGCGTCAGGAGTTGGATCAGGTTGCTATTGATCCGTTTGGATTCGTACACCATATGAGTCACGTCCCGATAGGCCGGAAATGATTCCGGAGATGCTTGTTCTAGCACACGTTCCAACCCACCGATCAAGATGCTGATCGAGTTCTTCATGTCATGAACCGATGATGCCAGAAACATGGGCATGTCCGGTTGGGATTCGCGTTCCGACAGGCTCGCATTACCAAGGTTTAGATTTTTATTCATTGTATGAACGATGCGGACTTTAGCGATTTGAAATCGCTTCTTGTTGTGTAAAGGGCTTCGAACCGTGCCCGTAATTCATTAGTTTTTGGAGATGAGGGGGATGCGTACGAGCCAAGAAAGGATCGGACGTGCATATCGTTTGCAGTGGATGAAGCGGCGGGACGGGTTTCTAAAACTGGCTTGTGTGCGGCTGGTAACATGACACCTCCTTAATCGGCAAACAGAGGCGCAGCCAGAAACTGACATTGGCGGCCCCGCTACCATAGGTTTTACCCCTTAGATCGGAAACTTTGCGTCCCTGTCTTTCAACAGGTTTGCCATTTTAAAAAGAACTACCCTAAATAATTGGATAGTTCATTTGCGCACAATTACATAAATTAGTCGTTTGAGAAAGCAAGGAATTGACTGATGGTCGATTACAAGTCATGAACGGCAATTCTGCGGTTCAATAGAACGATGCCTGTTGACTGAGTGATAATGCAGGTTACAGAAAAATCCAACAATTTTAGAGTATTACGTAGTTCGATTTATTGCCCGAAAACCTTTCCCTTATTTTAGTTGTTCGAGAAGCCTCGCAAACTGGTTTCTAAACGCAAAGAAAGCGACGAAGGAAAATATTCGGAGATGTTTGTAGTTTGTTCGGTAGGCACATCAAGACGGCGCGCCAGTGTGAAATGTTTGGCCCAATAGCCATTACTTAGATTTGAAACCATGACACCTCCTGAGCGAATGCTTGATGCGTGGATGAACTGATTATTGCCCAAGTAAATGCCAACATGAGAAATGGTGTCACGCATGAAACGGAAGAACACGAGATCGCCAGGAAGCAGTTCGCTCACCTTGATACGATTTCCAATCTGACTAAGGGCATTTGCACTGTGGGGTAGCGTTACCCCTTCAACATGATCAAAAACGTGTCGAACAAAACCGCTGCAATCAAAACCGCTTTCAGGGCTGGTGCCGCCTCTGCGGTAGGATACTCCTTCGTGGCTGAGAGCATACTGAAGAAGGTCCTTGACGGCGTTGGGCAAAGTTTTCAATACGATTTGACCCGTACCAATGGGATCGGATAGTTGTAAGGCATCAATATGTTCAGCGGCTTGAGCGCCGCTGCTGAACAAAAACGCAAAAACGACCATGTGTGCCCGTTTGGTCATCCGAGAAAATTTAAAAACATTTCGCATAAACACCCCACAAAATGGTACTTGCTGATTTGTCATTCCTCGTTGATTTACACCCAGCGACATTTCGAAACGCAACCACCAGATACCTTGGCGGTTGGTATTTTAGACAATAAATAACTCTCCGTCTCGAAGAGGTTCTTATACCCTTCAGGGCGTAAAATGGCCGGGTTAAAAAGCACTGGCAAATTCATATGCTTGGGCTGCGACTTCCGCAATGTGGCCGCGAATATCATCAGCCTTGGCAGGATCGATACCCAGCCCCAGCCATTCTTGTTCAGTTACCTTTTTTCCCGTCTGCTTATCAATACAAAATTCAGGAAGGATTTTTTCTGCAATATTTACCATGCTGACCAAAGGTTGCCCCTCTTCTGCACCTTCTGCGTCAGGCGTATGGTGGTAACGTATCACGGCAATAATTTCCTCGGGCAAGTCCCATTGGCTCCCAAGTTGCGCACCGATGTCACAATGCGTCATGCCGAGCAACTCTTGTTCTATTTCAAGAATCGGTCGATCAGTTTGAATTTGTAATTGAGTATAGACAGCATCACTTGCCTTGGTGTCCAAGTAACCCAGTGCCATGTAACCGATATCATGCAACAGGCCGGCCAGGAAAATCTGGTCATCCTTAGGTCGGGTGCGTGACGGCATCGCTTTAGCGATGGCGCCCATGGCAAAGGCGATGCCAATACTGTTCAACCACAAATCATTAGCTTTGAGTTGGCCTTCCATAGGCATGTTCTGTGTTGACATGGTGGCGATGCCAATAGCTACTGATTTAACGCGGGTCAAACCAAGCCGTATTGCAGCATCGCTAATGGTTGCTACTTTGCCGTTTGAGCCGAACAGGCTGGAATTTGCCATGCCGATAATTTTTGCGGAAATTAGCGGGTCGATCCCAATCAGCGTGAGCAGCGTCACTTCACCTTCATCGGTGTTGAGCTCCAGTGCCAGCAACTTCTGCGCGATGACAGGCATTGTAGGCAGTGAGTCAAGTTTTGTTATGGCTTGTTTCAAATCGACAGCAGTATTCAATCTGTACCTCCCAATTATCGCCATCAGATCCAGCTTAATGACATCAGAGGGAGTCATTCTGACAGTGTGGGTGGTTTTAAAACATCAGTGTTTGTCCTATGCCATAGGTCAGGATATGAAATTTCACGATGATGCCAGTCGCGGTAGTTAGCTTTCGACCGAAGTAGACGAAAAGTTTTTTGGGAATACACCCTATCCAAATCCATCTCGGTTCGGGCGAGTTAAAGTTAAAAGTGCTAAAACTAACGATGGATTATAATTCCAACGCAATATCCATAAATACACTATTCGCCACCAGTTATCCGATGTTTTATGTACCGTCACGTCGACATGTCAGCCACCGCTGTCGGGCAATGGTTGTCACGCATGGCAAGCTTAGTGGGCGGATGCCAAATTTCAACAGGAGTCTGGATGTTCGTTAATGGTCTGAGCACGACAAACCCGCCGCACAGCTATAACAAAACTGAGTGCTGGGAAGCCTTCAAAACCTCGGAATGGTTCAGGAGACTTGATCTGCGCTCGCACATGATCGCAGAAACGGTTCTCAAGAAAGATAACGGAATCGAATTCAGGTCTCTCGCCGTTGAATCACTGGAAGAGGTTTTCATTATCGACCCAGATACCCTGCACAAACGGTTCTTGGCTAATGCACCCGTGCTCGGCGCGGCAGCCGGTGCAGCGGCGCTGGAGGATGCCTGCATCGACGCCCGTGCAATCGACGGCTTGGTGATTAGCACTTGCACTGGTTATCTCTGTCCGGGTCTTACCAGTTATGTCGTGGAACGCCTGGGCCTGCGGGCCGATGTTCTCGCTTTTGATCTGGTCGGACAGGGTTGTGCAGCGGCTTTGCCAAATTGGCGCCTCGCTGAAGCATTACTGTCAGCCAACACCTGCCAAAACGTGTTATCGATTTGTGTCGAAGTTAGCAGTGCGGCGATGTATCTCGACAATGACCCGGGCGTATTGATTAGCGCCTGCCTGTTCGGCGACGGGGCCGGGGCGGCGGTGCTGTCCAAGCATCCGAATCCGCTACGGCGCAGCATCGAATGGAAAGAATATGCGTCACTCGTCAATCCGGCGGAGCGCAATGCGCTGTTGTTCGAGACGCATCAAGGAATGCTGCGTAATGTGTTGACACGACCGGTTCCCAGGCTGGCCGCCGATCACGCAGAGCAGGTTCTACACACGGTGCTGAGTGGTGTCGGCTTGGTGCCTGAAGATATAAGCGCCTGGATCATGCACGCAGGCGGGCGCGATGTACTGATCGCGCTGCAAAACCGGCTGAAAATCACAGCCGATGATCTGCGTTACAGCGCAGACATGCTGCGTCTGTACGGCAACATGAGCAGCGCCTTTGTCTACTTTGTATTGCAGGCCGCGCTCAAGGACAACGCGAAGCCCGGATGGTGGTGGATGTCATCATTTGGTGCCGGGTTCAGTTGCCATGGCGCATTGCTCAAGGTAGCGTAACTCGGTTGAGGCGGCGAGACAAAAGTGAACTTGAAACTGCGGCGGCGAGTTGAGCCGGAACTGCTGGATGGTCTCGCCGCCGAGGATCCGCGCGCGCAACGTTCCAGAAACGACTTGCGACGCATTCATCGCGCGATGGCGACGTTGTCGATCCTGCAACGCGCGCTGGATCGCAGCACGGCAGGATTCCACCCGACCACTCTGCTCGAACTCGGTGCCGGAGACGGCACTCTGATGCTGCGCCTGGCGCAGCGTCGGGCTGCTTGCTGGCCAGATGTTCACGCTACCTTGCTGGATCGGCTGAATCTGGTCGCGCCACAGACGCTTGAAGGTATGCACAAGGTCGGCTGGACGACCCGCGTCGTAGCGGTGGACGTATTCGATTGGCTAGAAAAAACCGACGACACGCACCATGATGTAGTCTTTGCCAATCTGTTCATGCATCATTTTTCTTCAAGCGAGCTCGCACGTCTGCTGGCGGGAATAGCGGCGCGCAGTCGCGTGTTCCTGTGCTGCGAGCCAAGGCGCTCTCTACTGTCGCTGGCGGGAAGCCACTTAATAGGCTTGCTGGGGGCCGGGCCGGTAACGCGTCAGGACGCAGTGTCGAGCGTGCATGCAGGATTCCGAGAGCAAGAGTTGTCGGATCTGTGGCCCAATCCTCAGGACTGGGTCATGCATGAATATTCAGCGGGCATGTTCAGCCACTGCTTCCTCGCCATTCGGAAAGAGTCATAAATGAAAAACAGCTACGATGCAATCATTGTGGGCGGCGGCCCGTCCGGCGCCACCGCCTCTGTACTCTTGGCGCAGGCGGGGTGGAGGGTCGCCATAGTCGAGAAGACGAAATTTCCACGGCGCAAGGTATGCGGAGAATTTATTTCGGGAACGACGTGGCCGTTGTTGAGGCAGTTGGGTGTTGCGGACCATTTGATGGAAATCGCGGGGCCTGTTGTGCGTCGCGTCGGCGTTTACGCTGGAGATACGATGGTGACAGCTAAATTGGCTTCGCCGACTGATCGCGCGGAGGATGGCGGCAGAGCACTGGGCCGCGAGCATCTGGATACACTATTGCTTAAGCGCGCGGCGGAGGTTGGAGCCGAAGTGTGGCAGCCGTATACGCTCTCAACGTTCGTCGCGAACGGCCATGGCTACGAGTGCACCATCATCGACAAGAGTACGCGCGAGGTTCGCGCATTGTATTCGCAGTTGATCATCGCTGCACATGGCTCCTGGGAGTCGGGCGCGATGCCGACGCAGAATTTTCGCCGCGCGCCGCGCGCCTCGGATTTATTCGGCTTTAAAGCCCATTTTTATAACAGTACACTCCCCCCGGATATGATGCCGCTGCTCGCGTTTCCGGGTGGCTATGGCGGAATGGTACACACCGATGGTGGCCGCGTCAGCCTGTCGTGCTGCATACGCCGCGATCAACTTGAACAATGCCGACAACGGTCACCGCATGTGAAGGCTGGGGCAGCGGTTCTCGCGCACATTATGTCGTCGTGCAAGGGAGTTGCACTAGCACTTTCTTCGGCTACGCTGGAAGGCGACTGGTTGGCTTCGGGGCCGCTACGAACGGGTATTCGCACCTTTGGCAGCGAAGGTGTTTTCGCCGTCGGTAATGCGGCAGCCGAAGCTCACCCCATCGTCGCCGAAGGCATCAGCATAGCCATCCAATCCGCGACCCTGTTGTGCGAACAATTGATTGCGCGCCTCGACGTGCGCAACGACCAGCCCCTTTCAAATCAGATGCTCGAAAGTATCCGGCATGGCTATGCGATGGCTTGGCGCGATAATTTCTCACGGCGCGTGCGTATGGCCGCACTATTCGCGCATCTGTTCATGCGTCCCATTTCCACCCGCGTCATCACGGGATTGCTGGGACGCTTCCCGCAACTCCTGACCGAGGGCGCGCGCTGGAGCGGGAAAGCGGAGTCATTGCGCGGCGATAGTAAAGACTTTAGCTTTTTTCATTGATGGTCGTTACGCCAGGTTAAAGCTGTTAGCGGCCTTCGCGCCTTCACAAAAAACTGCTGGCTAGTTACAATATTGCTTATCCATAATAGTTTGACAGTTTGATACTTCCTTAATCTTGGCAACACCCAAGAATTGCGCACCGCTATTGCAATACACATCAACAGAATCCGCAGTTTTAGATGGGATGACCTGTTCCAACCCATGATGTCCTTCACACATTTTTATTGCGTTTGAGATGTCAGACTTCGACACATGATCGCAAGCCGACAACAAACCCAATAAAATAAGAATTGCCATTCTCATTTTTCTTCTCTCACTTAAAGCCAGCAATCTTCCGTAAATATATCTATCAGCAACAAGATACACCGACAAAGCTATTGCGCAAAGCAGTTATAGTAGCCAGCGATCTCAATGCATCCATTGGATACTTGAACAACCAGGCCAGAAAGGGCTGTTCACAAATAAATTGCAATGGAAACTTTGAAGTAAAAACAACCACTGGTATGCGATTCACATTGATCATTCGTTACCAAGCTCAACGCCATAAGTAGACCGGTCTTTGTAGCCATGATTTTCCTAAGTAGCATCAGTTGGATTAATGAGCGCACGGATACTTGCGGATGTCTGGCCAAACAGGATTTTTTTGGCTTCTTCAGTCATCGAGGGTTGGTTCGAATACGGCTTGGCTTGTGAATAAGCGCTAACCGTGGCCGGTCGATTGTGGATTGCATCGAACCAACGTTTAACGTTTTGGAAGTCGTCCAGATTCTGATGTTGATTTTTCCATGAAACGATCCAAGGGTAAGCTGCGATATCTGCAATCGTATAGTCATTGCCCACAATGAACTCCCGCCCGTTGAGCCTGCGATCAAGCACGCCATACAAACGGTTAGTTTCATTCACGTATCGGTCGATTGCGTAGGGAATCTTCTCGGTGGCGTAGTTGGAAAAATGATGGTTTTGTCCAGCCATCGGGCCGAGACCACTAACCTGCCAGAATAGCCATTCCAAAGTGGTCTTTCGGCCCCGCAGATCTTTTGGCAGCAGCTTCCCTGTTTTTTCGGCAAGATATACAAGGATTGCACCCGACTCGAAGACCGATATTGCGTCGCCCCCATCCGATGGAGCGAAATCGACGATTGCGGGCATACGATTATTGGGGCTGATGTTGAGAAACTCGGGTTTGAATTGATCCCCCGCGCCTATGTTTACCGGGATGATCCGGTACTCAAGCCCGGCCTCTTCTAAAAACATCGTGATCTTGTGCCCGTTCGGAGTGGGCCAATAGTAAAGGTCAATCATTGCGACTCCTTTCTATATTCAGACGGGAAAACCGAGTGCGCGTCGTGCGATGCCGCCATGTAAATCGAGCAGACTTTCGCGCCAGAGGTAGACGGGATCATCTTGCTCAAGCAAACTGGTAGAGGACATTACACGAGCCCATTGAAAAGCCCCAAATAAAATGTAGTCGGCGTAGCTCGGCGAGTGCCCACCGATGAAGGGCTGTTCGCCTAATACAGGCCTTACGGGGTCGAGAGCCTTGCGGAGTTTTGCAAGCGCACTCGTCCGGTCTAATCCGTATGCCTCAAGCGTCGTGCCAAGGCGCTTCTCGCGCGATTCTCGAAAATAGGCCTTGTCTTTGTTGTGTAGATGCGCGAAGAGGTCAAGGATAATTATTTGAAACAGTGGGGCGTGAATATTGCGCTCGCACCATTGTTTAAAAACCAAGATTGCCCCGCGTGCCTGATCCGAATCCATGAGCAATGGCCGATCCGGATAGGCTTCGTCCAGATACAGCGCAATGCGCCACGAATCGTAAACCGTTCGAAGCCCGTCGACGAGCACTGGAACCGAGCCTTGACCGGAAAATGCTAACGCATCTTTTTCCGTAAAACGCCACGGCTGGGTCTCAAACTCAAGCCCTTTGTGAGCGAGCGACATCTTGATGCGCCAGCAGTAAGGACTGAATCTCCGTTCATCCTCCGCACCTGCCAAGTCATAGAGTCTAATTGTCATCGTATTCAGTTCCGTGGCTATCTTTACTTTCCAAGAATTGCACTTCGGATTTAGCCGTCCGTAATTAACCGGCCATTCCAACATAAATATTCTGCACGTCATCATCTGCATCGATGGTTTCCAGAAACGCTTCAACCTCAGCACGTTCGACATCGTTCAGCTCAACCGTATTTTTTGGCCGGTAACCTAAATTGGCAGATTGCACCGTAAACCCGTGTGCCGGTAAGGCTCGGCACACCAAGTCCAGATCGGTCGCGTCGGTGAGGAATAACGTTGCGCCGCTTTCAGCGGGTTCGAAATCCTGGGCGCCAGCCTCAATGGCTGCAATCTCCGCGTCTACTCCAGCGGAATTAGGTATGGCCTCAATCATTCCCAGATAGTCAAAATCCCATGAGACCGAACCTGATGCACCAAGCTGTCCCTTGCGAAATAACACACGAATATTGGAGAGCGTACGGTTGATGTTGTCCGTCAGGCACTCGACAATCACCGGCACCCTATGCGGCGCAAAGCCCTCATAGGTAAGTCGTTCCAAACTCGCTCCCTCATTGAGCAAGCCCGCGCCTTTCTTGATGGCGCGTTCTAGGGTTTCGCGTGGCATAGAAGCTTTTTTTGCCTGCTCAACCACCAAACGCAAACGCGGGTTCATGTCTGGATCGGCACCCGCACGCGCTGCGACCATGATTTCCTTGGACAGCTTGCCGAAAATACGGCCCTTTGCGTTAGCTGCAATTTCCTTATGTCTTGCTTTCCACTGAGCGCCCATATCAACTCTCTAAATGTTCCATTGGTTAAAAAATACACTTGAAAAATTTTCTCAGCGCGCATCTTGCCTCAAGAACCATTGCGCATCAATATTGAATGACGGTTAGACCCAATGCCGTTCACTTAACCGTTCGTGGTGAGCTTGTCGAACCACCAGCTACGCAACCAGAATCTTTCGACTGGCTCAGGCGGGTGCCCGACCAAAAGCTCCATGGGGCGAACAGGATTTTTATTAAGTGAACAGTATTGCGGTTAGACCCGTGGTTTATTGAAGCTCCTCAGGGCGGCAACAGTAGTTTGAAAGGTAACTTGTTGCGTTTTATGCTCCAAATCCGCCACCTTATAAATGACGAAGCCGATGCACCTTTCGGGTAATGAAAATTCTGTGGCTGGTTTCAAATCCTACTTCCCGAAACCTGCACTTGGCGAATATCTCCTTACGAAGCAGCTATTCATAATTGCCCTTAATCTTCCTATTTTCCGTGGTTATCAGCTAATTTCGTTTTCAAAAATGTGAATAGTTTGGTGAAATTATTTATGGTTTCATCAGCCAGAATTATCGTGGCCTTTTTAAGCAGAAGCTCTTGAATAGCTCGATTAAAATGCTTCTTGTTATAATTTTCCTCAACTGGGTACACTAACCGTTGAATTTTATTTTTATCCTCATCGGATATGAGCTGTTCCATTTCAAATTTCTTCCATGAGGCATCTACATCAAGCAAGGAGAAAATCCGGTTCTCATGCATTGCTTCGAAAAGAACTCTGTATCGTTTTTTTTGTATTTCACCTTCTTTGTCTGAATCAAGCAATGCTAGAAATTCACGCCCCCATGCCGTGTAAAGCCTTATTGGCGTTTCTAAGTTGCTAGAGCTTGTTCCCGGAAGTAAATGTAATTCGTTATGCTTCAAAATGAACCGCATATAACTTATGACATAAAAATCGTTTTTCCCCTCAACCATTATCACATCTGGAATGTTGTCAAAGTTACTTGGAACGTAGTCCAACACATCTAGAATTGGCCTGTAATAATCAGTTTGATCGGGGTGATGTACAGCAAATTCTCTATATCGCATTACCGTCACATTTGTTTTATTTGCGCTGTAATTTAGATCGCTATTGCCATATTCAAGCCCCTCGTTTTTAACCACGAAGGCGCTTTCTAGCCATTCTGGATTAATCAAATGATGACTGTGTGTCGTATATATAATCCGACATTTTTTTGATAGCGTCTCGAATGTTTTCAGCAATTGAGTTTGTGCAGAGGGGTGCAAATTCGACGCAGGTTCATCAAATAGAAACAGAACATTATTTGGCGATTCTTTACGGAAGCCCCTGTATTGCGTTAGGAGAAGAAACACAAAAAACCATCTAAATCCAATTGACCTTTCATTTATAAGAAAATAGCCATCTGTGTCTTCTAGCTTGAATTCAAGATAGTGCTTCTGTTTATCATCGCATAAACAATTGATTCGTATTTTTTTATGCCCAGTGTTTTGGTGAAAAATCTTATTCCATGCACCAAACACCACGTCAGTTACATTGCGCCCCATCTCTAATAACAAGACGTCTAAGCTTCTCTTATCATTTACGTCTGTAGATTTTGCTCTATCAAGAATATGTTTTGTTAAATGCAGGTCGTTGTTTGTAGCATCAAGTATATCTTGAATAACAAGTCGATAAAACTCTGATTTTTGTGATTTTTTATCGCCGTCTTCAAGGTAAATCTTATCTGGAAATTCGAATAAAAAGTTTGGAAAGTACAAAACGCTTGGCATTATGGTCTGAATGAATTTCACAGTTAGCTGCCAGATATCGTCAGATGCAAACAGGGATGTTTTTTTACGGGCACCTTTCTTTAGGCCATGAAATGATATTGTCCATAAGTTTTTGCGCAGCTTTATGTCATATCTTGAATCCTTGAATCCAACAATCCTTTCTACATTTATGCGACCAATCTTTTCTGTCAGGGAGAAGCCATGCGCTGCTTTCATGTAATTTGAAATTTTCTCTTCATCTTCCTTATCCAACTCTAGGCTAAAAGTCATTTTTGTTTCTTTGTTAAAATTTGACCGGCAGCCAATAGGTATCAAACTGTGGACATCCTCTATTGAGTATCCCGGCAATTCAAGTGAATCGAGAGTCTCATTTTTGTAGGTGAAATAATTTATTGCTTCGAGAATAGTTGATTTGCCAGACTCATTTAGTCCAACCAACGTGTATATGTGTGAATTGGGTATCGCAGCCAAGTCGAGTCGAGTATTTTGTATACCCCTAAAGTTCTCGATTTCAAAATAGGTGAATTTCATCATATCCCCTTGTATTTTTACTGTTTAACACACACTGTTTAAATAGTAACAGACAAGGATGTATTTCATTTCCTTTTTGGCACCGACACCAACAAACATTAAATTGGCGCTCTAAAATCTAGTCACGCGTCTTGTCTGATTCAGTGAACTCACCACAAATCGAATTCTGACCGTCCGGTTGTGGCACACAACGGTACTTCATGTTGCACAATTCTATGCCGAAAAGCAGAAGTTCATGGCAACAATAATTACGATCCCGTGTTCCTGTTTGTCTGGAACGGCGGATCAATTTAAAACTCGGACAGCAAGTGGCGCTTTACTTGTTCCACAGTGTGTGACCAATGCCGGGAATTAACGTGATAAGAGTGTAGAGTATCTTTGCCTCGGCGCTGAACACTCGCCATCACAATTTCACAAAATGATCCAAAGTTACCTCGTTAATCTCATAAGCAACTTGAGCTTATTTCCGCAATCCATTCTTTATTAAAGAAATTATCAATCAATTGGCTTTCCGCGCTAACTGCTTGTCACATAAAGAAAAAACCTGTTTTGTCGCTTGACCAAGGCTATATTTTTCAATATAGTGGGCAGAAGTGGTAAAAAGTGGGTTTTAGTGGGTAAACAAGCTCAGGGATAAAGGGATGTTTCAGGGGGCGGCGCAACTCAGTCTGGATAGCAAGGGCAGGCTCGCAATACCGGCACGGTATCGCGACATGCTGCTTGCGCATTGCGCCGGTCAATTGGTACTGACCGCTGATGCAGACGGCTGCCTGTTGCTTTATCCTCAACCGGAATGGCAACCCATCCGTGAAAAGCTGATGCAACTCTCGGCTTTCAATCCTCGTATTCGCGCCTTGCAACGTTTTCTGGTCGGCCATGCGGAAGATGTGGTGATGGATGCCGCTGGCCGTGTGCTGGTTTCGCCCACTTTGCGCAGTTATGCCGTGTTGGACAAGCGCGTGATGCTGGTCGGCCAAGGCAATAAGTTCGAGGTGTGGGACGAGGCGCGCTGGCAGGCACAGCACGAGAAGATGATCGGCTTTACCGATGGGGATTTGCCGCCCGAGCTGGAGGGGTTCACGCTGTGAAAGTCCTCTGCACAACTACTGCGCTCGCTCGTAACGTTGTGCAGAGGACTTTATGATTGTGGGTTCTCCCCACGCGACAGTGTTGCTACACGAAGCAGTTGAAGCCTTGCAGGTGAAACGGGATGGTGTCTATGTAGATGGTACTTTCGGGCGCGGCGGACACAGCCGGTTGATTCTGGAAAAGTTGGGAGCGCACGGTCGCTTGATCGCGCTGGATAAAGACCCGGCGGCAGTGGTGGCAGGGCAGGTAATTACTGATCCGCGTTTCGTCATGGTGCATAGCGGGTTTGCACATTTGACCGAGGTGTTGCACAAGCTGTCGGTTGAAAAAGTGGATGGCGTGTTGCTCGATCTGGGAGTGTCTTCGCCGCAATTGGATGATCAGCAGCGCGGATTCAGTTTTCGTTTTGACTCGCCGCTGGACATGCGTATGGACACTAGCAGCGGGCAGACCGCAGCAGAGTGGCTGGCTGAAGTAGAAGAGAGTTTACTTGGAGAGATAATACGTGACTACGGCGAAGAACGGTTTGCTAAACAGATTGCAAGAGCGCTTGTTGAGGCGCGCCAGGAACAGCCAATCGTCTCAACGCGGCAACTTAGCGAAGTTGTCGCCAAGGCTGTGCGCACGCGTGAGCCTGGGAAAAATCCGGCGACGCGAACCTTTCAGGCTATACGGATTTATCTCAATCAGGAACTCGAAGAGATCGCGCGTGTTTTGCCGCAATGCGTGGATTGCCTGAAACCCGGAGGACGCATCGTGGCCATTAGTTTCCATTCACTGGAAGACCGCATGGTGAAGCGCTTTTTGCGCGACATGGCGCAGGGTGACAAGTTGCCGCGCAATTTGCCGATCCGCGCCGCCGAGGTGCCGCAAGGCAAGTTAAATCTGATTGGCAAGGCGGTGCGTGCTACGCCGCTGGAAGTAGATGCAAATCCGCGCGCGCGCAGTGCGGTGATGCGCGTAGCGGAACGCGCGGGAGATGCAGGTGACTAAGGTGCAGTTATTGCTTCTGGTTGTGGCGATAGCGTGCGCGTTGGGTGTTGTGACCTCACAACATAAGGCGCGCAAATTGTTTGTGGAACTGCAAAACGAGAAAGACAGGGCGCAACAGATGGAAGTGGAGTGGGGACAGTTGCAGCTTGAACAAAGCACCTGGGCGATGCCAGCGCGGGTGGAGAAAATTGCCACCATGAAATTGCAGATGCAGTTGCCGAAGAGTGCGCAAATACAATTTATCCGCAGCAATTTTGTCAGCAGCGAACCACCAGTTGGAACCATAACGGGCATGTCAAAGTGACGCACATGATAATAAAACCCGCCATGCCCGTTTTCCCCTCTCCAGCTCTGATGGAACTACTAGCCATTCGACTAAGCCGCATAAACCGCAGCAAGTCGCTGGTTATCCCCCGGAGGGAGAGAGTGATTTTGGATCGCTACGCGATGTTCTCGATAACGCATCCATGAATTACGCAAGCGGCATACAGACGACAGGGCTTGTGGCATTGCCGCCATGGCGCTCACGCCTGCTGTTCGCGGCCTTGTTGTTGGGGTTGAGCGGATTAGTTGTGCGCGCTGTGTACTTGCAAGGAATACACAATGACTTCCTGCAGCAGAAAGGCGATGCGCGTTATGGTCGTGTGGTGGACATCAATGCGCACCGGGGCATGATTACCGACCGCTATGGGGAACCGCTCGCCATCAGCACGCCAGTTGACTCCGTCTGGATCAGCCCTCAGGATGTGGAGGCGACGCCGCAACAAGTGAAACAGTTGGCGCAGATCGTAGGCATGAACGTTGAAGAAGTGAAGAGTCGCTTGACCGACACTTCACACGACTTTGTTTATCTCAAACGCCAGTTGCCGCCGGAGCAGGCGGAAAAGGTTGTCAAGCTGGAAATGCCGGGCGTATCGTCGCGCCGCGAGTACCGCCGCTATTATCCCGGCGCCGATATGACGGCGCACCTGTTAGGATTCACTGATGTGGATGACAACGGCCAGGAAGGATTAGAACTGGCGTTGCAGGACAAGCTCGGCGGCAAGGCCGGTAGCGAGCGCGTCATCAAGGACAGGCGCGGGCATACCGTCGAGGACGTGGCCAGCATACGCGCGCCCAAGCCGGGCAGCGATCTGGCGCTGAGCCTTGACAGCAAGATGCAGTACCTGGCCTACCGCGAGATCAGACTAGCGGTGGAGCAGCACCATGCCAAGGCAGGATCCATCGTGGTGCTGGACGCGAAGAGCGGCGAGGTATTGGCATTGGCCAACTGGCCGAGCTATAACCCTAATAACCGCGCTAACGTTGAACTCAAAGCGATGCGCAATCACGCCGTGACCGACCTGTTTGAGCCAGGCTCCACTATGAAACCGTTCACCGTGGCGACTGCGCTGGAGGCGGGCAAAGTGACTCCGCAAACTCGCATTAACACCGAGAACGGCGTGTTTATGGTTGGCGGGCGCAAGATACATGACACCCATCCGGAAGCCTCGCTCACCGTGTCGCAGATAATCCAGGTATCCAGCAATGTCGGCGCAGCCAAGATGGCGTTGTCGCTGCCGCCGGAAACTTTTTGGCGCAGCTTGAGTGAAGTGGGTTTCGGCGCGCAGACCGGCAGCGCATTTCCCGGTGAGGCTTCGGGCAAGCTGCGCGATTACAAAAAGTGGCAACCCATTGAGCAAGCCAACATCGCATTTGGCAACGGCATCTCGGTCAACCTGTTGCAACTGGCGCGCGCCTATACCGTGTTCGCCAACGACGGCGACCTGAAATCGGTAACGCTACTCAGACAGGATACTGCGACTGTCGGCAAAAAAGTTTTTTCCCAGAAAACGGCACAAGAAGTTCGCGACATGCTGGAGCTGGTGGTGCAGCCCGGCGGTACCGCGCCGCTGGCGCAGATTAACGGCTACCGCGTGGCGGGAAAGACCGGCACTGCGCACAAAGTGGAAGGCGGGCATTACGTCAACCGTTATGTCGCCTCGTTTGTCGGCTTGGCTCCGGCATCCAACCCGCGCCTGATCGTGGCGGTGATGGTGGACGAGCCGAGCGGCGAACAATACTACGGTGGGCAAGTTGCCGCGCCGGTGTTCAGCAATGTGATGGGTTCGGCATTGCGCCTGCTCAACGTGCCCAACGATGCGCCGCTCGGCAATGTGCTGATGCCGCCCGCTGAAATCATCAAGGAGGAAGCATGAGCCCTTCGACTGAGCTCAGGACAGGCTTTTCTCCTGATCTGCTTTCATCTCTCGGCGTAACCATCACGCGCTTGGTGACGGACAGCCGCGCTGTATTGCCGGGAGATACTTTTGTCGCCTATCCCGGCGGACAGACGGACGGACGCCAGTTCATCGCGCAGGCCATTATCAACGGCGCTAACGCAGTGATCTACGAAAAACTTGTGTCCGGGCACCCGTGGGACGCGCACGGATTTAACTGGAACGACGCATGGCAAATTCCCAATCTGGCGGTAACCGACCTGCGTCACCAAGCGGGAAAGATTGCCGATTACGTTTATGGCAATCCCTCCGGGAAATTGTGGATGGTTGGAGTTACCGGCACCAATGGCAAGACTTCATGTAGCCACTGGATCGCTCAATCGCTCGGTGCGTTGGGAAGAAAAACCGCGTTGGTAGGCACGTTGGGCAACGGCTTTTCGGGCGATTTGCAACCTACGCTGAACACCACGCCGGATGCCATTTGTTTGCATGGCTTGCTGGCTGATTACCTGACGCAAGGCGCGCAGGTCGTGGCGATGGAAGTGTCATCCCATGCGTTGGAACAAGGGCGCGTGAATGGGGTGGAGTACGACGTGGCGCTGCTCACCAACCTTACTCGCGATCACCTTGATTACCATGGCGACATGCATCATTACGCGGCTGCGAAGCGCCGACTGTTCGGCTGGCGGCAACTCAAATTTGCAGTGCTGAATCTCGATGATCCATTTGGCGCCGAACTTGCCGCGAAGTTGCAGGATGAGGAAGTCGGAGTGGTGGGCTACGGTTTGAGTGATGACGCGCTAAAGCTAGCGGAGCGACTGGGACTGCGCATGGTTTTCGGCGGTGCGTTGCAGATGGACGCACAAGGTATCCAATTGCAAGTGCATTCCAGTTGGGGCGGTGCGAGCCTGCGCAGTTCGCTGGTCGGACGTTTTAATGCCGAAAACTTGCTCGGCACATTGGCTGTTTTGCTGGTGAGCGATGTGGCGTTGGCGGATGCGGTGCACGAACTGGGACGGGTCAACGCGGTGCCGGGACGTATGCAGACTTTTGGCGGCAATGGTCGCCCTTCCGTGGTGGTGGATTATGCACACACGCCGGACGCATTGGAAAAAGTGTTGCAGGCATTGCGCGAAGTGACTGAAGGCAAGCTGGTTTGCGTATTCGGTTGCGGCGGAGACCGTGATCGCGGCAAGCGTCCGATGATGGGCAGCGTGGCTTCAAAATTCGCGGATGTGTGCATCGTTACTAGCGACAACCCTCGCGGCGAAGACCCTTGCGATATTATCGCCGCCGCCGTTTCCGGCATGAAGGAATGGAACTACCAGATCATCGAAGACCGCGCCGAGGCCATTGCGCAGGCAATTCACGATGCAGCGGCGGTTGACACCGTGTTGTTGGCGGGAAAGGGACATGAGCCCTATCAGGAAATCAAAGGTGTGAAATATCCGTTTAGCGATGCTGAAGTGGCACAACGTGCGCTGGTATCGTGGCCTCGTCGGCAGGCTCCGGACATGCGGGGTAACAAAGCATGATGCTGCTATCGCAAGCCGGACGGGCATTGGGCGGAAGACTGATCGGCTCGGATGTGCTGTTCAATGGCGTGTCCACCGACAGCCGCGCGATAGCGCCCGGAGATTTGTTTGTGGCACTAAAGGGGGAGAATTTCGACGGCAGCGACTTCATTGATAGTGCCGTACGCGATGGTGCAGTCGCGGCAATGATAAGTGAGGATCAAGGTGCAAGGCTCAAGGCTCAAGCATCACCCCTTTCCTCTTGTACCTTGCTCATTGTCCCTGATTCTTCCCGTCTCGCCTTGGGCCGCCTGGCGGCACATTGGCGGGCGCAGTTCACTATTCCTGTGGTGGCCGTGACCGGCAGCAACGGTAAGACTACGGTGAAGGAAATGCTTGCCTCCATCTTGCGTGAAACGGCGGGCGGCGCTGACGCAGTGCTCGCCACCAAGGGCAATCTGAACAATGATATTGGCATGCCGCTCACCCTGTTGAAGCTGCGCACCACACATCGCTATGCGGTGATCGAAATGGGCATGAACCATACCGGTGAAATTCATTATCTGACGCGCTTGGCGCGACCGGATGTTGCCATCGTCAATAACGCGTCGGGAGCGCACTTGGCCGGACTGGGTTCGGTGGAGGCAGTGGCGCGTGCCAAGGGCGAAATATTTGCCGGGCTGTCTGCAAACGGCATCGCAGTAATCAATGCTGATGATGAATTCGCGCCGCTGTGGCTGGAACAGGCTAGCAGCCACACCATCATCGAGTTTGCCTTGGAGCGCGCCGTAGCAATTCATGCGCAATGGCGAGTTCAGGGTTATGGCGCGCGTATCGAGGTGGACACGCCGCAGGGCAGTTTCAATGCAGACTTGCAGGTGCCGGGCATGCACAACGTGCGCAATGCGCTGGCCGCCACCGCAGCAGCAGTGGCCTTGCTTGTTCCTTTGCCTGTCATCGCGGCGGGACTGGAAAAGTTTTCCGGGGTGTCCGGACGTTTACAGCGCAAGCCTGCATTGCATGGTGCGGTGCTGATAGACGACACCTATAACGCCAATCCCGCCTCACTACGCTCCGCGATCAAGGTGCTGATGCAGGCCGCAGGGAAAAAAATTCTGGTATTGGGCGACATGGGCGAACTGGGCAATGATGCCGTGCGACTGCACGGCGAGATTGGTGCGGAAGCGCGGGACATGGGAGTGGATGAGTTGTTTGGGCTGGGCGAATTAAGCACCCATACAGTACGCGAATTTGGCGCAGGTGCACGGCATTTCGAGCGTATCGAAGATTTACTCGCTGCATTGGACAAAGACCTGGATGCGGACAGCACAGTATTGGTAAAAGGTTCGCGTTTCATGCGTATGGAGCGAGTGGTGCAGCACTGCATCTGTGACACGTTACTGGCGAAGCCAGCCGATTGCGGGAGCAGCTGCGAGGCCGCTACTCAAGCACTAACTGACCATGCCATGCCGTTCCGTAGCGGCCCTCAAGGGGAAGCAACATGCTGCTCGCACTAGCACACTGGCTGGCACAGGATGTCAGGACGTTTAGTGTGCTGAATTACATCACGCTGCGCGCAGTTCTTGCCGCGATGACCTCGCTGTTCATTTCCTTCATGGTGGGGCCGGCGATGATACGCAAACTGGCCGCCTTCAAAATCGGGCAGTCGGTGCGCGACGATGGTCCGCAAACGCATCTGGTCAAAGCCGGTACACCGACTATGGGCGGCGCGCTGATCCTCACTTCGATAGCTATCACCACGCTGCTGTGGAGCGACCTTAGCAATCCGTACGTGTGGGTGGTGCTGCTGACCACGCTGGGTTTCGGTGCGATCGGCTGGGTGGACGATTACCGCAAGGTGGTGCACCGCAATCCAAAAGGTTTGTCGGCCAAGGCCAAGATGTTATGGCAGTCCCTCATTGCGCTGGTTGTCGCTGTGTATCTTTTGTTGCACTCCACTCTGCCCGTCCATACCGAACTCATCGTGCCATTCTTCAAGTATCTGGTGTTTCCACTGTCCGCATTCGGCTTCATCGCAGTGGTTTACTTGGTCATTGTCGGTAGCAGCAATGCGGTGAATTTAACTGACGGCCTGGACGGTCTGGCAATCATGCCAACGGTGATGGTGAGTAGCGCGCTGGCAATTTTTGCCTATGTCGCGGGCCACGCAGTGTTCGCCAAGTATCTCGGCATCCCCCATGTTCCGGGCGCAGGCGAATTAGCGGTATTTTGCGGTTCCATTGCAGGTGCGGGATTGGCTTTTCTGTGGTTTAACGCTTATCCGGCTGAAGTATTCATGGGCGATGTGGGCGCGCTGGCGCTAGGTGCGGCGCTGGGCACGGTGGCGGTCATCATTCGCCAGGAGCTGGTGCTGTTCATCATGGGCGGCGTGTTTGTGGTCGAAGCGGTGTCGGTGATGATGCAAGTGTCGTATTTCAAATACACCAAACGGCGCTTCGGAACCGGCAAACGCATTCTGCTGATGGCGCCGTTGCACCACCATTTCGAACAAAAGGGCTGGAAGGAGACGCAGGTAGTGGTGAGGTTCTGGATTATCACGATGTTATTGGTGTTGTTGGGATTGGCGACGTTGAAATTGAGATAGACGTAAGACGTAAGTAGGAAGACGTAAGTTGAAAGCTGGGGTTGCTAATAACTTACGTCTAACAACTGCTTTTGGAGATGCATTGAAAGAATGGGCTGACAAAAAAGTGCTGGTGCTCGGTCTCGGTGAGACTGGGTTGTCGCTTGCGCGCTGGCTGGTGGCGCAGGGTGCGCGCGTGCGCGCCGCCGACAGTCGCGATTTGCCGCCCACTTTCGCTGTCCTGCGTGTGGAGTTGCCGCAGGTGGAGATTCATTGCGGCGCTTTCCGCGACGAAACTTTCAGCGACATTGACCTGATTGCCATCAGCCCCGGCGTGCCACTGTCCACTCCGGCGGTGCAACGCGCCATCGCACGCGGCATCCCGGTGGTCGGCGACATCGAACTGTTCGCCCAGCAACGAACGACTACCGACTACCGACTAACAACTAAGATTATCGCCATTACCGGTGCCAACGGCAAGACCACGGTGACTAGCATGGTCGGCGCGATGTGCCGCGCAGCAGGCTTGGACACAGAAGTGGCCGGCAATATTTCGCCTGCGGTACTGGATGTGTTGTTGCGGCGCAATGGCCAAAAGCCGGAAGTGTGGGTGTTGGAGCTGTCCAGCTTTCAGTTGGAAACCACTACGTCGCTGAATGCCGACGCGTCCACGGTATTGAACATCTGTGAAGATCATCTTGACCGCTATGCCGACATGGACGCTTACGCTGCCGCCAAAGCGCGTATTTTTCAAGGCGATGGAGTGCAGGTGCTGAACCGTGATGATGCACGCAGCTTAGGCATGATGCGGACGGGGCGTGAGCATGTGACCTTCGGTTTGAACGAGCCTCTGCGTGACAACGATTGGGGTATAGACCGTAGCGGCAGCGACATATGGCTGGTGCAGGGACGCCAGCGCTTGTTGAATGCGAACGAACTACAGGTGGCAGGGCTGCATAACGTGGCGAACGCACTGGCCGCGCTGATCTTGTGCCGCGCCATCGGCTTACCGATGGCGCCTTTGCTGGACGCGTTGCGCGCGTTCAAAGGCCTGCCACATCGAGTGGAATTTGTTGCGGAGATCAACGGCGTCGTTTACTACGACGATTCCAAGGGTACCAATGTCGGCGCCACCGTAGCGGCGCTGCAAGGTCTGGGGCGTCCCGCCGTATTGATCGCGGGCGGAGAAGGCAAGGAGCAGGATTTTTCGCCGCTCCATCCGGTGGTGGCACAACGCGCGCGCGTCGTAGTGCTGATCGGGCGCGATGCAAACAAGATCGCGGTGGCGTTGCAAGGCTGCGGCGTCCCAGTAGTGCATGCGCATGACATGGATGATGCGGTGCGGCAAAGCGCTGCGCTGGCACTGCCTGGCGATGCGGTTTTGTTGTCGCCGGCCTGCGCCAGTTTTGACATGTTCCACAACTACAGACATCGCGCCGAAGTGTTTGTTAGTGCAGTACAGGCAGTTCAAGAGGAGGCCGCATGCGTGTCGCCAACCTGAACGCTCCGCGCGCCGTGATAGCGGAATACGATGAGATACTGACTTGGGTCGTCCTCGCGCTGCTGTCGATTGGGCTGGTGATGGTGT
The DNA here is from genome assembly GCA_964480365.1 of uncultured Gallionellaceae bacterium. GTDB lineage: Bacteria > Pseudomonadota > Gammaproteobacteria > Burkholderiales > Gallionellaceae > CAIQPV01. Next base: position 27,484 of record CAYZPM010000032.1, read on the forward strand.
ATTCGGCCTCGATTGCAACTGCCGAGGAAAGCAAGTTCACCGGCTTTCATCCTGCCTACTATTTGATCCGGCACGGCATGTTCATACTCATCGGCCTCGTGTCCGGAGTGATGGCGTTTCAGGTTCCGGTGCAAACCTGGCAGAAGTTGGCGCCTTACTTGTTTCTGGTGGGCGTCGCCTTGCTGGTGCTGGTATTGATTCCCGGCATAGGCCGTTCGGTAAACGGCAGCCGCCGCTGGTTGTCGTTAATCGTCATCAACCTGCAACCGTCCGAGTTGATGAAGTTGTTCGCCGTGCTGTATGCCGCCGACTACACGGTGCGCAAGGGCATCGTTAAACACACTTTCGTCAAAGCCTTCCTGCCGATGTTCGCGGTAATGGTGCTGGTTGGCAGCCTGTTACTGACAGAACCGGACATGGGTGCGTTCGTGGTGATCTGTGCAATCGCGCTGTGCACCCTGTGGCTGGGCGGTTTCAACCTGAAGGTGTTCGGTGGGCTGGTGTTCGCTCTGCCGCTGGCATTTGCGGCGCTGATTCTTTCATCGCCCTACCGCATGCAACGCGTAGTTGGCTTCATGGATCCGTGGTCGGACCCCTATGGCAAAGGCTACCAGTTGAGCCATGCGCTGATCGCCTTCGGGCGCGGCGAATGGTTCGGCGTTGGGCTGGGTGGCAGCGTGGAAAAATTATTCTACTTGCCGGAAGCGCATACCGATTTCTTGCTTGCGGTGATCGCCGAAGAACTTGGCTTCATCGGAGTATGCGTGGTGATCATCCTATTTGCCGGATTGCTGATTCGCGCCTTCGCCATCGGTCGTCAGGCCGCATTTCTCGACCGCCAGTTTGCTGCGCTGTTGGCGCAGGGCATTGCGGTATGGTTGGGAGTTCAGGCGATGATTAACAGCGGTGTGAACATGGGCGTGCTGCCCACCAAGGGTTTGACCCTGCCTTTTCTCAGCTTCGGCGGCAGCGGCGTGGTGGTGAACTGCGTCGCGGCAGCGATCCTGCTGCGTATAGATTGGGAGAGCAGAAGAATGATGAGGGGGTTGCCCATATGAAAAAACGCTCCATCCTGATAATGGCAGGCGGCACCGGCGGGCACATCTTCCCGGCGTTGGCCGTCGCCGACGTGCTGCGTACGCAAGGCTGGCGCGTCACTTGGCTGGGCGCACCCAACAGCATGGAATCCAAGCTGGTGCCCAAGCATGGTTACGAGATGGCGTTGGTGGAATTCTCCGGCCTGCGCGGCAAAGGCCTGATGCGCAAACTGCTGCTGCCATTCAGCCTGTCAGTGGCATTGATCCAGAGCGCGCTGGCGTTTTTGCAATGCCGTCCAGACGTAGTGTTGGGCATGGGCGGTTACATCACATTTCCGGGCGGCATCATGGCAATATTGTTTCGCTGCCCGTTGGTCATTCATGAACAAAATTCGATTGCAGGATTGAGCAACAAAACGTTGGCACGCTTCGCCAAACGGGTGTTGAGTGGTTTTCCGAAAGTGCTGCCCGAAGCCGAGTGGTGCGGCAACCCGGTGCGCGAGGATATCGTCGCGCTGCCCGATCCGCAGCTGCGATATAAAGCCCGTAGCGGAAAGTTGAATGTACTGGTGGTGGGCGGCAGTCTCGGTGCGCAGGCTATCAATACATGCGTGCCAAAGGCCTTGGCGCTGCTGCCGGAAGAATCGCGTCCCGATGTGCTGCACCAGAGCGGAAACCGGCATCTGGATACGGTGCAGGCGGCCTATCGGAAAGCAAGTATAAGCGCAGAAATCAGGCCGTTTCTGGACGACATGGCATTCTTCTACGATCAGACCGACGTGGTGATTTGTCGTGCCGGAGCACTAACCGTTGCCGAGATTGCTGCGGCAGGGTTGGCAAGTATTCTGATTCCATTCCCTCACGCAGTGGATGACCACCAGACTGGCAATGCGCACTTCCTGAGTGATCGCGGTGCTGCGATCCTGCTGCCACAAAAAAGCATGACGCCACAACATTTGGCGAACTTATTGCAGGACATGACTCGTGAACGCGCGCTGGAAATGGCGCAGGCAGCACGTGCGGCGGCGCAACCTGCGGCAGCGCAGCGTGTGGCGGAAGTGTGTGCAGAGGTAGCGAAGAAATGAAGCACAAAATTAAACATGTTCACTTCGTGGGCATCGGTGGCTCCGGCATGAACGGCATTGCCGAAGTAATGCTCAACCTCGGTTTTCAGGTGAGTGGTTCAGACCTGGCCGACAGCGCGGCCACGCAGCGTTTGCGACAGCTTGGTGCGACGGTGCAGGTGGGCCATTCTGAACAGAATCTGTCCAACGCGGATGCGGTGGTGGTATCCACGGCGGTCGGCAAAGATAACCCTGAAGTGCTGGCTGCGCGTGCGCGCAATATCCCGGTGGTGCCGCGCGCGATGATGCTGGCGGAACTTATGCGGCTGCGCCAAGGCATCGCCATTGCGGGCACGCACGGCAAGACCACCACCACCAGCCTGACCGCCAGCGTGCTGGCCAAGGGTGGCTTCGATCCCACCTACGTCATCGGAGGACGGCTCAACAGCAGTGGCACCAACGCCAAGTTGGGCACCGGCGAATTCATCGTGGCAGAAGCGGATGAGTCCGATGCCTCATTTCTTTATTTGACGCCCATCCTGGCGGTGGTCACCAACATAGACGCCGACCATATGGAAACCTACGGTCACGATTTCGCTCGGCTCAAGCAAGCATTCGTGGATTTTCTGGAACGGCTGCCGTTTTATGGCCGCGCCATGCTGTGCGTGGACGATGCCAATGTGCGCGAACTGCTGGCTCGCATCAGCAAGCCGGTCACCACTTACGGTTTCGCCGAGGATGCGCAGATCCGTGCGGTCAATGTGCGCCACGAAGGGGGACGGATGCACTTCACTGCGCTGTGCCGTCACAACAGCGTGCCTGTTGATTTGGATATCACGTTGAATCTTGCGGGTTTGCACAACGTGCAAAACGCGCTGGCGGCAATTGCAGTGGGGCTGGAAATCGGTGTACCAGAACAGGCCATCGTCGCCGCGCTGGCCGAATTTCAGGGCGTAGGACGGCGCTTCCAGCGCTATGGTGAAATCCCGTTGCCGAACGGTGGCAGTTTTACCTTGATCGACGACTATGGTCATCATCCGGTGGAAATGGTGGCAACCCTTTCTGCGGTTCGCGGCGCATTTCCGGGACGGCGCCTAGTGCTGGCGTTCCAGCCGCACCGCTACACGCGCACGCGCGACCTGTTTGAGGATTTTGTGAAAGTGCTGGGCACCGTGGATGCGCTGTTGCTGGCGGAAGTGTATGCCGCAGGCGAAGCGCCCATCGTGGCGGCAGACGGACGTGCGCTGATGCATGCATTGCGCGTGGCAGGACAAAACGAGGCGGTGTTCGTCGAACCGATACAGGACATGCCGCAGGCGATCTTGAAGATGGCCAAGCCGGATGATGTAGTGATAACGATGGGTGCGGGTTCGATTGGTGGCGTTCCCGGACAAGTGTTGCAAATGACGCAAGGTGATGCATGAACATGACCGAGCCGACACAGTTCATCGTCCCCCTCTCCAGCTCTGATGAAGCTACTAGCCATTCGACTAGGGCATCAAAAGACAATGCCCAAGTCGCTGGTTATCCCCCAAAGGGGGAGAGAGACAAGGTCTCGCTACGCGAGATTCACGATATTGGTTTGCGCGGAACACTACGTTGCGATGTGGACATGTGCCGCCACACCAGCTGGCGCGCAGGCGGGCGTGTGGAGCGCATGTATCAGCCCGTCAATCTCGATGACTTGGCCGTATTTCTGCGCGCACTGCCAGCCGATGAACCGCTGCTTGCAGTAGGACTGGGCAGCAATTTGCTGGTGCGTGACGGTGGGCTGCGCGGTACGGTGTTGCTGTTGCATGGGGCGCTGGGCGAATTGCACATCGAAGCGGACGGTACGGTGTATGCCCAAGCAGGTGTGCCCGGAGCCAAGCTGGCACGTTTCGCGGCACTGCATGACTTGAGCGGAGCTGAATTTTTCGCCGGTATCCCCGGTACGGTGGGCGGCATGTTGGCAATGAATGCAGGTTGCTTCGGAAGCGAGACATGGGATGTGACTACGCGCGCGCAAGTGATAACACGTAACGGCGAAGTGCTGGAGCGCACCGCGCAAGATTACGATATCGCCTACCGACACGTGAATTTGCGTGCGAAACAGGAGGAATGGTTCGTGGGGGCGTGGTTCAAGTTTTCAGCGGGTGACGGAGATGCATCACGCGAAAAAATCAAGGCACTACTGTCAAAACGCATAGCCAGTCAGCCGCTGAATTTGCCGAATGCCGGTTCGGTATTTCGCAACCCTCCGGGTGATTATGCGGCGCGGCTGATCGAGTCATGCGGCTTGAAAGGCAGGCAAATCGGCGGAGCGCAAGTATCGACCAAGCACGCCAATTTCATTGTGAATGCGAGCGATGCCACGGCAGCGGATATCGAGAATTTGATTGGCGAGGTACAGGCAACTGTCGAGAAAAAAACCGGCATCAGGTTGCATCCGGAAGTACATATTGTTGGTGAGGCGGCATGAGAGATTTTGGGAAAGTAGCGGTGTTGTTCGGTGGTCGTTCCGCCGAGCGCGAAGTATCGCTGAAAAGCGGCAATGCAGTGCTGGCCGCGTTGCAGCGTAGTGGCGTGGATGCGCATGCTTTCGATCCTGCAACACGGGAGCTTCAAGCTTTGCGCGATGAAAAGTTCGACCGCGTATTTATTGCGCTGCACGGTCGTTATGGCGAAGACGGCACCGTGCAGGGCGCGCTGGAGCTGATGGACATACCTTACACCGGTAGCGGTGTGATGGCATCGGCGCTGGCGATGGACAAGTGGCGCACCAAGCTGGTGTGGCAGGCGGCGGGCTTGCCCATCCCGGATTATGAAATGCTAACTGAACGTAGCGACTGGAATGGTGTGGTGCAACGTTTGGGATTACCGTTGTTCGTGAAGCCTGCAAATGAAGGGTCGAGCCTGGGCATCAGCAAAGTTAAAACGGTTGATGAATTGCGCACGGCTTACGAAGTGGCTGCTCAATATGACAGTTTGGTGTTGGTTGAAAAATTCGTTGCCGGACAGGAGGTACAGTTCCCGATTGTGGGTGACAAGGTGCTGCCATCGATTCTCATAGAGACTCCGCACGAGTTTTATGATTACGACGCCAAATATTTGGCTAACGATACTCGCTATACCTGTCCAGGGTTACCTGAAGAAATAGAAAAGCGTCTTGCGGATATTGTGTTGCGTTCATTCCGTGTGCTTGGTTGTAGTGGATGGGGGCGAGCCGATTTAATTTTGGATAAAAATGGTCAACCCCATTTTCTGGAAATGAACACTTCACCCGGCATGACTGACCACAGTTTGGTGCCGATGGCGGCACGCCAGGCCGGAATGAGTTTCGAACAACTGGTGTTGCAAGTATTGGAGCTGGCTCATGTGGGATAACTCGCAAGCGCTGCGCCAACTGGCAAACACGCTGCTCGGCATCAGCCTGTTGCTGGTGTTGTTCGGTGCTGTGCATTACGCGGTGCATCTGCCGGTGTTTGCGCTGAACGCGGTGCAGTTAAGCGTCGCGCCGCAGCGAGTAGATGCCACACAAATCGAGGAGATAGTGCGCAACGAATTGCAAGGGAATTTCTTTACCGTTGACCTGGAAGGCACGCGCAAGGCTTTCGAAAAACTGCCTTGGGTGCGCAAAGTGAGCGTGCGGCGCCATTTTCCATGGCGGCTGGAAGTTGAGCTGGAAGAGCACGTCGCATTAGCCAGTTGGAACGGCACTGAGTTAGTGAACACGCAGGGTGAAGTATTTTCGGCAGAGGGCGCGCTGGCATTACCTAAATTTATAGGCCAAGCGGACACGTCTGCTGAGATAACACAGATGTACAAAGTGTTCGGTGACCAGCTCGCACCGCTCGAACAGAAGGTAGTGCAAATCAGTTTGTCGCCGCGCCGCGCCTGGCAGCTGAGGTTGGGCAACGGCATGGTGCTGGAGTTGGGGCGCGAACAGGCGCAAGAGCGCTTGGCGCGCTTCGTTGCAGTATATCCGTACAGCCTGGCATCCGTGCCACACACGGTAAATTATGTGGATTTGCGTTACAACAATGGATTTGCCGCTTACCTGCCGGGTGGCATGGCAAGCGGCAAATCCAAGCAAGGTTAGAACAGAAGTGTTGAGGTATTGGAGATGGCAATGAGCAAAAACAGGGAAATAAAAAATCTGATTGTCGGGTTGGACATCGGCACTTCCAAGATCGTCGCCATCGTTGGCGAGATCAAACCGGAAGGGACGCTGGAAGTGATCGGCGTGGGAATGCACGAATCCTCCGGCATGAAAAAGGGCATGGTGGTCAACATCGACGCGACGGTGGGGGCAATCCAGCGCGCGCTGGGAGATGCCGAACTGATGGCCGACTGCAAGATACGCGAGGTATATACCGGCATCGCGGGCAGCCACATCAAGAGTTCAAACGCCAACGGCATGGTCAAAATCAAGGACAAGGAAGTGGCACAGGCAGACATCGATCGCGTGATAGAAACCGCGAGTTCGATCAGTCTGCCCAGTGATCAGCAGACCCTGCACATTCTGGAACAGGAGTTCAGCATCGACGGGCAGGAGGGCATCAAGAAGCCGCTGGGCATGAGCGGTATGCGCCTTGAGGTGGAAGTGCACATCGTTACCGGCGCGGTTGCGGCGGCGCAGAACATCATGAAGTGCGTTCATCGTTGCGGGCTGGAAGTGAGCGAGATGATTCTACAACCGTTGGCATCAAGCAAGGCGGTGTTGGCTGACGATGAAAAGGATTTGGGTGTGTGTTTGGTGGACATCGGCGGCGGCACTACCGATGTGGCGATTTTCACCGGCGGCGCAATCCGCCATACCGCAGTGATTCCTATTGCGGGCGACCAAATCACCAATGACATCGCGATGGCTTTGCGCACTCCGACCAAGGACGCGGAAGACATCAAGATCAAATACGGCTGCGCCCTGCGCCAGCTAGCTGACGATGCTCCTATCGAAGTGCCCGGCGTAGGCGAACGCGGGGCGCGCATGTTGTCGCGCCAGACCCTGGCGGAAGTAATTGAGCCGCGTGTGGAAGAGCTGTATTCGCTGGTGCAGACCGAATTGCGCCGTAGCGGATTCGAGGATTTATTGTCCTCCGGCATCGTGATTACCGGTGGCAGCAGCGCCATGCACGGCATGGTTGAACTGGGCGAGGAAATTTTCCACATGCCGGTGCGTCTGGGGCTGCCGCGCTATGTTGGCGGCTTGTCCGATGTGGTGAAAACGCCGCGTTTCTCTACTGGCGTTGGTTTGCTGCTGTATGGGATGGAGCAGCACAAACGCCATGAGGCGACGCGTGTGCACTCGGGTTCGTTTAATGACGTTCTGGAGAGAATGAAAGCTTGGTTCCAGAATAATTTCTGATGGAAAATTTTTTTTCAAGATGATTTTTAGCAGGGAAACTTTGGGCGGTGCTGGTAACTTATCGGGTGTTTTGGTATTGTAATTAACAGGGAGAAAAGCGATGTTTGAAATTATGGATGCACAACTTCAGGATGCAGTGATTAAGGTGGTAGGTGTGGGCGGCTGCGGTGGTAATGCAGTGGATCACATGATTGAGCAGGGCGTGCAGGGTGTGGAATTCATCGTCATTAACACCGATGCCCAAGCGCTCAAACGCAACAAGGCGCGTACCCAGCTACAGATCGGCGCCAACATCACCAAAGGCTTGGGGGCGGGGGCGATTCCTGATGTCGGGCGTGCCGCAGCAGAGGAAGACCGTGCACGCATTACCGAGATGATCGGTGGTGCCAACATGGTGTTCATCACCGCCGGTATGGGTGGCGGAACAGGCACCGGCGCAGCGCCAGTGGTGGCCCAAATAGCCAAGGAAATGGGCATCCTCACCGTGGCCGTGGTGACCAAGCCGTTTGCACATGAGGGCAAACGCATGCGCTTGGCGCAGACAGGCATCGAGGCTCTGGTCGAGCATGTCGATTCGCTGATCATCGTGCCGAACGAAAAACTGATGACTGTGCTGGGCGAAGACACTACCTTGTTGGACGCCTTCCGCTCTTCCAACAGTGTGTTGCAGGGCGCAGTGGCAGGCATCGCCGAAGTCATTAATGTGCCAGGACTGGTAAACGTGGACTTCGCCGATGTGCGCACGTTGATGTCGGAAAACGGCATGGCGATGATGGGTTCGGCTTCAGCTTCCGGGCCGGATCGTGCCAAGGTTGCCGCAGAGAGCGCCATGTCCAGCCCCTTGCTGGAAGACGTGAACTTGGCGGGTGCGCGAGGCGTGCTGGTAAATATCAGCTCCAATAGCAGCCTCACGCTGAAAGAATACCGGGAAGTAACCAATAGCGTGCAGTTCGCCGTTGATGACGCTACCGTGATTGTAGGCTCGGTGTTCGACGATAGCATGGGCGACGAGTTGCGCGTGACCATCGTGGCGACCGGTCTGGGGTCACCAGTAGAGCGCAAGCAGTCCAAGCCGATGCTGGCTTATGAAGAGCAAAAACGCACCGGCACCCATGATGAACCGATGTCCATGGTCAATTACAAAGAGCTTGAGATGCCCGCAGTCATCCGTACGGGACGTCACCGCGAGGCGGCAGTCAAAGCGTTGGAAAACTCGGGCATGGATATGCTGGACATCCCGTCGTTCTTGCGCAAACAAGCAGACTAATCCATTGCTCACTGCGAGGCAATGGTTTGGGCGCATGCTGCGTCCGTGGTAAACTACGCTTCTGGTTGATAGGGCTGGTTGTAACATGGTTAAGCAACGCACACTGAAAAACCCGGTGCAAGCTACGGGGGTCGGACTGCATACTGGCGAGAGGGTAGATTTGACCTTGCGCCCTGCGCCTGCCAACAGCGGCATTGTATTCCGCCGCATGGATATGTCCCCGGCGGTGGCAATCCGCGCCGAGGCTCATGCGGTGAAGGACACTCGCCTGTCCACGTGTCTGGAAATGGACGGCGTACGCGTGTCCACCATTGAGCACTTGATGTCCGCTTTCGCCGGGCTGGGCGTAGACAATGCCATCGTCGAGCTGAGCAGCGCGGAAGTGCCAATCATGGACGGCAGCGCGGGAACGTTTGTTTTTTTGCTGCAATCCGCCGGTATCGCCGAACAGTCAGCCGCGAAACAATTCATCCGCATCAAAAAATCTGTCGAGGTAAAGGATGGCGACAAGTGGGTGCGCTTCGAGCCGTACAACGGTTACAAGTTAGGCTTCACCATCAATTTTGCGCATCCCGTGTTTGCCACCACCAAACAAAACGTGACGGTAGATTTGGGCGAGCACTCTTATATCAAGGAAGTGAGCCGCGCCCGTACCTTCGGCTTTATGCAAGAAGTCGAGGCCATGCGCGCACAGGGGTTGGCCTTGGGCGGCAACTTGGACAACGCCATCGTGATGGACGAATACCGTGTCATTAACCCTGACGGCTTGCGCTTCGAAGACGAGTTCGTCAAACATAAGGTGCTGGATGCCATCGGCGACCTGTACCTGCTCGGACATCCGCTGATCGGCGCATTCTCCGGTTACAAATCCGGCCACGCACTTAACAATGCCCTGCTACGCGCCCTGCTGGCCGATGAGCAGGCTTGGGAATTCGTCACTTTCGACAAGCCCGAGGAAGCGCCCGCATTCCTGCGGTTACAGTTGCAGGCTGCTTAGGGCGGGCATAAGCGCTTTGATTTGCGCGATATTTTGCGCCATCCGCAAGTGAAAACACCATGCTCATCTTGCGACTGTTATTTATCCTGTCCGCACTCGCCATCATCCTGACTGGCGGTATGTATGTATTTACCCGTAATCGCCGCTACCTTGGTTTGGCTTGGCAGATCGTGCGCTTCGTAGTGTTTGTGATGCTGATATTTGCGGCGTTGTTTGTGCTGGAGAGATATGTGTTGATTGGGTGGAGCATTTTGCTGTGAGTTGCAGGACAACGTATTTCGCCGAAAACAACCTGTTCTTTGAAAAATATTTTAGTCGCACAGGATGAGAAGTTATTTTGGGGCGGTGGGATGGCTTCGCATTTTGAGATTTGTACGTATCAGTACGTATTGCTAACGCATGTTATACGGCGTAAAAAGTAAATTGATACAGCGTGATAGATATCTGTATCTCCTCCTATTGCGCACATCTTCCCCTATTGATGTGCGCTTTCTTTTTGCTTAAAAAATAATTTTTAGATTGCCTCGTCCAGTCCGATTAACGTCGAATCCGGCCTGCCAAAGGGCGTGGCAAGGTCGCCTTTACGCATGGTCAAGATAGGGGTATCTTGACCGTGTGGACGGTGGAATGAAGGACAGAGTTAATAATGTGGAGACAAGCCATGAACGAAGCCATGGAACATATCGAAGAGCAGCTAAATGAACTCAAGCGGCTCAAAAAGATGCCCGACAAGATTCTGGCTAGAGCGGTATTGAATGGAATGTGTATGGCATATATCAGGATGGGAAAAATTACCAATGCCCAATTGGATGAAGTAAAAAGAAGATCCGAGAGGTACACGGAGGTTACGGCAAAGGACTTTTAAAATTTGGGTGCTATGCCCAAGTAAAGTTCTCGTCTGGAAGCCACGAAAATTGAAGTTTGATGGGTTTTGCCCATACAAGAAAGTTTACATTTGTTTGCCTTCCGCTGAATTCTGGCTTCCCTATATATTTAAGAGTAAACAGCGAATCAAAACTTCGCAGATCAAAAGTCAGCGTGTGCATGGCCCAAACTATAAGTGTGGTTTCGGAGCATAGGAATGAACCAAATATTCTTTCCCTAATCGAACAGACAACACATTGCGTCCGGTTACGCAGTGTTAGGAGGAATCATGTCCACTACCGCTGTCACATCGAGCTACAACCCAGTGCAACAGTTTCAGCAGCAAGCTCAGCAAAATCTCAGTAGCGAGGTAGGTATTGACGTGCTCAAGAAATCCCTCGACATCGAAAGCCAGAATGCGATGATTTTAATTAACTCCATCACGCAAAGTGCGCCGAACCTGGGACAGAACATCAACGTCACTGCATGATGCCGTACCCGCCTCCGCTAGAGATACTCCGGTGGCTTTCAATTGTGCTTCGAGAAATGTCTGCATTTTTGTGCGCGCAGCAAAATGGGTGTTCACATTCATTGCACGAATTAAACGTTGCGCCTCGATTTCAGCTTTTATATTATTAACTGAGCAAATAAATTCACTGGGTACGGGTTGATATTGCCACTGCTGTGCGTTCATTCTCGTATCCTTACGTTCAATGTGTAGTCAAATCGACAGTTGCATTGTGTGCCAGAAGGCACGTAGAAAAAATAAGAGAGTGGCTAATTATATTGTAGGGAATAGTCGTAACCCGCCGCCGCTAGGGGTGGCCCAGTGGGTTTTCTTTCGTGCTGAACGAAATGTACGCCCTGTTTCGTGAGTAGCGGGATAGTCTGAAAGAAATTGCATAGACCGTCCGGCATTTGCCGCTCGCCAAAAGAAAAAGCCACAAAGGGAATCACCCCTCTGTGGCTTTGGATAAGGCTTAAATTAAGCGATGTTTCTGCGGCGAGCGGCGATAAAGCCTAGCAAGCCAATGCCGGACAGTAGAAGTGCACCTTCAGTTGGCTCAGGGACTGGAGAAATAGTCAGATTACCATTGTATTTGCTATTTGCCGATTGGGCAGTCCCAGTGATATCCAGAAAATAGTTTCCAGTGGGAAGATAAATCATGCTTGTCATACTGCCTATTTGATAGCTGAATGAGCCTTCTTGTACAGCAGTTGCCACCAATTTGTCCTTGGACAGATTAGTCAAATTAGTCCCTTCATAGAGTTTCATTCCCGAAAGGATAACGCCTGTACCTGCTTTGGCTTTTGTTTTGCCTTTTGCAGGAATTGCAGGAGTGTAGCTCGCGTTTACGGTCGCGGTTCCATCTGTACTAACAAGAGAGAACGTGACAAAGTCGTTAACAATACCTTTGGCGTCGGTAAAATTAAAAAGCGCTGTAGCAGTATTTCCTAATGCCCCTTCAGCGAAGGTGTGAGCATTTGCCTGCCCCGAAAATGCGCATACTGCAGCCAAACCGATAGCTAATTTCGATAATTTGTATTTCATTTTGTCTCTCCCTCAATCCTTCTGTAGTACGTTAAATAAATTTTGGTGGATTGATAATCTATATAATCCGACTGATGCGAATCATACTGGTTAAATTAATTTCCACAATGGTTCATTTGTACTAATCCGTTCTGCCTAGGCAATCCGACAAATTGCATAGACCATAGGGGCTTATAGCCTGGCGGTTTTTTCTTTCCTTAGGCGTGGACTAATATCCACGCGAGAGCAAGGGTACTGAAAAAATGCGGTGACATTTTGCGGAAAAGCAAAAAACAAATAAAGCCTGCATCACCGCAGAACTTTGATTTACCTGGTGGCTCGGGGCGGAATCGAACCACCGACACAAGGATTTTCAATCCTCTGCTCTACCGACTGAGCTACCGAGCCATTTTTTGAAGCGCCACGTTGCTATCGAGCCAACGCGAAGTCGCGCATTATAGCGGCAATAGGGATTAATGCAAATCCGCGAATTGCTATAAATGTATGTGCGGCAAATGTCGAATTAATCCATCAGCCAGTTTCGGGTAGAATGCTAGTCTTGATTTTAGACTTGTTAAGGCCAAACTCATGTATATGATCGCACCCAGTATTCTTTCCGCCAACTTCGCCAAGCTGGGCGAGGAAGTTGATAACGTGCTCGCTTCCGGCGCGGACATCGTGCATTTCGATGTGATGGACAACCATTACGTGCCGAACCTGACCATTGGCCCCCTGATATGCGAAGCACTGCGCAAGCATGGCGTGACCGCACCAATAGATGCGCATCTGATGGTCAAGCCTGTGGATCGCATTATTCCCGACTTCGCCAAGGCGGGCGCGACCTATATTACTTTTCACCCGGAAGCGTCCGAGCACATCGACCGCACCATCGGCCTGATTAAGGAAAATGGCTGCAAGGCCGGGCTGGTGTTCAATCCAGCTACGCCGCTGGATGTGCTGGAATACACCTTGCCCAAGCTGGACATGGTGCTGCTGATGTCGGTTAACCCCGGTTTCGGCGGACAGAAATTCATCCCATACGTGCTGGACAAGGCGCGCAAAGTGCGCAAAATGATAGATGCGGGCGGCTACAATATTCGTCTGGAGATTGATGGCGGCGTTAGCCCGGCCAACATCAAGGAAGTGGCGGAGGCAGGCGTGGATACCTTTGTTGCCGGCTCCGCTGTGTTTAGCAAACGCAACGAGCAAGACAAGAACCGTTACGACACCATTATCGGTGAGCTGCGCGCAGAGCTGGCAAAAGTCGCCAAATAAATAATGGTACAAGCGCATTTCCCGCTGCGCATCTCAGCGATCCTTATCGATCTCGATGGTACGCTGCTGCACACCGCGCCGGAGCTGGCGGAAGCGGCCAATCGCATGCTGCGTGACATGGGCCGTCCCGCCGTGTCGCAAGACCTGTTGATGAGCTTCATCGGCAACGGTATCGGTTGGCTGGTGAAGCGCGCGCTAACCGGCGATATGCACGCCGAGCCGGATGCCGCATTGTATGAAAAAGCATTGCCGTTTTTCGAGAAGCATTACACCGGCTTGCTGTTGCAGAGCAAGCCTTACCACGGCGTGCCCGCTGGCTTGGAAGCCATGAAAGAAGCAGGTTTTCGTCTGGGTTGCATCACCAACAAAGTGGCACGCTACACCGAACCTCTACTCAGGGGTTTGGGGCTGACGGATTATTTTGAAATCGTGCTATCCGGCGACAGCCTGCCGGAAAAGAAGCCGCATCCCATGCCGCTGTTGCATGCCGCAGCATTTTTTGGTGTGCCGGTAGATCAGGTGCTGTTGATCGGCGATTCGCTCAATGATGCCCTCGCAGCGCGTGCGGCAGGCTGCCCGATATTTTGCGTGCCTTACGGTTATAATCACGGCAAACCGGTGGATGAGCTTGATGTAGATGCAGTGATTGACGACTTGCCCGCTGCCTTGAAATTAATTGAACGAGCCTAACCAATGACACATAACAACCTCAACCTCTGGAGAAAACCCGCAAGCTGGCGATGGCGTTAATGCGTCTGTAG
>CAYZPM010000033.1:0-41540 GCA_964480365.1 uncultured Gallionellaceae bacterium
GGAATAGGTGGCAGAATCACGGTGGACTGAGTGGCAGTGTCGCGTGGGATGGGCACCACTTGTTCAGCGTTTCCCCAGATGATTATAAAAATCAGATGGAATAAATCATAGAGAACTTAAAGTGTTAGTTACAGCATTTTGTGCCGCAGTAATGGCGCTTTGTGTAGTTGTCTGAGTGGTGGAAGTGCTTGAACTGGATGCTGTTGGAGCAGCCAAGCTCAGAAGCGATGAAAGGCTTGAATTATTAGAATTCGACGAGTTTGAAGAACTGGAAGAGCTTGAAAATAATGAGGCGAGTGTACTGTTCACAACATTATTTGCGTTCAGAACATCTTGTGTTGCTTGATTTGCGAGTGAAGTTGTGGACGATGATGTCGCACTTGTGCTTGATGAACCAGGCAACCCAGCTAAGGATGAAAATATCGATGAGGACGAACTGGACGAATTATTAGATGACAGCCCCGAGAATAATTCAGACATCGTGTTGCTTATTTCAGTATTGATCGCTTGTTCGAGTTGAGTAACTTGAGCACTGGTGATTTGACCTAATGAGTTATAAGTCAACGGTGTTGATGCAGTGCTGCCTAACGTGACCGTTGTATTGCCGGATGTAGTCGAAGCTGAAGAGGTTGACGATGAACCAGCCGATTGAGTCTGACTGGCGGTTGATGTTGGTGAAGTCGATACCTGATTCATTGCACTTTGCAGAATGGACGACGCTATGCTGGAAATTGTTGTCATGGCGAACCTCTTTTAATATGGATTAATCTGTAACAGTATTTTTATCGGCAAGGGATGGGAATACTTGAGGAGAATTTTTGCGATATTTATAATATGTTTAATAATCATCACCATAATGACTTAATCCGCACCTACCAGAACATGCGGCGAGATCGGCAACATCAAAAACCACTGGCCGGTGGTTCCAACCGTTAACGTCATCATCCTTCACCTTATCAAATTCATCGTATTGCACGTAGTCTTCACCTTTGTTGAAAGGCTAACCAAACTGCATCCCAAGCAGCCTGCCAAGGATATCGAAGTGATTGTGTCAACAGATTTTGTTTTAATACGTTATTGGACGTACTGGCTTGTTTCATATCTGTCAGGTTGGCATATCAATAACCCATTGGAGGATGCAATGAAACTTACACGCATATTAACTGTTGCTACAACCACTATTTTACTGAGTGTTTCGACTGGTGTTTTTGCGGATGAGGGACACCCGGCACATAAGAATCAGCAAGCTCACAAAAATTGGAACCAAAGCCACCCGCGCCGCCACGAAGTCAACAGCCGCCTTAATAATCAGGACAGGCGCATCAACAAGGAGGTCAAGGAAGGTGAGATCTCCAAAGGGCAGGCAGCCAATCTACATCATGAAGATCACCAGATTCGCCAAGAAGAGCGTTCAATGGCATCTCAAAACGGTGGACATATAACCAAGCAAGAACAGAACACATTGAACCAACAGGAAAACGGTGTTAGCAATCAAATCGGCAAGTGAAGTCAAAGTCCAGGCATGATAAGGATTGCTTGAACTCACGCCCATTGAGCGAATCATGAAGGACAAACATAATCCACCACCGGCCAAAGCCGGTGGGTTTGGGTTGTGGACTGAAAATCAGAAGACGTGTCGGCTGAACGGGCGCGTATATGGCTGTAACCCTTATTTTTGTTGAGTTTATTTTGAAGTAAGCTTGTTATGGCACTACAATACGGACAAGAATTATAGAGGTCGCCCATTTGAAAAACTTTCTTGCATTCCTGTTCGCGTTGATGATTTGTCACGCCACCTACGCAGCAGAATTATTCGGCACCGTCGATGCTATCTCCGGTAGCGCTTCCGTGACAGACAAGTTGGGAAAATCCAGCGGTATCTCCATGGGGCAGAAGATATATGAAAATCAGACCGTCAATACCGCGTCCGGCGGCGAAGTGCACCTCGTTACAGAAGATGGCGGCATAATTGCTCTACGCCCCAATACTGTGTTTCGGGTGGATGAGTACAAAGCCGAGGGTGGTTCTGACGACAAGATATTCATGTCGCTGCTCAAAGGAGCAATGCGCTCCATCACTGGCTGGATTGGCAAACATAATACCTCCGCCTATCTCGTCACCACACCTACCGCCACAATAGGAATCCGGGGAACCGACCATGAGACTACGGTGATTGACACGGCGGATGGCGATGAACCCGGTACCTATGATACGGTCAACGAAGGCGCCACCTCATTGAAGACTCCGAAAGGCGAAACTGAAGTGATGCCCGGAAAGTTTGCCTTTGCTTCGAAGATAGGGACGGCTGCACCCGTTCTTATGACGAAACAACCTAACTTTTGGGGAAAACGCAAACTGAAAATTGAAGGCCGCATCCAAAAACGAAAAGAATTCCTTCGTGGTCATATGGAAAACATGAGGAATAATCGCATCAAGCGAATAAATACGATTCGCGGAACACGAGGTAGTCGGGTCGAGAAAAATGGTCAGTCCGCAGAAAAAGACAATGCGCTTAAGAACCATCGCGAACAGACTAAGCATCGCCAGGAGGTCAAACGCAAGGAGGCAGAGCCTCGCAAAAGGAAAAATTTGAATTAGATACGCACGCCCGGAACTGCACAAAGATGTGCGTTTTATTGGCGACCGGTTCTGAATCGTTATAATGGGCGAGCTTTTATCGTTAGGGTAGTTCGGAGCGGATATGCACTTCCGATAAACGCAGCAACTCGCTGACTTGCAGGCGTATCTCGCTAACCACCTTAATCTCCAGCTTGTTCAGCCAACGCTTTGGAATTGCGCCGGCACCATACAGCGCGCCCCCCAACATGCCCGCAATTGCGCCGGTAGTGTCGGCATCTTCGCCGCGATTCACCGTGTCCACAACGAGAGTCTCGAATGAGTCAGTGATGAAGAAGTGATGTAGAACGGTCTGCATGGTGTCAACGATGTAGCCGGAGGCACGCCCCGGATAAGGATGAAACTGAAATTTCGGATGCTCGCGCAACAGGACTTTGACGACTTCGCGGCACTCCTTCACACCTCCGCCCTTCAGTAACGTCCGGGTCATTTCGCCCAGCGCTAACGTGGCTGCATCGGAGAGTGGATGGTTATGGGTAAGATGGGCTTCTTCCAGTGTTTGTTGCTGAAATGCCGCATCATCGCTCAGCGTCGCCAGCACCACCGGCAGGTTGCGCATGGCTGCCCCGTTGCCCGCATCGCCTTCGCTCATCGGCCCGCTCAGGCTGCCATTCAGCATGTAGCGTTGAATGCCACGGCGGCAAGTATTACCGATGTCGATAGGACGTGACTTCATCCAGGCAACGAAGGAAGCGGCGACAGCATTTGCGTTCCAGCCTTTGGAAGCCAACAGTGCGCGGCCCAGAGCAAGCGCCATCTCGGTGTCGTCGGTCACCCTCCCCGCTTTCAATTTCAACCAGCCGCCACCGATGATGTCGCGGTGCGTGCCATATTGATATACGATTTCGCGCGGCAGCATGAATTCTACCGTTGCGCCAAGGGCGTCGCCTACGGCGAGACCGAGATAAGCACCGAGGGCGCGGTCATGTAAACGCAACTTATCCATCGCCCTTTACCAGTAAGACATCTTCACGCGGTAATCGCCACCTATCACCAGACACTCCGCCTCGCCCCGCAATGGGTGGCCCAATTGCAGGTCGTTAAAGAACAGTATCTTCGCCACCGGCACTTCGGCCTCAATAATGGTGTCCCCGAATTCGTCCGCGATGCCGCGTTGCGAGGTGAAAGAAACAAGATTGTTCAGACGCACGATGGCGTTGCGGGCGTCGAGTTGCTGGATCAATTGCAGCTCGCGTAAATCGTTGGTGCCGCGATACAGCTGCAGGTGCTTCTTGCCCGTGGCGTAAAAACGCACCAACATCCATTGGCAGAATTCGTAGAGCAAATCGAACTGCATGTTGATGGCGTTATTATTAAAGCGGTTGGACATTTTTTCTTCCATGTAATGTATCCAGGCCGGGGAATTGAAGCGGCGGATAGGCGCTTTGTGAAAGGTGGGGAACAGCCCGAAGCGGCTTTCAACCCAGCCTTTCAGCACCGCACCCGCCGGGCTATTGGAATCAAAGCCCCAGTCTTTCAGCAGGCGCAGGTAACTGGCGCGATAGCGGCGGCGCTCGTTTTTTTCCGGCTCGTGATCCAGTCCGAACACCACCGCCATGTAATCCTGAAAAACCCGCCCCGCCTCAATTGCATCAGTCAGCTTGTTCAATCGCTCAAACAAGCTGCGGTGCGACTCGCGCGTGCCGCTGATGCACAGCGGTATCGGAAAGTCGTTGTAACTCGCGCTGGCCAGCAACCCGGTCGGCAACCCGACCAGGTTAGTGCTGTGCCCGCGCGAGGCGATGGTGGTGTCCTGTTCTTCGGTAGGCATATCGGTGAGATATAGCAAGAAACGAACCTGAAAAAAGTGATTGACTACAGATTACACGGATTTACAGAACATAGGACGTAGGGTGGGCTCTGCCCACCATGTCGGGCAGAGCCCAACCTACATAAGTTCGATGCACCATGCCTGTGCTGTTTGTTACGTCCTCTGCGATTTTTGTAGGGTTTACGACAGGGGACAATTTCCCCCACCCCTTGTACAAACAAGCAGTTATTCACCACCACCCGGTTTGGCACAGTGCTTGCTGAGTGCTAAGCATAAACCATTTGGAAAGGTCTATCATGGCCGGACTCAACATCAAAGTGCAGGAAGTGTTCAATGAACCGGGTTGCGACAAGAACCAGGTCAAGGACGAGAAGGAACGCAAGAAGGGCTGCACCAAGCAACTGGTGCCCGGCGCGGCTGCGGGCGGTTGTGCGTTCGACGGCGCGAAGATTGCACTGCAACCGATCGCCGACGTGGCGCACATCGTGCACGGCCCGATTGCCTGCGAGGGCAACGGCTGGGACAACCGTGGCTCTAAATCATCCGGCCCCTTGCTCTACCGCACCGGCTTCACCACCGACATTTCCGAGAACGACATCGTGTTTGGCGGCGAGAAGCGTCTGTACAAAGCTATTCGCGAGGTGATCGAGAAATACGATCCGCCTGCCGTATTCGTGTACCAGACCTGTATCACCGCACTGATTGGCGATGAGATCGAGGCCGTGTGCAAGGCGGCGCGCGAGAAGTTCGGCAAGCCAGTCATCCCGATCAATGTGCCCGGCTTCGTTGGCAGCAAGAACCTCGGCAACAAGCTGGCGGGGGAAGCGCTGCTGGATTATGTGATCGGCACCGAGGAACCTGAAACCACCACGCCCTACGACATCAACATCATCGGCGAATACAACCTCGCTGGCGAAATGTGGCAGATCAAGCCGCTGCTCGACCATCTTGGCATCCGCGTGCTTGCGTGCATCTCCGGTGATGCGCGCTATCACGAAGTGGCTTCATCGCACCGCGCCCGCGCGGCCATGATGGTGTGTTCCAAGGCGATGATCAATGTAGCGCGCAAGATGGAAGAGCGCTACGGCATTCCATACTTTGAGGGCTCGTTTTACGGCATTTCAGATACCAGCGATTCCTTGCGCCAGATCGCAAAATTGCTGGTACAACGCGGCGCACCGGAAGACTTGCTGGCACGCACCGAAATATTGATTCGCCGCGAAGAGGCACGCGCCTGGGAACGCTTGAATGGTTACCGCAAACGCTTCGATGGGAAACGTGTGCTGCTCTTCACCGGTGGCGTGAAATCGTGGTCGGTGGTGTCCGCCTTGCAAGAGGTCGGGCTGGAGATCGTCGGCACCAGCGTGAAAAAATCCACCGAAGAAGACAAGGAGCGCGTGAAGGAATTGATTAGCGATGACGCCCACATTTTCGACGACCTGCCGCCGCGCGAGATGTACAAGATGCTAAAGGAAGCCCGCGCCGACATCATGCTCTCAGGCGGGCGATCGCAGTTCGTCGCGCTCAAGGCCAGGATGCCGTGGCTGGACATCAATCAGGAACGCCATCACGCCTACGCCGGATACGAAGGCATGGTGACTTTGGTGCAGGAAATCGACAAGGCGCTGTATAACCCCATATGGAAGCAGGTCAGGAAAGCGGCTCCGTGGGAATCCGAAATCCATCCCCTATCCATCGAAGGGAGAAAATGAGATGGCAACCGTCACTGTTTCGAAAAAAGCATGCAGCGTAAATCCGCTGAAGATGAGCCAACCCATAGGCGGCATTCTGGCTTTCCTTGGCATCGCCAATTGCATGCCTATCCTGCATGGCTCACAAGGCTGCACCGCATTCGGACTGGTACTGTTCGTGCGTCATTTCCGCGAGGCAATTCCCTTGCAGACCACAGCGATGAACGAAGTCACCACCATCATGGGTGGCATGGACAACATCGAGCAGGCTCTGGTCAACATCTACAAGCGCGCCAAACCGGAAATCATCGGCCTGTGTACTACCGGACTGACCGAGACGCGCGGCGAGGACATACACGGCGATCTGAAATTAATACGCAAGCGTAATCCTGAACTGGCCGACTTGCCCATCGTGTTCGTGAACACGCCGGATTTCAAAGATGCATTTCAGGATGGCTGGGCCAAGACAGTTACGCGCATAGTCGAAGAGCTGGTGGAAAAAACCACTGAAACAATTCCCGGCCAGGTCAACCTGCTGCCCGGCAGCCACCTCACTGCCGCCGACATCGAAGAAATCGTCGAGACCATCACCGCCTTCGGACTCTCCCCCGTCGTGCTGCCCGACCTCTCCAGCTCGCTTGATGGTCACATCCCGGAACAATTCAGCCCCACCACCATAGGCGGAATCACGGTGGACGAAATCCGCAGCATGGGCAGTTCGCTCGCCACCATCGCCGTCGGCCAGCAGATGGAAAGCGCTGCGCTGGAACTGGAAATGCGTAGCGGCGTACCCTATACCGTGTTCAACCGGCTCACCGGGCTGGACGCCAATGACCGTTTCCTGATGTATCTCTCCGGCCTGAGCGGCAAACCCGTGCCGCTCAAGTATCGCCGTCAACGCAGCCAGTTGGTGGATGCCATGCTGGACGCCCATTTCTTTTTCGGCGGCAAGAAGGTTGCCATCGGTGCCGAGCCGGATCTGCTATGGGCGCTAGGTTCGCTCATGTCCGAGATGGGCTGCGAGATCACTGCCGCCGTCACCACCACGCAATCACCGTTGCTGGAAAGAATGCCCTGCGAGGAAGTGCTGATCGGAGATCTGGAAGATTTGGAAATGAGCGCCAAGGGCTGCGATTTGCTCATCACTCATTCGCATGGACGCCAAGCATCGGAACGACTCGGCATCCCTTTGTACCGAGCCGGGCTGCCATGCTTTGACCGCTTGGGCGCAAACCATAAATTGAGCGTGGGCTATCGCGGCACGCGCGATCTGATTTTCCAGATCGGCAACGTGTTCCTCGAACACACGCACGAAGGCGCGCCGGATAGCTGGCCGTTGCCGGAGGAAAAATATGAACCTACAGCGCAAACTCAAACTGTGTAATCCCAACCAAGGAGTAAGAGGAATGAAAATCGCATTTGCGACACAAGACCTGCAACGCGTGGACGCCCATTTCGGTTGGGCAAAAAACCTCGCGGTCTATGAAATTTCGCCAGATGGCTTCAACCTGATCGAAGCTATCCAGTTTTCCGGCGACCTCAAGGAAGACGGCAATGAAGACAAGCTCGCCCCCAAGATCGAAGCCATCAAGGATTGCGCCATCCTTTACGTCGCGGCCATCGGCGGCTCGGCTGCGGCGCGCGTGGTAGCGAACAAAATCCATCCGATCAAAGTAAACGAGCCGGAAGTCATCACCGAAATCCTGATCCGGTTGCAGGAAGTGCTCAAGGGCACCCCGCCGCCGTGGCTGCGCAAGGCCCTGAACAAGGGAGCCGAACGCGAATTGAATTTCGAAGAGGAATAATTTGGTTCCTTCCTTCTTGCAGGGGGAGGGAATGACGTGACTACAACGTGAAACAGGAGCCACAACATGAACACAACAGCAGAAGCAGTAAAAACCAGCAGCGGCGAAATATTCCTGAACGAACTGGCAAAGCAGTATCGCGCGCAAGATACCTACGGCACATGGGACGGCAAGAGCAACGCCACGTTGCTCGATCCCTACATAATCGATAAAGAGCAGCGCAAGGAAATCCCCATTATGGGCGATCCCGATCCGGAAACTTTGTGGCGCTTGGAATTGTTCTATAACGCCGTCGGTCTCTCGGTGGAACGCCTGACCGGCATCATGGTCTCACCCATCATGAAAATGAGCCATGAAGGTTTTGGCCGCATGGTGCTTACCGCAGGACGATTGGTCGTTATCAATAAATACCTGCGCGATGTGCACCGCTTCGGCTTCAACGACATGGGCAAACTGGCTGAAGAAGGCGGAAAATTGGTAGATGCTGCGGTGGAGATGATTCACCAATTTCCTGAAGTAGCTAAGTACGGTTAAAGGAACAGAAATGGAAGACATCGAAGAACTGAAAGCGGCGGTAAAGAAACTCAACGCTCAGGCCACGCAACTGAAGATGGATTTGCATGATTTGTCGGAAGAGTTGCCGATAGGCTGGGAACGCATTCCGGAAGTGGCGGAAAAAACTTTTCAGGCGTATCAGAAATTGACAGCCGCACGCCAGAAGCTGACGGGGTAGGTTGGGTTAGCAGCTTCATCGCGTAACCCAACGTGCGCATTGTTGGGTTACGCAAAAAACGCTAACCCAACCTACAAATACACATTCGAATTTGAACAAGGAGCACACAATGACATCCGTAGTAACCATCACATTGCCCGACGGACGCAGCTGGATTCCAAAATTCGTCAAGAATATCAGTCAGGAAAAATGCATAGGCTGTGGTCGCTGCTTCAAAGTATGCGGGCGCGCGGTGCTACAATTGGTTGGCCTCGGCGAAGACGGCGATATTATTCCGCTTGAACTTGGCGAAGACGATGACGACGAATATGAAAAGAAGGTCATGACCGTCGCCAACGAGAAGAATTGCGTCGGCTGCGAAGCCTGTTCCAAAATCTGTCCGAAAAAATGCTACACACACGCGCCAATGGCGGCCTGATCGCCCGCCCCCCACACGGCGCCGATAACATCGGCGTGTGGCATCTGCTCGGCCATTCCATCAAGGAAGATGTGCTGACGGAATCCTACGCTTGGGTCATCACAACTTACTGCAACCCGCACTCCGAACCCTTCATCCCGGCGCTCGGACTAGATCTCCGTTCCTTCCAGAACCTGCTGCAATCCCGCTTCCCTCATTTCTCCCTGCCGCCACACTGGCTGGCCGCACAGGCGAAAGTTGTTAGTGGTGTCGCACTGAACGAATTTCCCGACCTGCTGCAACTGCTGCTCGACCATCGCGCCGTTGCCGACGAACATCACCGCAACGTCGCCCATCTCGTCGCCACCGCCTGCATGGGTGGCGACCACCTCTGGCAAGACCTCGGCCTGCCAGACCGCAAGGCGCTCTCCGATTTACTCTCAGGGCATTTCCCTGCCCTCGCCGCAAAAAATACCGGCGACATGAAATGGAAAAAATTCTTCTACAAACAACTCTGCGAGCGCGAAGGCATCAACGCCTGCCGCTCACCAAGCTGCGCGGCCTGTTGCGACTATGCAAAGTGTTTCGGGCCTGAAGAATAAACCCTGTTCCGGAATGACGGTCGCTTTACTGATAAATCACTCAATGAACCGAACCCAGCCAGCCACCCTATCAGACATCCCCCAGCTTTGCGACTTGCTCGCCATCCTGTTCGCTCAGGAAGCAGACTTTCATCCAGACGCAGAAAAGCAATCTGCCGCGCTGCGCGAGATCATCGAACATCCAGCAATAGGATGCATTCTGGTGTTGCACGAGGGGAACAGCATTTTGGGCATGGTCAACCTGCTATACACCATCAGCACTGCTTGCGGCGGAAAGGTCGCGATATTGGAAGACATGATCGTCCATCCCTCGCGGCGCGGCGACGGACTTGGCAGCAAATTGCTGGAAGCCGCGATTGAACTTGCACGAAGCGAAGACTGTCTGCGCATCACCTTGCTCACTGACCGCGCCAACGATTCCGCCATTCGTTTCTACCAGCGTTACGGATTCGGGTTGTCGGGGATGATGCCATTGAGATTGTCGTTAGACTAACTCTCATATTGATGCCGCTGTGGTTGACATTTCATGACGCATGAGAGTAGCGTGTAGTCATCTGCATCCCCGTTCCTTATCTAAAAAAAATCAAACCCAAGGAGAGCATCATGAAAATAAGCGCACGTAATGTATTTCAAGGCAAGATCACGGAAGTCAAACCTGGAAGTGTGAATAGTGAGGTTGACGTAACGCTTGGCGGCGACGACAAGATTGTTGCCATCGTCACAAATGGTAGCGTGCAAAAGCTGGGGCTGGTTGCCGGCAAAGCGGTGACCGTCCTGATTAAAGCCTCATCCGTCTTGGTAATGACGGACGGTAGCGGCATCACGCTCAGCGCCCGCAACGTGCTGACCGGTAAAGTGACCAAGCTAAGTAACGGCCCGGTGAGTTCCGAAGTTGCCATTGCATTGCCTAGCGGTGCAACAGTGTATGCCACCATTACCCACGATGCCGTGAACGATCTCGGCATCAAGGAAGGGATCAATGCCAGCGCGGTATTTAAGGCTTCGTCCGTGATTCTGGGCGTGGCAAGCTAAAGGTGTGCCCGGTCAGAAAATGAAATCCCTGAAGTTCAAGTCAGGGTTTTATCTCCGTAAAGTGAAATTTATGGGAACGACTACTGCGGCAGCAACCGCCTTGCCATCTTGGCGAGCTGGAACAAACTTCCAACGCCAAACGGCTTCTACCGCCGCCTGATCAAGGCGGGGGAACCCGCTGCTGCGGTGGAGCGTCACCGCATCTGGGCGACCGTTCTCGGTAACGTGGACATGCAGGAGGACACGGCCCTCCTCCCCTCGCATTCGGGATTCCTGGGGATATTCCATAGCTGGATTGGTCAGATAATCAGCATCCAACCGGGGAGAGACCACAGGACTCGGTGGTACGGGTGGAACGGGCTCAGGCTCCTCCGCGCTGGGCGAGGCATGAACGGGTACTGTTACCGTTTTTGGTAGATCAACCACAGTCTGAGCCACAGCGAGCAATGGAGATGAGGATTCGTTAGCTATCAGTAAAGGAGGCTGCTTGGGCTTGGCATGGCGCGGTTCAGGGTGCAAATGCAGCGGCTTGGCCTCCATCTCAGGCTTTGGTGCTGAGGCCAATGGATCAGCTTGCTCGGCCTTCAGCAAGACGACGCTGAGCACATGGGGTGGCTCATCGAACTGGGGACGTGGATCAATAAAAACAAGCAACAAAAGCGCGAACACATGGAGCAGCAGCGCCATCATCATGGATAGCAGCAAGCGATGGCGCTCATTACACGCCCTCCCTGCGCGGTCATGGAAAGGCAATACTTGCCCGGTTCCCGGTTGCTCCGCCTTTTCGTAAGCCGAAAATACGGCCCTGGCTGACATCACACCCGCACTTCCCCCGCATCGTCAGATGGGTGCTTAGTCGGGGAAACCGGTGTCATGGTTTCCATTCCTTGCCCTCTGCTTTGCCTAAACGGTTTCCGCCAATTCGACAGGCAATTATGTTCAAGAATTGTCGGCATATAATGCTACTGTCACGGTAATCACGGGGCAACAGGGGGATTCCACGGATCAACCAATTCCTTTTTCTTTCACAGCGACTCCAAAAATTTGAGCAACGCCCGTCTTTCTGGCACTGTCATGTCCTTTACCTCCCGTGCTGCGTCAACTCCTTCTCCGCCATGCCATAACACGGCTTCAAGCAAGGTTCGGGCGCGGCCATCGTGCAGGAAACTGGCGCGTGGTTCGATTTTTTGCGCGAGACCTATCCCCCACAACGGCGGGGTGCGCCATTCACGACCTGTTGCCAGATAATCCGGTCGATGATCGGCCAGCGCCTCGCCCATGTCGTGCAGCAGCAAGTCGGTGTAGGGATGGATGGTCTGCTTAGACAAAGCCGGAAATTGCGCAAACTCTCCTGTTTGCAACTCGGGCGCATGGCAAGTGGCGCATTGCGCTTGTTTGAATAACTTCGCACCGCGTTTCACTTCGGCGCTCTCTGCGTTACGCTGACGCGGCGCAGCCAATGCAAAGTGATAGAACTCGATGGCTTCCAGTTGTTCGGCGCTCAACTCCGGGTTACCGGCGGAAGGCGAAAGCTGGCAAGCAGTCTGTATAGCTGTGCAATTTTCCTGTGGAAATAGCGGCGATGTGATACCCATATCGCCGACAAATGCCCCGGCAATCTGTTGGCGCAGATTGGGCATATTGGCCTTCCAGCCGAATCGTCCCAGCACGGTTTTTTTCTGCTCCTCATCCCATACCCGATTGACCCGGCCCTTGATGCCTTTGGGTTTGAGCGCATCAGCCAACCCAATTATGGTCGATTCAGGTATGGCTTGCAGCAACCCCAGCCCAAAAATAGGCTGGGCGATGCGCGGCGAAGTCAGCATGTTGGGCGAAAATTCCCCATACCCCAGATCGACAAAGGACAGGTTGGGTTTGCGCAACATGACCTGCTCGCCGCCCTTAAGTTTGATCGCTTGCTCGGTATAGCGTACCTCCGCTCTCCCTTCACCCGGCACACCGGGTACGCCGTTCTCATTCAATTGGCCACCGTAGACTAGATGCGGGTTAGGGCCTCCATGCGGATCGGTGCCCGGAATACTTAGGCGCACCAGCATTGAACGCATCGGTTCCTGCGGTGTTGCCGGAGCAAATCCGCCTCCGTTTCCGGCATGACAGGCGATGCAGGAAATCCGGTTGTATAACGGCCCGAGTCCGGCAATCTCACGGTTCTCGCTGGGCGGAATCACCCAGCTTTGACGCACCAGACTGCGCCCTTTGAAAAACTTCAAACGTTCAGCTTCGGTCAAAGCAGACACCGGCTGGGTATAGGCTTCGCGCGTACTATCTGGGGTGGTTACAGCGGATTCATCAGCGATCACCGGATGGCTCAGTATCAAAGAGACGAACAAACAGCATGAGCGCCATGGTTTCATGGTTGGACTCCGATAACTTTCTGCGCCAGTTGCGTGGCCTGCGCATAATGTTTGGCGACTTCCACATCCCATTGCTGCTCGATGGATTCGGTGTGGCTATCCCGTTTGATGAATAACTGCTGGAGTGCGGTATCATTGACCTGTACCGCTGTCAGAGGTAGCCAATTGGCGTGACGGAGCGCCTCTTTAAGCCGAGGATCATCAGGGGCTTTTTGCTCGGCTTGATGAATCGTCGCCCACATCGTTTTCAGCGTTGCATGATGGCGCGTAATCAATGCGTCGAACAATGCTCCGACCACTTCCTGCCGCGCCAAACCGGATGCCATGTCGTAGTTGTAGGAAGCGCGCTGCGCAGCGGCAAACGGATCGAAATAGCCTTTCGGTTTGTTGACATAAATAGCTGGGCGTACCGGCAACTTGCGAATGTCTGGATGAAACAAAAGTTTCTGCCCCTGTTCCGACAGGACAAAGCCGACAAACTTGCGCGCACCGTCAAGATGCGGAGCATCATGAAAAATCGCCACATGCGCCGGGGAATAACCAACTTTTTCAGGATAGGCAAAACGCAAAGGCTTGCCATTGGCAATCGCCGAAATGGCGAAAAAATCTATCGTAGCGCCTACTGCTATCCGCCCACTACCCACATCGTCCGAAATAAATGTCGCACCGACATCGGCCAGGCTGGCGTTGGCAGCAACTTGTTCAAGCACACTCCAACCTTGTTCCCAGCCATACCCTTGCAACAGTGTATCCACCAGCATGGGCGCATAACCGACTTTGGAGGGCATCGGTAACACAACATGGCCACTATATGCGGGTGCAGTCAGCGTCTTCCAATCGGTAGGGATCGGCAGCCCCAGGCGCTGTAACTCGCCGGGGTGGTAAGCCATACCGAACCCGGCTGTTTCGCTGGCGACGTAATAACCATCGGGGTCAGAAATCTGAAAGCCTCCGATATTTCTCGGCAAACCGCTCAAGTCCACATCCAGCTTGCGGAAAGCACCTTCCTTGGCCAGTACGGCAAAATTGCGTTGCGCCGGAGTCCAGTAAACATCCACTGCACTATGCGGCTGATGCAGATAAGACATGGCATCGCGCGATTGCCGCCAGAGGATTTCCAACTGGTATTGCGGATAGGCTTGCTCGAATGCCGCCTCGAACTGCGTGACGACCTCTTGAGGATAGCTGGTCAACACCACCACCTTTTCGGTAGCGGTGGCCAGTTGCGACAACAGCAGAAGACAAGCTGAAACAATCCATTTTATTTGCGTCATAAACATTCTCCTCTACTTAAAGGTAGCATTGGCGAGATTGACAATGTATTTATGTACTTTGCATTCGTCTCACCATTTGTCGTGTCCATCTCAAAGGTGATAGTTCAACGTGAGCTTCAATATGCGACCTGGCATCGGGAAGCCTTCAACGAGTTCGTAGTTGCGATCGAACAGGTTGTAGACCCCTCCATTGAGGGTCAAGGTTTTGCTTAGATGATCCGTGAGATGCAGGTTGACAACTGCATTGCCTGCAACAGGTTCCAGTCCGTTGGTTGCTGTCTGCAGGCTCGAATTTGCCTGCACATCGGCTGCGACCTCCATGACTGCCGATGCAAGCCAGGTCACACCGACCTCTCCTCGATTGCTCGGCGTACCCGTGGGCACCAAGCCACTCGTCCCCAATGTTCTGTTGAGGTAGCTGTAACTCAAGGTGCTCAGCCAGCTTTTCGCCAAGGGCAGTTTCAGACTCAAATCCAGCCCCCTGTTAGTGGCCGTGGCAACATTCTGGTTTTGCGTCAGGCCCGGAGCGACTGAGACCGCCTCGATAGCACTATTTATCGAATCCCAGTACAGAGCTACATCGTAGCTCACCGAACCCAAGCGACCAGACACGCCGATTTCCCGGTTGAGTGCCTGTTCCGGGCCTAGACCAGGGTTGGGAATGGATGCGCCTAGACTGTACGAATACACGTCCTTGATTCCCGGAAAACGGGTTTTGTGGCCAATTCCGGCACGCAAGATTGGCTCACCTGTACCTGGTGCAGCCCCTATGTCGTGTTGCGCTGTGATTTGCCAGTTGTTCGCATCTGCAGGGGCTGCAATCGGCTGACTCGTGACCGCCGTATCCGCGTTGCTAGTGTAAACCTGAGCTTGGTCAAATTCGTGGCGATCATGCCGATAGCCAATTACCACTTCGGTGGATTTGCTTGGACTCCATGTGTCCTCTATTCCGGCTGAGTAAGTATGGGCATCAAAGTTCAGCCACGGGCTGTTGTATGGCTGATGCCCGTCCGACAACGCGGATTCGGTATGGACGTCATCCTTATAGAATCCGGCGATTTTCAGGAGATGAGTGCTGCCAAGCGGTTGACCAAATTCAAGATTAACGCCGCTGGAATGGTCATCGTATTCTGAATTAAAGGCGTACGGCTTGGTCGTAGTGTTGTAGTTGGCGTTGTTGTACGAATCAAGCTGATTGATGAATCTGTCCAGATAAATACGTGTCTTCAAGTAACCTGAGCCGATGCCGGTATTTCCAATCAAGTAATAGCTCTGTTTGTCCCACTCGGGCCAGTCCCAGTAGGCCACCTTTTGACCCGTAATAGCGGTGTTCCCGGTGTAGGGTGGATCCTGCTTAGTGCTTTTGACTGTGCTCACGCCAAAGGCGTACTCATCCGTGACGCTCGGCGTGTAACCTATTTTGAAGTTGTAATTGTCCACTTGACTACCCGCATTCAATCGCGCGCCTGATGGTTGCGCCGACACTGGCGTGAAGTTGCCTGAAAGAGGAAAACCGGTTGAGCCGTTGAACGCAAACCCGCCAGTCACATACCAAAGATCATTGATCCGGCTACCAAGCTGAGCGCTGCCGTTCGAGGAATATATTCCACCTTGCCCGCCACCGACTCCACCACTCATATCCAACGTGAAGGGCTTATCGGGACGTTTGGTGATGAGATTGATTGTGCCACCCATATTGTTCGGGCCATACATCAGCGAACCCAAGCCTTTGGTCACAACAATTTGAGATAAATCGGAGGTAAGTAGTCGGCTCAAATCTACATTGCCGTCATAGGGCACATAGATTGGAATGCCATCGACGTTCAGCGTCACCTGGTTCTGATTGAAGCCACGAATGTAGACCTGTGACTCGGCCCTCTGCCCGGTTAAAATGGGCGTTACGCCGGTGACATTTGACAGCGCTTGACCGACGTCGAGTGCTTGATTACTCTGCATGGTTTGCTCGCTGATG
Organism: uncultured Gallionellaceae bacterium; assembly: GCA_964480365.1. Classification (GTDB taxonomy): domain Bacteria; phylum Pseudomonadota; class Gammaproteobacteria; order Burkholderiales; family Gallionellaceae; genus CAIQPV01. The sequence continues at coordinate 16,290 of CAYZPM010000033.1, forward strand.
GTTTCACCCCCGAACCCTTGGGACAGGGCGGAAGGTTCCACCGTACTCTTGACTTCAATTTCACCGAGTTGAAACACGTCGGAACCAGTTGAAGTATCCGCGCCGTGAGCGAAAGCCGAATAAAACAGTATCAGTGCAGCAACAGGACGCAAACTAAATAAGCGAAGTATAGAAGGCATGAATATTCTCTCGGAATGATTAATGAATACGTTATATATTTGTATATATTACGTAGCTGCATCACTCATAGCAAAAAATATGCCAATTAATATTTATTATAATTAATACTATATTTACTTTTTATGGGGACTAATATGTCGTATTTGTAACATCGTTATGTAGTGTTATATACACCGTTTGTCGAGATTGTCGTGTGCAGTCATACGTCTTTGCACCATCCGTTTGTAAATGCACCGTTGGCAAATCCAGCGTTAGGCTGATTCACAGCATTATTGGGCTGGAAGATTTATGGGAAAATGATCTTGAACAACATACAGAGCTACCTTGCCTATTGCATCCGGTAGCTCTCATGACAAGCAACGCATTGCTGTGCGATCTTGGCGAGAGCGACTGCGGCGGCTGTGACGCTCTTGCTATCCTTGTCTGCGTCGCGAGCCTTGTCTGCGAACTCATTGGCAGCTCTATGCATATTTTGCCCAAGTTCGCGCATTTTTTCAGGCATGAGTAACGACATTTGATGGTCAAGATGGGTTGTTTCCGACATCGGCATCATCTTCATACCATCCATCCGGCATCCGGCTGCACCCGGCGAATCCATCTCAAGTTGCTTGTCCGCGATCTCAGCGGCTTCTGCGTATTTTGCGTTGGCAAACACATCCATAATTTCGGCCAGTGCTTGCAGATGTCCGCGCATATTGGCTAGTGCATGAGTTCTAACATCAGGCGGATAGTTCAACAGTTGGCGGCTATCGTTGCTGATTACACTCATATGCTGCGTGTGATCTGTGAGTTCTTCAGCATGAGCGGGATGGCCGCCGATCATGCACAGTAATAAGCTGAAAATAATTTTCATGCAGTTTCAGTAAATTCTATAGGCATTGTTGTTAAAGGTCTGTTGCACCGGTCAAGCTGGTTGGAGAAGGTTTTGAGTTTTATCCATTGTCCATGTTGTAGCCGCCAGGAAATGACACGCTCGTAATACACGTCAAACCGTATTGGAAATTCGTCGGCGTCAAAGCCTTCTTCTGTCAATACGAATGAATGACAATCAAAACACTTGGCTCCACTGGAATCGAAACCTATGATTCTCACTGCGTTGGCCGAAGGTTCCGTGTGGCGTTCAAAAGCAATCGGCGTGACGACACGATATCGATATTCTCCGGGCAACTGTTTATCCCACAAATCGTCCATATTCTTCTCCGTTTACGACATACCAATTTAGGTTTTACTATTAGATCAAGGAGATCAATACCCCACCAGCACAGGATTGAATGCCTTGGACATCAGCGTTACGCGGTTGCCGGGTTTGAGGTGCTGTGCCTCGTCCGCCGTGGCGATGACGCGCACGATCTGGTTGCCGACCAATAGAGTGACGGCAAACACAACATCCGCAGCTTCGATGGCAAGTATTTCTCCGGCGAAGCTGAATTTTCCACCGGCTTGACCTGCACCGAATATTTCGGCTGGCGAGCCTTCTCGCACGATGCGGCCCTGTTCGATAATAAGCACATGTTTGGACAATCTATACACTTCGCTCACATCATGGCTGACCATCACGGTGGTAAGTCCGAAGTGACGTTGCAGGCGCAGCACTTCATCTTGCAAGCGCACTTTGGTTTCATGGTCGAGTGCTGAGAATGGTTCGTCGAGCAACAGCAGATGAGATTCAGCAGCAAGTGCGCGCGCCAGTGCAACACGTTGTTGTTGTCCGCCGGAGAGCGTGCTCGGCTTGCGATGTTGCAGCTCGCCCAACCCCATGATCTCGACCAATTCGGTTACGCGCTGGCGGTTTACTCCTTTTCGCAGGGCGAATTCAAGATTCTCGCGCACGCTCATGTTGGGAAAAAGCGCGTAGTCCTGAAACATGTAGCCGACGCGGCGTTGTTGCACGGGCAGCCGAGTTCGCTTTGCGCTATCGAACCAAGTCTCGCCATTGATGCAGATGCTACCCTCGTCAGGCTCTGTTAGCCCGGAAAGACAGCGCAGCAAGGTGGTTTTGCCCGCACCAGACTCGCCGAACAAGGTAATGAATTCGCCTTGCTCGATGTGTAACTTTACTTCGAGGATGAATTCGCCTTGTGCGCCCAGCAGCTTCTTTTTGAAGTCGAGTTCGATCATGTTCCACCGAGCCTCGTGAGAAACTTTTTGTTAAGTAAATACACCGTGAGCAGGATGGTAAAGCACACGCCGAACAGCACCAGTGCGTAGAAATTCGCAGTATCGTAGTTAAGTGCTTCGACTTCGTCGTAAATAGCGATTGAGGCAACTCTGGTCTGTCCCGGCATATTGCCGCCTATCATCAGAACCACGCCGAATTCGCCTATGGTGTGGGCGAATGCGAGCACCACACCAGCCAATATCTGCGGCTTGATGTTGGGCAACAACACATGCAGGAAAGTCTGCCAGCGGCTTTTTCCCAAGGTGTATGCAGCCTCGCTCAAACTGGGCGCAAGATTCTGAAAGCCGGATTGCACCGGATGTACGAGGAAGGGAAAACTGAAGATCACCGAGGCCAGCACCAGTCCTTGAAAACTGAATGCCAATTTTAATCCGGCGATGTGTTCGACCCCGCCGCCGAACCAGTGAGTGGGGCTAAACGCCAGCAATAAATAAAAACCCAGCACTGAAGGCGGCAGCACCAAAGGCATGCTGACCAATGTATCCAGCACGGGCTTGAAACGCATTTTTGTTTGCGATAGCCACCATGCGAAGGGAATGCCGATGAAGCAAAGGATAAGCGTGGTGATACCAGCCAGCTTGAAGGAAAGGAAAAGGGGTTGCCAGTCATAGGTCATCGCGCACCTCCATCAACGAAACCTCATTCGCCTTCACCAGCGCGACCACTTCGTCGCCTTCTTGCAGTTCGAGCCGCTTCATTGCTCGTGTGGTAATAATGCTGGTCAGCGCCAGACCGTTACAGTCCAGCACCACTTCGCAAAGGATGTCGCCGCGCCGTATTTTCTGCACAGTTCCTTTGATGCGGTTGCGCAAACTGAGTTCGCCGGAAAGATTTTTCGCCAGAGATACTTCGGTCTCTTTGAACAACACTGCCACCGTGTTGCCAACTTTCAGATACGGCGCATTTTGCGGCGTTTCCATCAACATGGCGGTAAATTTGTCCTGACCAGCGAACACATCGACCAGCGAAAGATGCTCGTTGGATTCGATAGCGATGATGGTGCCGAGCAAACGGTTCATGGCAGCAAGTAGCCGTACTTCTCAAATATAGCGCGTGCCTTGGATGTAAACAGAAAATCCACGAATTTATTAGCGCTTTCAGATTGAGTATCCGCACCATGTTTTAACACGACCACAGCTTGCGCAATCGGCTGATAACTATTTTTTGGCACCTCAACCCACTTGCCCTTCCCTGCCAGCTCCGGTGCAATCACCAAAGATTTGGCAACGAAGCCGATATCTGCTGCTCCTGAATCAACGAACTGCGCGGTCTGATTAATGCTTTCACCATACACCAGCTTTGACTCAACTGCTGTATTCAGCTTCGCGCTCTCCAAAGCCTGTACGGCAGCCCGTCCGTAAGGCGCGGCTTTGGGATTCGCAATCGCGATTTTTTGAATTTTTGCATCAGTCAACAGTGGCAGGCCTTTGCTCACATCCAGGTCTTTTGTTGTCCACAACACCAGTACACCATAGGCATACACCTTGGGTTTGGTCACAGCCGAGCCATCTTTGTAAAGTGCTTCAGGAAACTCGGTATCGGCAGAGATGAATACATCGAATGGCGCTCCGTTTTTAACTTGCGAAGTGATTTTGCCAGATGAGGAAAATATGCCCTGCACTTCAATGCCGGTTTCGTTCTTGAACTCGACCGCCAGATCATCGAAGGCATATTTTACGTTTGCGGCCACCGCTACGGTGAGAGGCGCAGCACTTGCCAACGAACTACATAACAACAAGAGCGCAGATGTGCCAATCAGTTGAAATGTTTTAATCATATTTTTTACCTTGATCATTTTTGTATCCATTCGTAGTTGATTTAGGCGGCGACGCCCAGAATGACACTGGAAGCTTTGAACAAGGCACAGGCTTTCGCTCCAACCTCCAAACCCATATGTTCAATGCTGTCGTTGGTCACGATGGCACTGACCGTATTGCCACCCGCCAGCGTCAGTACGATATCGCTGTTCACCTGCCCCTTGGTCAGTCGTGAAACCGTGCCGCGCAGGCGGTTGCGGACACTGATTTTGAAGTCGCTGTCCTCCGTACTGAGGATCACCCATGATGCCTTGATCAACGCCCATGCCTCACTACCGATTTTAAGATCGAGGTTTTCCAGGCTTTCGTGGGTAATGATGGCGGTTATCTTATCTTCGCCATTGAGGGAAAGTTCTACTTCGGCGTTGACCGATCCGCCGCGAATGGCGGTAACCTTGCCAAAATACTGGTTGCGTGCGCTGCTTTTCATGGAAAGCCTCCTGATCAATTGAAAGGAATTATCGAAGTCGTCCAAGCCCTCGCTGATGCTGGACAAGAACCGCTGATTCTCCTTCTGTATCATGCGGTAGGTCTGAGTGAGCTTCTGCCCTGCGTCGGTCAGGCGTGTACCGCCGCCGCCCTTGCCGCCGCTCAGACTTTCCACCAGCGCTTCGCCGGAAAGGTTCTTCATGGCATCTACCGCATCCCATGCAGTTTTGTAACTGATGCCGACTGCCTTGGCTGCCTGAGTAATGGAACCGGTCTCACCGATCTTTTCCAGTAGCGAGATGCGCACGTCGCTGATCTGGGCATCCTCGTCGCGCCCCATCCAGATACCACCATATACCTGCATCGCCATGACCATGTTCGACCTTTCTTGACTATTGTTATATAGCAAACAACACAACGATTAGCTAACAGTAAAATGTGCACCTGAATAAAAAAATACAATCATACAAATACGTTATAAGTGTAACTATACAACGGTGGCGCAAAAAATTCCTGCCATGCAGGAATCAATACACATTATTTAGGCATCATCGCAAGGCGCGTATCGGTCTTGATTTTGCCATCGCGCACCCATGCTTCCACAGCCTCGATAAACGATGACGGACGCGACGGATGCTGGCGCATCACATGGTATTCCGCGAAACTACTGCCGTCGGAATGGAACAACAGAAAGCCGATGCAGTAGTGTTGCGACGGAAAGAAGGCCGCGCGCAGGGTTCGCTCGCCATTGTAAAGGTCGTTCTCCAGCGTGAAGCGCGCCGCTTCGAATGGCGGAATGGTGATAGCGTCGCCCGGCAGATTGAGCTTGGCGATTTTCTCCTGCAATGCGGCAATCAGCTCCGCTCCGTGTGCGCTTGCCGAGGCGATGCGTTGTTTTATAAGTTGCTGTTCCAGCACCATCAATTTATCCATTCTGCTAATGTTTCGCTGACCGGTTCCATTGCAGGATACTCATTTCGTCATTCCCGCCTGCGCGGGAATGACGAACATTTCTCTAAACCGGACGATTTTCCGGAATCTTGATCGGCCCCATTTCCTTCACGCCCTGCTCGAAGCTGATGACCGGAAACTTGCCCTTGAACTTCACGGCTGCCTCGGTGATCTTGTCGAGCTTGGCCGCAGTGTCCAGTTTCTTCAGGTCGGTGCGTTCCAAACCGATAAGGTCGAGCAGTTCGTTGTAAACCGTCGCTTCGTCCAGCGGAAGAATATTAAATGGAATGCCGTCCAGCGTAATACCAAATTTTTTGGAAATATCCACGTTGCCAGCAAACACAAAATATTGACCTTCCGGCTTAAGGAAATCGCCCAGCACAGAATGCAGGGTTTCCAGATAGCCCAGAGAATCCAATTCGCATGCGATGAAATCAAATTTGCCACCGGTGGCGGAGAACATGGTCTGGGTTGCGGCGATTTCCGGTGGACGTGCTTCATCTGCCAACTTCACAGCAAATTTTAGCGCGATCTCACCGCGAAATCCTTCGTCGGCCTTTTTCAATGCGCCCTTGTACACCGGGCTAAGCAGGCGTTTTTGTTCTTCCAGAATCTGGATGGGAGAGGTGCTCATAGTTTCATTTCCTTAGTTTATAAAATAGTTGGTAGTCTTAAGACGTAAGTTGGTAGTTAATACAACGGCCTTAACTCATAACTTACGTCTTAAGTCTTACGTCTGTTTCTCAGCCCCAAATCTCGGCAGGCACTTTCAATCTTTCCACCGGATTGTCGCCCAGTAGATGCTCTTCGATGATGGCGGTCACATCATCCTTGCCTAACCCGCCGTACATGATCCCTTCCGGGTAAACCAGCACGCCGGGGCCGTTACTACAGGAACCGATACAACCGCTGCCGGTAACCGCGAAACGTCCCCACAACTGGCGCTGCTCGAACTGCTGCATGAATTCCTGAAATACGGTCACGCTGCCATTCGCACCACATGAACCGCGCGGATGACCGGGCGGACGGGATTGAGTGCAGACGAAAACATGTTTTGTGGGTTTTGCCATTTGAATCTCCTGAAAACAGTTGGTAGTCGTTAGACGTTAGTCATTAGTTGAAAGCAAGAGCCGTGGTTAACCAACTACTAGCGGCTAACGTCTAACGACTGCCTCACAGGCATCGAAGCGCGCAAACTATCCACGCTAAATTTCTTCACGCCCGTCGCATCCTGAAATACCTTGAACACTTTTTCTGTCACCGCGTCCGACTTTACGAAATCGTCGTAAGCGCGTTCCAGCAGCATTTTGTATTCCGCCTTGATCGCATCATCGCCGCTGCCGCTGAAACTGTGGCGCGCCAGGTACTGGTTGAAGCGCTTGAGAATGTGCAGGCGGTTGACGTTGACCACGTGCTGGTCATATTCAACTCCGAGAAAATTCATGAACTCTTCCGCTGAAGAAAGCTTGCCCAAGGCATTTACGATTTCATTCATGTCGTTATCTCCCTTATGAATGGCTGGCCGAATACGCCACTGTCTCAAAATAAAACTGATGTAAATCGTCCTGTTCCGGTGAGTGCTTGGTGCGGTCAGCAAACTCGCGCACCTTGAACAAAATCCTCTGCGCATCGCCTTTTGAAAGAACGATGCCGATATCGGCGTAAGCCTTGATTACCGCGCTGGCACCGGAATGTTTGCCCAGCACCATGCGATGCGCCATGCCAATTTCGGCTGGATCAAACGGTTGGTAATTGACCGGGTTTTTCAGCAGTCCATCCACATGGATGCCCGCTTCGTGAGTGAACACCGCCGAGCCGACGATGCTTTTGTTCACCGCCACACTCTGCCCTGAAGCATTGGCTACCATATTCGACAGGTCATGGTAAAAATACATGTCCACGCCGGTGTCTATGCCATGTAGATGCCGCAACGCCATCACTACTTCTTCCAGCGGCGCATTCCCGGCGCGTTCACCCAAGCCATTCACCGTAGTATTTACATGCGTCGCCCCGGCGCGCACGGCGGCCAGCGAATTGGCGGTTGCCAGACCAAAATCGTCATGGGCATGAATTTCGATTTGTATATCGGTAGTCTTCTTGAGCAGGTCGATGCGTTCAAATGTGGTGAACGGATCGAGCATGCCCAGCGTGTCGGCGAAACGAAAACGCAACGCGCCGCAGTCTTGCGCTGTTTCTGCCACGCGGCGGACGAAATCGATGTCGGCGCGCGAGGAGTCTTCCCCGCCGACACAGACGTAATATCCCATATCGCATGCTTCGCGGACAAACCGCCGCACCGTGCGCAACACCCAGTCACGGTCTTTCTCCAGCTTCTTGCTGATCTGAATATCGGACACTGGAACGGACAGGTTCACCCAATCCACCTTGCAGCGCGAAATCGCAGCCATATCGGCCTCGTGCATCCGCCCCCACACCATCAGCCCGGCCTGTAACTCCTGCTCGGCAATGGCGTTGATCGACTCGATCTCATCCTCACCCATCACCGGCACACCGATCTCCAACTCAGACACCCCGGCGGTAACCAGCGCGTGGGCGATGCAAATTTTCTCCTCAGCAGTGAACGCAACCCCGGCAGTCTGTTCACCATCACGCAGAGTCGTGTCGTTGATCGTTACCATCTTGCTTTCTTGTTTATTGTGCATGATTTGCCCTCTCAGGTTTATTTCAGCAACAACTGTGCCACAGATGGAACGCCATCTTTTATTGCAGTTAATCAATCTGATAAAGCGGGATGGGGAGTTTTTAGCAGGAAGTGTCTAGCCGACAAAAATATCGGTTGTAGCGTTTGCTACAATGCTTTTTATTTCGTATAACCTAACAGCGCCATGCGGATGCGGTAACATCGCGGGCGACACCAATAATCGAACGGAGAACGTTGCATGAGCTTTTTGCATGATGCATGGAAAGATACGATGGAGATTGCAAGAGATCCATTGTTCAGCATCGGTCATACGGATTTCAACCTGCTCCGTTTGCTGGCTTTGCTGTTCATCATTGTGGCGGTGCGGCAGGTCGCCAATATCACCAAGCGTTCGATCACCAAGCTGAATCCAGACATGACCGACCATGCGGTGTACCTGTTAAGTCACTTGGCTGGCTATTTTGTGTGGATTCTCGGAACAATAATCGGCTTAGACTTTATTGGTTTCGAGCTTTCCAGCTTCGCCTTCCTTGGCGGTGCGATTGGATTGGGACTGGGCTTCGGGCTACAGAACATACTTTCCAACTTCGTGGCCGGGATCATTATCCTGTTCGAGAAGTCACTCAAGGTAGGCGATACCGTAGAGTTGCAATCCACCGTCACCGGCAAGGTCGCTGAAATCAACCTGCGCTACACGCGCATTACCACGCCGGACGCCATAGACATATTGGTGCCCAATTCAGAATTCATCAGCGGACGAGTAGTGAACTGGACGTTCGCCGATCCGATCCGGCGCATACACATCCCCTTCACCGCAGCCTACGGTACGGATAAGGAACGGGTTCGAGAAGCAGGCATTGCCGCAGCGATGAGCATAGACACCACGATAAACGATGACACCCACCGGCCCGATGTATGGCTGGTGCGCATGGGCGACAATGCGCTGGAATTCGAACTGCTGGTATGGATTAGCCTGGAAACGGTTAAAATCCGTGGGACGACCCACGCAAATTATGTATGGGCGCTGGAAACTGAGCTACGTAAAAACGGTATCGAGATACCTTTTCCACAACGCGATTTGTATCTCAAAAATTCAAAGATAACCGTTTCACTGGATAAGTCAGTGCAAAGTTAAAGCGGCGTCATGCCGCCGCACTCCAAATCAGCAAACACCTACTGTTAATAGGTAGGGGAAAAGATCAAACGCTAAAGCTCTCGCCGCAACCGCAACTGTTCTTGACGTTTGGATTGTTGAACTTGAAGCCTTCGCTCAAACCCTCCTTGGCGTAGTCCAACTCGGTACCGTCCAGATAGGCCATACTCTTCTGGTCTACCAGCAACTTCACGCCGAAGCTCTCAAAAGTCAGGTCGTCTTCATCCAGTTCGTCGGCAAACTCCAGGCTGTAAGCCATGCCGGAGCAACCGGAGGTCTTCACGCTCAAGCGCAAACCCACACCTTTGCCACGGTTTTTCATAAAATTTTGCACCCGTGTGGCGGCACTTTCTGTCAGTGTAATTGCCATGTTTCACTCCTTGCCAAATAAGATTTATACGGAAAAAGATGAGCCGCATCCGCAAGTGGATGAGGCATTGGGGTTGGAGATAACGAAGCGCGCGCCTTCCAGCCCTTCCTGATAATCCACGGATGCGCCTTCCATGTACTGGTAGCTCACCGCATCAATCAGCAACGACACGCCATTTTTTTCGATCACAGTGTCGTCTTCGTTCATCGCCTCGTCGAAAGCGAAGTTATACTGGAAGCCAGAGCAACCGCCGCCGGACACATAGATACGTAACTTCAACGCCGGGTTACCCTCTTCTAAAATCAGTGCGCTCACCTTGCTGGCTGCACTGTCGGTGAAAGCGAGTGGTGCTGCAATTTCTGTTTGGGTCATGGCTTGGTCCTTTGTCGGATTTGGTTAGCAGGTCAATAAGCAGCAAGGACTATGCCAAACGAGAAAACGACGTAATATAAAGGGTTGCAGAAAGCAGCCCACGAAGTGCATGTTGAGTTTGTAGTTTTTGCAACAAAACTCAACATGAAGCGATTGCGAACCATTGACAGGCAGCATTGTCTCAGAAGGCATATAAATTGCTTTTAAATTTAGGTATACCAGAATGGCTAAGGAATCCCCCGTGCGAATTTTCAAGAAAGACAACATCGAATTGGTCACCGTGTATGAGGTGAGCAAGGTGCTTAGTTCGTCTCTCGATCTGCACAAAACCTTGCGCGGCGTGCTGAATGTATTGTCCAGCCATTTGCAGATGCAGCGCGGCATGGTTGCGTTGTTGCAGGATGATGGTTATCTTCAGGCCATCGCCGCCACCGGCATGGATCAGGACGAAATCTCTCAAGGGCGCTTCAAATCGGGCGAAGGCGTGATGGGTAACATCCTCAAAGCCGGCGTCCCCGCTGTGGTTCCTGACATCTCAAAGGAGGCGCTGTTCCTCAATCGCACCGGCTCACGCAAGGGCGATGGCAAGAACGTCATCTCTTTCATCGGGGTACCGATCAAGGCAGGCCGTGAAACCATAGGCGTACTCAGCTTCGACCGTGAAAACGACCATCCGGAAGGCTTGCGCAACTTCGGCGACGATGTGCGCTTCCTTACTTTGGTAGCCAACCTGATCGGACAAACGGTGCTTCTGCACCAAAAGGTGGCGCAGGATCGCGCCAATTTGATGCATGAAAAGCAGCGCCTGCAATCCGAACTGCACGACAAGTACAGCATCGACAATGTCATCGGACAAAGCAAGATCATGCAAAACGTGTTCGCTGAAGTGCATCAGGTCGCGCCTTCCAAGTCCACCGTACTGCTGCGCGGTGAGTCCGGCACCGGCAAGGAAGCCATCGCGCGCGCCATCCATCATCTTTCGCCGCGCCGCGACAAGCCATTCATCAAGGTAAACTGTGCGGCTTTGTCGGAAACGCTGTTGGAATCCGAGTTGTTCGGCCATGAGAAAGGCTCGTTCACCGGCGCATCGCAGGAGCGCAAAGGGCGCTTCGAAATGGCGCACGGCGGCACGCTGTTTTTGGATGAAATCGGCGATGTCTCGCAAGCTTTCCAAACCAAGTTGTTGCGCGTACTGCAGGAACGCGAGTTCGAACGCGTCGGCGGCAACAAAACCATACGCGTGGATGTGCGTCTGGTAGCCGCCACCAACCGCAATCTCGAAGAAGCGGTATCCAAGGGTGAATTCCGCGCAGACTTATACTACCGCATCAACGTCGTTTCCATCTTCCTTCCTCCGCTACGCGAACGGCGCGAGGACGTTCCACTGCTGGCGGAATATTTCCTGCAACAGGCGAATGAAGAAAGCGGCAAGCGCCTGAAGTTTTCCGCCGAGGCCATGCAAACAATGTGCGATTGCCAATGGCCCGGCAACGTTCGCGAACTGTCCAACTGCGTCGAGCGCATCACCGCCATGACGCAGGGAAATGTCATACGCAAGAAAGACCTGCTGTGCGACCGCGATATGTGCTTCTCCGCCATCATGTGGCAGCAACAGAGCAAGCACCCCGTCTATCCCATCATCAGCGCCCCGGTAAAAGAAACCCCGGACGGCAGATCTGCCCCATCGCCGATGGAAACATCGCCGCCATTACGCACGGATGAACACGGCGATCCGCAGAAATACCAAATCATCGAAGCGCTGGAAAAATGCGGATGGGTGCAGGCAAAGGCCGCACGACTGCTGGGTATTACGCCACGGCAGATGGGTTATGCGATTACAAAATACGACATCAATGTGAAACGTTATTAAACCATTCAGCTTCACGCATTAGGTCAGAGTGACGAAGGACGAATGCTGCATATCACTTTCACCCTGCGTAATGCTGGCGAGAAGATTCGCATAATTTCGGCCAGAGACATGCACAAGAAGGAGCGCACGATTTATGAACAAACAACTTAAAGCGGTTCCCAAATTTTCCAGCGAGGCAGAAGAGCAGGCTTTTTGGGAAAAGCACGACTCCACAGATTATCTGGATTGGACGAAAGCCCAACGGGTAGTGCTGCCCAACTTGAAGCCCACGACAAAAACGATTTCATTGCGGCTACCCCAGCATCTTCTGGATTCCATCAAAGCCGCCGCGAATTCTCGTGATGTGCCGTACCAGTCACTCATCAAAGTGTGGTTGCAGGAGAAATTACACAGCCACTGATCAAAGCAAGATCATTTTTTCTTGCGTTTTTTCTCGTTGTTTTTGTCGTCAGAATTTCCGGCTATTTCGTAACTATCCTGCTGGGGTGACACATCCGTGTTAGTCTCATGTTTTCGATTACCCTAGCGTAGCTACCATCTCAATTTTGGCAGCCACTGCCTTGACGAGTTTTTGGACTCCGTGGCCAGGGTTGGTCTGACGCTGTGAAATAATCAGCCCCATCCGCTCCAGCAAACCCACATCTTTTGTAATCGCCGAACGATCACGATGCAGCCGCCCAGCCAGTTCATTGATGGTCTTGGGTTCCTGCATGATTTCCTGCATCAAACGGCAGCGCGAAGCTGAAAGCACCGTGAACATTTTCTGTGGGTCTTCAAATGATAGCGTCACCTTGCCCCCAAATTCGCCGCCTTGATCGGCGCGTTGTGCGGCATTTTTTGCGCGATCAAAAAAACCAGCGACATCGCCAGTGCTAACAATGATTTTCTTGGTCATGGCTCCCTCTTTCGTATCCAACAGGATAAACCCATGCAGTGTCGATGATGATAGCCGCATCCTACCTTGTTTTTACCTCAAGTATCCACAGCTTCGTCATTCCCGCGAAGGCGGGAATCCAGCAAGATAAACACTCCGCGTAGCGGGACAACAGCTTGGTTTTGTCCCGCTACGCGGTAATTATTTAATCAACTGGATTCCCGCCTTCGCGGGAATGACGCTGTTTTCGTTCTAACGAACAATTCGGGTTTGAACTATTTTTGCCTGTAGCAAACCATCCATAACGCTGTCGCAATACTGACAGCCGTTTGCGTCTCAACCTCACCGCCACATCCATCATATTGATCTACCAAGTTTTTTTATTTGGCACGGGGCTTGCTAAACATCAGGCAAGACAAACCAAATCATCGAGGTCAGTATGGGTTCCATGTTTGAAAGCAGCGTCACTTCCAGACTAAAACCTTTGGGCGGAATCAAGGTTGAGGTGGCCGGACAATCCGGCTGTGGCACGACGGGCGGCGCGGGCAAATCGAGCTGCGGCTCTTCCGCCGGGCCTGCCGACATGCCGCCGGATATCTGGGAAAAGGTGAAGAACCATCCCTGCTATTCCGAAGAGGCACATCACCACTTCGCACGCATGCACGTCGCCGTGGCACCTGCCTGCAATATTCAATGCAATTACTGCAACCGCAAGTACGACTGTTCAAACGAATCACGTCCCGGCGTGGTGTCGCAGAAACTCACTCCCGACCAGGCTGTGAAGAAAGTGCTCGCGGTCGCTTCCCAAATTCCGCAGATGACGGTGCTGGGCATCGCCGGGCCGGGCGATGCGCTGGCGAGTCCGCAGAAAACCTTCGAGACCTTCCGCCAGTTGCAGGAAAAAGCGCCGGACATCAAGTTGTGCTTGTCCACCAACGGGCTGATGCTGCCGGACTATGTGGACGAAATCTGCAAGTACAACATCGACCATGTGACCATCACCATCAACATGGTTGATCCCGAAGTGGGCGCAAAAATCTATCCGTGGATTTTCTACAACCATAAGCGCATCCATGGTCGCGAAGCGGCGCAAATCCTCACCGAGCGCCAGATGCTTGGTCTGGAAATGCTCACCGCGCGCGGCGTGCTGACCAAGGTCAATTCTGTGTTGATTCCCGGTATCAACGATCAGCACTTGATCGAAGTGAACAAGGCGGTGAAAGCGCGCGGCGCGTTCCTGCACAACATCATGCCGCTGATATCCGAAGCGGAACATGGCACGGTGTACGGTCTTAGCGGTCAGCGCGGGCCTTCGGCGCAAGAACTCAAGGAAGTGCAGGATGCCTGCATGGGCGGCGCGAACCTGATGCGCCATTGCCGCCAGTGCCGTGCCGATGCGGTAGGACTGCTGGGCGAAGACCGCAGCGATGAGTTCACGCTGGATAAAGTCGAAAAAATGGACGTGGTCTACGACCTCGACAAACGCCGCGCCTACCAGCAGAAAGTCGAAGCGCAACGTGCAGCGCAGGTGGCGGCAAAGAAGGCCGCGCTGGCCGCACAAGGCGCTGACGACGGCATGAAAGTGCTGGTGGCGGTGGCGACCAAGGGCAATGGCAAAGTCAACGAACACTTCGGCCACGCGCACGAATTTCAGATTTATGAAGTTTCGGCGACGGGCACCGCTTTCATCGGCCACCGCCGCGTGGATCACTACTGCCAGGGTGGCTGGGGCGAAGACGATGTTCTCCCCTCCATCGTCACCGCCATCAACGATTGCCACGCGGTGCTGGTAGCAAAGATCGGTGCCTGCCCGCGTGATGAGTTGAAGGAAGCGGGGATCGAGCCGGTGGAGAAATATGCGCACGAGTTCATTGAGAAAGCGGCGCTGAGTTGGTTTGCGGAGTATCGCGAGCGTGTGGCGAAAGGCGAGATCGTCCATCAGGTGCGTGGTGATGCGGTGATTCGGCAAGGCGCTTATTTAGCAGCGTAAATATGTATGTCGGGCTCGGCCCGACATGGTGGGCATAGCCCACCCTACGTAAAATTTTTAAAGGAGAAACAACATGGCATATAAAATTGACGATACCTATTGCACCGGCTGTTCAGCCTGCGAACCGGAATGCCCCAATCAGGCTATCTATGAAAAAAGCGGCATGTTTTACGTAAAGCCGGAAAAGTGTACCGAGTGCATCGGCAGCTTCGACGAGCCGCAGTGCGTGTCCGTCTGCCCGGTGGACGACACCTGCATCATAGACAAAAGTTACCCGCGCTACGTTGCGGCATAGGGGATACACCATGAATATCACCATCACAGACAAGGCAGCAAAATTCATCAGCCGCATGATCCGCTTCAACGGCGGCACGACGGGTTCAGGATTCCGGCTGGTGGTTACGCCCGGCGGCTGCTCCGGTTTCAATTCCAGTTTCACCGTGGAAACCGCTCCTCTGGAAGGCGACGCGGTACTGGACAGCAACGGCATCAAAGTATTTCTGCCCGCCGAGAGCCGCATTCTGCTGGAAGGCGTGACGGTTGACTTCGCCGACACGACGATGGCCACCGGATTGAGTTTCATTAACCCGAATGCGCAGTCATGTGCGTGCAGCAGTTCCAGCGCCGGAGCCGGTACACCGCCGCAACACGCTACGGTCAGCATTGCCAGCATTCAACGCAGGCATTGAGTTGAATGCCATGATGTAATGAGTGACCCGCTCGAAACGCTGGACTGGCAAGGCAAGCAGGTGGAGTGTAGTACCTGCGAAAATTCTGCCCTGCTCGCCAAAGGCGGATGCAAGCCGATGCTGGTCTGTGTACATGACCGCTACGCCAAGCGCATAGACCGTTTTTTTTGGCAGCATCCTGAGTTGGCGCAACAGTACATCACTCATCCGTATTTTGAAGTGCGCGCGATCGCATCGAAATATCTGGACGTGTTTCACTTGTCGCGTTTGCGCCACGACCCTGATGAGACGGTGCGCAGTATGGTGGTGTTGCGTCTGCCGCAACGCCAGTTGCTGGAAATGCGCAACGATCCTGACCGCGAGGTGCGCATCCGCGTGGCGTCGAAACTGCCGCCGCACGACCTGGATCCGATGATGCATGACGCCGATTATTTCGTGCGCACCGTGGTGGCCAAACGATTGCCAAAGGGCATGCTGGCGCTGATGATGCGCGATCCGGATAGCAGCGTGCGCGACGTGGTGGTCAGCCGGATAGATGAGAGCCTGCTTCCGGCGATGATAAGCGACCCCGATGGCGGTGTGCGTCTAGCTGTCGCCAAGCGCTTGCCGAATCCGCAGTTGGTCTTGCTGCGCCACGATGCAGACTGGCGGGTGCGCTATGAAGTTGCGCACCGCATAGCCGACGATTACCTCAGCGAAATGGCACAGGACGAAGATACGATGGTGCAGGAGATGGCGCTGATGCGCCTGATGGAAAATGTTATGAACGCAAGCGAATCCGGACGGAGGTCACATGGGCAAAATTAGCCGCGACAGCGATATCGTCGAACTGGACGGCCCGCCGCTGTATGACTACGGCGAAAAGGTCGTGGCGCGTTTCAATATCCGCAACGACGGAACTTATAGAGGCAGAGATATTGGCGATTTGTTAGTGAAGAAGGGCGATGTCGGCTACGTCGCCAGCATTGGCACCTTCTTGCAGCAGTATTATATCTATGGCGTGGACTTTTACGAACGCGGCACGATGGTAGGAATGCGCTCACGGGAATTGCTGGAATTTGAACCGGAAGCAGAAAGCGAGGACGCATGAACACCTCCAGAAATTCACTTTTTCGGGATGAAGTGCAAGGAGCCGCGCAGCGAATGACGAGACATATCGAGTTGATAGGCGAGGAATGAGCGAGCACGCGACGCCGCAATTCGCCCGAAAAATGGATTTATGGAGGTGTTCGACATGATTGATATCAGACAGCCGAAGTACCAATGGGGGCAACCTGTGGTCGCGTTAACCGACCTGATCAACGACGGCAGTTATCCGGGCACGGAATTGGATGCGCTGCTGATCGCCAGCGGCACATGCGGCGAAATCGTACAGACTGGCATGCACGAAGAGTCAAATACGCCCATTTACCTGGTCGAGTTCCCCGGCGGCAAGGTGGTCGGCTGCCTGGAACCAGAGATCGCGCCTGCATAGGCAATGCCATGTTCGCTCATCCCAACCAGCTCGACCACAAGCGCATCGAACGCGCTCTGGCGCAGCGCGAGCGTTACCGCTACGTCACGCCGCAGGTTGTTCCTGATGAAGAAGAGCACGGCTACCGCATCGAGAGTCCGTGTTGCTCACGCAATGTGGAACCGGCGGGCGGGATCATAGATATCGCGCTACTGAAATACCTCAAGCCGCACTGGTTGCTGTACCGCAAAGATCACGAGTACAGCACTTGGGTATTGCATAGCGTGGTGGATACATTGAATGCTGCGCTGGATATTTTGCTGCCGGACGAAGAGCGGGTTTTCTGGCCGTGAAGGATTAACCAATGTAGGTGCGAATTTATTCGCACGCGCAATTAAATCATGTGCGAATGAATTCGCACCTACTAAATAATTTATATTCCCGAAAGGAACGCACCATGAAAGTAATGATCCGCAAGAATGCCAAGGGCGTAGCCTCTGTCTACGCACCCAAGAAGGATCTGGAAGAGCCCATCGTTTCCATGACCAATCCCGCAATGTGGGGCGGCATCGTGACGCTGGCCAACGGCTGGCAACTCGAATTGCCGGAGATGGCGGCGGACACTCGCTTGCCGATCACGGTCGAGGCACGCCACGTGAACCGCGAGTGAGGTCATCCATCATGCCTATGAACGAAACTCAGATCACAGCCATCGAAACCTCGATCAAGGCGTTGATGGCGACCGGCAATCCGCTGGTACCGGGGTTGCGCGGCATGTTCCCTGATATCACTTTCGTGCGTTGCAGCGCAGGGGACATGGATGCCACGCCGTACTGTACCAGCGACAAGTATCATCTTTACCTGATGGATCGCAGCGAAACCTGCATCCGCCTGACCAACCGGCTGGAATGCGCGGACGGCGTGATCGTGGCTGAAGTGGAATGACATGGCAGACGACCTGATCAGGCTATCCGACCCCGACATTTCCAAGGCGGAACTGAAAATGGTGGAGGCAGCGATGTGCTCGCCGCGCTTAAGCCAGGGGCCGCTGGTCGAAGCGTTCGAAAGCGCGTTCGCCGCATGGCTTGGGCGCAAGCACGCAGTGGCGGTGTCCGGTTCGTCGCTGGCGCTGTGGCTATGTCTGCAAGCGAAAGAAATCAGTGCGGGCAGCGAGGTCGTCACCTCGGCGCATTCATGGCACCAGATCGCACGCGGCATTTCGCTAGTGGGTGCCACGCCGGTGTTCGCCGATATTGATTACTGGGCGGGCACCCTGGCGCCAGTAAAGGCAGCTGAAAAAATAACGGAAAAAACCCTGGCCATCCTGGCAGGCAACACCAACGGCCACCCTGCGGACTGGCGCGCCTTGCGCGCGCTGGCAACGCAGCATGATTTGTTCCTGGTCGAAGACTGCACCGAATCCATCGGTTCGCGCTATGCCGGACAGGTAGTCGGTACATTTGGCGACTGTGCGATTTTCGATTTCTCGCAGCCTTCCGCCCTGTGTTGCGGCGAAGGCGCGATGATCGTCACTGACGATCTGGATTTCGCCCGCGCGTTGCGCTACCTGCGCGACCGTCAGCCAGAGCAACGTTACTCTGTCAGCATTTCGCGCCTGCTGCCGCTGAATGCGCGCATCAGCGAACTGACCGCCGCACTTGGCATCGCTCAGCTTCAGCGCGCAGACGAAATCCTCGCCAAGCGCAAACAGATCGCGCTGTGGTACGAAGACCAGATCAAATCGTTCGAGGGCATCAAGCCACCCTATCATGCGCCGGATGTGGATGAGGTGAACTGGTTCCTGTACACCGTGCATCTCGGCACACGCTTTTCGCACAGCAGTTGTCGCGCCATCGTCGATGACATGCACACCGCAGGAGTCGAAGCCGAGTTGTATAGCCATCCGCTGTATCTGGAGCGTTATTACATCGAGCAGGGCTGGCGCAAAGGGAACTGTTTCGTCACCGAAAAGGTGGCTGACCGCGCCATCGCCTTGCCTTTCCATACGCACCTCACCGAAGACCAGATCGCCTTCATCGTAAAGACTGCGAAAGATGCTTCAATCAATGTGGGCGCAGGTGCGGAAATTTATCTCTAAGGGAATCACCATGCCGAACAACAACGCAATCAATGAAATCCTGTCGGGACTGGAAGCGGGACAGATCATCCCCTATCTCGGCAATGGCGTCTGGGCTGGAGCGTCTACGCCGCCAGCGCATCCCGCCGACCCTCTGCAACTGGTCGCCAAGCTCACCGAGCGTGTTACCGTGTCGCATAAGCTACGCAAAAACTTGACAGGTGCGGCTCAATACATCGAGAACTTCAAGCATCGCAAGACGCTGGTCGGACTGATGAAGACGGCTTTTGAGGGCAAATCCGTTCCCAGCGACGTTCACGAATTCATCGCCTCGCTGCACAGACTGCCGCTGGTGGTGGATGCATGGTACGACGATGCGATGCAACTCGCACTGGCGCAACATCCGGATTGGGGGCAAGTGCAAGGCGTGAGCCAGGCCGAACATCAGGGTGAATGGGTGCGCTACTACACGGCACAAGGTGAATTGACGGATGCGGCAATGGCAGCAAAATGGCAGACGTTACTGTATCGCCCTCTTGGCTCCTTCAGCCCAGCCAATAACTACATCGTATCAGACTCAGACTACGTCGAGATACTGACCGAGATTGACATCCAGACGCCAATCCCGGAAATCGTGCAACAGCGCAGGGTCGGCAAAAACTTCCTGTTCATCGGCTGCCGCTTCGCCTCCCAACTGGAGCGCATTTTTGCGCTCCAGATCATGAAGCGCTCATCCGAAAAACACTGGGCACTTATCGAAGGAGAGTTGACCAAGAACGAGGAGCGCTTCCTGAATGAACAAAACATCACGCGGCTGGACATCCCGATGATGGCACTGTTGAACCAAGCAGTGACTTATTGAATTCTTCGGAGGAGATCAATCATTGCCTTCGCAAGTCGTCGTTGCGGTGGTTTCTTTGATCGCCGTTCCCGGATTCAATTACAGACTGGTAAAAATTCAGCATGCGCTCTGCCTGTTTGCCTGCCGACCATCCGTGTGCATACTCGCGCCCAGCTTCGCCAAGTTGTGCTCTGACTCCTGCATCTCCAAGCATCTTGATGACCTTGCCGGAAAAATCTTCCAGTTCTTCTTTGGCAATCCAGACGCCGGCACCTTCGCTCAGTACGTCACGGGTGCCCATTTCGGCGGTAGAAACTACAGGCACACCTTGCGCCATCGCCTCCAACAGTACCAGCCCCTGAGTTTCCGTCCGCGATGAAAACACGAAAATATCCGCCGAGTGATAACAGCTATTGAGTTCGGTATGGCGATCAAGGTAGCCGATAAACATGACATTGTCGGACAGACCCAATTTGCTGGCGTCATGCTCCAATCCTTCACGCGCCGGGCCTGCGCCCGCGATCAGCAACAACACTTCGGGAATGTCCTTCCTGACGCGGTCAGCCACATGCAGCAGGAAACCGATATTCTTTTCGTGCGCGACGCGCCCGACAAAAAGCAGCATTGGGCGATCCTGCGTAATGCCGTATTTCTTGCGGAATTCATCGCCATTGCCCGGCACAAAACTTTCCGGTTCAAGCCCAGTCGGGATGACCTCCGCATGAGTTGTCACGCCATAGTTACGCAACACCTCCATCATGGGGCGTGAAGGAACCACCATGCCATCCAGGCTATTGCCCTGATGGCGTGAGAATCGCCTAGCCACCGATCCCAGCATGGCCCTGGGTAAAAATGGAATGTAGTGATGAAGATATTCTTCGAAGAAGGTGTGATAAGTTTCTATGCAGGGAATATCAAGCAAACGGGATAGTTTGATGCCGAGATAGTGTGCCACGAAAGGCGTCTGGATGTGGATGATGTCGTAATATTCGTTGCTCAGTTTCTCGATATGCTCCATCACCCAGCTAAATTTCATCAGCCGGTCTTCCGGATCGAATGGCAGTTGACGGGATGGCGCCCGCATGATGTCACTTTCATCGGAACTGGAGCCGGGATAATCCGGCGCGATCAGATGCACCGTGTGCCCGAGTGCGCGGAGTTCATGCCGGAAGGTTTCTATGGAAGTGGAAACGCCGTTGATGCGTGGAAAATAAACGTCGGATATGAACAGGATTTTCATCTCGTGTGTCCGTAGTGTTGATGGATAGCGATCATCCAAAAAGTCCATTAGCACAAAACTGCGTCATTCCCGTGCATAACCAGCGACTTTGCTGGCGTTCTTTGCCAGCTTAGTCGAATGGCTAGGTAGTTCATCAGGCGGGAATCCAGATGATAAAAAATATTTCGCGAAGCGGGACAACATTGCGGTTTTGTTCGCTTCGCGGGATGTTTGTCTTTGCTGGATTCCCGCCTGCGCGAGAATGACGGGCTAATGGATTATTTGGAATCATGTCAACCGAGCAGTACCAACATCCAGACTAGCACCAAGTTGATAATCGTAATGAGCACCGCTGCACTGCCGATGTCCTTGGCGCGTTTGGCGAGCCTGTGATCATCCAGCGAAATACGGTCAACCGTGGCTTCTATGGCCGAATTCAGCAACTCCACGATAAGCAGCAGCAACACGCTGCCTATCATTAGTACGCGCCCGATGGCTGCCGGTTCAAGCCAGAACGCCAGTGGCAACAGGAAGGCCGCCAACAACACTTCTTGGCGAAAGGCATCCTCATTCCGATGCGCCTCTTTGATGCCAGCGAGAGAATAATGAAGTGCATTCATTAAACGCCTGAACCCAGTTTTGCCTTTGTGCGGACTTTCCATAACTTTTCTTTTGTTGATTATAAGGCCGGATTTTGAATTGCATTCCATGCAACAAGCTCCATACGTCCATCGAAATGCTCGACAATTGCGGAGCAACTATCCACCCAGTCACCGCAGTTCAAATAAGAAAGTCCATCAACTTCCTTTTTCATCGGCCAATGGATATGGCCGCAAATTGCGCCATCCAGCTTGCGCTCACGCACATGACGAAGAACTGAGTCTTCGAAATTGAAAATAAAACTCACGGCGGTTTTTATCTTGCGCTTGGCATAACCGGCGAGGGACCAGTATCCCGGTCGCCGGAACGTCCTGCGCAGCCAGGATAAATATATATTCAGGCTCACCAGCATGTCATAGGACTTATCGCCCAGGATGGCCACCCATCTGTGATGACGCGTCACTTGGTCGAATTCATCGCCATGCAATAACAGATAGCGGCGCCCGTCAGCGGCAATATGGACAATCTCGCTGGCAACAACAACATCGCCAAACGATGTGCCCACGTATTCACGCATGGCCTCATCATGGTTGCCGGGAATAAAAAAAATCTTGTCACCGTGCCGCGCACGCCGCAGAAGTTTTTGCACAACCGTATTCTGGGCAGGTGTCCAGTAAACGGCTCCTCTGTTCATCGCCCATAAATCAACAATATCACCGAGCAAAAAAATGTTCTCGGCTGAATATTCTTTCAGGAATTCAAGTAAACGACTTGCTTGGCACACCTTGGTTCCGAGATGGATATCAGAAAGGAATATTGATCGGACTTGTGTCATCTTAAGGATGCAAAAATGACAGTTTTGGATGCATCGTTCAGGATGTAGGCACCCATTGTTGGGCAATCCGGCTGCCTACATGACATATCGCTGACCAACGCAAAAATGGAGAGTAACGTTTTGTTTCATGGCAACAGCATGGCAGGAAAATATTTAACAATTATTAACATTTTGTTAAGGAAATATTAATCACGGGTTCAAAAAGATGACTCTGGATCGGATTCATTTCATATGCATGGTCGCGCAGCGCGCATGCCTGGCTACCCTGTTACGTTCGATGCGCAAACGCGAAATATCCTGTAATTGTTGCTTGCCGGAATTTTCCATGCCGCGCATTTCTTCCTGCATCCTTGTCACCCCAGCGCCGTTTTCATTCGATAGCACGCGCGCCTCTGGCTGTTTTTCCATGATTTATCTCTTCGTCACTTGTCAGGCCTTGTCATGAAATAATTTTCCAAGTCACTGTCAGTAAATGTCCCGGCTAGGGAAACGCAGACTTATTCGGTTTTGTCGTTCCCGCGCAGGCGGGAATCCAGTTAAATAAAGGCACTGGATCCACGCCTACGCGGGGATGACGAATTAATCCGTGTTTCCCTAGCGGATAAAGTGCTTGGCGTATTTCGCGCTCAACCTGGACATGGGCAACATGATGAACAGGTCAGCAGTATTGAAATCGGGATCCCATGCCGGCTCGCCGCCGATATAAGCTCCAAGGCGTAAATAGCCTTTAATCAGCGGGGGGATACTGACATCCAGGGTTTGATCCAATGCCTCCAACGGCAGCCGACAACGTGGAAATACGCGGTATTCGGCAGGCGCTGCGTACTGTTTGTGGAGTTTGTTGTAAACGCTGGCCGCGTAATGTCCGCCATCCTTCATGCCGATGCTGGCGCAACCGATCAGATATTCATGATTATGCTTGCACATGTATTCGGCAAGGCCGCCCCAAAGCCGGGTGATGGTCGCGCCGTCACGATAATTCATATGCACACAGGAACGGCCAACCTCGACCATTCGGTCGCGCAGATGCGCCAAACGTGTCAGGTCGAATTCTGTTTCTGAGTAATAGCTGCCGATGGCCCGCGCGCAGCCTGGAGGCAAAATACGGTAAGTGCCGATCACCTTGTTGTCTACGTTATCTCGCACCAGAAGATGTTCGCAATAGCTGTCAAAAATGTCGCGATCTATTCCTTCATGAGCACTGGCCAGGCTGGCCCCCATCTCTTCGGCAAATACCTTGTATCTCAGGCGTTGCGCTTCCTCAATTTCTGTCACGGTTCTCGCCATGCCTATGGTGAGCCTGCTATGCGGCAGATGTTGTTGCTCAAGCAAATTTAACATCGTCGTCTCCGTATGGTTAAATTACGGAATCAGATTAGCAGCGCTCTGTTGCCATAAAATTACAGAGAGTTTAAGAATTAATGAAACATAAAGAGTGTGTTCCTTACAACCGATCACATTAAGACTGTTTAGTGAACGCTGCACATGAAACGTCAACCTCCCGCATTAACACTGGACGGTAATGCCAGCCGCTACCATTCGGTAATGCCATTCTGGCAACGCTTCCCTGTTGTTTAAGTTTCAAAGGGAGATACTCGCGGCAGCCAGATTCTTGGGCACGATTCTGAATGGTATAGAAATTGCATTTGCAAGTTATCTCCACTTCATCATCGTCTTGGACATACTTCGGATGGAGGCAGCGAATGGCCGCGCCGTTGTTGAAACTGTCTGATACCATAAGCAGGATTACTAATCTACCTGAACCAGACCAGATCGAGATGAAAGAATCAAAAGATGAAATCGGGCAGCTGGCCAAATCGTTCAAGGCCATGCTCACTGAACTTAAGGAAAAAGAACGCCTGCAACAACAAGTCATCACCTCGGATCGGCTGGCGGCACTTGGTCGCCTGGCAGCGGGAATTGCGCACGAGATCAATAATCCCTTGGGCGGCATGCTCAATGCGATCAGCACGTTCAAGCGTCATGGTGAACAAGACCCCTTCACGCTAAAAACGCTTTCCATACTGGAGCGCGGGTTACTGCAAATCAAGGAAACGGTAGCCGCTTTACTGGTAGAGGCCAAAGCGCAAAGCCGTCCCTTCGATCTGAACGACGTAGCAGATATCTGCACTTTGGTACAACTTGATACAGAAAAGAATCACGTCCATTTCACCCGCGAGATCGACATCATCGACGCTCAGCCAATATCTTCCACTCTGATACGTCAGGTCATCATCAACCTATTGCTGAACGCCTTCAATGCCACGCAACAACATGGGCATGTGCATCTTCACCTCTATCGTGATGGCGCCCACCTCTTTATTGAAGTGCTCAACGACGGCTCCCACATTCCGCAAGAAAAAGTATCTTACTTGTTTGAACCCTTCACCTCATTGAGCGAGGGAGGAAGCGGATTAGGACTATGGGTGACCTATCAAATCGTGCAACAATTAGGCGGTCTCATCACAGTTCAGAGCGAACCAGATAAAACCCAGTTCACCGTTCAATTACCCCTGGCGGACATGGCAAATCGCCACCAATAGTATTAAGGACATCCGTAATCTGCGGTTGATTTTTGTCAAGAACTGTTTTGCGTAAAAATTTGCATTCGTGTTGGTTTGCCCTGATTATGAACGTCTCAGTTGTGCCAGTACCAGACCCTAAGGCAGAAGCCGTTGTAGTCAACCAAA
>CAYZPM010000034.1:0-38298 GCA_964480365.1 uncultured Gallionellaceae bacterium
AACACCCGAGCACACATACCCACACTCGTCGGTTGTCTGTAAACTTTTAAAGAACGGCTGACATTTTTACTATTTTAAATAGCTTCTTGCGTCGCTAGAAAATTTAGTGGTTGCGGGGGCAGGATTTGAACCTACGACCTTCGGGTTATGAGCCCGACGAGCTGCCAGACTGCTCCACCCCGCGTCAGGAGGAGTAAGACTATAGCAAAGGATGAGAAGTCCGTCAAACACTATCCGCATTTTCTTTGCACTGTCAGGAGCATTTGTTGCCACTGTAACGCTCCATCCACGTTGACTGAACGCACTGCGATGTTGAGCTTCACCAAAGCGGATATTGCAAAATATAAAAATTATCCGCGATGTTCCGAACCCAACGCGGAAACCGACTTAATGAGTGGTTCCGCTAAGCGGAACTTACCTTGCTTGTCGAACCCTTGCCGATTCTGCCAACCATTCTTACTGCGCTGGACGACTACCATGCGCACGCCTGCTCACCTTGCATTTCGATAATCGGCTAGACAAGCCACTATATTAGTGTATCATCATATGCTGTTTCAACCATATTGATTTATCCCCTTGCTTGCGCCACTGCAAGCCATTTATTAGTTAGGGAACACAGATTTATTCGATCAGCCCAACAACGATACTCAACGGCTGAACATTATTGCGATGAAGAAGATGAGGAGACACAACAAATGACGACGAACCAAAAAATCGAGCAACTAAACATTTCTCAAGCTGGGCGGTTATGCTCATTGTGCTATAGCGGTAATTTCACAGATGACAAATCGTATTCACATTTAAGGGCCAGAAAAAATAATGTCACGGAAATAGTAGGTCGCAACCACCTGATAAAAGGATGAGCCGCGCTATGATGACGCTATACTCGGGAACGACAGACCCGTTCAGCCAACGTTGCCGTTTCGTACTGTTTGAAAAAGGCATGGATTTTCAAGTTATCGATGTGGACATGCTCAACAAGCCGGAAGATCTCGCGGTGATCAACCCTCACAATAAGGTGCCGGTACTGGTAGAGCGCGATCTGGTGCTGTATGAAGCCAACATCATCAACGAATACATCGACGAGCGCTTCCCTCACCCGCAATTGATGCCTGCCGACCCGGCGATGCGCGCCCGCGCCCGCCTGTTCCTGCACCGCTTCGAGAAAGAGTTATTCTGCCATATCGACGCCATCGAACACGGCCAGCAAAAGGTGGCGGACAAGGCTCGTCAGACGGTGCGAGATAATCTGACGCAAATATCGGTAGTGTTTGCCAAACAGAAATACATGTTGGGTGACGAGTTCTCCATGCTGGACGTGTCCATTGCTCCGCTGCTGTGGCGGCTGGATCATTATGGCATCCAGTTAGGAAAGGAAGCCGCGCCATTGATGAAATATGCCGAGCGTTTGTTCTCGCGCCCGGCCTATATCGAAGCGATGACGCCTGCCGAAAAAGCGATGCGAAAGTAAGCCCAATGCCCCCCCATTTTGACTATATCGCCCCCCCTAATGTGGTTATAGACATCCAACCCAAACATTGCGCCTAATAGCGAAAGTGTTAGGCTATCCAATTTTCCTGTTTTTCGCTAATGATTCTAACCCAAACTATACGCATTCGAATCGAGATAAACTTCGTAGCCAAGCACAATGTTACCCATGCCTAAAGGCGACGGGTGTTAATTAACGTCTACAACTAAGGTAATAGCATGAAAACAAAAATCTTACTAGGCGGTGTCTTACTAGCAGCCTTTTCACTGCCAGCCTTGGCGCAAAACATCACCACTGTGCAAAAAGAGATCAGCTTCAAGGCTGATGTACGCACTATCCTTGATGACTATTGTATGGGTTGCCACGTTCCCGGAGGAAAAGGGTATGAGAAAAGCGGGCTGGATCTGCGCACTTACCAAAGCCTGATGAAAGGCACCAAGTTCGGCCCGGTCATCACGCCCGGCAACAGCTTGACGAGCACTTTGAACGTGCTCGTTAGCGGGCATGCCGATCCGGCTATCAGCATGCCATTTGGCATCAAAGGTGGGCTTCCCAAGGACAAAGTTGATATATTGAATAAATGGGTAAATCAGGGGGCAAAAAACAACTGAACAGCGCTAAGCAATCCGACCGTCCGGGACTTTCCTGCATTAATTTATCGCTCCCGGATTCATCAGCCAATGAGAGTCGAGCGCCGTATCCTGTAGGTAATGCAAAAAATGTGTAAAAGTAAATCAGGCGGACTTAATTGAATCCTGATGAGTAATGAAAATCCCAACTTTTTATTTATATGGAGAGAACATGAAATCAATTTTCGTAAGCATGGTTGCAACAGCAGGTCTGGTTATTGCTGGATCCTCACTGGCAGTAGATATGCCAGCTGTGGGCAAGGCTAAGTGTGGTGCTTGCCATACAATTGACAATAAACTAGTGGGGCCGGCATGGATGGATGTATCGAAGAAATACAAGGGAGATAAAGAAGCCGCCAGCAAAATCGCTGCCAATATTACCAAGGGCGGCACGTTTGGTTGGAAACTTGGAAATGCAAGTATGCCACCTAGAGGCCTGGGCGCGAATGACGCTGACATCAAATCGTTATCAGAATTCATAGTTGGTTTGGCAAAATAAATTGCTTCTCTCTTCTGCGCCTATCCCCGAGGCAAGACCTCGGGGATAGGCGCAGCAAAACAAAACTGGCGAGCTACGCTTAAGTCAAAACCGCCATACGGTGTTTCCCCCTTTCAAGAGCACGGGGAATGCAAGCTCAATAGGGCTTAGCAGTAGCATCCATTTGTCATTTCGAGGCACCTCAGGCTGCCAACAACTTGGGCTGGACTGCAACCTGGCTAAAATCAAACAGTCTGGTGAGCGCGGTACCAATTTGTTTGCCGACTCGGAGTTCGATGGAATCGAAACCAATCTGGTGCAGATAGGACAACTTGTCCTGCGGCACATCGCCTATTGCGCGCAATTCGTTCTTGTAGCCATAACGTTCGCGCAGCAGACGCGGGATCAAGTAGCTGTTGCCGTCCCTGAATTTGTCGAGTTCGATGGCGACCACACTGAAGTCGTCTATGTCACGCTCGATAGCTTGCGGATTTTCGTCTGCCGCAAGCCAAATGCCGAGCGGCCAGCCATGTTCAGATTCACGATGTATCAACTCGCGTCGGCGCACTTTCCATACTGACATGGGTACTATCACCGGCCCCACCGGCAGTCTGACATCCTGAGAGGTATCGCCATCGGCAAGGCGCAATATCTTCCATCCATCTGGTACGACCTGACCGTTCCTTATTAGCTTGGACATAAACCACCTTCCCTTCCGTATTATGAAAATTGTTCGTTGAAAAAAGATACATGCCAACTTGTTGAATCGCAGTCTAGCGAAGTTATACCAATCTATAAAATACTTATTTGTTAAATGTATATAACCATTTGGCATATATAAAACACTTGTGGCGCTGGCGTTTTTGATGTCTATCAATTAGGAAAACGTCTATAATTGCCGCCATGCATTGATCCCGGAACATCGCCATGCAACACCTGACACCCAAGCAAACTCATGAATTCCTAAAATCCAATCCGGAAGCGGTATTCATAGACGTGCGTAGCGAAATTGAACACATGTTCGTTGGCCACCCGCAAGGCTCGATGCTGATTCCGTGGGTGGATGGCCCTGATTGGGAAATCAACCCGAATTTCGTCGCCCATGTGAGAAAAGCCGCGAGCGCAAACCGTCCGGTCGTGCTGATCTGCCGCTCGGGGCGACGCTCTGTGGATGCGGGACTGGCATTGGAAAAAGCAGGGTTAACCGAGGTGTACAATGTACAGCATGGCTTTGAAGGCGACTTGAACGAAAACTATCACCGCAACTCCATCAACGGCTGGCGCTTCGATGGACTACCTTGGGCACAGACATGAACATGAACGCCATTCCCGATTTTACCGAAGCCGAGCAGAAACTGGTTTCCGCCCTGCTTCTTAGTCGTTATGACAAGCTCGTACCATTGCAGTTGGCCGACAGCGAATTGCAGCTCGGCGCCGATCCAGAAGATTTGACCGCATGTCCAACATTCTACTGGAATGAACGTGGTGCAAATTTCGTGGTGTGCAAAATTAATGCGGGTCGCTATCGCTGCCAGTTTTTTTATTCTGATGCCGATCAATATGGTACCGGACATAACGAATACACCGACCTTGAAAATTGCATCATGACCTTATTGCGGGTTCAGTCAGATCACGAGCGCCAACTCTCCAACGTTTCATCCGGGGCCACCGCCGCCAACCTCAACGACGACGATTACAACGGGCCTCTGGTTGTGTGATCCGCTTCTAGTTTATCCTGCGAATACCTGATGAAATAATTGGTTGTTGGCGTCCGCTATCAGCATTCCGGACGTTCACTTAACGATAAAATTAGAGATTTGAAAGATCGTTTAGCGTAGTAATCGGCCCTGTGCCACAAACAGCCACTCAGGATAATTCCGCATAGATGACGCCATAAATATCTAAGCCGTATTATTGCCTGCATCGCCTTTGAACAAGGCGAATCCCATTTTCCGCCCCCTCTCGTGTCGTACGATCAAACGAGCGATCAAAACCATTGCCCCGTACCCATTTATATTGTAAGGTTATATTTTGGATTTCCTGCATTAGGCAATACCCTGCGAACACCGTCGAAAGCGGCGTGGCCGTGGCGTGCAGTTATCCGCAAAGCAATTCGTTAATTCAAGTCATCTGCCGTAGCGAAAATGATAAAAAAGATACCCATAGACCAACTTGAAATAGGCATGTACATCCACGACCTTAACTGCGGCTGGATGGATCATCCTTTCGCACGTAATCGTTTCAAGGTCGATGAGGCCGCCACACTGAACAGGATTCTTGGAACGGGTGTCGCAGAAGTTTATATCGACACTGCCCTTGGGGCGGATGTGAGGGTTGCGGATACGGGAACGGTCGAAGTCGGAGAAATAGAGGAGTCGTTAGCCGACCTAATCGATTTCCTGCCGAGCGTTATCGTCAGGCTTTCTCCTGCCGAGGAATTTGAGCACGCAATAAATTTGTATGCCAATGCCAACAAATTGATGCAAGACATGATGAGAGATGTGCGGCTCGGCAAGCAGATCACTTTGGAACCATGCGAACCAGTGATCGATGACATTATTAGTTCGATGTTCCGCTTTCCCTCGGCGTTATTGCCGTTGGCTCAAATGAAGACTGTCGATGAATATACCTTTCAACACTCGGTTGCTGTGGCCGCTTTGGCGGTTGCGTTCGGACGGGTGCTGGATTTGCCGCGCGATGAAATCAAGGATATTGCTTTGGGCGGATTTCTCCACGACGTGGGCAAAGCGCTAGTGCCGGGGCGAATATTGAACAAGCCGGAGAAGCTGGATGACGCAGAATTCGAGATCATGAAAAGTCATGTAGTTCATACAGCCAAGCTGCTAAAGGATGTCAAAGGCATCAGCGAGATCACTTTCAATGCAGCCGCGCAACACCATGAGCGTCATGATGGATCAGGCTATCCGCACGGGCTGGAAGGTGATGAAATCAGCCTTCATGGTCAGATGATCGCCATCGTGGATGTCTATGACGCAATTACCTCGATTCGTGTCTATCGCAAAAGAATACCGCCTGCCGAAGCGTTAGGAAAATTGTTCCAATGGGGCGGCACACAATTCAACAACAGGATGGTGCAGGCGTTTATCAAAGGGATCGGTATCTATCCGGCAGGATCGCTTGTGCGCATGGAAAGTGATAAATTGGCCATCGTGCGAGAAGTATTGCCGGATAATTTGTTGCAGCCCATCGTGCAAATGATTTATGACTGCAAGAGATCGTGCTTCATCCCTCCCGAAGTGGTTGAACTTTCCGCTTTGAATGACAACATAAAATCTCATGAGTCTTTCGAAGAGTGGGGCATAGATCAGGCGAAATGGGCTATAGCACTCGTCTGAAAACGTTTTCGACCGAATTGGCTTTACAGCGTGCGTCTGCGTCAAGGCAAGTCGAAGATCGCCGTCAATGAAGAAAAAGTCAGTCTCTTATTGATTTGTAGAACGGTCATTGGCGAGTAAAATGCCGAATGGACACTGTAGGCCGCCACACAACCGCCATTGGAAACTACGATGACGAACAGGCAAAAACCGGCCACTTTGGGTCACAGCTTTGACGTTGGGAATAGGTACAAATCGGCTAAGAAGGATTCTGCATTTGAAGGGGATTCCCTTCCATAAAAGCCTGTCCTGTCTCGTCGCAAGAGATGCAAATACATAGGTGGAATGCCTGTACTCGTAATTGAATTAGGTGTTCCTGAATCTTCTGATGAATGCCTCTCAGTCCATTGAAAAGTACGGCATCATCACCATCTGCACCGGACAACTGGGCGAAGAGGCATGGGTAGCGATCTCCGATACGGGAAAGGGTATTGCTCCAGCGCATATGCACAAAATCTTCGATCCGTTCTTTACGACCAAGCCAGTCGGCAAAGGCACGAGGCTGGGCTTTTCACTTTCCTATGGCATCGTCCAGAAATATCACGGGCGAATCGATGTGCAAAGCGCGATTGATAAGGGTAGCACTTTCCATGTGTGGTTACCTATCAGGCAACCGCAAAATGAGTAGGACTTGGATACTTCTGCCGAAATTAACCCAAGCGTGTCCATAGTGAGTAGAATCAGACTGGATACTTGTCGGCAAATTATCGATGAGGGAAATAGAAAACAAATATCCAGATCACGTTAATTTTCCTTTAAAAGATTTGAACAGTTTGGGTAAATAAGCATGGCTGAACTCGACGAAACAGGTCGCAAACTAACCCTCAAGCTGGTCTATTACGGCCCGGCTTTGAGCGGCAAGACCACCAATCTGATGCGACTGCATGACTTATTATTCCCTGACCTGAAGGGCGAGATCATGGCGCTAGAGACGCAAAACGACAGGACATTATTTTTCGATCTGCTTCCACTGGGTTTTCGCACTCATGCCGATTTTTTGATCAAACTAAAAATATACACGGTTCCCGGACAAGTGGTGCATGACTCTACACGTAAAGCCGTGTTGTCACGTGCCGACGGTGTAGTGTTCGTGGCAGATTCGCAACTTTCGCAGGGAGTCAATAACGCTGAGTCGTTTCAAAATCTGGAAGAGAATGTGCGCCGCGTCGGTCTAGACTTCGACACACTGCCCATCGTGGTGCAATTCAACAAACGCGATCTACCCAATATACTGAGCGAGGAGGAAATACGGCGACGCTGGTCTGCTGCGCCTTGGACACTGGTGATGGCTTCCGCACTGACGGGGGCGGGCGTGCGCGAAACCTTCGTCAAATTGTTGGAAGCGGCTTATCCGATCATGGATAAGAACTTCTCGCTTGGCGATGCGCACGCTATGGACATGCAATCATTCATCAACGCCGTGACAGGAGAGTCGATTGGAAAAATGGACTGATGCATACGACCGCGCCTTGAGCTTGCGCGAACTGTTTTCCGGTGTCGTGCCTGACAAGTTGTCCGCCGCGTTGACAGTTCTGTTGGGAGCGCCGACTCGTGTAGTGTCTGCTGATGGCGCGTGGGTGATGGGTAACATACCTCCTCTCTCGGGCAATATCAGGCAGGTACCACTCAGCCATGATCTGGAAATCGTCGGCCATCTCGAAACATCGACAAACGATGAAGCGCGCGTTCGTGCTATCGAAGAAATACTGGGATCGTTAATGCGCTCCGGTGCAAGATACTTCATGGCTTCGGAAATGCACATTAAAGTCGTGCAAACAGACTATGAAGAATTGCAACGCAAACATGCCGAACTGAGTATTTCTGAAGCGCGCTATAAAGCATTGGCCGAAAATCTGGAGCAACGCGTCAAGGAGCAGGTGCAAACCATCGAGTCCGCCCACCTGCAACTTTACCAAGCCGAAAAAATGGCCTCGGTCGGACAGCTGGCATCAGGAGTAGCACATGAGATCAACAACCCGATCGGGTTCATCCGCAGCAATCTGAGCACTGCGCAATTCTATGTGCAGAAATTTCGGAGTGTGGCAGAACAGGTCGCGTCCAGCGGTAACTCTACACTGCTCGCGGCATGGCAGACTGCCGATCTGGATTTCGTGCTAAAAGATTTCCCTTCGCTGTTGCAGGAAAGTGTGGAAGGTGCTGATCGCGTAGCACGAATTGTGTCCGACCTGAAAAAATTCTCCACCGTGGATCAGTCCGAAGATGAGATCGTTGATCTTAATGACAATATTCGCTCTGCCTGCAATGTGGCTGCCAGCCAAATCAACAGTCATGCGGAGCTAAAATTGACGCTGGGCGAATTACCGCCATTGCTGTGCAAGGCCGGACATCTTAACCAGGCGTTCCTCAACCTGTTGCTCAACGCGGTGCAAGCGATGGAAGAGCGCGGCGAAATACGTATCCAAAGCGGCGTCGAAAATAACCAGATCGTCATTCGTATTTCTGACACGGGCAGAGGCATCTCGCCTGAAGTGTTGCCGCGCATCTTCGATCCGTTCTATACCACCCGCGATGTCGGCTCCGGCACTGGACTAGGACTGACAGTGTGTCGCGACATCTTCACGGCGCATGGCGGCAACATCGAAGTTGAAAGCAAACTCAATGTAGGCACAACTTTTACCATCCATTTGCCGCTCAAACGGGAGAAACCATAGCATGTCCGTTTCCAATTACACGTCCTTATTTACTGACGCAGCCCCAGCCGAGAATACTCAAGCGGCTGAACGCCCCGCCAGTACCGCCTATCGTATTTTACTGGTGGATGATGAACCGAACGTACTCAAAACCTTGCAACGCGTATTTCGCCAGGAAAACTATGTTGTGGTAACGGCTCCCAGTGGACAGGCGGCGCTAGAATTATTGCGTAGAGAAGCGTTCCACTTGATGATCTCCGATTACATGATGCCGGGCATGAACGGGGCCGAGTTGCTAAAGCAAGTTAAGGCAATAAAACCGGAGATTATTCGCATCATGTTGACTGGGCACGCCGACACGGGGGCGGTGATGGGGGCCATAAATGAAGGGGCCGTGTACAAATTCATCCTCAAGCCGTGGAACGATGATGATTTGCGGGTGACCGTAGCGCTGGCGCTGGAACAATACGATCTTATCCAGAAGAACAAAACACTACAGCAGGACAACGCGCGGAAATCCAAAGAAATCAGCGCGCTCTCCAAACTGACAGTCAGCAATCGAAGCCAACTGGCCATCATGCTTAACAAAAAGAATCTGCTGAACAGCCAGCAGGTACAAGAACTGTATCGGCTGCAACAGCAGAAAAAGGAACCCATCATCAAGCTAATGCTAGAGCTTGATTG
Source organism: uncultured Gallionellaceae bacterium (assembly GCA_964480365.1). GTDB lineage: Bacteria > Pseudomonadota > Gammaproteobacteria > Burkholderiales > Gallionellaceae > CAIQPV01. The sequence goes on from CAYZPM010000034.1 coordinate 9,327, forward strand.
GGTCTCCGAAAAAGCCATCCGCGACATCCTGAGCAAGGAATTGCTGGTGGAAGAAGTTTCACTGGAAGAATTCCAGATCGATGCGGGAGTTGCCTCGCTGATCCCGCGCAGCTTCTGCGAGCATCAACTTGTCGTGCCGTTACGATTGGAAGGCAAGCGTTTGTTGCTGGCACTGGCCGATCCGATGGACATCGGACTGCTTGACGACTTGCGCTTCGTTTCCGGGCTAGAGATACAGCCGGTCATGGCCAGTGTGGCGAGCATCAAAACTAAGCTCGCAGAGTTGTATGGGAGCGATGATATCGACTTCAAGGAACTGGAGACATTTGTTTCCGGCCCGGATCCTTACGAAGGCATTGAGATCGTCATCGAAGAAGAGGATACGGAGTCTCTGGAAGAACTTCTGCGCGACACCAACGAACCACCTGCGATCCGGCTGGTCAACGCGGTAATTATTGAAGCGATTCGCCTGGGCGCCAGCGACATCCACATCCAGCCGCGCACCAAGAGTGTGATGGTGCGTTATCGCATTGATGGGGTGCTGGTGGATAAGATTCAGATACCGCATCAATTGCTGCAATCTTTGGTATCACGTCTCAAGATAATGGCGGAGCTAGACATTAGCGAGCGGCGGCGGCCTCAGGATGGCCGCCTCACTGTGAAGACACCGATGCGTATCGTCGATTTACGTATTTCCACGCTGCCCACCATCAACGGCGAGAAAGTGGTGATGCGTATCCTTGACCGGAATGCAGCGATCGTGGGGCTGGATGGGTTGGGATTCTCCTCGACCGATCTGCAAAAAGTGCTGAACATGGTAGACAAACCACAAGGACTTATTTTGGCGACAGGCCCAACCGGCAGCGGCAAAACCACCACGCTGTATGCACTGCTGCAACACAACGCATCACCTACAAAAAATTACGTGACGATCGAAGACCCGGTGGAATATTATATGGATCAAGCAGGCCAAGTGCTGATAAAGGAAAAAATCGGCCTGTCCTTTCCGGTGGTGCTGAGAGCTATCTTGCGTCAGGATCCAGACGTGATTCTGTTGGGCGAAATTCGCGATTTCGAGACTGCCGAAGTCGCGTTCCATGCGGCACTCACAGGCCATTTGGTATTTTCAACTCTACACACTAACTCGGCGGTAGCCACACTTTCCCGCTTGTTTGATCTTGGCCTGAAGCCTTACGTCGTTGCAACCGCTCTCGAAGGCATTATCGCGCAACGCTTGGTCAGAAAAATATGCACACACTGTTGCGAGGCGGTCACACCCGATCCCGCAATGTTAGCCAGGCTTGGAACGCTGTTTACCCAGTCCGTCATCAATGCTTACAAAGGCCATGGCTGTGAGCACTGCCACAATAGTGGTTACAGCGGACGGGTTGGTCTGTATGAAGTGCTAGCACTCAACGACCAGATGCGTCATCTTATCGCCAGCGATGCCACCATCATGGACATTACTAAACTCGCCCAAGAAATGGGTACATCGTCGCTGATAGGGGATGGTCGTGATAAGGTTAATCAAGGAATGACTACATTGGAAGAATTACTGCGCGTTCTGGGACCTCAGTAGCCGCATGCATTAAGAATAGCTTCAAACTTATACAACGTTCGCTGTCTTTATAAAGTGACGCCACCGGCTTTCGTTGGTTAATGCAGTCCTTTACCACTTTGGAGACTACGCCATAACTCAGTTATTCAGAGATAGGCATTCTTTTACGCAGAATCCGGCAAGCTCTGGCAATCTCGATGGTCTGAACTTCGACTAATTCCATTTTTTTACGCACAATAAAACAATAACTTGCATAGGTACTGGCCTTTTTTCTGCTTGTCTCGGATTTATCTCGGAAGTGTTACAGAAAATCCGCTCAATGTAGCTACCTCTCACGCCAACACAATTTCAAAAATCGCCGAGATATAAGCCGAATGGTCTATGCAATTTGTCAGAATACCTATGTAGTTCGGATTAGTCCGAATGGACTATTGCCCCCACAACCTTTCTGGTGCTATGGTTAAACTGTAGTAGATGCGTTGCAACGCTGTACTAAATACGTTGCGACAGAGCTATCCCTACAAACCATATCACGGAGGTATAGAAATCATGAGACTTTTCAAACAAACGCTGAAAGTTGCAATTGTGGCGATTGCAATGATAACAACGTCTGCGCAGGCATCGGTCACCGGTTCTATCTGGGAAAATGATCTGACTGGAGCGCAAAATGCAATCCCGTCAAACGTGCCGCTTACAACGCCGGATGTGACGTTCACCACGCCCTCAATTAATTTTAGCAGCGGGGGGCTTTACACAATTGGCGAGTTTCTCTCTAGCGGCAGCGGGTCAACTGTCCTCACCGGCTCCTCGCAACTTGGCAATACGCTCGATAACACTCTATTCGATTTCCAGGGCACAGTATCCGTAACGAATGGCCAATCATTCATAGCGGGACATGACGATGGACTAACGCTGGTTATCAATGGACAAACAGTAATCAGCGCTCCGGGTCCAACAAGTTTCACAACGACACCGAGCGTCTACACTGGGCCAACCGGTACTTACGCATTCAATCTGGTCTACGGCGAGTGCTGTGGTGCACCCGCTGACCTCCAAATTTCGCTGCCTTTAATATCGGCCCCTGTACCTGAACCCGAAACCTACGCCATGCTGTTAGCGGGCTTGGGTCTGATGGGTTTCATGGTACGTCGTAAGAAAACTGCTTAAACTTAGTGTTACCAAGAGCCACAAGGGGATGATGTCCTTTTGTGGCTTTTTGTTTTTACCGCCCGAATATCTTTCAAGGGAAACACCGAGGCGCCCCCCGCTTCCGAAGATGCAGGATGAACCTTTTGCAGATCGCCGAATGGGGCACTACTAAGTATCCAGGAACGATTAATCCTCCTCAGTTGAAATTTACCGAGCACACCACTCGCGCCACAGTTGCCGGTACTCCTGTTCCACGACTTGCGTGTAAGCGGCTTGGTCGCCTATTATCGATGAAATAAAAATACCCCGCAGTTGCTGTCGAAGTTCAGCTAAGGACTGCAAGTCGTTGGCCTTTTGAATGGCAAGCTCGACGTATTGTTCCTGAGTTTCTGCGATCCAGTCGGTCAACCCCAGAGTTGTCATGATTGATGCCGATAACCTTCCGACCACTGTAGGCCAGCGCAAGGTAATCACCGGCACCCCCATCATCAACCCTTCCAGCGCCGTCACCCCACCCCCATGAGGGAACGGATCAAGTGCAATGTCGATCTGATTGTAGGCTTGCATGTGCTCATACCATGACGACTTGCCCTGCATGATGATCCGGTCTGCTTCCACTCCGGCTTTGGTAAAATGTCCAACAACCCTTTCTCGAACCGACACATCATCCAATTCTCCCGTCTTCAGAATCAGTCTGCTCCGGGGAACTGCCAGCAATACCTCAGCCCACACGCGGTAGGCGTCTGCCGATATTTTCGTCAAGCGATTAAAGGAGCCGAAGGTGGTGATCGCATTCGACAGGGCGGGCAGTTCATTCACGTCAGGAAAAGGTTCATTAAAAAAAGCTCCCACCACGTTCGGCAGGTATCGGACTTCTTCGGTGAAATACTGTTTCTCTTGCGGCGGCACCATCACCGGATCGGTAAAGAACACATCCATTGCACGCATCCCCGTGCCCGTCGCATAGCCCCAGGCAGTGATCTGAATCGGGGCGGGTTTTCTGGCAAACACCAACAGACGGTTGCCCGCTGTGTGTCCGGATAAATCCACCAGAATATCGATCCCATCTTCCCGGATCATTTCTACAGCCGCCTCATCCGATGAGCCGACAACGCTTCGCCAAGCCGTCACGCTTTGCCTGAACAGTCCGGTCAATCGGTCGTCTTTTCCCTTGAAATTGGAGTAGGCAAAGACATCAAATTGTGAGCGATCATACCGGGTCAGCATGCCGCCAAAGACTTTGGAGGCGGAATGCTCCCTGAAGTCGGCGGAGAGATAACCGATGCGCAGCCGCCGTTCGGGATCTGGAATATTGGAGTGAGTCCGCTGTTGAAGCAAATGGGCTGCGTGCGCGGCATCCCATCGTTTGCGTTCCTCCTGCACAGAGGTGGTGTCTGCACTAACCGTCAGATCCAGAATAAAGATCAGGCTGCTATGTGCATCAGCAAAATCCGGCTTGATTTGCAACGCACATCGGTAGCTGGCATCGGCATCGGCTAGTCGGCTCAGGTCTTGAAGAGTGTTACCCAGATTGTAATGCGCCAGAGCATAATCTGGTTTTATCTCCAGCGCCCATCGGTAGTTGGCTTCGGCTTCGGCTAGTCGGCCCAGGTCATGAAAGGTGACTCCCAGATTGCTGTACGCCTCGGCGAAATCGGGTTTGATCTCCAGCGCCCGGCGGTAGCTTGCCATTGCGTCATCAAGTCGCCCAATGCTGCGCAGGACATTGCCCAGATTGTTGTGCGCTTCGGCGAAATCGGGTTTGATCTCCAGCGCCCGGCTGTAATTTTCTACCGCGCCATCAAGCTGCCCGAGGTCTAGCAGGGCATTGCCCAGGCTGTTGTGCGCTGCGGCATCGGGAAAAAGTTCTGTTGCCTTTTGCAAAGCGTGCAGGGCATCTTTACCTTGCATTTGAAGAGATAGCCCTAACGCTTTCCAGGCAACTCCAGAATTCGGATGCCGCTCAACTAGCAAGCGTGCCTTGCGTTCCATTTCCACATGGCTCCCGGCATTGAACAGGGCGACAAGCTGGTTGATTTCGGCGGCTGTCGGTGCTGATGCCTTCGCGGGGATGTTCAGCGCGGCGGCCTCGGAATTTTTCCGCATAGCTTGAGATGCAGAAGGCGCTTCAAATCTATCTTGGCAACATTTCTTGTATTTTTTTCCACTGCCGCAAGGGCAAGGGTCGTTTCTTCCCGTTTTCACATTCAACACTCGTTCCATATTGACCATTTACCTAACCCAAAATTTTGGGTTTTTCATGACCTGTCCTTCACGCATTGTACTGCCAGGAGCGTCCGTTCAGGATTGGCCAGAAATTCCCACTATTGCCCTGCAGGCGGCGGAGGTGGGGGAAAGTAAGATGGAGTTGAAGTTGGTGGTTGAGCGTGAATTACTCGGGGCTGCTAATAGCCCCCCTGAGGAAGCTGGTTCCCTTTGGCATACATACATTGCTCATACGCAATATCATATCGACGCTGAGCCTCACGCTCACTATCATGAGCTTTACCTGAGCCAAATACTGCTCCACCCAGCATTCCAGCGGCAGCACCCCAGCCTGCGCCCTGATGCCCGCCTCCAAGAGTTCCAGCAACCGCTCCTATTGCTGTGCCGGCGGCAATACTTTTTACTTCACTGTCTGTTGCGGCCTGGTTGGCCGATGTTCCGACAGAGTTTTGTGCAAATTGCCTGCACATATTATCTTCGGCAACAAATAGATCGATTGATTTACCCTGTGCTGGCATTACCGCAACACTAGGGCCTTTGGGAGTGCTTGCACATCCCGCAAGAACACTCAAGAAAGCTATTGTAAAAATAGAATACCGCATGGGTACTAACTCCTGACTGATGTTGAGCAAAAATAAAATTACATTCTACACGTACACTACCCTAATGTTTATGGCGAGGAAGTGCACGATTCCCGTCTGCACGTCGGCAAGTATAAAGTTCAACCAGTCCTGACCATGGAGCATTCGGGCGGAAGATATTTCGGCACACCTAAAACAAAAAACCAACCAAAGGTTAATTGGTTGGCTTGTATTTTTTGCGGAACATTTTTTGGGAACTGACGGCTAGTTCTGAGCCTGCTTCTGATCCTTTATTTCCACCACTTCGCGGCGGTTGGGTTGCAGGCATTCAACCAGCTTCTTGTTCTTGCCGCTGACCTTGCCTTTCACGTTATCGCAGGAAACAATCGGATCGGATTCGCCTTTGGCAGCAGTTTCAATGCGATTACTTGCAACGCCTTGGCTAACCAGATAATCCTTCACGGCATCTGCACGACGCTGTGATAGCTTCTGATTATAGGCATTGGTGCCAATACGGTCAGTGTAGCCAGTCACCAGTACCGTTTCAATTTGCGGATATTCCTTCATCTTGCTAACGATTTCATCGTCCAGTATTTTCTGGCCGCTAGCGTGTATGACTGATTTGTCAAAGTCAAACAGCGTGTCGGCTTGCAGGGTGAGCGGAACAAAAGTAATACTTTTCGGGACGACGACAGGAACTGGCGCAACAACAGCAGGTGTCTTGGCTTCTGCCACTTTTGGCTCGTCTTTCTTTACCAGATCCGGATCGCACTCAGTAATCGCCATAGCCGATGTCCAGAATCCGGTATGCCAGCATTGACCGTATCCGTTCTGTACAACATCGCTGCGTGCATAGGTCAGATAACCTTCCTTGGTTATCTCATCTGCTGAAGCAAAACCAGCCAAGGTTAAAGAAGCCATGGCAAGCGCGTAGAGAATGATTCGTGAAGTTTTCATGTTTTTTTTCCTTTTATGTAGTTTGAAACTGTAAATCCGGCTAACACCATATCCCTGCAATGAAATTACCGGCCAATAGCGAGATAACGGCATTCTCTTTACGGGCTTGGTTTCCGACACGCATGCCGACAATACCTTGCTGCGTCACGTCCATAAGAACGCTGCCTGCCGCGAGATCGCACAATACGCCCACAACTGCAGCGGTACTGTGCGGCAACACACATATAAGAATTATTTGATCAGGATTGAATCCAAACAGAACCCGATGATGACCGTCCGAAAATAACTGGTCAGTGATGACCTATCACGCTGAAGCGACCATATGACAAACTGGTCATCGGTTAATAACTTCCATCTGGCACGGCAAAGACCAGCCCGGTGGCAATACCCCCTTGGCGATCATCATATTGGAAGGGTGGACACAAAGCGCCGCTTCTCCAAAATGATGATACCAACGACATGTACGCACTTTTGTGCCGCACTCCACCAGATTTGCCAGGCCAAGTATCCTCGCGCGACAGTCGGTCACGTCGATTTTCTGCCCGTCATTTGAATTGTCTTTCTCAATATTTACATTCTGGACATCGCTCATGATTCACTTTGCATCCTCGTAATTATCTGCCGTGGAATATGATTGAGTACAAACTGGGGATTGGACTGAACGCTACCGGCCAGAGGCAACCATTGGCGGCTCGCCGGATAATTCCAAAATAAACTTGGCCAATGTATCAGCCTCTTCATTCGTTAGGTTTTGCGCTGGCATTCGCAACGCTCCCCAAATACCAAAGCCCCCCGTCTTAATTTTGTTGGCCAAAAATAGCGGTGCTTCGTTATTTCCTTTATATCGTTTTGCCACATCCGACCAAGCCGGTCCAACAATCTTTCTTTCGATTGCATGACATACCGTGCAATTCTTCTTCTTCGCCAATACAGGCATATCAACAGCGGATGCAATGGAGCTACACAACATTAATGTAACTGGGAAAATAAAATATCTCATTTATGTTTCCTCCTATTTCGAAAGAACGAACTGCTTTGAAGATGGGTGTTTACAAAAACGAATATTTCAAAAAGGTATTGCCCACTGACATTGAGATATTTCCATCAGGCACTCCACTATGTCCGTGCCAATAAATATTTTTGCCCGACAATTTTGACAGCCGTTCTCCAAGTGCTGATTACCAGGTTGTTGATTTGTGCTATTCATGGACTTAGCGTGAAAATGTCAAAACATTAAAATCAGAAAATCGAACATCGCCTAAAATAATTCGACTCCATACATGTGCATCCCTCAAGTTATCTCTTGAGCACATTCCCTGCTCGCTGTTCTTCATATAATTTCCCGCCACAAGCGTACATAACGTAGCCAACACTATGCGCAACGAAAGCTGAAACGATGTATTCATTCTCGACACTCCTTACCGAATAATCATGAAACATCCGCTCAAATCATGTAGGAATCTGTTCAAGTAAAAGTCGGAATAAGACTACACCGTAGAAAGAACCAATCATATATGCCGAATGGCTTAGCTATTTTCAAACATGCATAGTCAATTCGTTATAGGAAAATTTTGTAATCTCTCATCCGTGTTTGTCCTATGCCATAGTTCACCAACTTGGAGTCAGACTGAAGAAATGCAAATCGTCCTAACAAAAAGACCTTCGCGAAATAGTGCAGATCACGTGTGTGGAAACACTAACTGGAGGCGTTCTTGAATTACGCAATTGACATGTGTTGACTTGTAGCTCTGCTTTCGTCGATTAATGACTTAAATGTGTCTTTCGGCATCTTTTATATTGAGTCAATTTGCCCAGAAAACTTACTTGACTTTTTTACTATGGTATATATAATTAAATCTCAGTTTGTTGAAAAAACACAACTGCAATGACTGTAAAAGTCGTCACCAGTCGTTTCAAGTTTATCTGCAGGAGGTTGATATCATGGACGAGAAAAATTCGGAACTTATGTGGGGCGAAATGCCGTCGGAGGACCGCGATTTTTATGTCGAGTTCGCTGCAAGTACAGCATTAGCATTGGCGATTGTTCTTTTGGCCTGATTTATGGGAGTTGCTGAAAAAGCAATTGGTTCGAGGTCATGACAAAGGGCGGTTTAACCGCTCTTTAGTCATAGCGAATCCGAATACAAAATAATTTTCAACGCTTATATATTCTCAAAACGATGGCATCGTAAAAATTTCCTTCAATAACCTTCCACGCCAGTCAGCCACACTCATTCAACCGAGTGTGGTATATTTTCAAAAGTGCGGAGAAAGTTTTACAAAGCAATCCCCGAGGAAATTGCAATCATGCTCGACGCCTTAATCGATTCTGATAAATCATCTGACCGATGGTCCCTGATGGATCCAACCGGCGAGGTGTATCTCGCCGATCCAGCCATGGTTGAAAAGGCTATTAAGGCGGTTCTGGATACGTGTTATGGGAAGAACTACGACGCAGCGCTGCTCACAACCGCAATCGAAGATTTGGTGCAGGCCTATCGCGGCAACTATCCCGGACTTCTTCGTTGTGACACGCTCTACCATGATTTGCGCCATGCCCTTGAGACGGGTCTGACTGCTGCACGTCTCATTGACGGTCACGCCAAATCGCTGGCTCCCGGCCATGAGGAGGAATACATTGATGGCGATCATGCTTTGCTGGCAGTGCTGCTCGCTCTGTTCCACGACATCGGGTTGCAAAGACGCGAATCAGAAGGTCATTTGTGGGGACCCGTGCTGATACCTATCCATGAAGAACGTGGTGTCGAATTCATGCGGCATTATCTATCTGAAACTTCTCTCGCTCGGTTCGCGGAGAAGTCAATTTTGATTATGCCTACCAAACTTATATTCAAAATGCCGGACACATGGAGTGCTTTTGACCGAAGGCTCGCCAGCATAGTGGCATCGGCTGATTTGCTAAGCCAGATGGCTGACCGATGCTACTTGGAAAAATGCAGGGATTTCCTCTTCGTAGAATTCAGTGCATTCGGCCTCGCCGGCAAGGCTGACAGTCCCTATCCGGATCGTGAAACCTTGCTGGCCAAGACACCTGATTTCTTCGCGGGGATAATTCGTCAGCGCCTGGAGGAAGAATTTAAGGGCGTGCATCGTCTTATCGAAGTGCATACCGGTGGTAACAATCCATGGGAAGAATCAATTAATCGCAATATGGTTTTTTTGGAGGACATACTGTTTTCAAAAGATTTTGCACGTCTACAACGCCACCCGAAAACTATTATCTAGTGGCCTTGTTGGCGCGAAAAAACTGTTTGCGCGTTTATCCTGGCACAAACCCGCCCCCTAATCGTCAACTCTTTTAAATACTTGACGGTTTGGCGTGTCCTTCGTTTTTATAAATAGCGCTACGCCGAGCTATTTCACCATGCTGTCTATGCTGAGTTTCACACCACTGCTGCCCGGTTTTAGGATTGCACTCATGCCCTGCAAATCGCCGGGATGCGGCATCGGGTCGCCGGACTTGGCTATGCGCGCGATCAACACCACCTTGTCAAAACTTGACAGCTTCATTTGCGGTGACATCGCCATGCTGTCATCCAGCATGAACTGCAAAGGCAAATCCTTCACTTGTTTGCGTATCACGGCAAGCGGCATCGGCGGGCCATCTGTCGCACGGGCCAGCACAAACAGCAGATCATTCGGGCTGGCGTGAGCCTTCATGGCGTCGCTTAGGGTCACCGTGCCGGTGATGCGTTCCTGGCCTGCGGTCACAGGCTTCTTTTCTGCACCTGCCGACTGCCCGGTCATAGATTGTCCGAGCATGGTCTTGCCGCCCTTGGCTTGTGCCATGGCGTCGCGCGCCTGCTGAATACCATTTGCTATCATTTTCGCGTCTTCGGTATCACCTGGCATCAGCTTGAGCAAATGTTCCCAATATTGAATGGCAACAGGAAATTCTCCCCGCTCCATCGCCGCCGAACCTGACAAGGCAAGTGCCTTGATATTATTCGGATCAAGTTCCAGTGCCTTGTTCAACAATAGGGTGGGATGCCCGGCCAAGCTTTGCCCGTTCGCCATTGCCAACGCATCGGCGAAATCCGCCCATAACTGCGCATCATTTTGGATCAGCTGGCTCAGCTTGCTGTAAGTCTTGGCTGCATCCACGTAACGCTCCTGTTCAACATAGGTGCGCGCCAGCGTCCCCAAGCTGTCTGCGTCTTGCGGATTCTTCGCCACCTTGCCTTCCAGTTCCTTGAGCGCAGCTTCTGAGTGCACCGTACCCATCCCACCCGTAGCGGCATGTCCAACCTGAGGCAAGAAAGCATTCAGGTTGCCTAATTTCCAATACAAGCCGACAGCCGCAAGTGGCAGCAACACGGCCAATACTATCGCCATCGCCTTGTGGGGATTACTCACCAATGCCCCGGCGGCGCTATCAGTGGTTTTAACTTCTTCCAGCAATCGCGCCTGCAATTCGCGCTTACCCTGCTCGTACAATTCAGGCGTGAGCAGGCCGTTGCGCAGGTCGGCATCCATTTCGGCGATCTGATCGCGGAAAATTTCCAGATTGGCGGCATCGCGCAATACATGGTTGTCCTTCACCTTACTGCGCCACAACGGAAGAACAACAAACATTACTGCAACTGCCAACAGCAGCGTACAAATTATCCAGAACGTAGTCATGCTTGATTATCTTTATCGTCGTTGAGCAATGCGGCAGCGCGTTGTTCCGCTTCTGGAGTCAGTTCGGTTTCAGGAACGCTGCGGCGCCGTTTGCGCAACTGGTAGAACAGCCCCGCGCCGCCTAGCAGAAATAACGCGAAAGGCCCAAACCACAACAGCACGGTATAACTTTTCACCGGCGGCTTATACAACACGAAATCGCCATAGCGCGCCACCAAATAATCGGTGATCTGTTTGTCGTCCATGCCTTTCTTTATCATCTCGCGCACTTCTTTACGCAGGTCTTCTGCAAGTTCTGCGTGCGAGCTGGCCAATGATTCGTTCTGGCATACCAGGCAGCGCAAATTTTCGGCCAACGCAACCATGCGCTTTTCCACCACAGGATCTTCGGCAATATCCTTAGCCTCGCCCGCAAAGGCGAACACCGGCATCAGGCACAGGAGGAGAATAAATAGTCGTTTCATTTGGATTGTAGCTGCGCAACCAGTGGCAGGATTTTGTTTTGCAGATTCTGCGGAGTGACGGGGCCGATTTCCTTGTATTGGATAACGCCCTGTTTGTCGATGACATAGGTTTCCGGCACGCCGTATACGCCGTAATCAATCCCGACGCGGCCTTCAATGTCCGATGCGCTCAACACGTAGGGATTGCCGCCGCGCTCCAGCCATCCCAAACCATCCTCGCGTTTATCCTTGTAATCCAGACCGTAGATCGGCACGATATTTTGCCGCGACAGTTCTAACAGCACCGGATGTTCTTCCCGGCACGATACGCACCAGGACGACCATACATTGAGCAGCCACACTTTGCCCTTCATGTCTTGTGCAGAAAATTGTTTAGCCGTATCCTGCAACTGCGGAAGGGTAAACGCGGGCGCGGGCTTGCCGATCAGCGGCGACGGCACCTCATGCGGGTTAAGTCCGAGTCCCACATACAGAAACGCCACAAGAACCAAGAACGCAACCAGCGGCCATATAAAACGCATCATTATATTTTCCCTTCCACAACCAGCGCGACTTTCTTGCCTGCCACTGCGCTATCCACGGTCTTTTTAGACTTTCTGGCATGAATGCGATAGCGCCGATCGCTGATCGCCAACACCCCACCTAGTGCCATCAATATACAACCCGCCCAGATCCAGTCCACAAACGGCTTGATATAAACACGCACCGCCCATGCACCGTTGCTGTCCGGAATCGGCTCGCCCAGCGATACATACAAGTCGCGTAACAGGCCGACCTGAATCGACGCCTCGGTCATCGGCATACTGGAGGAATTGTATTGACGTTTCTCCGGATACAGCTGGGTGACCGCTTGTCCATCCTTGGTGATAGTCACGCGCCCTTGCGATGCCACGTAATTCGGCCCCTGTTGTTCGCGCACCCCATCGAACGTGAATTCATAGCCACCCGCCTGCACTGTATCGCCGACGTTCATACGCACATCGCGTTCGGTTTCGTAGCCCTTCACCAGCGTCACGCCTATGATGAAAATCCCGATGCCGATATGTGCAAGCTGCATGCCGTAATAGCTAAGTGACTGGCTTTTCAGGCGCTGGCCCATATCTCCTTCGCGCCCGCCGAGGCGCTTGCGCAAATCGAGCAGTGCAGTAGCAAACACCCAGAACGCCAGCAAGATGCCCAAGGCTATCAGCGGCGTCCACTTGCCCATTACCAGCGGTAACAGCACCGCAATCACCACACTGGCGGCCAATGCCCAGCGCACACGCGTCCACATATTCGGCAGGCTGGCCTGCTTCCAGCGCGCAATCGGCCCCAGTCCCATCATCAGCACCATCGGTGCCATCAAAGGCACGAACACGGTGTTGAAATAGGGCGGACCTACGGAGAGTTTGCCGAAACCAAGCGCATCCATGAACAAGGGATACAACGTGCCGAGAAACACCGAAGCAGAAGCCACCGACAGCATCACATTGTTGGACAGCAGCATGGACTCACGCGAGACCAGGCCGAATTTTCCGCCCAGCCCGATCTTGGGCGCACGCCATGCGAACAGCATGAGCGAACTGCCGATCACCATGACTAGAAATGAGAGAATGAATATGCCACGGCGCGGGTCGGTGGCAAAAGCATGCACCGAAGTCAGCACGCCGGAACGCACCAGGAAGGTGCCCAACAGGCTGAGCGAAAATGCCCCGATGGCAAGCAACACCGTCCAACTCTTGAACGCGCCGCGTTTCTCGGTCACCGCCAGCGAATGGATCAGCGCCGTGCCGACCAGCCAAGGCATAAAAGAAGCATTCTCTACCGGGTCCCAGAACCACCAGCCTCCCCAGCCCAGTTCGTAATAAGCCCAGCCACTGCCCAGCGCAATGCCCAAAGTGAGAAACACCCATGCCACCAAAGTCCAGGGCCGCGACCAACGCGCCCAAGTCGCATCCATCTGCCCGCCGATCAGCGCCGAAAGCGCAAAGGCGAACGCGACGGAGAACCCCACATAGCCCATATACAGCATGGGCGGATGGATCACCAAGCCGGGATCCTGCAACAAGGGATTGAGATCGCTGCCTTCCGCCGCCGCTGGCAGCAAGCGGTCAAAGGGATTGGAGGTGAACAACATGAACAGCAGGAAGCCAACGGAAATCAGCCCCATCACGCCAACCACACGCGCCACCATTTCTTGCGGCAGGTGCTTGCTGAACTGCGCCACCGCCACCGTCCAGATAGTCAGCATAAATGACCACAACAGCAGCGAGCCTTCGTGCCCACCCCACACCGCAGCTACGCGATACTGTGCAGGCAGTTGCGAATTGGAATGCTCCGCCACGTACAGTACGGAAAAATCGCTGCCCAAGAAAGACTGTACCAGACAGCCGAAGGCGATTGCCACAAACACGAATTGCCCCAGCGCCACGGGTCGCGCCAAACCCATCAGCGCGGCATTGCCGCGCGCCGCGCCGAATATGGGCAGCACGCCCTGCACTAACGCCAGTAACAGCGCAACAATAAGAGCGAAATTGCCAATCTCTGGAATCATAAAAGTTTCTTCCGATTTATTTAACTGTGGGTACTACTGATGCAGCAGCTTTAGTCTTGGCCGCTTTGTCCAACGCATCTTTGGCCTCTGGCGGCATGTAATTTTGGCTACTGCCGCCGCTTCGCGGCTTAACATGCGCTACGCTCATGTTAGCCTCCACCGAAATGACATGCGAGCTCACTTTACCTTCTCCTGTTCTTTCGCTTTTGCGGCTTTGTCCAAGGCGTCCTTGGCCTCTGGCGGCATGTAATTTTCATCGTGTTTGGCCAGCACTTCGTCGGCATGAAATACGTTATCAGCCTCCAGCTTGCCCTGCGCCACTACGCCCTTACCTTCTTTGAACAGGTCGGGCAGGATGCCTTTATAAATCACCGGCATGGTTTTTACCGTATCGGTCACATTAAAATGCACGGTCAGTCCGTCGCCTTCACGATGCATGCTACCCGCTTCCACCAGCCCACCGATGCGGAAATTACGGCCTTGCGGGGCCTCCTTGTTGAACACCTGAGTCGGGGTGAAATACAGGCTGACGTTGTTTTTCAGCGCATACAGCACCAACCCGACCGCCAAGCCCAATCCGGTAAGCGCGCCTATGATGATGTACATGGTTCTTTTGCGGCGTGGTGTCATGCCTATTCCTCTGCATCGCGCATCAAGCGCAACTGTTGTAATGTGATTTTTCTTTTATGGCGCACCAAGGCGATCTCGATAATGAATATCAGCAGAGCCAAACCGTACGAGCCCCAGACATAGAAGGCATAGCCATTCATGGCAAAAAATTCGCTCATTGCCGCACCTCCGCCAAGTTACGACTGAAACCAACCGATTGCAGAGGGAGGTGCGATGCGGTCATTCCCGCACCCGTCGCGTTCGCGCACCGTGTCATGACCGCACCTCCTCCAGCTCCGCTACCCACTGGGTGTTGCGTTCGCGTTCCAGAATAATGCTGCGCACGCGCATCAAAGTGACCGCGAACACATAAAACCAACATGCCAACATCATCAGCAATAGCGCCTGCTGCATCGCCACATGCATGGACGTACCAGTAAATTTGATGGTCGCCCCCTGATGCAGGGTATTCCACCAATTCACCGAAAAATAGATGATAGGCACGTTGACCGAGCCGACGATGGCGAGCAACGCGGCGGCACGATCAGCGCGGCGCGGGTCGTCTATCGATGAGTGTAGCGCGATGAAGCCCAGGTACAGGAATAGCAAGATAAGTTCGGAAGTCAGGCGCGCATCCCACACCCACCACGCTCCCCACATTGGCTTGCCCCACAGTGCGCCGGTCCACAGCGCAATGATGGCGAACAGCGCTCCAGTCGGTGCCAGCGCAGTGGCCATCATGGATGAGAGACGCGTATTGAGCACCAGCCCCAGCGCGGCATAAACCGCCATGACCAGGTAGATGAACATGGACAGGATGGAAGCCGGAACATGAATGAACATGATGCGATAGGCTTCACTTTGAGTGGCATCGGTCGGGGCCACAAAAAAGCTGATGTACAAGCCAATGGCAAACAGGATTGCGGACGACCACGCGAACCACGGCACCAACTTGCCAGCCAACCCATAAAAGGAACTGGGTGCGGAATATTTGAACCAGTTTATAGCCAACCCCTTACTCCATCGAAATTCTTAACGCCTGGGCCGCAACCCACGGGGTGAACACTAGCGCCAGCAACAGCATCGCCCCCAGCAAGGACAAGTGCGACACGACGCTCATACCGCTTGAAACGGCCTCTACCGCGCCCGCCCCGAAAATCAGCACCGGAATGCACAGTGGCAGCACCAGCAGCGACACCAATACCCCCCCACCGCGCAATCCCAGCGTCAGCGCCGCACCGACCGCACCTATCATGCTGAGTATCGGTGTGCCTAACAGCAACGCGGCGATTAGCACCCACAACTCTTGCGCCGACATGTCGAACTGCAAGCCCAGCACCGGCGCCATCAAAACTAAAGGCAATCCTGACACCATCCAGTGCGCCAGAATTTTCCCTAGCACCAGCAGCGATAACGACTGCGGTGCAAGCATCATTTGTTCCAGCGTGCCATCCAGATAATCTGCCGAAAACAAACGTCCCAGCGATAACATGGAAGCCAGCAATGCCGCGACCCACACCACACCCGGCGCCATCTTGCGCAGCATGTCGAGTTCAGGCCCAACGCCCAGCGGAAACAGGCTCACCACCATAACGAAAAAAACCAGCGTGGTCAGCACATCGGCGCGGCGGCGCATGGCCAGCACCAGATCGCGCCGTATGACCAAGCCCAACAGTCCGAACAGCGACAATTTATCCGTCTTGCCACCAGAGATCGAACTCATGATAACGGACATGGCGGTAACGCAGCCCCGAAATAATCAAAGTTCGTGCGCGCCATGAGCGTTTCCCTCTCCCCAGCCCTCTGGACGAAACAACTAGCCATTCGACTAAGCTGCAAAAGACCGCAGCCAAGTCGCTGGTTATCCCATCGGGCGAGGGAGACAGTGTCTCGCTTCGCGAGTCTCATGATAATGACAATCGCCGCGTCATCACTCCCGCCACGTCCAGCGGCTGGTGAGTCGTATAGATTACCATACCGTTGTTCGCCAGATGCTCGCCAATCAACTCCTGCATCAATCCAACCGCACCCACGTCCAGCGCGGTGAGCGGCTCATCCAGTATCCACAGCGAAGCATTTCCGACCAGCAAGCGCGCCAGCGCCACGCGCCGACGCTGCCCTTGTGACAACACCTTCACCGGTAAAGTTTCACGTCCGCGCAACCCCATGCGGCGCAACGCCGTAATGGCCCGCTTGTCATCCAGTGCATATCCCGCAAGCCCAGCATTGATGTGCAAATTCTCCAGTGCGTTCAATTCGTCCTTGATGGCATTCAGGTGCCCCAGATAAATCATCTCCGCGTGATATTCTTCACGCAGTTCGCGGATATCCTTGCCGCGCCAACGTATCACTCCCGCCTCGGGCATAATAAAGCCGCACAGGGTGCGCAAAAGGCTGGTCTTGCCGCTGCCGTTAACACCCTCCACTTGTAGCAGTTCTCCCTCGGACAGGGAAAAACTCAAGCCGGAAAACAGCCGATGATCACCGCGCGCGCAAGCAAGGTCGCTAATTTCCAGCATTACGTTAGGGATTTCCGGTATAAACAAACAGCGCGGGATTATACATCAGCGCGATGCGTTGTAATGATAGTGCGGTTATAATCCGCCCCGTCTAAATTAAGAACAAAGGGACAACATGGGATTTCTGGCAAACAAACGCATCCTCATCACCGGTATGATCAGCCCCCGCTCGATTGCTTATGGCGTCGCCCAAGCCATGCACCGCGAGGGCGCGGAACTGGCTTTCACCTATCAGGGCGAACGCGTGCGTGATCGTGTATTGAATCTGGCCAAGGAATTCGGCAGCGAACTGGTTTTTCAATGCGATGTCGGCAGCGATGACGACATTAACCAACTATTCGTCGATCTTAACAAGCACTGGGATGGCTTTGATGGCTTTGTGCATGCTATTGCTTTTGCACCCCGCGAGGCGTTGGACGGAGAGTTTCTGGATGGTTTCAGCCGTGAGGCATTCCGCATCGCGCATGACATCAGCGCCTATAGCTTTCCCGCTATGGCCAAAGCCGCACTGCCGATGATGCAAGGCCGCAACGCCGCTTTGCTGACCATGAGCTATCTTGGAGCGGTGCGCACCATGCCGCATTACAACATGATGGGTATGGCCAAGGCCAGTCTGGAAGCCAGCGTACGTTATCTGGCAATGCAACTGGGGCGACAAGGAATACGCGCGAACGCAATTTCCGCCGGACCGATCAAGACGCTGGCCGCCGCAGGCATTGCCGACTTCAGCAAGCTGCTTAGCTACAACGAGAAGCATGCCCCGCTCAAACGCAACGTCACCATCGAGGAAGTAGGCAATGCTGCGGCCTTCTTGTGTAGCGACTTGGCCAGCGGCATCACCGGGGAAATCACCTACGTGGATGGCGGCTTCAACACCACCGCCTTGGGCACCACCGAAGCATAGCCGTTACACACTCGAACGAAATCGCCACGTTCGAGCAGAATCATTGTTCACGCTCAGCAGAATACGCATGGAGCTGTCTTTCAGTTTCGGTTAGTTTTGCCGAGAACAGCGAGCAGCGGGGGAAATCAGATAAACGAGCTAACGAACTGAGTGGCCTGTTCCGCCTGCTCGTCTACCTCCTGTTTCACTTCTTCTGCTTTGGATGGGTCTATGCCCAGCGCTTCCCACTCCTCGGTGCTGATGTCGGGAGATACATACTCGATAACGCCAAAGGATGGCAACAGTTTTTCCACGAGGTTAATCATGCGCACCAGCGGCTGCCCCGCTTCTGCTTCTGCGACGTTCGGAGTATGGTGGTAGCGCAACACGGTGATGATTTCCTCCGGCAAATTCCAGTGCCGAGCCAGTTCCGCCCCCAATTCGTCATGACATATCTCCAGAATTTCCCGTTCAATGTCCATGGACGGGCGATCAGGTTCTGCTGCCAAGTGGTTATGCAGCTTGTCGCTTTGTCTTGGGTCGAGAAAGGCCAGTGCCAGATAGCCGATGTCGTGCAGCATACCGGCAAGAAAAATCTGGTCATCCTGTGGCCGCGTATTGGCCGGCATGACCCGTGCGAGGCCCTGCATGGCGAATGCGATGCCGAAGCTGTGTAACCATAAGTCTTGAACATTAAATTCCCCTGCAGGAACCTTGGTCATCAGGGAAATAATGGCGATGCCGGCGGCGACCGATTGGACGCGTTTGGTGCCCAGCAGCATCGCGGCATCCTTTACGGTTTTTATATGGCGCGATGCGCCGACCATCGCCGAATTGGCCAGGCCAACGATTCTTGCCGATATTTGCGGATCTTGCTCGATCAGCACCAGCAACATCCGTTCGCCTTCGTCGGTATCCAGCCTTAACGCCAGCAGCCTTTGCGCAATGACCGGCATGGCAGGCAAAGTATCGAGGTTGTTGATAGCCCGCTTGAGGCCTGCCTGTCCTTCGTCATTGCGATTTTGTTCTTTCGTTGCCTTACGTTCTGTGAAATCGAGCGTGCCAACATTGTGGGCAGTTTTTCCGGTAACCATCTTTTGGGAAATCTTACCTGTATCCCCCTTCACTGCGGTGTCGGTGACTACCGTGCCTACCTGCGTTTTAAAGGCAGAGGCTGCAATAGGAAGGTCTGCCTCAATCTTTCTTTGTTTAGCTAGAAAGGAAGGAAACAAGCGTCCGATAAAATCCTTCAGGCGGTCAATCATTATGAGGACACCTTGTCAAAATTAGGCTAATCATCGGCTTGCGGCGTTTGGGCTGCCGCCCCGTGGTTTGATTGTTGTTGCAACAACTGGCCGAGTTTTTCAGGCGTAACCTTGCGTGATGCCAGGAATTCGCCAACGCTACCATCTCGCTTAGGATCGAAATCAGCCAGTAGATTTTCCATTTCCTGCAATGAAGGCATGCTGCCGGGTTTCACTTCGGTATCAACTCCTTGCTGTTGCAACAAGGCTTGATCAAGTTGCGCAAGGGTGATTACCTTGCGTGCCACAAGATATCCCCCGAAACGCCCATGTTTTTTCGGGTCGAAATCATCAAGGTATTCCTGTAAATCCTGTTTAGACAATATTCCCATCTCCATCAGGATATCCCCGATTGGCCGACGTGGATTTGCTGCATCGGACGATACGGGGAAGGCCGAAATATGGCTATCGGCATACAATGGGTTATCCTTATCAAAAGTGCGCCCCAATGCCTGTATCCCGCTCCATGAGGGGCTGCCTGGGTGGTGCTTCAAAAATTCTCTTGCAGTTTTCTCGAATTCTGACGCTTTCCCGAGAGATGAATAGATGGATAGCAATAACGGCCATGCGTTGGCTTTCTCAGGACGTCGCTTGATGATCTCTTGCAATATTTCGATTGCCTTGGCTGGGCGACCATGAGTGGCATAAAGCCCGGCTTCTTCCAGCATTGAATCATCTTCAGTCACTTCCTCCTCGATTTTTTGTGACATGGGAGGGGATAGGGGCGCTACCTCACTTCTGGTTACACTTGCCTTGGGAGGCGCAACAACGACTGGCGCATGTTCACGTTTGACTGGAGATGAGGGTACCGTGGGAGACGGTTTTACAACGATCACCATCTTGGGGGCGGCAGCAACATCATCTGCCACTTTCAGAATGGATTTATCGTCTTGTTGCGATTTAATTCCGATGCGCGATTTTGATTTGGCGTAATAGCGCAACCCCAGCCACAAGGCAAGGATGACCAGCACCAGTCCGAGGGCAGCTAATAATCCATCCGGCAGATCGCTTTGTTCCACCACCGGCTGTTTCACGGCAATGGGTTCCACCACCGGCTGCTTTACGGCGACTGCTGGCTTGGGGCGTTTTTCCTGCGTGCCCGTTGTTGTCCCAGTTGTCGAGGATATCTGAGGTGTCGCGGACAACACTGGAACTGCTGATGAAGGCACTGGTGCTACTGATAACGGCACCGGTGCTGATGATGGCGGCACTCGTGCTGATGGCGTTGCGGTGGAAGGGCTGGCACTCAGCAACGCCTGTTGTAATTTGAGTTCATCTACCTCGGCCTGCCACAATTTGACCATGCATTGCATGGCCAGTAATCTGGTCTTCTGGTCATCTGCAGCTAGCGGTTTTTGCCGCGCCAGCAATGATGTGCATTCTTCCGATCCGGCTTCCCCGATGCTGGCAGCATCAACGATGCACGGGAACGTCAACGCGGCAATCATAGCGATTGCTGTAATTGCGAGCGATGTAATGAACAGTTTTCGGATATGCATAAGGGCTCTAATTATAAAAGGCTACATTCATTACACTTCTCGGTATTAGTCCTTTGCTTTCGCTGACCAAACCCATTCGGGGAGTGCTTCCAATCGTTCGATTCGATCCTGGGAAATAGAAAGTCTATTGGTTCTTTGAGTATTTACCCAATTACCTAAACGATATCCATCCAGCGTAACGTATCTGGCAGGAACTCTTCCATGCCCTTCTCGCATAATAAATTCTCTCATACTATCAAAACCAATCTCCCATGGGTTATGAATTATGTTCCACGTCCATTCAGGAAGAGACACTAGGCGTTCTTCTTGATTTTTTGAAAGTATCTGCCGATTAAGCCTTTGCTCGCTAACCCAATTACCCAAGTTGAAGCCAGTTGATGTTATATATTTCAATGGAACTCGGCTATGCCCAATTATTTTTGAATACTCGGCAATTTCTTTGTATCCACGCTCCCATGCATCATGACGTGGATTCCAAGTCCATCCTGTTATTTTTTCTAACCGTGCTTTAAGCTCTGGTGATAACCGACAACATATTCGCTCGATTTTTTTGCCATTCACAAACTTAATCGAATGGCATGCCATGACCGTCCCTTTAGCAGCCAGTTCTAACAAATGGAGGCGCACGTTGGCAAGTGTGATACCTGTGGATTTAGCAATCTCCGTATCAAGCCGCTCACCATGCGTTTTCAGGTATTGCAGGATTTCATTCATATGTATCAGGTAACATCAACCTCAGTACGTTACTTGCCAACGAGGTGGAGTCCCAATACGGGCATTCTAAAGTTACCGTTTCCTTAATTTCCACGTCCCCTCCCGTGCGTTCTTTTTATAGTGTGTAACCATACTACAATTATGTTTAAATTCATATATGCAGTTAAGCCTATGGAATAGAATTTTTCCTTTCTCCCGAACTCATGGATTAGTCGGTTCGATCAATGGATGTGCCATAAACAGAAATTTCCTCCCTCATGCGAACGATGACAATAGGCCGAACCTGCCCTCCCCTACTCCCACCCCTTCAGCATCTTCTCCAACCAGAACAGACCGAGGACAGTCTTGCTATCATTGATTTTGCCTTGTTTGATCCACTCTATTGCATCATCAAGCGACAACTCGAAAACTTCGAGGAATTCGCCGTCGTCGAGTTGACTACCTTGGTGGGTAAGGCCACGTGCGAGAAAGTATTCCATGCGCTCGTCTGCATAGCCGATGCACGGCCACACCGTTGATAGATGCGTCCATTCGCTGGCTACGTAGCCCGTTTCTTCCTGCAGTTCGCGTTGGGCACAAAGAAGAATATCTTCTCCGTGGTCTATCTTGCCCGCCGGAAGTTCGATAAATTCGCGTTGCGGCGGGTAACGATACTGGCGCTCCATCACCAGGTTTCCGTTATCCAGAATCGCCAGCACTGCAACAGCACCGGGGTGCCTGATGTGTTCGCGCGTGCTGATGCTGCCGTCCGGTAGTCGCACATTATCCTTTAGCACCTTGATGAAATCGCCGTCATAGACGACTGCGGAATCAATGCGCGTTTCTTTCAAATCCATAAGGTGCCCCTTCTCAAAATCTAGTTCGGATGCCGGATAAATTGATGTTTCCAAGTTTTTCACTTTGTACATTTTACCCGTTTTGTTTTAGCATACGCGCAGTTAAACTCATGAAGAACACCATGTTACGCATTGCATTGCTGTGTGGATTGCTGTCTGTCAACGCTTGGACCAGCGCCGAAGAGGAGTCATATAACCGCGTGGACTTTCAAGTAGAGTCGTCGCGCGAAGTCGCCAATGACTTGTTGATTGCCAATATGACAGTGGAGATTCAGGACAAGCAGCCTGGCCTTGTCGCACTGCAAATCAACACAGCATTGAACGATGCGCTCAAGAAAGCATCTACGTTCGACACCGTAAAAACCAGCAGTGGCAACCAGAGCACCTATCCGATCTATGGCAAGAACAACCAGATAGAAGCCTGGCGCGGACACGGTGAAATTCGTCTGGAAAGCCGCGATTTTAAAGCGGCTGGCGAGCTCATCATGCAGTTGCAATCCAACCTGCAAATCGGCGGAGTTCAATTCACCGTCGCACAGGACACCCGCGCTCAAATCGAAAATTCGCTGATTACCGAAGCCATCAAGGCATTTCACACGCGCGCCGATGCGATACGCGCCGCCGTCGGCGCGAAGTCTTACAAGACCGTACATTTTTCGATCAACAGCGGTGGCATACCCCCGCATCCGGTACCGATGATGCGCGGCTTGGCAATGGCATCCGCATCAATTCCCGCTCCGGAATTCGCGGGGGGTGAAAGCCGTATGACGGTGCAAATTAACGGCACGATTGAAACCCAATAATTCACGGAGGGAGACATCAATATGGGTATGCTTATTTTTCTCGGCATCGTCGTTATACTGCTGATCTATGGCATCAGCTTGTATAACAACTTGGTCAGTGTCAAACACGCGGTTTCCAAGGCTTGGGCAAACATTGATGTGCTGCTCAAACAACGCCACGACGAATTGCCCAAACTGGTCGAGGTATGTAAGCAATACAAGCAGTTTGAGCAAAGCACACTGCAGAAAGTCATTGAAGCCCGCTCGCAGGTACACTCTGCGCGCGAGCAGCAAGACATCCCCGCGCTGGGTCAGGCGGAAGGCATGCTGCGCGCCGGACTAGGCGGCATTTTCGCAGTGGCGGAAGCCTATCCGGAACTGAAAGCCGACGAAAACTTCATGCAGTTGCAGAACCGCATCACCTCGCTGGAGAGCGGCATCGCCGACCGTCGCGAGTTTTATAACGACTCAGTGAACATCAACAATGTGCAGATTGAAGTATTTCCTGCCAGCATCATTGCCAAGTCGTTCGGCTTTGAAGAAAAGCCATTGCTGGAATTCTCATCTGCAGAAAAGGCGGATGTGGATATGAAGCAACTATTTGACTGACCCAAATGCTGGATACGCTACGTCGCGAATATGCGCAACTGGTTACCTCGGGCGCCCAGTTGCTGCTGGTGTTTCTCGGCATTCACCTGCACTCGCGAACTGGCTGGCTGTATTGTCTCGCCGCGATTGCCTTGATCAGCGTCTTCGCTTGGTTGTCATCGTTAAACAGGCTGCGCGCCATACGTGATACGCCCACCTCAAAGATCGTTTCTGCCGCTCAAGGTTATGTTGAACTCATCGGGCACGGAGAACAATTTGGTGACACTCCGCTACTCAGCCAGTTAAACCAACTTCCTTGCTTGTGGTATCGCTATAAAATCGAAAAACGCGATTCGAAAAGCAACTGGGAAACAACTGAAAGCGGCGAAACCAATGATTCTTTCATGCTGCGTGACGACACCGGCGTGTGCGTGATTGACCCGGAGCAAGCCGAGATCATCACCCAGCACCGCGACCAATGGACTCAGAACGGTTACCGTTACACCGAGTGGAAGTTGATCAATCATGACCCGCTCTATGTCATCGGACAATTTCGCACACAAGGTGGTAGCACGCTCGAATTTGACTCCCATGCAGAATTGAACGCATTGCTGTCTGAATGGAAAAAAGACATGCCTACATTGCTGGAACGCTTCGACCTCAACAACGATGGCGTGTTGAATGAAGAAGAATGGTTTCTCGCCCGACAAGCCGCCAAACGTGAGGTGGAGAAATCGATGATAGAGGCCCAAGCCCAGCCCGACATCAATTACCTAAGCCGACCTCCAGATGGGAAATTATTCCTGATCAGCAACCTCTCACAGGACAAGCTATCCCGCCGCTACCTGCTCTGGGCCTGGGCGCATTTAGTGATTTTCTTCGGTGCGCTGGGAGGAATCGGCTGGGTACTGCAACACGGCAATTTTCTTTTCACATCCACATTCCCAGCATCGCGGCTTGCTTCCATCGCGGGCCACTAAACGTATTTCAACTTTCATCAGCCATTGGGCGCCCAGCACGTTTTCTCACCGGACGTTCATCTCAAGCGCGGTTGAGCGATAATGACGAACCGCATTCCCTTCAAGCGCAGAATTTGTCTAAGCGCTTGATTACAAGATCACCCCACGCGATTCACATGATTCAGGATTGTCCGTTTGTGCGGTAACGCACCGAACAATATGTTTAATCGCGTACACTCGCTTTAGACCATGACGCGTTTCTTCTTCTGATTCATTTGTGTGCTGTGGTTGGACCCCGCTTTATATTCTATTAGTGAGGTAAAAAATGTTCACTAAGGAAGACCGCTTGAGCGAGAAACCAAACGAACAAGACCCGCTGCGAAAAACCGCCGAGGCACAACTCGCTCACGCGCTGAAGCCAAAGCCGCGCCCTGCCAAGGAACTTTTGCACGAACTCCAAGTGCACCAGATCGAACTGGAGATGCAGAACGAACAATTGCGGCGTACACAGATCGCTTTGGAAGAATCGCGTGACCGTTACGCGGATCTCTATGACTTTGCCCCCGTCGGTTATCTCAGCCTCAACCATGAGGGAATCATCGACGAAATCAACCTCACTGGTGCCGCGCTGCTCGGGGTGGAGCGCAACAAACTACCACACTACCGCTTTGCCCCTTTCGTTGCCACGGAGGACCACGACACCTGGTATCGTCATTTTCTGAACGTACTAAAATACGACCACACACTGACCTGCGAATTAGCACTCCGGCATGGAAACGGGTCACGTTTTTATGCACGGCTGGATTGCATGAGCCTGAAAAAATCTGGCAAGGAACCCCTGGTTCGCATTGTGCTGAGCGACATCACCGAACGCAAAGCCATCGAGCAGCAACTGCGCGAACTCACTGCGCATCTACAGATTGTGCGCGAGGAAGAAAAATCCAGCATCGTACGCGAAATCCACGACGAGCTTGGAGGCACTATGACTGCCTTGAAAATTAAAATCCACCAGTTGAAAACCGATCTACCCGAAAATAATAATGCGTTAACACTTCATGAACAAATCGAGTCAATGTCGCAATTGATCAATAGTGCAGCGGGCATCACGCGACGCATTATCTCGAACCTGCGCCCGACCGTACTCGATGACCTCGGCTTGTTGGCAGCCATCGAATGGCAAGCCGCACAATTTCATAAACTTACCGGCATCGAATATCTGGTGAACTGCATCGGTGACAAGGGAAATTTAGACAAACCGCGCTCGATTGCGCTGTTCCGCATCCTTCAGGAAGCGCTCACAAATGTGACTAAACATTCCGGAGCTTCCCGAGTGGAAATTGAATTTCACCACGGCGACGAAGAAGTGATGTTGTCAGTCTGCGACAATGGGCGTGGTTTATCGAAAGAGCAGGCCGCCAAACCGGGAGCCTATGGCATGCTTGGCATGAAAGAGCGCGTCGAACAACTGGGCGGTACGATCAGATTCGACATCACGCCCGGCGGCGGGCTTTGCTTGATGGTAATTGTTCCGCTACTCGCCGGAGAACGGAGCATTTAATGGAAGGCCTGATCCGCATTCTTATCGCCGACGACCATGCCATGGTGCGTCGGGGCTTGGCACAAATACTGGAAAAAAGTGGCGGGATGGAAATCGTTGCTGAATTCGCCAACGGTATTCACGCCCTGAACTGGATTAGCAACCACGACTGTGATGTGGTGTTGCTCGACATTGCAATGCCCGGCATGAACGGTATCGACTTGCTCAAGCAGCTTAAGCAAAAGAAATCAAAATTGCCCGTGCTAATTATCACTGCCTACCCGGAAGATCAATACGCCGTACGCCTCATCAAAGCTGGCGCAGTCGGCTACTTGAACAAGGAATGTGCGCCGGAGGAAGTAGTAAATGCGGTGCGCAGTGTGGTGAGCGGCAAGATGTATATCAGTCCGGCAGTGGCTAAAATGCTCGCCAACGAAATCAGGCTGCCGGATGGAAAGCTCACGCATGAAACCCTGTCGAATCGTGAATATCAGATTTTTTTGCTATTCGCTTCGGCCAAAACCATATCAGAAATTGCTGCCAATTTATCTTTGAGCGTAAAAACTGTCAGCACCTATCGCACTCGCATCCTGGAGAAAATGCAACTGCGCAATAACGTTGAGTTGATGCAATACGCCGTTGACAAACATCTCTTGAAATAACCGCTGACTGCCCCTTCAGTTACACCCAGCGCCCTGTCAGCAAAACACTGACAACGAAGGTCGCTAATTCCCACATCACAATCAGCCAAACCCCGATTTAACTTCTGCGCGCAAGGGAACATCATCCCTGTGCGGATTCTGCACTTTGTGCTTGAAACCAGCAAAGATAAGTAGGTGGCATCATGTTAATGCTGAGAACTGGAAGGCTTGGTCGTCGTGTCGCAATACAGATGAAGTCTATAATAACTCACCACTTTTCCAGTAGATGGATAGCTTGTATTGGCCTCGCCTCCATTCCCTTCGTATCGATCGCAGATACTTTTTCAATTGTTGAGTCAAAGCCGATTAGTGAGCTTTGGCTGAACGCAGGGTTTTACTCTTACCACTTCCAGAAAGACAAGGGGTTTAATAACAGCAATTACGGGCTGGGGGGCGAATACCGCTATTCGACTGTAAACTCATTCACGCTTGGCGAGTATTACAACAGCGTTAGACAAACCTCACATTACGCAGGCTGGTATTGGCGACCGCTTGAATTGGGGCCGATTCGCTTGGGGGCGGTTGCCGGAGCCATGGATGGGTATCCTAACATGCAGAATGGCGGCTGGTTTCTTGCTGTTATACCTACAGCCAGTATCGAGTACAAAAATATTGGGGCCTATCTGATGTATATTCCCAGTTACAAAGACAAACTGTATGGAGTGGTTTCTTTGCAGTTGAGACTCAAGGTATTCTGATCGTGGAAACCGCTCTTGTCTTGGGTGAGTAGCCAGAAACTTTAACTTACCGCTTCGTCCCACACAAGTTTCCATTCACAGGTTGTCCATTTTAAAGAAGATTGACTAGGCCAATCGGCATATTGATCTTTGCTCAAAATAGGCGCAACCTGCTTAAAGGGAGCTTCTGCCTATAAATCAACTGATGTATCCGTAGCACATAATCCTTCTTGGCGGGCGTACGTTTGTTTGAGCAGACCTGAAAATTTCGCATTTGTGGAGGAGGTAGCTTGAGCAAGAAGCTAAACGAGCAAGACCAGATGCGGAAAGCCGCCGAGGCTCGACTCGCAAGCTTGCCGAAGCTGAAGCCGCGCCCTGCCAAGGAACTTCTACATGAACTTCAGGTACACCAGATCGAACTGGAAATGCAGAATGAAACACTGCGGCAATCCCAGATCAGCTTGGAGGAATCCCGCGACCGCTACGTTGACTTCTATGACTTCTCTCCCGTCGGTTATATCACTCTCAGCCGCGAAGCCCTGATAAGCGAAATCAACCTCACCGGCGCCACGCTACTGGGAGAGGCGCGCAGCAAGCTGCTTAACCGCCGTTTCTCCCCTTTCGTTGCACCCGAAGACAAAGATCTCTGGCATCAGCATTTCATGGCCGTGCTGCAACACGACAGCAAACACTCCTGCGAACTGAAAATCCTGCGTGAAGATGGCTCGCACTTGCACGTCCAGCTTGATTCCTTGCATTTGGAAAGTGATGGCAATAAATTCATAGTGCGCGTCGTCATGACCGATATTACCGAACGCAAACTGGCAGAAGCCGCTTTGCGTGAAAGCGAAAAACGTCGGCACTTGCTTGAACAGCAGGAAATCGTTCATACCTCTCTGGATGGATTTTGGGTGGTCAACGCAAAGAATGGGCAGATACTGGAAGTCAATGATAACTATTGCAAGATGGTTGGTTACTCGCGGGAAGAAATTCTGGCCATGCGCATTCATGAATTGGATGCGGATGAAACACCCGAGGAAACCGAAGCCCGCATCAAAAAAATCCGGGAAATCGGTTATGACCGCTTCGAAGCGCGCCATCGCCATAAACAGGGACATCTGATCGATTTTGAGGTTAACGTCAGTAACTCGAAAATAGATAGCAGCTTGAATTTTGCATTTTTCTGCGATATCACCAAGCGCAAGCAAGCCGAACAATCCCAGAGAAAACTTACGCGCGCGTTCAAACTTTT
>CAYZPM010000035.1:0-34482 GCA_964480365.1 uncultured Gallionellaceae bacterium
AGCCGCCGTAGCCGAACGAGGGGTTGTTGTAGTGGTCTCCGATGCGCGGATCGAGACTTACTCCCTGGATGATCTGTTTGGTATCCAGTTTGTGGGTAGCGGCATAGGTATCCAGTTCGTTGAAATAGGCCACGCGCATAGCGAGGTAAGTATTGGCAAAAAGTTTAACCGCCTCGGCCTCGGTTGGGTCGGTGAACAGGGTTGGAATATCTTGCTTGATCGCACCTTGCTTGAGAAGGTTGGCAAAAGTCTCGGCGCGCTTTGAGCGTTCACCGACGACGATGCGCGAGGGGTGCAGGTTGTCGTACAGGGCACGGCCTTCGCGCAGGAATTCAGGCGAGAAGATGAGGTTGTCGCAGTTGAATTGTGCACGAGCTTTGACGGTGTAGCCTACCGGAACGGTGGATTTAATGACCATCACCGCCTGCGGATTAATGCTCATCACATCCTGAATGACAGACTCAATCGAGCGAGTGTTGAAGTAGTTGGTCTCGGGATCGTAGTCGGTGGGGGTGGCGATGATGACGTAGTCTGCCCCGGTGTAGGCTTCACGTTTATCGAGCGTGGCGTGTAAGTTGAGGGTTTTATGCTTCAGGTAGTCCTCGATTTCGGTATCCTCAATGGGCGATTGCTTGCGGTTAAGCATCTCGACCTTTTCAGGGACGATATCGACCGCCACCACTTGGTTGTGTTGTGCAAGCAGGATGGCGTTGGAGAGGCCTACGTAGCCGGTTCCGGCGATGGCGATTTTCATAAAAGCAGATCCTAAGGCTAAAGGCTAAAGGTTAAGGGTTAATGTTGCAAGGTGCAAGACCTTGGTACCTTGGTTGACATATCCATGACCATGCGCGGTTGGCGGGTTCACTATCAATCTCTCATTCGTAATTTCCGAATCCCGCTCAGAATCGTCACGCCAATCAGGGCGCCGATAGCATTAATGACAACGTCATTGATTTCGAGACCGTGACTGTGGGTGAAGATCTCGGTCAACTCATGAATGCAACCGATGCTGGCTACGATAGCCGCGATATGTGCTTCCTGCATTCTCTGCCACCCCAGGCCGAAGACGAAGGCAATCAGGGCGAAAGTTGAGAGATGCGCCACCCAGTGCATCGTGCCGGTGAAGGCTTGGCCTGCGGCGGGCATACTGCCTAAGGTGAAGAGACCGAGGATGAGCAGCACGGTTGTTGCGCGATAAAGTGTGGTCATTGTGTAGAAGACGTTGTTACTAGGTATCATACCCCATTGGTATCGGTTAATGGTGGACGTTGACAACTGCAAGCAGGTTGATCTAGTAGTAATCCCCTGAAAATCGACAGATAGCTCTCAGTCAGAAGGCGACGGTTAGTCTGAGACAAATCATCGAACGCGAACCAAAAAATAATTCGCCTTGTCCAGATGTTTGAAGTGGATTTCATTCGTACCCAAGTGTACAGAGAATTGATGGGGTTCGGGAAGATAGGGGCCGACCACTGAATTTGCTCCGAGCAAACCATAAATTCCGGGCGGCAAAGCCTGGATGCGCAGAACGATTTCATCATTGTCAGTTTGCACGCTGAATCCACCATAGGGCTTGGCTAGTGGCTCACCAATAAAGATACCTTCACCTGGCCACTGTACGCTTTTCCAATAGGCTTCTATCAGTGAACTCCCGCTCAAATACCAATATACCACCACCCCCGGATCAGGAAATTTGGCCAAATGGTTGCACGGCTCTTCCACCGTGCCATAACTTCCTGTGGCACCCGCCTCAAGCCAGCGCAGGCTGCTCATTTGGCCGCTGTCAGTGAGCTGTCCACCGGTGGAAGTCAGGTGATCGGCGATTGCGCCAGGTCGAAATTTAAGGGTGTCGAGGTTGGGGACTCTTACGAGCCCGGTAAAATAAAACAGCACATCATTTTTATCCTTGATGAAGTCGCTTTCTATCAATTTCATCTCGACCAGGTTCGTGGTTTCTTGAATGAGATGCGGATATGCAAATGCCCGCACATTGCGTGCCTTGTCACTGGTACTGAGCAAATAACCCGTGCCGGAAGGATGGCTGTCATCCGCTTCGATGCCCCGGTCTATCAATGCCTTGACATTGTCAAAGTTAAGTCCGGCCAGTGCCATGGTCGGGCGGATTTTGAAGTTGGTAAATGGGGCTGTACTCGAAGAGTTAAAATAAGGGCTGGGTTTAGTCGGGCTGCATTTGTGAGAGCAAAATTTTTCGTTAAAGCCAAAAGCAAAAGCAGAAGTGATTGACATGCAGTCGACCCGGTAAGGAGCAGCCCAGGTAAGTGCAAATGCTTGTACCGATTTTGGCGTCTTTTTGTCAACTTCAGCCTTGATGCGCGCAAATTCACTCTTGGTCATGTTTCCGGCCCCCGGCTTGAAGCGGACATGGATCATGTTTTCCTGGGGAATGTCACGGCGCTTCTGATAATACTCGGCTATCTGTTGGCTTAATGGGTCACTGTCATTGACGATGACTGCGAGGTCTGCTGGGGTTAGACTGGTTTTGGGTAAAAAAAATTGAGGCGTAGCTGAGTATGCGATACCTGCATTCGCACATAACAACAGGAACAGGAAAATTAGCCGGGACATAATGTTGAGTTGGTGAATGTAAGTTGGTCTCTAAAGAATCATTGAAAATTGAATTTTATGCATACCGCTCCTTGCAGGGGCAGTTGCTTCTCTGTGACCCCGTAGAATCAGCCTATTTAATTACGCAACGGTTTCCCGTTCTTCAGCATGTACTCCACGCGCGCTCGGGTCTTGTCTGTCGCCAGCAATTCCATGAAATGCTTACGCTCCAGATCAAGTAGCCATTGTTCGTCCACTAGACTGCCCGCTTCCACGTCCCCGCCGCACATCGTTTCGGCGATGCGGCAACCGATGTTGTAATCGTGCTCGGAAATAAAGCCGCCTTCGAGCATGTTGATCATCGCGGCCTTTAGGGTGGCGATGCCAGGGCGTCCGGCGATGGGTATCTGGCGCGGCGCCAAGGGTGGGCGGTAGGCGGTGGCGGTGAGCGCTTTGGCTTCTTCTTTGGCGACGTGCAGCAGTTCGTATTGGTTCAGCACGATGCGATCCGACGATCTGAGGTAGCCCATGTCGCGCGCGAGTTCGGCGCTCTTGGCGACTTCGCCCATGGCGATATTCTGGAAGTAGCGACGCAGGTGGGGAAAGATGTCGCCGCCCTTGGCCTCTTGTGCCGCGCGCATCGCCATTTCTTTGCAGCCGCCGCCTGCGGGCAATACGCCGACGCCGACTTCGACCAAGCCGATGTAGCTTTCCAGCGCGGCCACAATCCGCGTGCAGTGGATGGAAAATTCGCAGCCGCCGCCAAGCGCGAGACCGTACACCGCCGCGATGGTGGGCACCTGCGCGTATCTCAGTCGCTGCGAGACTTGCTGGAATTTGGCGACTACGTCTTCCACGCGAGGCACGTTGCCCGCTGCGGCATTGACAATTTCGCCCAGCCCTCCGCCGCCCGCGATGGTGTATTTCACCCGTTGTGCTGCTCCCTTGAATTTGTCGAAGAATCCGGCAGGAGGCGCATTACTGGCTTCTTGCACACCTTGCAACAATTGCAATAGGTGCGCTCCAGCGGAAAACGGTGCTTCCACTTGCCAGATAACCAGCGCGCGAAAATGCGCCTCGGCCTCGTCCACGGCGCGCAAGATGCCGTCCAGCACTTCGTTGCTGATAGCGTGCATTTTGGTCTTGAAGCTGAGGATGGCAATGTTATCGCCGGTGTGCCACAGGCGCACGTCGTCGGTTTCGAAAATGGTTTCGCCGTATTGTGTGGACTCGCCGAGCAGTCGGTCGGGGAAAGGTTGACGGTGGTAGACGGGGAGGGTGGAGCGTGGTTGATGATCGTTGCTGGCAGGCGCATAGGAACCTTGCGCGGTGTGAACACCAACGCGATCCGGGTCACTTGCCCAAGCGGGCAGGGGGGCATTGGACATGGCTTTGTCTGCGGCGATATCCGCGCTGATCCAACCTGCCACTTGTTGCCAGCCAGCCACTTGCCAGATTTCGAACGGGCCGGTGTCCCAGCCGAAGCCCCAACGCACGGCGAAGTCAAGGTCGCGCGCGTTGTTGGCGATGTGTTCCAGTTGCAGCGCGCAGTAGTGAAATACGTCGCGGAACGTGGCCCACAGGAATTGCGCTTGCGGGTGCTGGTTGCTGCGCAGCCCGGCGAGTTTCTTGGCCCAGTCGCGTTCGCGCAGGATTTCTTTCACGCCGTCGTCCACCGTACTGTCGGAGAGGCGATATTCCTTGGAATGGATATCCAGTACATGAATCTCTTTGCCGATCTTCTGGTAGATGCCGCGCTTGGTTTTCTGTCCGAGCGCACCCTGATCGACCAGATAATTGAACCAATCCGGCAAATCAAAGTGCTTGTGCCAAGGGTCTTCGGTGAGGTTTTCGCGCATGGTGTTGACCACATGCGCGAACACATCGAGGCCGACCACGTCCAGCGTACGGAAGGTGGCGCTTTTAGGACGACCGAGGTAGCGCCCAGTGAGCGCATCCACGGTGTCGAAGCCGAGATTGAACGCCTGCGCGTGGTGCTTGGTCGCGAGCATGGAGAAAACGCCGATGCGATTTGCGATGAAGTTGGGCGTGTCCTTGGCACGCACCACGCCCTTGCCCAGCGTGGACACGAGGAATTCTTCGAGGTGATCAAGCAGCGACGCCTCGGTGCCGACGCAGGGAATCAGCTCGACCAGATGCATGTAGCGCGGCGGGTTGAAGAAGTGGATGCCGCAGAAGCGATGACGCAAATTTTCCGGAAAAGCTTCGGCGAGTTTATTGATGGACAGGCCGGAGGTGTTGCTGGCGAAGATGCTGTGTTCGCCCAGATAGGGCGCGACCTTTTGATAAAGTCCGGATTTCCAGTCTATGCGCTCGGCGATGGCCTCAATCACCAGATCGCATCCACGCAGCAATTCGAGGTGCTGTTCGTAGTTGGCGGGTTGGATGCAGGTGAGCTTGGCGGGGCTGGCGATGGGTGCGGGTTCGAGCTTTTTTAAGCCTTCCAGAGCTTTGTTCACGTTGCCGTTAGGATCGCCTTCTTTTGCTGGCAACTCGAACAGTAACGTTTCCACATTGGCGTTGACCAGATGCGCCGCGATCTGTGCGCCCATTACCCCAGCACCGAGAACCGCGACCTTTCGGATATGAAAATTTTTGCTCATCTGAATTTTCTCCCCTGATTTCTTTAATCAGCCGGTGGAACTTCGCGCGGCTTGCGGTCGTCGCTCACCGCAACATAAGTCAATGTGGCTTCAGTCACTTTGAAGCAAACCGGCTTGACCGGATCACGCTGCACGAAGACTTCAACGTTGACAGTGATCGAGGTGCGCCCAACTTTGTCGATATGGGTATAGAAACTCACCAGATCGCCCACGAACACGGGCTGCCTGAATACAAAGGAATTCACGGCCACCGTCGCTACACGCCCCTTGGCGCGATGCAGCGCGGGGATGCTGCCCGCGATGTCCACTTGTCCCATCAGCCAGCCTCCAAATATGTCTCCGACAAAATTGGCGTCAGACGGCATGGCTACCACACGCAAAGTTGGCTCGCGCTGCGGCAATGTGACGGGTTCGTTCATTTCAATGTCCTTCGTAAAGATTTGCGATTTCTTTTTCATAGTGCGCAAAAACACGGGCGCGCTTGAGCTTCAGGGTCGGTGTTTGCAAACCATTCTCGATGCTCCACGGTTCCGATAATAACAATACCCGGCGCACTTTGGCGTAACCGGGAAATTCCTTGATCTGTTCCGCAATGCGTTGCAACACCCGCTGCTCGACGCGAGTGTCGTGCAGCGATTCCGGCATGTCGGCGCGTACACCTACCTGCTGCGCGAAGAGCTGCCATTGCTCAGGATTGACCACCGCCAGCACAACCAGGACGGAACGCCCCTCGCCAACCACCATCACTTGATCGAACAGGCGGTCGCGCATAATTGCATTTTCCATGTCGGCAGGCGGCACTTTTTCGCCGTTGGACATGACGATGATTTCCTTCAGCCGCCCGGTGATGGTGATATGGCCGCTGGCGTTGATGCTCGCCGTGTCGCCGGTGTTCAGCCAGCCGTCTTTGTCTATTATGGCGGCGGTGGCCTCGGGATTATTCCAATACCCCAGCATGTTGCACGGCCCCTTAACCAGCAGTGCATTCTGCGCGCCGATGCGCACCTTTATGTCTTGCAGCGGCGGCCCTACGGTGGAGGGAAGATTATGTTCTACATGGTTGACGCTCACCACCGGGCTGGTCTCGGTCATGCCGTAACCTTGCACCAGCGGCAGACCCAGCGCGATGAACAGGCGCGACACCTTGGGCGGCAAGGCAGCACCGCCGCTGATGGAGAGGCGCAAGCGGCCGCCCAGCCTATCCATCACCTTATCCGCCACCAGATGTTTAAGTACGGGCCACAACAGTAATTTAGGCGTCCACGTGCCTCGGCCCTGCTGGTATTCAAAACGATCCCAGCCGATGTCTACGGTGAGGGTGAACAGCTTGTGCTGTAGCGGCGATACATTTTCCAGTTTGGCGTGGATGGCGTGGTAGATGCGCTCGTAAATGCGCGGCACGGCAACCAATATGGTGGGGCGGATGATTTTCAGATCGTCAGCCAGCAAGGGAATGGAGCGCGCATACGCCACCGTCGCCCCGGCCATCATGCTCATGTAATAGCAGGCCGTGCGCTCGAAGGCGTGCGACAACGGCAGGAAGGACAACATGCTGTCGTGCGTGCTGACCGGGAAAGTCAACAGCCCGCTATAGGCATTGTGAACGATATTGTGGTGTGACAGCATCACGCCCTTGGGTCTGCCGGTTGTGCCGGAGGTATACATAATCGTGGCAAGTTCGTCGCGCTTGCGTTCACGTTCCGGTTGCAACGCTGCCTGATGCGGCAGCCATTCATCTGCATATTGCAAGCGTGTCTCGCCATTTCCAGATATTTTATCCAGGCTGACAAAACGTTGTATGCAACCCAGTTGTCCGATCACCGTGCGCAAATCTTGCCACTGCTCATCTGTCTCGAACAGCAATACCTTCACCTGCGCATCGTTGGCGATGTAGGCGATATTGTCCGGTCTGTCCACAACATAGAACGGCACCACCACCAACCCCAGCGACATCGCGGCCTGCTCGAACATTACCCACTGCGGACAGTTGCGCAGCATGATGGCGACGTGCTCGCCAGCCGCCAGGTTCTCCTTCAATAACGCAGCCTGCCAGCGCGCAACCTGTTCGTGCATCTGCGTCCAGGTCAGTGAAAGCCATGCCTCACGATGTGTGTCGAAATAGCGGTAGGCAACGGCCTCCGGTGTGCGCTTTACGCGTTCAAGAAACAAACCATGCAGTGTGACGGCTTGTTCCGGTTTGATGTAGTGATTTGTATTGTCCTGCATACCCGACTCCTTTCAGTCGAGAAAAAGATCATTAAACAGTGGCTCCCCAACTGTCACCGCATATTGCCCGAATTCCTCAACTTCCGCTGTACGCAAAACATCCTCGTCCACGAAAAAATTGCCGGTGCAATCGCGACTGCCGCGCGTAAAAATATAATACGCCGCATCCGCCACGATGGACGGGTGGCGCGAAGCGCGCAGAATGGACTCGGGGAAATTGAATTCGACGGCGGCAGTGGCGATAGTGGTACGCGGCCATAAGCAATTCACCGCAATGCCATCGTTTGCGAACTCGCGCGCCATGCCCAGCGCGCATAGGCTCATGCCGTATTTTGAGATGCTGTAGGCCACATGCGGCGCGAACCATTTCGCATCAATATTAAGCGGCGGCGACAGCATCAGAATGTGCGGGTTGGCGGATTTTCTCAAGTGGAGAATGCAGGCCTGCGAGGCAAGGAAGGTGGCGCGCATGTTTACCTGCCACATCAAGTCGAGGCGTTTGGCCGAGGTGTCCAATGTATTGGTCAAGCCGATGGCACTGGCGTTGTTGACCAGCGCATCAATCCCGCCGAAATGCTGCGCCGCTTGCTCGACCGCAGCCTGTAACGCCGACTCGTCGCGCACATCAAGCTGAATTGCCAATGCGTTGCCTCCTGCCTGTTCCACTTCCGCAGCCACGCTATGGATAGTGCCGGGCAGTTTGGCGTGCGCCTCCGCCGTCTTGCCGGTAATCACCACGTTTGCTCCGTCGCGTGCGCAACGCAACGCGATCTCGCGCCCGATGCCGCGACTGGCACCGGTGATAAATATGGTTTTTCCTTGCAGATTATTCATCGTTGCGCGTTTGACTCCTGTGACAGCACAAAAAATGTATCCAATGCGTTTGGATCGAATTGGATACCGGCAATACGGAGAATTTCAGACTTGACGATGTCGAAGCAACGCCTTGCAGTTGGGGCGATCATTGGGGGAAACCACGTTCTACGAACGTGGCTCGCTTAATTTATGAAAAACTGATTAGAACTTGTAACCCAGTTTTAAAGTGACATCGGTTGGGTTGATTGTTAACTTTCCAGTTGTCGTGGTTCCGCTACCTACAAAAGTAACATTGGTGGTCATGGGAACATAGCTGATGCCAAAATTTAAAGACCATCGATCAGTTAAGCTATAAATGCCACCCACGTTAAAAACTGGGTTCACTGAGGAAGATAGACTTTGCGAGGTTCCTGCCAACCCTTGAACAAGAGGGTTGCTATTGATGGAGATACTGTTGAAATAAGTGTAGTTCACACCCAAACCGATATAAGGTCTGAATGTATCAGCTGGAGTATTAAACACATATTTAACAACCAAGGAAGGGAATGAAGCATTGGCATCTGCCGCATCCGTAACAGATGTGGCAATTACTGGAAGATTCATATTAATCTTCATTTTTACAGGCACGCCAATTGTTAGCTCGGCCGCAATATTGTCGGTAAACATATGGAATGCACTTACAATAGGCGTTGAGGCATTTTGAACCGTCGCAGTGGTACCTGCTGTCGCTTGATTAAATGTTAACAGACCTGGCCCTATACACGGAAAAGCAGCACATGTGCCGGTGCTATTTAATGAGCTAATAGATGAACTAGGAAAGAGAAAAGCACCGCCAACATAAATAATATTATCGCCAGCCTGGAGTGCCATGCTCTGTTGCGAAAGCGAAGCGGCAGCAACAGCGATTGCACTTATTACAATTTTTTTCTTGAAGTTCATGGCATTCTCCCTTAGGTCATGACAACCTCATTTTGTTTAATATAAACCAGCAGATAGAGGCGGCTCCGCTTGGCTGGACAACTTCCCCTCATTATGTTGCAAGTCTTGCGTTAATACCTATGCTGCTTATGCTAATGTGAGAAGACTCATAGTAGACATCTTGCATTCTATCGTCAAGCACACGCATGGCACAGGGTGTAATTGAAAGTGTTGGAAACATATACCCAAGAAGGCTGAGTACAATTCTCGGCAAATCACGCCGGTAGCTCCCTTCTCCCGTAGGGGTGAGAGGGATTTGTCCCATCCTTGGCTAACAGACCTTTTCGGCACCATCCAGCTTATCTACAAACTTTTGCAAGTCCTTTGGCAACGGCGCATTAAAGCGTAGCGGTTCTCCGGTGAGCGGGTGCGTCAGGATTATCGAGTGTGCATGCAGGAACATGCGCTTCAAGCCTTGCTTCATCAGTTCCCGGTTACGCGGGAAGTCGCCGTATTTATCGTCTCCTGCGATGGGGAAGCCGAGATGGGAAAGGTGCACACGAATCTGGTGGGTGCGTCCGGTTTTGAGTTGGGCTTCGAGCAGGGTGTAGTTTGACCATGCTTTCTGTAAGGTAAAAATGGTATGTGACTCTTTGCCGTCTTCGCGCACCATTACGCGCTTTTCGCCATCCTGGGTGTTGAATTTGTATAGCGGCAATTTGACGTGCTGTTTGGTGTTTTTCCACTGCCCCAACACCAAGGTCAGGTAGCGCTTGTCGGTTTTTCCGTCCCGCATCTGCTCGTGCAAATTCGTCAGCGCAGAGCGTTTCTTGGCCAGCAGCAGTACCCCGGATGTTTCGCGGTCAAGGCGGTGTACCAGTTCGAGAAATTTGGCTTGAGGACGGGCGCTACGCAATTGTTCTATAACGCCAAAACTGACCCCGCTGCCGCCATGCACTGCCACACCGGAGGGCTTGTCTACGGCGAGCAGCGCATCGTCTTCGTACAAAATCGGAAATTCGAGCGCCGGAACGTAGTCGCGCTGTACCGGTTCGGCCACCCGTACCGGCGGAATACGCACCTGATCGCCCAGTTGCAGGCGGTAAGTCTGATCCACGCGCTTTTTGTTAACGCGCACTTCGCCGCTGCGCAGGATGCGATATATGTGACTCTTGGGTACACCTTTCAGGTGTTTGCACAGGAAATTATCGATGCGCTGATCGCAACTGCCCTCGTCAATCTCGGCCCATGTTACAGATTCTTTGCGTAAATCATTCATTTTGCTTATACTTCGTGCACGCGTGTTGGTTAAGCGGGAAACGGGATGTAAATTCCCCGTCAGCGTGGAGCAGGCAACGATGCCGCCGCCCCGTTCCAGCCGCAATCCGGTTAATGTCACTCACCGGGAGAAGCAGTGATGGTAATTGATTTGCGCGCTCTAGGCACCCGGGATTTTGGGCACCTGTGGATTTTACCGTGCCGCCCCTATGACAAAATCGGCGACACCTGTTACACACGACAAACTGATAACTGATAACGAGAACAATACTTTGAACAACCGTCTGCATCCCAATCGCAACACTGATTGCACGACCCTTATTCGCTTTCTCGCGCGCGGTTAGCCACGTGTAGCTTTGTCCTGCCCGTGCCGGAGCGCGGGAGAAAAATATAATGAAACGCATGCTATTCAATGCGACACAGCCGGAAGAACTCCGTGTCGCCATTGTTGACGGTCAGAAACTCATCGACCTCGACATTGAATCCGCCGGTAAAGAGCAACGCAAGAGCAATATCTACAAAGCGATCATCACCCGCATCGAACCCAGCCTGGAGGCAGCCTTCGTCGAATACGGCGGCACCCGCCACGGCTTCCTGCCTTTCAAGGAAGTCTCCCCGCAATATTACCTCAACGGTGGCGGTGGTCGCCCCAGCATCAAGGAAGCCTTGCGCGAAGGCCAGGAACTGCTGGTGCAAGTGGAGAAAGACGAGCGCGGCAACAAGGGCGCAGCGCTGACCACTTACATCAGTCTGGCCGGACGCTACATCGTATTGATGCCGAACAACCCAAACGGCGGCGGCGTATCGCGCCGCATCGAGGGCGAAGACCGCAACGAGCTGCGCGATGTCCTGGCGCAACTGGAAGTGCCGCATGGCGCTAGCATCATCGCACGTACTGCGGGTATCGGTCGCAATCTGGAAGAGCTGCAATGGGATCTCAACTATTTGACTCAGTTGTGGGACGCCATTGAAAATGCGGCAAAATCCGAGAAGGCCCCGTCACTGATCTATCTTGAAAGCAGCTTGGTGGTACGTGCCATCCGCGACTACTTCCACCCGGAAATCGGCGAAATTCTGGTAGATACTGACGACATTTTCCAGCAAGCGCAAGCTTTCATGAGTACGGTAATGCCGGGTAACGTGGATCGCATCAAGCGCTACCGTGATGATGTGCCGCTGTTCTCGCGCTTCCAGATCGAGCACCAGATCGAATCGGCTCATGCACGTCAGGTTAACTTGCCGTCAGGCGGCGCGATCGTGATTGATCACACCGAAGCGCTCACCGCCATCGACATCAATTCGGCGCGCGCCACACGCGGCGGCGACATCGAAACTACCGCGCTCAACACCAATCTGGAAGCAGCCGACGAAATCGCACGACAGATGCGTTTGCGCGACCTGGGCGGCTTGATCGTGATCGACTTCATCGACATGGAAAGTAGCCGCAACCAGCGCGACGTGGAAAACCGTTTGCGCGATGC
This sequence comes from uncultured Gallionellaceae bacterium, assembly GCA_964480365.1. Taxonomy (GTDB): domain Bacteria; phylum Pseudomonadota; class Gammaproteobacteria; order Burkholderiales; family Gallionellaceae; genus CAIQPV01. Next base: position 11,909 of record CAYZPM010000035.1, read on the forward strand.
ACTGCATTATGATCGTGCGCGCGTGCAAACCGGCAAGATCTCGCGCTTCGGTCTTCTGGAACTGTCGCGCCAGCGTTTGGCGCCCAGTCTGGAAGAAACCAGCTACACACCTTGCCCGCGCTGCAATGGTATCGGTCACATCCGTGGCACCGAGTCTTCGGCACTGAATATCCTGCGTATCATTCAGGAAGAGGCAATGAAAGAGCACAGTGCCGCCATTCATGTGCAAGTTCCGATCGATGTCGCTACCTTTCTGCTCAACGAAAAGCGTGGTGATATCCACCGCATTGAATCACGCCTGAAGGTAAGTATCACGCTGATTCCCAACCAGCATATGGAAACCCCGCACTACAGCGTCGCTCGTTTGCGTCAGGATGATATGACCAGCGAAAACCAGCAAGCCAGCTACAAGCTGGTGGAACGCCCGGAAGAAAGCAAGGCGGCTGCCGCTACACAAGAGGCCAAGGCGCAACGTCCACAGGCCGCCGTGCAGGGCATCACGCCAGCACAACCGGCACCCATACGCGCAGTTGAGGCCGCTCCACAACAGCCTTCCTTTTTCAGCAAATTTTTCGGGTGGTTCACATCGAAGAGCATGGAGGCACCTGCTGAAAAAGTCGAGGTCGCCAAGCCGCGTGCTAGCAGCGCGCCGCGTCGTGACCGGGATGGCAATCGTCCTGAAGGGAATCGCCCGGAAGGAAACAGGCAGGAAGGCAACCGCCAGCGCAACAAGCCGCGCCGTGATCGTGATGACACATCGCGCACGGAAAAACCGGCGCGCCCGGAAGCCACTCCAAAAGCACAGGAGCCGCGCGCCGAGCGACCACCGCGCCCTCCCCGCGTTGCGGTAGAAAAACCGGCTCTGGAAAGCTTGCCGCAAGTCGATGCTCCCGTCTCTGGAGCAACGGAAGAAAATGGTAACCGCGCGGGACGCAAGCGCGGTCGGCGGGGCGGTCAACGCGAACGCGAACGCCGCGAACAACAAGTAGCTGAGCCAGGCGCGGGGGAGCAAATCACAAATAAAGAGTCTGCTAACGAAACGTCGTTCGCAGAAGAAATGGCACAGCGCGCGGCGGAAAACCATGGCGTAGCATCTGAACAACGGCCCCTTCATGCTGTGGAACAGATCCACGCAGAACCGCAAGCAGTCCCGGCTGCCGTTGTTATCGAACGGCAAGAGGAACCGGTTGCGCAATTTGTGGCAGCCGTTCCCGTTCCAGTGTCGGCTCCTGCCCCAGTTCCTGCGTACACACCGGTTCAGGCCAGCTTCCCAATAATCGAAAGCAGCCCGATAGCCAACAGTGGTCTGGTGCAGATCGAAACTGTCCCGTCCAAACTTGCTGCTGTAGCCGATGTCTCGACCGAAACGGCACAACAACCCGCAACGCGCCGTCGCCCGCGTCAGCGTGAGGTTTACAGCATGGAAAGCGGTGCTCCACTGGTGCAGATCGAAACACATCACACGCCGAACTGAACATCAGGCAAGGGTAGCAAATAAATAACCGCACGGTACGCCGTGCGGTTATTTTTTGTGAATAGCCGTACTTGCTGCTTTGTCTTTAAAATACTTGTTGACGTCCTTCTCCTCAATCCAATAATTCAATTACACCATCAAAGGAGAAAAGAAGGGGGTTAGTCCGTTTGGACTATTGTGTAACTTTGCATATTTAGTAACATGATGAAATTAATATAAAAAATATCGGGGCTGCTGTGGATGTACTTACTGCATTAGCCCGAATGGACTATTGCGCGGCTCATAATATTTTGCTCTAATCAATTCGCGTTGTGAAATTATTGATTTCACCTCACGGTAACAGTATTAGTCCATTTGGACTATTGCGTAACATTGCTTTTTAAGTAGAATGAAGTCAGTTCGCATACTAGCTAAGAAATGCAGCGGGTGTTCAGAGCGGATTAGTCCAAATGGACTATTGATTAATTTGCTAAGATAAGTAAAATTTTCAGCACGGGGGAGAGTGAAATACTCTTTCAGGTATAAATAGATATTTTTTAACTTTGCAATTTTAACGTTTAACGGGAGAGAAGCATGAAATACAAACTATCGAAATTAGCTATCGGTTTGGCTGCAGTATGTGCATTTTCGGGGCAGGCCAATGCTAGCACCTTCTCTGAAGGGGCGTTAGGAAATTCTGGCCAAGCGCTTTTCAACTTTACCGACCCAAAAGGTCCTGTCAATGACTTTGTCACGTTCTCTCTTACTAATACAACGGGAGACGCAACCGTAAACGCGAGCTACACTGCTAAAACAGGCGTCGTCCTTTCGGGAATGACACTCTATAAAGGGACTGATTTGACAAATCTGGCTAGTGACACATTGATGGCGACAGGTACAGCAAATGGTTCCTTCAGCTATCAAATAGGCACTCTGTTTCTTGGCACTGGCAGCTATTTTCTGGATATCACTGGAAATGCCAAATCGAAAAACAGCGTATATAATGGTAACCTGACTATTACTGCTGTTCCTGAGCCAACTGAAGGTGTACTTCTGTTGTCCGGCATCGGCCTGCTTGGTTTTATCGCCGCTCGTCGCAGAACTGTTTAATTAGAGACTTACTCTCTCTGAGCCACAAAGGGACTAATGTCCTTTTGTGGCTTTTTGTTTTTTTTAAAGCTCCAGTAATTGCTGGTCAGTAGCGGTTCTGCCGCCTATTTTCATTGCACCAATATTTTCTGGCAATCTTATTGAGTCTATTTGACCAACCATCTGAGTTATGTTGGTTAAGAATTTTCGCCAGAATAGAAAACGGGAGCCGAAGCTCCCGCCATAATTGCTAATTAAATATTAAGCTTGATCGTTCTTTCGACGGCGCACCATGAAACCCACCAAACCAAGATCATGGTATAGGACTCAGGCCCACGCACTTCATTTCCGCAAAAATTTTTCAAACTGTTTTGCCGAATCTTGAAAGGGCCTGCGGCCATTGCACAAGCAACTTGCGGCAAGCCCTGTGCAGCTTAAGAAGATTTCGGTTGTTCCTCGCTTGGGCAAGGTGTATCCATCAAGTTACCTACTGCCAACCCCATGATGGTAATGCCGATAATCACGCAGATCATGCCTCCAAACGATGCTTTAAATACAAACCCGCCAACGAGCCAGAATATCACGCACAGGATTACCGCTCCCACGAGTACGCCTACTTTATTGTCAAACATAATAACCTTTCACATTGAATACCAACCCGGGCGGCATCTCTGCCCGTACACCCGAATAATAGCTCAATGTTCTAAAAAATTGTGGGAAAAACGACTAAAACGTGTGAAAAAAAGTTGGTGATGGTCAATCTATGCGACAGTATTCATTACCCAATAGTCTTCTATGTAGCAACTCAGTGAGCATGCGCCACCAGTGCGTTTGGACTTAAAGAACATGAATGAGTCGTTGTCCCGAGTTCGATTTGCAGGGTGCTGTGTTGTACGGAGAATCGCACTTTGAGCGTATGCATGATGTCATCCATGAAAGCATCGCCGGGGTATCCATCGGGCATCACCAGATGGACGGTCAGGGCGCTCTCAGTGGTGCTCATGCCCCAGATGTGCAGATCATGAATGTCGGTGACACCGGAGCATTGGCGCAGGTAGGCATCAATTGCGGCCACTTCGATGTTCGCGGGGACGGCACTTAAAGCCAGTTGCACTGATTCGCGCAGCAAACCCCAAGTACCGATGACGATTACGGAGATGATAGCCAGGCTGATAAGTGGATCGAGCCAGTACCAACCCGTGTAGATCATCGCTACTCCGGTAACCACCACGCCCAACGACACGGCGGCATCCGTGGCCATGTGCAAGTAGGCTCCGCGAATGTTCAAGTCGCCCTTGCTGCCTTTCATGAATAGCCATGCTGACAGACCGTTGACGATGATGCCGAGCGCCGCTACCAGCGTCACCGTTAGTCCAGCTACAGCGGGCGGCTGTGAGAAACGTTGCACCGCTTCCCACGCAATTGCCCCGCAAGTCACCAGAAGAATCATGGCGTTTGCCAGTGAGGCCAGAATCGAGGTGCTGCGCAGCCCATAGGTGTAGCGTTCGTTCGGTGCCTTGCGACCGAGAATCGCCGCACTCCATGCCAGTATAAGACCCAGCACGTCGGACAAGTTGTGTCCGGCATCGGCTATCAACGCAGTCGAATTGGCGATAAAGCCGAAGGCGAACTCGGTTACCACAAAAGCGGTGTTCAGAGCGATGGCGATAACAAAGGCGCGGCCATGATTATTCGGATCGCCGTGGTGGTGATGGCTGCAACTATGCGAGTGTCCGCTGTGATCGTGATTGTGTTCGTGTTGATCTGCCATTAGTCTGCTTCCGTGTGAGGTTCTGCGATATGTTCCAGCATGTCTGTCAGCACCCTCGATATATGTTGATCGGCGGTAACATAGAATACTTGCTTACCGTGTCGGTCAGCTTTGACGATGCGCGCGGCGCGCAGCAGCCGCAGGTGGTGGCTGACCAGCGAATTGCTCAGGTTGAGCTTGTTGGCGATGTCGTTGACCGCAATGGGCATATCGAGACAGGCTAGTACGATGCGCAGGCGCGTTGTATCGCCCAATAAGCGAAACAGGTCAGCCAGTTCGGCAATAAAGCTATCTGTATCAGGTGATGACATTTTGCAAACAAGTAAACAGGTGTTTAGATGTTAATATGTTTCACAGGTAATGGCAAGCCGAAACAGACGGCAGTGACCCGATTAATGGCGATGTAAATGGGGGAAATGAAACAACCTTATCCGACTTGCTCACTTTATTTCAGGCTATTTGGCACGGTTTTACGCTTGGTAAGGTTGTTGAACACGGCAAACATTCTAGGTTTACCTCTGAAAGACACGCATTTCGTTTGGCAATTGAGGACGACAATATGTATAATGCGCGCTGCAATTAATTTGTACCCCCTAAATGAGGGACATCAATTTTTTGCAAATACCAAATAAATCGGGTGTTGGCTTAGTGGAAGTGTCGCAAGACGCCTTTATCCGCAAAGCAGGAAGATTAAAAAGCAGTTGAATTTAAAAGGTAACTGGATAAAAAGTTTTGCGCCCGTAGCTCAGATGGATAGAGTACTTGGCTACGAACCAAGGGGTCGGGCGTTCGAATCGCTCCGGGCGCACCAGATTTAAGCAGTAAGATCAATCGCTTAGCGTTAATCGGCTAGGCGATTTTTCTTTTCAGCAAAGTGATTGCGGGACTTTTGCGGGACTTTGCCCGGCAAACAAGATTGGCTGCATCCAGCACCTCCAAGAGCTCTGCCCCTGAATAGTCCGTTGTGATGTCACCATTCGTGTGTCCCAGCAGCACCTTCCGTGTTTCCTTTGAAACGCCTTCTGCCCTGAGTCGCCTTCCAAACGTATGCTTCAAGTCGTGTACCCTGAGGTTAGCCAATCCAGGCATGACCGCTTCCATGAATTTCTTCAAATCATCGGTAATCAGTATTCCGCACTGACCTTCATGCAGCAACTCGGGTGGAATGCTCTTGCCAGACGCAACGTATATCTTCATCGCGGCTCTGACCCGCGCTTTACACCATGCCGAATTGTTCATGCTGCCAACCGGCTCACCTTCGTAAGTAAAAACCCGTTCGGGGTGATTCCCGCGACAGCTTTCCACTACCGAACGCGCCACATCATTCAACACGACCAGCCTGTCCTCGCCATTTTTTACACCTGAATGATCGGTTCGCCCACCGAAATCTTCAGGAATCAGAAAAACGCTGGTACTCAGTTCCGGTACCTCAATCTCCCAATCCCATCTCAGGTGGCAAACCTCCTGCTCACGCGTTCCAGTATTGACTTTGAACAATGCCATCTTCGCAAGATGTTCAGGCAACTCTTGAAAAAACACAATTTGCTCTTCCCAGCTAAGAGGAAAAGCTTTGCGCGAATCGCGAGTTGAAAGCATGGAAATCAACGGCGGTGTTTGCAACCATGATAGTCCATGCTCATCACGCCACTTCCGAGATGCCAGATTGAGAATTCTGCGCACAATGCTCAAGGCGTTATTAATGCTCTTCGACTTGATCCCTGATGCGCGTCTGGCCGAAATATACGGTTGCAGCGAACCTTCGTGCAGCTTGCTCAACGGCAAGTCCCCGATAAAGCGATCCAGAGACTGGAGCATATAACCATCCGATACGATCGATGGCTTCCGCTCGTTCTGCTTGTCAATCAAATACTTTGTTGCCGCGACTCTAAAGATACGGTCAGGTCGAACACCATAGACCGCTGCCTGACGAGCTTCTTCCAGGCGACGGACTAAATACCTGTTCGCTTCTTCTTCGTCGCACGTTCCACAGCTTTCGCAAACTCTCTGACCGTGGACGATTTTGTCAACGTGCCACATACCGCCGGGCTTGTCTGGCCTGCGGTAAAGACCTGGCATTCGTTTTCCCATTGCGCTTCTCCTTTCAACTTCAAAAGCGCGCCGGGCTGACCGTTGCGGCGCTTATATTCCTCCCACCAGGCGTCTAAGTCAACTCGATCATAGGCCACCCCCTGAACACCAATCCTCACAGCAACCAAGTGCGGCTTTACCTCTTTATTGAAACGATTTCGGTTCATGCCAAGGTATCCCGCCGCCAAGGATGCACGGATAACGCGAGGCGGAAATGGATAATCGTTACTACGCATCTTGGTATGCCGCGTGCAGTTGTTAGCTGAAAAAGATGTCAGGTATCTTTTCACGTCGCTGAGAAATTTGCTGAACGAATAAAGCCATAAAGTGTGGATATTCGTTTTTGAATTGTGTTTTTGAGCCGGAAAACAGAATTTGCACACAAACAAACGCAAAATCTGCCTTTATTCGCTCAGCAATGCATTCAAATTTCCAGGATCATCCAGTTTCAGCAATTCATTGGCATGCGGATCAAGCCAAGTTATCGATAGGGGTTAAATTATGGAAATAAATGACGGCGCAGATCAGATGGAATCTGACGAGATTGCTAAATTAGTGAACAACGACATGGAATTGGCACAGGTGAAGAAAATGCGCAAAGAGCAAAGGAAACGTAGAACTTGGAGCATATCTAAGCTTACAAAATTTTATGGAGAGCTTGCTAGATTACAGTCAGCAGGAGGGACATATGCGGACTTGCAAATTTGGCTTAGCCAAAACAGGCGGGTCAAAGTCGAGCGATCAACGATCCTGCGCTTCCTCAAGAAAATGAAATGTAAAGTTGGCTGAGGTGAAATATGGTTAGCTTCAGATCCGCAGAAGACCAAGCGAGGCATGCGGTTGAGAACATGCTTGCCATTGGAAAGCCTCGTCCAAAAATAAATGATTGGAAGATTTATTCACTTGGCACCGCTCGAACCTACACTGAGTCACTTACGGGGGTTGCCCGTTTTATGGCGAAATTCAGGATGGGTACAAGGAGGAAAGGTCTGGCAGACCTTACGCCGGCCATTGCGAATAAATATCTAGCGGTGCGCTCAGACCAGGTTGGACAAAAACAGCTAGACAAGGACAGGCAGGCAATGCAGGCGCTCCTTAAGCAAAATCTTCCTGTGATCCAAAGCGAGGTTGACCTTGCAACATCAAGTAGAGCGTATACGACACAACAGATTGAAATGATTTCCGAGGCTCAATGGGGAAAACATTCCTTTTCTACTCGCGTTGCGGCGGAGGCTGGTTTGAGGGCGCATGAACTGCTGACGCTGTTACCCGTCTCGGAGCGTGCTGCAGATAAGCGAACACCCGATGAAGGCGGCCGTTATTGGAGTGTAAATCGTTTCAAGGGGCGTGACCAAATAAAAATCTACACTGTAGAGGGCAAGGGAGGGCTGGTACGCCAAGTGGCACTGAGCCATAAATTGGCTGAGGAGCTAGAACAGCGCCGATTACCCGTTCCGGTCCAAGTAACTGATAGAAAGATTTTTTATGATCAGCACTATGCACTGGGTGGAGGTAAGAAATGGAGCGACAGTTTTAGCAAGGCCGCAAAGCGACGCCTTGGTTGGTCAGCTGGAGCGCATGGTACACGACATACCTATGCACAAAGTAGAATGAAGGAACTGCAGCAGCTGGGTTACCCATATCAGGAGGCACTCGAAATTGTTTCGCAAGAAATGGGGCATTTTCGCCCCCAAATAACCGAGGTGTATCTGCGTTAGCAACTAAACATATTCTAATAATAGAATATGGTATATACGGAATGCGGCATTGCATCTGCCATAAATTGCAATTGACAGCATTAGAGCAATTTAGATAAAATCGACAAAGTCGATTGACCAGATACTTAAAACTGGCAAAAGATAGCGCGCGCTGCGAGGGCTCAATAAGTATCGCAGAATTTCGATTTAGGCTGGACAGCCGGAACACTTGGCAACCATCCACCTGTACATTTTTTGGCAAGCAAACGGCCTTAGTTCGCTTGTCTTAAAGTGACTCACTCCCAAAATTTACTCAAGCACCCCAGTCGAGTTTCGATTGCTCTTTGTATAACTCTGCCGAGAACAAAGGCAACTCTGCTGCACATTGAGTTAAATGTTTTTCAGCCACGGCTGAAATTCGCCACCGCGCGTAAAGCGGCATTCCGGTTCGGCACGGCAAACACCGTGTCTTCTACTCAATATTGACATCACCGGTAACGGGATGTCTTTTACTATGGAGAATTATATGCATTAAACAATCACTATATTTAGCTTGGGAAACCCAAGAACGAGCAGCAACCCTCGCATCTTCTTCAAACCGAAGAAGAATTGGATGTGCTAGAGGTTAGCGCATCCAATATTGGCGTACATGCCAATTTCTGATGCAACCACGTTATGAAGCCACTAATCTGGGCGGCGCAATAGCACTCTCACGCCATTCGCCGGAATCGGCACACGTATCAAATATTGCCAGAAATCGGCACACTCAGTTCACCTCACGGTGAAATCATCCTACAGATTGCCGGGACAAGAGTTTCCCAAAATCTGTAATCCGCCCCAGCCTGGGTCGGACACTCCAGTCGTAGTTTGGCCGAGCAAAATGAGTCGCAAGTAAGTGTATGCGGACGTCTTATGTCAGCGTTCATCCATCACAACCAATAAGCCATCGTGCTGTTGGTCAGATGGAGTTTCGAATGCGCAAATCAGACAGTCCTTAGCGCACCGCCATGCAATATGATGGAAAAACGGGCGCAGCACCGACGCGAGTTCACAGCTTGAGATGAAATTACGAGATGTTGAGAGTTCATGGCAAAACTGGTGCATTGCACCAGGCCACACAAGTGGCAGGTAACAACGGTATGGGGGCCGAGAAACACCTCAAAAAAAGCGAGATCAGTCCGAGCTTTCCACATCAATAGATATGGAGAACAGGGGCGAAACGGGATGGGTAGAACCTCCCCCGCGTTAATTGTTTAGTTAACGGTATCAATTCTTAAGGGGCAGGGAAGGGCAATATTTGCGAAATGGCATTTTTGCCATGTACATACCATTTGGTAACGCGCACGAAAAAGATAACAGTCACCAACGTTCAATTTGTCTCACCCATTGTTGCGGCAGATTATTTGCCGTAGTGATTCATGCTGCCCCTAAAATAGAAATAAGCACACATGACAACATTTACTGCTCTAGCCAAAACAGCGGAGCAGTGATTAATTCCGTCCAGAAATCGCCGACGCATGAGCAGTCATGGCGGTGGTGGTTTTGACTTCAGCTGGACGGGATCAACCATTGTGTTGACTTGGCACGCAATCCTCGCCGTTAGGCGAGGATTGTTCATCAATAGGAAAAACAATTAACCTGCAGGGGTTACAGCCGAGGCACGAAAAGGGTAGCTGATAGTGTGACTCACCAACTTACATTTAGCATACGGGCACTGAATTTTGTTGCGTGCAAACTGTTGCATGCAAACTGTTGCGTGAATATGCCAGGATGCCCGTCCTGCCGCCCCCGCTCTGGCGAACGAAAGTTCGCCAGAGCGGGGGCGGCGCAGCCGAACCATGGTGTAGACGACGGCACGGATGACCCCACCCAAGGGGTGGGGGAATGCGTGCCCGAGGAGACACCTTCGCTCAAAAGAATTACGTTCCATCCACGTTCAAAAGAATTGTTTTCCCGACTGAACATACAACATGATTTTGTTCACGCGTGAACATGTTTTGCGCACATACGGGAATTTCATTCCTGTAAGCAAACACAAATGGATTGCGTGTCTGCAAACCGGCACGTTCATAATATTGCATCCCTCGCCATGACGTTAGCGAGATTGCGTTCCTTTCAAAATCTATAACGAGTCCATTCATCCGAACAACAATTTTAACTAATTCAATTCAGCTTTTGTTTCCCGTAAACCGGTTTTCGCAGTTGACAAATCAACTTGCCATTGTGTGAAAAATAGCTGGAATACTTATGCGAAAAACGTAAGTGCATGGTGCACGAAAAGTGTTTGGATTGACTGTTGAGTTAGGGATAATTCTTTCAGCTGAAGAATTCCAGCCAAGAATTATTGTCAGAAACGAAAAAATAGAAGGAGATGAAAAATTAAAACGCTATATCAACATACAGTGAATTCCGTAAAAGAATCATTATCCACGACAGATCTGGACGAGGCATCAAAAATACTTTTCGCTCACAGCGCAGTCGCCTTTCAAGAAATATTGGCTAAAAAAATAGATTGTGGTTCAGCTATCCAAGCTGTTTTGCTGATGAGCATGCGGACTATGGCAGAACATCTTGGTGACGAAAAAGAAGCAATTTACCAAATCCGGACAATAGCTGATAACTGGGAACGCCAGATATTCATAAATGGGCGCAGTCCCAAAAGGCGACGCTCCCAGACAAGACAAGAAGCGTAACATGGTGGGAATCGGCGTCGTGTCGGATTAACATATCTTTCCAGTGTTTTCCGCCCGGCGTCCCCGCCCACCTAAAAGTGTTCACGCGTGAACACTTTTTTCCTACCGGCGACCAATTTGTGCAAGAAGAATTGGTTGAAAATGCGTGGCTGAAACACCACTGAACAGTAAACTGGAACTTACGCAAAATGAAAGGCATATGAATGAACGCCGTTGACCTAATAACTTCTGGACTGAAAGTTGAATACTTCGTCTATGCAGGAATTATCATAACCATAGTGCTGGGCGTTGTCGGCGAAATTAGTATTTGCAATAGGCAACGGCACGAAAAAGATCGGAACTGCGATGACACTTAAACCTGTATTCTCCGTGCTCTTGGCATGGGAGCAACGCCGTTTTGCGGTTTTGATTTAAGCGTAGCTCACCGGTTTTGTTTTTCTACGCCGTAATACCCATAGGTCTTGGCTCAGGGATATGTGGAGCGAATTGCCAATAGTCTCCTAGCCGGCCATTTCTGCCCGTCGCCACCGTCCGCTTCACCGCAACCAGTTTTGTAATATCAAGTTCGGCTGTGTGCTACAGAACTTCGAGTCGGCCTTCCAATAGTCAATCATTATTCCCAAAGCTGAGGTGGCGTGATGCGCGGTCGAAAATCGCTCATTAGAACGCCCTCTGTGCTATGTTCCCCAAGAAAACTGCATCCGCCCAGAACCAAAGCCAGTCTCAACGATCCCTGTCTGTGCGGCAACGGCAAGAATTACAAGAAGGGTTGTCTGGCAAAAGGATAAAATGTCGCATGGAAATGCCAGTTCGCAAAAAGGTTTGCCATTGCGTACGCCCTTTTCAAAAAAGGTAAATCATGGATCGCCTACAACGCATCTACAAACTACATCAAGTTATTGCCGCACACCGTTTGCCAGTACCGCACAGCGTGTTGCAAGAAAAACTCGAATGCTCGCGCGCCACAGTCAATCGCATCATCGAAGAGATGCGCCAATATTTCAATGCGCCGATTGAATATGATCGATCACGCAACGGCTACCACTACGCCTTAAATAAAGGCGAAACCTTTGAGCTTCCTGGACTCTGGTTCAGTGCTTCAGAGTTGTATGCTCTGTTAACCGCGCAGCAACTGTTGGCGCATGTTCAGCCCGGCCTACTCGACACACAACTCAAACCCGTCAAAGAACGCATCGAACAAATCCTCGCGGGCAGCCATCTGGGTAATAACGAAATATCCAAACGCGTACGCATCCTGCGCATGAGCGGACGCAATGTCGCACTGGAGTGTTTCCAAACCGTAGCTGGCGCACTGCTCCAAAGAAATAGGTTAAACATCAATTATCACGGGCGTGGCAACAACGAATCCAGCCAGCGCGAAATTTCTCCGCAGCGACTCATTCATTACCGCGACAACTGGTATTTGGACTCATGGTGTCATACCCGCAATGCCCTGCGCAGCTTCGCCGTCGAACGCATCATTGCAGCCAAGGGATTGCCACAACAATGTCGCGATGTGCCTGAAAAACAGCTTGATGCACATTACGCAAGCTCCTATGGAATCTTTGCTGGCAAACCCAAACACACTGCCGTATTGCGCTTCACCCCAGAACGCGCCCGCTGGGTTGCCGATGAACACTGGCATCCGCAACAACAAAGCCGGATGTTTGAAGACGGCAGCTACGAATTACACTTTCCCTATTCCGATTCGCGCGAACTGGTGATGGACATACTCAAACATACCGGAGAAGTCGAAGTTATCGCGCCGGAAGAACTGCGGGATGCCGTAGCAGAACGTCTGAAAAGTGCGCTGGCGCATTACAGATAAATAATAGTGGCAGGCTCAGGTTTTGAGACAGTGGGGGTGTTAGCATGGCAAACAAACGATAATTGCAATACTGATCACGAGAAGCTAAATTGTGAAAATTCCTTACTTTGCCCATAGTGCCAACCGTGCCGACAAGTGGCATCCGCTTTCTGAACACTTGGTGTGCGTAAGCCAACGAGCTAAGGAATTTAGCGGCGCACAACCTTGGGCAGGCGAAGCTGGCTTGGCAGGACTGTTGCACGATCTTGGGAAATATGGCGACCGCTTTCAGGCGCGTTTGCAAGGAAAAGATCAGGGGTTGGATCACTGGTCACAAGGTGCGTGGGTAGCGCTGGGCGAACATCGTGCCATTGCCGCTGCGCTGGCGATTCAGGGGCATCATGTCGGCCTGCAACGCGCCAACACTGATGCTTTACGCCGGATGAGTCTTCCGAGTCTCACGCAAAATCATCCATTCGGACTTGCTCTGAGCGATGACGACCACACGCGACTTAAGCAGCGTGCTGAGGCAGATGGTTTGTTCTTCCATACTCCCGCACAAACAGCGTTATCGCCAAAAAACGGCATGGCGCAAGCCGTAGCCAACATGCTTGATGTACGGATGCTCTTTTCGTGTCTGGTGGATGCCGACTTTCTCGACACCGAGGCGCACTTCGAAGGTGATGCGCAAGGCAAGTGCGCACGTCCTGAAGGGCCGAAGTTAGATGCTAATGCAGCGCTCGCAGCACTCGATGCCCACATGACGAAACTGCGAAGTGCTACTGGCGCGCAGGCAGAGGTGCGGCAGGCGCGCGAAGCTCTATGGAGTGCGGCGGAACATGCAGGGCAAATGCCGTCCGGCTTGTTTACGCTGACTGCCCCCACCGGTTCTGGCAAGACGCTGGCTATGCTCAAGTTCGCATTGGAACACGCGGCACGACATAATCTGAAACGCATCGTGCTGGCAGTGCCGTTCTTGTCAGTCATCGAACAAACAGCGCGCGAATATCGGAAGATATTCACATCGTTTCCGGACAACTTTGTGCTGGAACATCACAGCTTGGCCGGGCTAGGAGTTGAAGTAGAGCGGCATGATGCAGAAGGCGCAAGCGAATCCCAGCGCCGTCTGCTGTCCGAGAACTGGGATGCACCGATTGTATTGACCACCAATGTGCAACTGCTCGAATCCCTGTTTTCCAATCGCCCATCCTCCTGCCGCAAACTGCACAACCTGATGGAATCGGTGATTCTGTTTGATGAGGCACAAAGTTTACCGGCTGGCCTTGCGGTGCCTACGCTTGCGGCATTGTCGCATCTGTCATCAGCCTACCGTTCGAGCGTGGTCTTTGCCACCGCCACCCAACCCGCCTTTGACACACTGCATACGGCGGTTACGAAGTACGCCGCACAAGGCTGGCAACCCGACGAAGCTGTGCCGGAACACGCCGAAATGTTCCGCGTGTTGAAACGGGTAGATGTTTCATGGCCGAAGAACGGAGAAAAGCGTAGCTGGGCGGAGTTGGCCGCCGACTTGCGTAGCGATAACGCAAAGCAGGTTTTGTGCGTGGTCAATCTCAAGCGGCATGTCCTCGCACTGCTTGATGAACTGACTGGAACTGAGGGGCTATTCCATCTTTCCACCAACATGTGTGCAGAACATCGGCAGGATGTATTGGAGAAAGTGCGCTCAAGGCTTATTGCTGGTGAAACCTGCCGCTTGATTTCTACCCAGTGCGTCGAAGCTGGCGTTGATCTCGATTTCCCCTTGGTCTATCGCGCGCTCGCGCCGCTGGAGGCAATTGCCCAAGCCGCCGGACGTTGCAACCGTGAAGGCAAACTCAATGGGCAAGGCCGGTTGGGTGAGGTGGTGGTATTTGAGCCAAACGAAGAAAAAGAACTGCGCTGGTGTTACCCCACGCACGCCTACTATCAAGCCGCTGAAGTCACGCGAACGATGTTGACTCTGCACGGTGATCTGAATATCAACGATCCCGCGCTGTACCGTGATTATTACCGGCGGCTTTATGATTTAAACAATCCTGCCAACCAAAACAAGTTACTGAATGAAGCGATTACGGCACTGGACTTTGTAGAGGTTGCCAAACACTACCGCCTCATCAACCAGAACACCATTCAGGTTTTGGTTCCGTGGGCGGAGTTGCGGGAAGAGTTTGATGCATTGCGCAACGAAGCTGGGCGGGAAGGCATCTCTGCCAAGTGGATGCGCCGCGCTCAGGGGCTTGCCGTTAGCATTTACCTGACAAAAGATGGCGCACCCGCTTGGGCTATCCCGGCGAAACTCCGGCGTGGTGGCACATCTGATGAATGGTTTTTCCTCGAAGGGGATTACTATGACGGCATCCTTGGGCTGAATCCGCCCAAGGGTGAGCAGGTTTTTATTGCATAAGGAGGGCACATGGCAAACGGTATACATACTTTGGAAGTCTGGGGCGATCTCGCCTGCTTCACCCGCCCCGAAATGAAGGTCGAGCGGTTTTCCTACCCAGTCATTACACCCTCGGCGGCACGCGGTATTTTTGATGCGATCTACTGGGATGGCATACGGGAAAAACGGGGCAAGGAAAGTGTCATGCGCCCCTATTTTCACTGGCAGGTCAAACGCATCGAAGTGATGCAACCACCACGCTACATTGCTCTTCGGCGTAACGAGGTGAAAGGTTGCGTCCCCGGCACAGCAACGCTCAATAAGTGGATGTCGGGCAAGGAACAACCTGAACCACTTTGGGCTGACGGTAACGACGAAAATACGGGGCGCACTCAGCGTCAGACCATGGCTCTCAAAAACGTGCGCTATCGGATAACCGCGCAAATCGTCCCCAAGTCTGGCTTCGCCTCCGATTACGGAAAGTTCAACAGTCAGTTCGAGCGTCGTGCCAAGCAGGGAAAATGTTTTCAGCAACCTTATTTTGGTTGCCGTGAGTTTCCGGCATTTTTTGAATACGTTGAATCGCAAAGCGCAAGCGTCCGCCCACCTGTCGCTATGGATCAGCATCTGGGTTTCATGCTTTACGACGTGTTTGATTTGCGGAAAGAGGCCGTGAGTTTCAGTGACAAGCCTTTCATAACCCTGTTCGATGCTCATATACGTAACGGTGTGCTGGAAGTGCCACCATTCGACAGCATGGAAGTGAAGAAATCGGGGAGCCAATAGCCATGCTGCAAGCACTAATGGATTATGGAAACGGCCTCGACTCCGAACCCGGCTTCAAAACCCGCGAAGTTCGCTGGTGCGTTGAACTTGCCGCTGACGGGCGCTTTCTCAACGTACTGCCATTGGGGGACGGTAAGCGAGGGGCAATGCAACATCGTTGTCCAGATATGCACGCTATGAATTCGGGCGGCAAGTCTCATTTTCTGGTGGAGACAGTGCAGACAGTCGCGCTCATGTTCAAGGCCAACGAGGAAGCAAAGAAAATTGCCGGCACCGAAGATAAGCACAGATTTTTTGTTGAAATGTTAGGAAATGCTACCGATTCGGCACCGGTGCTCAATGCGTTGCTAAACGCGCTGAAAAATGAATCTTGTCTCGAAGATATACGTGAAGCACTAACAAAGAGTAAGGCCAAACCTGCCGATTGGCTCAGTTTTCGAGTTGATGGGATTGATCCGCGAGAGGATGCAGGAATCCAAGCTTGGTGGCGCGAATGGCGCAAGTCAGATATGGGCGGCGACTTACCCGATGCAGCAACTATTTCAGGTAGTGCAGCCGATGGCTCGATGGTTTGCTTCCTCACTGGTGAGGCAACCCAGCCTCTGTTGACCCAACCCAAAATTACTGGCCTATCTGGCGTGGGTGGTTTGAGCATGGGCGATGTGATGGTTGGTTTCGACAAAGCTGCTTTCGGTTCTTTCGGTTTGAATCAATCTGCCAATGCAGCCATGAGCGCCGAAGCTGCGCAGAAATATGTGGACGGCCTCAATGACTTGATACGTAACCATTCACGCAAACTTGCCAACGCGCTGGTGGTTCACTGGTTCAAGGAACAAGTCGCTCCCCAGGATGATCCACTGGAGTGGTTGAATGGATTCGAGTCTGAGGAGCAAACGAAAGCTGCGGCACTGGGAGCAGCGCGCCGTCTGCTTGAATCCATCCGCAAAGGCGAACGCGTTGATCTGGGTAACAACCACTATTATGTGCTGACTCTCTCCGGCGCTTCCGGGCGAGTGATGGTGCGCGATTGGATGGAAGGACGTTTTGAAGATTTGGTGCGTAACGTCGAGGCGTGGTTTGCCGACTTCGCTATTGTTATCGCTGGAGATAGAAAAGACTGCGACGGGAAAAAAATTGCCCACGATCCCAAGTTCTATGAAGTTTGTTTGGCTTTGGTCAGGAATGACCAGAAAAAACAAATTTCAGAAAATCTGAAGCAATTGCCCGCCCCCATTGCCACTACGTTGTGGAAGGTGGCTGTGCAGAATCTGCCCATCCCGCAACCCATCATGGCGCAAGCACTGGCACGTTTTCGCACTGATCTGGTTGATAAAGACCAGCCCCCGTTCAACCATGCCCGCATGGGTCTCATCAAAGCCTATTTCGTTCGACTCAACTCAGGAGGAAACACGACCATGACTGCCTATCTCAATCCCGACCACCCCGCACCCGCTTACCACTGCGGGCGACTGCTCGCTATACTTGCTAACCTGCAACGCGCGGCACTCGGTGATGTGGGCGCGGGCGTGGTGCAACGCTACTACGCTTCCGCCAGCCAGACACCTGGGCTGATTATAGGACGCTTGGTTAGCAACGCACGCAACCACTTGGGCAAACTCGAAGGCGGGTTGGCCTACTGGTACGAAAGCCAGATTGCCGATGTGATGGGGCGCTTGGGTGACGGTGCGCCGCGCATACTCGACCTCAACGGCCAAGGGCTGTTTGCCCTCGGTTATTACCAGCAACTTGCCGCACTGCGTGAAGGCAAGAAAACTAACGAAACTGCACAGGGAGAAACAAAATGACTACTATTCAAAACCGTTATGAATTCCTCTATCTCTTCGATTGCGAAAACGGCAATCCGAACGGCGACCCGGATGCTGGCAATAGCCCGCGCATCGACCCGGAAGATATGCATGGTCTGGTTTCAGATGTGGCTATCAAACGGCGGGTGCGCAACTATATTCAAATCGCCTTTGGTAATCAGTCACCCAATGCCATTTTTATCGAACATTCGACCAATCTTAACAAGCAAATTACAGCAGCGCATGAAGCTACAGACGGCGCTCCCGCAGGCGGTGGAAACAGGGTGCAAGTTGGGAATGCTCGCGACTGGATGTGCAAACAATTTTTCGATGTGCGTACCTTTGGCGCAGTTATGTCCACAGGCCCAAACGCCGGTCAGGTGCGAGGCCCGGTACAGGTTGCTTTCTCGCGTTCCATTGATCCAATTCTACCGATGGATGCTTCCATTACACGTATGGCAGTAGCTGAAAAAGTGACTGGCGCAAAAACCAAAGCTGATTACGAAGCATGGGAAGGTAAGCAGGAAGAAGATTCGCTCCGCACCATGGGTCGCAAGGCACTAATCCCCTATGGCCTCTACGTTGCCAAAGGCTTTGTCTCCGCCAATCTCGCGTCAGGCACGGGCTTTTCAGACGACGACCTCACTCATCTGTGGGATGCACTGAAAGGCATGTGGGATCATGACCGCTCTGCCTCTAAAGGCGTGATGTCCTGCCGAGGGCTGTATGTGTTCAAGCACGTTGGCACCGACAGCGATACTACCCAGCGAGTGCGACAAGCGATGCTCGGTTGTGCCCCAGCGCAACGACTGCTGGATTTTTCCGTGCCCGACCGCAAGATCGAAAATGCCATTATCAAAATTAACCACCGCGAGGGATTGACCGGCTCGCCCAGAACATTTGCAGACTATGTTATCGAGGCGCATCATGACCGCCTACCTGCCGGTGTTGAACTGTTAAATCTGGGCTGATTGTTCCATGGCCGACTTTGAACATGCTCGCGCCATGTTACGCATGGCGCACAAGGATTTCAATACATTGACGTGTATGCTAGACAATACCTTGTTTGTAACACCCCATTGGCATTTATAATATCGGCACACCAGCAAAGGAGAATTCACATGGAATACGCTAACATCATTGCGCGGGAGGCAGATTCTCTCCCTTTGGAAAAGCAAGCGGAGGTGCTCGATTTCATCGAGTTCTTAAAAGCAAAACAAAGCCGCACAGGAAGTGCATCTACACCTGAAACCGCTGAGGAAATCGAGGCGTTCTTCCGCAGCTTCAATGTGGATACCAGCGGCTTCAAGTTTGATCGGGAAGAAGCCAATGCCCGCTAAGACGTTCATTGACACGAACATTGTCATTTACGCTCTTGGGCCGAATTCGCCCAAGACTTCGTTTACGGCTCCACTTTTTGTCAGCACCCCGACTATCTCTACCCAAGTGCTTTCTGAAACTGCGAATGTGGCGCTGAAAAAACTGGCGTTGTCACTTTCCGAAACTAGAAAACTGCTCACGAAACTTGAGTCATTGTGCCGGGTGGAACTCATCGTACCCGCAACTATGCATCGTGCGCTCGACATCGTAGAACGCTATGGCTTCTCTTGGTATGACAGCCTGATCGTCGCTACTGCTATCGAAGCCGGGTGTGACACGCTCTATACGGAAGACTTACAGCATGGGCAGGTGATTGATAGCAGTCTGACTGTAACCAATCCGTTTTCAGTTTGAACATACTTGAGGATGGAAGCCGCTGACCCCATCAACGTTTCCGCCCTGAATCAGTTCACCTATTGTTCGCGTCGTTGTGGTTTAATTTATTTAGAAAGCGAATTTTCAGAAAATATCCATACGTCACGCGGCAACGCCGAGCATGAGCGGGTGGATCAATCGGGATATGTGACAACGCGCGAAGGTGCGCGGGCTGAATATGCCTTGCCTGTGTGGTCGGAAAGGCTTGGGCTAATCGGTAAATGTGACGTGGTTGAATTCTGGCCGGATGGCAATATCTATCCGGTGGAATACAAGCATGGGGAACGCAAGAAACGTCTCAATGATGACCTGCAATTGGTGGCGCAGGCGATGTGCTTGGAAGAAATTACAGGCAAGATTCTCACGCACGGTGCGGTTTATCACCATACATCGCGGCGTAGGCGCGAAGTTGAGATTACGCAAGAATTGCGCGACAAGGTGATCGAGAGCGTGAACGCCATCCGCGCCATGATAGATTACGGCAAGCTGCCGCCCCCGGCCAATGACGCGCGCTGCAAGGAATGTTCGCTGAAGGAAATTTGTCAGCCTGAGGCTGTCGCCCAACATGCGGCGCAGCGTGTGTTGCTTGAATCTTTGTTCAAACCGGAGGCAACCTAATCGTGGCGCGCCAGCTTCTCAATACGCTTTATGTGATGACACCGAACTCCTATCTTCATCTGGAGAACGACACATTGCGGGTGGATGTGGAACGCGAGAAAAAATTGCAGGTGCCGTTGCATCATCTGGGCAGTGTGGTGTGTCTGGGCAATATCATGCTTTCCCCTGCGTTGATGCATCGCTGTGCGGATGAAGGCATCAGTATGGTGTTGCTGAATAATAACGGGCGCTTCAAGGCACGACTGGAAGGACCGGTTTCCGGCAACATCCTGCTGCGGCAGGCGCAGCATCGCTTGGCGCTGGATGAAAAATTTGCGCTGGGAATGGCGCAAGCGGTGATTGCCGGAAAATTACGCAACGCGCGACAAGTGCTGTTACGCGGCGCGCGTGAGGCCGATGATGCGCAGGACGGCAAGGCGTTGAGCGATGCGGCAGAGTCGCTGGCTATTTCTGTGCGCAACCTGCCGATAGCAAGCAATCTGGGTGTGGTGCGCGGCATTGAAGGGGATGCCGCTAAAGTTTATTTCGGCGCGCTGACCAGCCTGGTTCGGAAGAATATACGTACACATTTCACCATGGACGGGCGCACCCGCCGTCCGCCGCGCGACCGGTTCAACTCGCTAATCTCGTTCCTGTATTCGATGTTGATGAACGATTGTCGCTCCGCGCTGGAGAGCGTCGGGCTTGATCCGCAACTTGGTTTCCTTCATGCGGTGCGTCCGGGGCGCGCGGCGCTGGCTCTCGATTTGATGGAAGAATTTCGCGCCATACTCGCTGATCGGCAGGCATTCACTCTGATTAATCGGGGGCAGATAGGCTTCAAGGATTTTGACGAACGGGAAGGTGGAGCGGTAATGTTGGGAGATGACGCACGTCGCATCGTAGTGGTTGCCTATCAGGAACGCAAACAGGAAGAGGTAATGCACCCCTTGCTCGAAACCAAAGTGCCGATCG
Organism: uncultured Gallionellaceae bacterium; assembly: GCA_964480365.1. Taxonomy (GTDB): domain Bacteria; phylum Pseudomonadota; class Gammaproteobacteria; order Burkholderiales; family Gallionellaceae; genus CAIQPV01. The sequence goes on from CAYZPM010000035.1 coordinate 32,811, forward strand.
GCCTCCTGCCGTTATTGCAAGCGCGCTTCATGGCGCGCACCCTGCGCGGCGAAATGGAAGGTTATCTCCCGTTTCTTTACCGTTAAATGCCATGCTGATTATTATCACTTACGATGTATCCACTGTAACCGCCGCCGGACGCAAACGACTGCGCCGCGTCGCGAAAGTTTGCGAGAGGATTGGGCAACGTGTTCAGAATTCGGTGTTTGAATGCAAGATCGATCAGATGCAGCTTGAAGAATTAGAGCGGCGACTAATTGATGAGATAGAAGAAAAAGAAGACTGTCTCCGCTTATATCGCTTAACCGAACCGGTGGAGCTACACATCAAGGAATATGGTAAATTCCGTGCTGTGAATTTTGAAGGAGCATTGGTAATATGAAGCGCGAACCAGTAGCAACGTCACAAAAGCGGCAGGTTCGCGTTGTAGTTAACATATTGACGAAGGATGATATTTTACCTTCGCTGTTTGGTTGTGTGGACTCTTGGATGCAAGAAAACCGAGGGTTCGCGCAAAGTTCACTTATTTACGTTGATGGTCATGGCGTTATAGGCGGGCTGTAGCGCCCGCGCCACGGCGCGGGCGAGGATTGAAACAAAACCAAAGCTTGGATTTGTGCCACAGTCAGAGTGTAGCGCCCGCGCCACGGCGCGGGCGAGGATTGAAACAGGCATGTGCCGTTACTGGAATCATGGCACGGTGGTAGCGCCCGCGCCACGGCGCGGGCGAGGATTGAAACACTTTCGGATGTGCGTTAAGTTGCGTGGTGACCGCGTAGCGCCCGCGCCACGGCGCGGGCGAGGATTGAAACGTTACAGGCCGCTTTAGACGCGGGCCTTAACTCGGTAGCGCCCGCGCCACGGCGCGGGCGAGGATTGAAACAATTTAAACACGGTCGTTACGCGCGCGCCGGTTCCAGTAGCGCCCGCGCCACGGCGCGGGCGAGGATTGAAACAATCCTAATGCTGTCTGCTGAGTCGCGCAGTCTCGTAGCGCCCGCGCCACGGCGCGGGCGAGGATTGAAACTCCTATCGGGCTGGTGATCTTCATCAGCGTGCCATTGTAGCGCCCGCGCCACGGCGCGGGCGAGGATTGAAACTTACTCGTTACGATTTCTATTTTCCTGTTTTCGCTGTAGCGCCCGCGCCACGGCGCGGGCGAGGATTGAAACACTCTGCCAGTGGTGTTAGCTCTTCCCCTTCTTCGTAGCGCCCGCGCCACGGCGCGGGCGAGGATTGAAACTTAGGTTTGAGCACATGGACAGGAACAACAACCTGTAGCGCCCGCGCCACGGCGCGGGCGAGGATTGAAACTCTCAAAATGGCGTGCTTAACGTGTTCGATGATAGTAGCGCCCGCGCCACGGCGCGGGCGAGGATTGAAACCATGGCAGCGTCCATGGTAGCGACCGTGGCAGCGAGTAGCGCCCGCGCCACGGCGCGGGCGAGGATTGAAACAATCCAGTTTGCAGGTTCGCTGCCGCATTCGATTGTAGCGCCCGCGCCACGGCGCGGGCGAGGATTGAAACTCCTGCGGGCAGTTGGCAGGCCGCGAGCTACATGTAGCGCCCGCGCCACGGCGCGGGCGAGGATTGAAACTTCGTCAGCGTGCCATTCAATCCCAATCGTCCCAGTAGCGCCCGCGCCACGGCGCGGGCGAGGATTGAATCGTA
>CAYZPM010000036.1:0-31729 GCA_964480365.1 uncultured Gallionellaceae bacterium
ACGGCAACACGCTGTTCGACCACTATGACTACAGCCACTACTGGGATGTAATTTTTGAAGATGTGAAGCCGTGGTCATACATGAAGTTCCCCTTCCTGCGCAGTCTCGGGCCGGAAGAAGGCTGGTATCGCGTGGGGCCGCTGACGCGCGTGACGCAATGCGATTTCATTCCAACCCCATTGGCCGAGCAGGCACGCAAGGAATTTATGGCCTTCAACGGCGGTTCGGCGGCTGGTGCGACGCTGGGCTTCCATTGGGCGCGCATGATAGAGATGCTGCATGCTGCCGAGCAGATACGCGAATTACTGCACGATCCAGACTTGCAAGACACCGATCTGGTCACCACGGGGCAAAGACAGGAACGCGGCATCGGCGTGATCGAAGCTCCGCGCGGCACACTGATTCACCACTACAAGGTAGATGAGCACGACCAGATTATCCGCTGTAATCTGATCGTCTCCACCACCCACAACAACCAGGCGATGAATGAAGGCATCCGCCAGGTAGCGCGGCAATACCTCGACGGACGCAAACTCACCGAAGGTTTGCTCAACCATATCGAAGTGGCGATCCGCGCCTTCGACCCCTGCCTGTCCTGCGCCACCCACGCGCTCGGCAAAATGCCGCTGGAAATTGAGCTGCTGGATGCCGAGGGCAGCACGCTCTCTACCCTTTCCCGCTCGGCTGACGGTGTGTTTAATTAAAATGATCCGGAGCCGAATGTAGGTCGGGCTCTGCCCGGCATGGTGGGCAGAGCCCACCCTACCAAAACACCATGTCCGCCCCCATCCTGATCTTCGCCATCGGCAATGAATCGCGCGGTGACGATGCTATCGCCCCGCTGTTACTGCGCAGGCTTGCCGCATGGCTGGAAACAGAAAACATTGCCGAACGTTTTGAACTTCTCGAAGACTTCCAGTTGCAAGTCGAGCATGCCACCGACATGGTCGGACGCGAGTTGGTGTTATTCATTGATGCTGGGCTGGATACCGCTGCCCCCTACTCTTTTTACCGCGCTAAAAGCGACGACAGCCGCACGTTATTCAGCCACGCCATCACGCCCGAAGCCGTGCTGTCCACTTACCAGCAGGTTTACCAACAAAAGCCTCCACCAGCCTTCGTCCTGTGCATTCGCGGCGAGCAGTTTGAACTCGGCGAACTGCCTACACCGGATGCCGAAGCACGCATGGAATTGGCTATGGGATTTTTGCAAGAACTGATGCGGGAAGCGGAAGAATCCTCTTGGGAGGATCACAGTACAACACCAAGGTAAAATGGGCGGAGCCATGCGCCAACTCAGCTAGTTAATCGTCCATCTCGTGCCATGAGCCGTCCTTCGCATTTCTTTCCAAAACGGGAAATTTGCTCCCATCCGTACTATTATGCATATGTGGAACATATAAAAATGGGTGTCTTCAATGAATCCATTGCTATGGAAAGTTGGCGTTCCGCACTATTTATAATAGTACAGACCGGTGGGTCTGGTGAATAACGGTAATGACTCTTTGAGAATATATGGACAATAAGGCTGGAAATTGCGATTGCAGTATTTGCAAGAACAACCATGATTTTAAAATTAGCAATGAACTCATGAGTGAGCTACTCGGCGGAAATGTCACGGTATTTGCCGGTGCTGGCATTAGCACCGAGTCAAAATCAGTTTTAAAGGCCTCCTTCTACGAGTCGGTGGCTAACGAAATCGGTAAAAGCAAACCCTACCCAATATTTCCAGAGCTGATGGAGGAATACTGCCGTCAGCCAAATGGCAGGCTTAAGTTGCTTAAGATGATCAAAAACCGTTTTGATAATATTGACTCGTTTCCAGAACTAACTCGCTGGGCAACTCGCTTTCATCACGAACTCGGTACTTTCTTCCCAATCAAAAACATCGTCACAACTAATTGGGACACATACTTTGAACAGTTCTGTAACGCTACTCCATTTGTTAATGACCATGACTTGGCATTTTGGGAGGCAGCAGACAGGCGCGTACTGAAGATACATGGTTCAGTAACCAACTACGGCTCCATTGTCGCCACAAGCAGCGACTATCAACAATGTCAAGATCGCCTGAATTCTGGACTTATCGGTTCGCTCTTGAAAACTATCCTTGCTACTCAGACGGTCATCTTTATTGGATATTCACTTTCAGATTCAGATTTTTCGGCTATCTACGAATTTGTAAAGAAGCAGATGAACTCACTTCACAAACAAGCATACGTAGTTACGCCATTTGTTGAAGACTGTGTCAAGTTCAAAGCTGCTGGTTTTATTCCGATACAGACAGATGGTGTCAACTTTTTTGCTCAAATTAAGGCTCATGCTGTAGCCAAAAAGCTGATGTTAGACGATGACATTTATGAATTCGCCTTTAACGTTCTTAATGGTGTTTTGCTTGAACACAGCTTACTACACGAATCGATCAAACTTTCTGATTTTCCTGAAGTAATATTTACAGCTTCCTATCAAGACGGATTGATCCACGCACTTGAGCGTGCTATCCAAATGAGAGGGGCAGGACAATATTCGCATCGTTGTCATATCACTGGCATCATTAACTTATATTTGAAGTGGCAGAAAGAGAAGCTCAAGCGAGGCGTATATGAAGATGTTGCCTACATTGAGGGATACATCAATGGGCTAACGTGCCTATTGATGCCAAAAGAAGAGAGAGAATCACTTCGAGTCCCCATGTATTTCTTATTTGGGGTAAAAGATGATATCTATGATGTCGCGAAGCTCGTCGATCAACTCAGGCATAATCCCCACGCCCATAAAGCAGCTCATAAGCGCGCACAAACTTATTTGAAGCGCCATACTGATCTTGAGTCCGCCATGTTTCACCATCCGCCTTGGCTATAGACGCGAGGCATAACCCATCCATCAAAATCCCCAACGTTCAACGTTCCAACGTTCAACGTTCGCGCAACGTTCGCGGGGTCAAATCGAAGGGTCAGGTCTAGATTCGTAGTATAGCGATACTCGCCGCCATTATGTACGATGGGTATATCAAGCAGCGCGTTTCGTGCGTGTTCGCGTAACCGATGGTGGCAGCTTGGCGGCTGCACGCGCGATACCAACCAGCGATTCGAGCGCGGCATTCACCGCTTCATTGGTGGGGAATATTTTTGCCAGCTCGGGCTTGAGCAGGACGAGGTTGCTGCCCTTCTGGTAGTCCGCATAATGCTTGCCGCGCACGCCTTTTCCCAAATCTTCGCGCCGATATTCGGCACGCATTTCTTCAGCTTTCTTCATAAATGCTCCGTTCATGTTTAGTCGCAAGCCGCACACTGATTAAACGAACCTTGCCATTGCGCTCAGTATAAATGACGGCAAGAAGCCTTTCCATCCGGGACAGGCCGAACATCAGCCAGCGTGCCTCGGCAATGGAATGATCCGGATCGGCAAACGTATAGGCCATGGGGTCACCAAATACCGACCCCGCTTCCTCGAAGCTGACTTTATGCTTCTTGAAGTTTTGCGCTGCTTTAGCGGGGTTGTCCTCAAATTCCATGTGCCATTATTCCACATGGGCGAGTCATTGCAAGCCAATTCATTAAGGGGGCAGAATCAAGCATGTGCCAACAAATGCACATCTTTGAGTAGCTTGCCAAGGCTGGCCTCCGCCATTTTCAAATCATAAGTCGCTTGCAAATGCGGCCACTTTTACTAATCAAATTACGGATAGGCGCGACCCCCCTGATTTTACAGTGCCAACCACGGCTGCTTGCGCAAACCCGGCTTGATGAAAATGTGACAGCACTTGTTTTACCGCATCTGGATCAACACTCACCAATAACCCACCGCTGGTCTGTGCATCAGCCAAGAGCCGTTGCTGCCAAGTTTCCAGATGCTCGGCGAAATCGATCTCGTGGCCGTAGCTTGCCAGATTTCGATCAATCGCTCCTGGCCCATAGCCTTGCCGGGCTAACGGCAATGCGTCAGACAAGACCGGCACTTGATCAAAGTGAATCTCCGCGCTCACAACTGAGCCACGGCAGATTCCCAACAAATGCCCTGCCAATCCGAAGCCGGTCACATCGGTCATGGCGTGTACGCCATCTATCGCCGCCAGTTTGCTACCGACAGCGTTGAGCTGGGTCGTATTCGCGATCATTTGAGCATAGCCTGCATCGGACAAAGCGCCCTTTTTCAAAGCAGCCGCCAGTACGCCAATCCCCAATCCCTTGCCGAGTATCAAAACGTCACCAGCTTGCGCTCCGCTGTTTTTCTTGAGTTGATCCGGATGCACGACACCTATTGCCACCAAGCCGTAGATTGGCTCAGATGAGTCGATGGAGTGGCCTCCAGCCAGAGGAATACCGGCAGTTTTACAAACGGATTCGCCACCTTGCAAAATGGCACGAATCGTTTCAACCGAGAGTTTGTTTATAGGCATTCCGACGATGGCCAGCGCCATGATCGGCGTGCCCCCCATCGCGTAAACATCGGATAATGCGTTGGTCGCAGCGATGCGCCCAAAGTCGAACGGATCATCCACGATGGGCATGAAAAAATCCGTAGTTGCGATGATGGCTTGCTGATCATTCAGGCGATAAACCGCCGCATCATCGCTTGTTTCCGTGCCGACCAACAGGTTGGCAAACGGCAGTTTTTCTTTTGCCTCACCGAGAATTTCTTGCAACAAGGCTGGCGCGATTTTGCAGCCGCAGCCGCCACCGTGCGACAATTGGGTCAATTTCACTTCAGACACGAATTTCCCCCGTTCAATAATGTTGAATAGAACTGCAAACCTAACACAGCTCGGTGAGTTTGACGAAATTATCGACGTGCGTACCCCGGCGGAATTTAGCGAAGATCATATTCCCGGAGCGATCAATTGCCCTGTTCTTTCAAATGAAGAACGTATTGCCGTTGGCACGTTGTACGAGCAGGTATCACCTTTTGAAGCGCGTAAAGTTGGCTCGGCTTTGGTAGCCAGGAATATTGCCGAACACTTGCAAACGCGCTTCCGCAACCACCCAAAATCGTGGAAACCGCTAATCTACTGCTGGCGCGGTGGTCAGCGCAGTGGAGCAATGTGTATCGTTCTAAATCAAGTGGGCTGGGCAGCACATAAGCTGGAAGGCGGCTACAAGAGTTATCGCCATGACGTGTTGGATAAACTCAGCGTGTTGCCGAAGAATCTGAAATTGCTGGTAATCTGTGGCCCTACAGGAGCGGGCAAAAGCCGATTGCTCCGAACGCTGGCAGAAAGCGGTCAACAAGTTCTCGATCTGGAAGTGCTGGCACAACATCGCGGCTCAGTTCTGGGGAAATGGCCCGACCATTCTCAGCCTTCTCAAAAATGGTTCGAGAGCCAGTTATTGCAAGTGCTGCAAAACTTCGACCTGACGCGGCCAATCTATGTGGAAGCCGAAAGTAACAAGATTGGCGGCATTACCCTGCCCAGCGCTTTGGTCACTGCGATGCATAACGGCAAATGCCTTCTGTTAGAAACCGCTATCGACGTGCGTGTTGCCGGGTTGCTGGAAGACTACCCGCATTATCTCGATGATCCAGAAATGCTGATCTCACATTTGCAAGCGCTATACCGCTACCACGGAGCCAAGCTACTGGAACACTGGACTGAATTGATTCGCGGCGGCGAATTTTCAGGACTGGTCAAAGAACTGCTCACTTTGCATTACGACCCAAGCTACCTACGTGCGACATCAAAACATTATCCTCATCTCGTTCAGGCACTGCATATACCGCTGGCCAACTTATCTGAAAATGCGCTTAATCAGGCTGTGGCATCACTTTGCCTTTAGGGCGTCTATAACCCTAAGCCGGACGAGCCGGAACCAAATGTAGGTCGGGCTGCGCCCGACATCTTTTATCAACGGCGGGCAGAGCCCGCCCTACAAAAACGCTTTTGCCGCAGGGCAAATTCTGCTCAATATATGTGAAGAGTTGAGTCATAAGAGACTAACCAGTTTAGGTGTGCCCTATAAAAATTCCTCTTTTATAGTCCCTACCTATCGAGCAAAAGTAACTCCATCTGGAAGCAATCAGCGATTCTTGATGTGTAGCGCCTTGGCCACCACCTCGCGTGTCAGATGGGGTGCAAACAATTCGATGAAGTGGTAGGTATAGCCGCGCAAGTATTCATTCTTGCGTAGTGCGACCCGCGTGGTGCTTGGCTGGAACAGGTGGTCGGCCTCGATCATGTGGATGCGCTTGTCACGTTCTGGGATGTACGCCATGTGGGCAACAATGCCGATGCCCAAACCCAATTCCACATAAGTCTTGATAACGTCCGCATCAATCGCTGTGAGTACGATGTTTGGAGTGATTTTGCGCGCTTCAAAGGCGGCATTTATTTTGCCACGTCCGCTGAAAGCAAAGTCGTAGGTGATGATGGGGTAGAGTGCAATTTTTTCCAGCGTTAGTTTCTTTTCCATCAGCAAAGGATGTTTCGGCGGCACGATTACGCAGTGGTTCCATTCGTAGCACGGCAGAGTCACCAACTCGTCATACAAGGATAAACTTTCCGTTGCAATGGCGATGTCCACTTCACCGCTTATCACTTGTTGGGCAAGTTGCGTCGGGCTACCTTGATGCAGGTTAAGTTTGACCATGGGGTATTGTTTGATAAATTGTTTGACCACGGGTGGCAAGGCATAGCGCGCCTGAGTGTGGGTAGTGGCAACAGAGAGCGTTCCGCTGTTCTGGCTACGAAACTCCGCCCCGACTTGCTTGAGGCTGTCAGCATCGAGCAGTATGCGTTTGGCGATTTCGAGGATTACCTTGCCCGGCTCGGTAATCGCGGTGATACGTTTGCCATTCCGCACAAAAATTTCGATCCCAAGCTCATCTTCCAATACTTTGATTTGCCTGCTCAACCCCGGCTGGGAGGTATACAGCGCATTCGCCGCATCGGTGATCTTCAAGCCGTTACGAGAAATCTCATATAAGTAACGCAGTTGTTGCAAGTTCATCGCAATCTCCTAATAACTAATTGATATAAGATATTAACATAATAGTATTTTGGATCGATATGTCGATACAGTACCATACACGCCATTCTCAAGGAATTATATGGACTGGCTCTACACAATATCAGGCTTCTTTGTCGGGTTCGTCGTCGGTGTAACCGGCGTCGGCGGAGGCTCGCTGATGACCCCGCTACTGGTGCTGGTGTTCGGCGTCGCCCCGGCCACAGCGGTGGGCACCGATCTGCTTTATGCCTCTCTGACCAAGATGGGAGGTAGTTGGGCACATAGCAGGCGCGGCACAGTGGACTGGAAAGTAGTCAAGCTACTTGCATTTGGCAGCTTGCCGGCCGCCTTGCTCAGCATGGCGTTGCTTCACTATCTATCTCTGGATGAGAAGCATTTGAAATCGCTGATTACCAGCGTTTTGAGCGTGGCCTTGGTGCTGACTGCACTGGCCTTGTTATTCAAGCCCTATTTTCAAAAGCTGGGACGCAGTCAAGACGGTTCGGCATATGAATTACATGCACATCATTTGCCTGGTGCGACCGTCCTGACTGGGGCGGTGCTGGGGACATTGGTAACCATCTCATCGGTCGGTGCGGGTGCGCTGGGCGTGGTGGTACTACTGTTTTTATACCCGCGTATTCCTATGGCCAAGATCGTCGGCACCGACATCGCTCATGCGGTGCCGCTGACGTTGATAGCCGGTCTGGGTCATGCTGCGATGGGAACGGTGAATTTTGGGCTGCTCGGTAGTTTGCTGCTGGGTTCACTGCCGGGAATATATCTGGGCAGCCACATAGGAGTGAAGATACCAGATCGGATATTGCGCCCGATTTTGGCGACCATGTTGATGATTATCGGCTGCAAATTGATAGTGTCATGAAATTTTTGTAAGGAGAAAACGCCATGAGCGTAAATGCAAACAACCTGTCTGACCTGGAAGAAATTGACCGCTTCGAGCAAGCGGTACAGACCTTCTTTAACGGCCATATTGACGCCGACCGCTTCACCGCCATCCGCCTGCAACAAGGCGTATACGGCCAGCGCCAAGAAGGCGTGAACATGGTGCGGGTAAAAGCACCAGGTGGGCGGTTGACTCCGCTACAACTGGACGCTCTGGCGGACGTAACTGAGACCTATTCGCAACGTGGCATTGCGCACATCACCACACGTCAGTCGATCCAGATTCATTTCGTGCCGTTAGCCCAATCGCCCGACGCTTTGCGCCGACTGGCGCAAGCCGGGCTGACCACGCGCGAGGCATGTGGCAACGCCGTACGCAACATGACGGCGTGCGGGCTGGCCGGTGTATGCCCGCGCGAGCATGTGGATGTGGGTGTACATGTGGATGGCGCGACGAAGCATTTTCTGCGCAATCCGCTCAACCAGCAGTTGCCGCGCAAATTCAAGATGAGTTTTTCCGGCTGCGAAGCCGATTGCGCGCAATCGTTGCTGCATGACGCCGGGGTTGTGGCGGTGAAAAAGGATGGGAAGCACGGTTTCATGGTGAAGGCAGGCGGCGGTCTAGGGCACAAGCCGCACGAGGCCATCGTGGTGGAAGAATTCATTCCTGAAAGTGAACTGCTATTTTCGCTGGAAGCGCTGGTGGCCCTGCATAACAAATATTCCGACCGCACCAAACGCGCTAAATCGCGCATCAAGTTTCTGGTCGAACGTTTCGGCGTGCAAGGATTTTTGGAAAGATACCGCGAAGAATTTGTTCGCACCAAGGAAGCTCTGGCAGGACGCGACTATCCCAAGGGCGAGTGGCGCGAACAGAGCGGCAGTGAAATTCCCGGTTCCGGTGCGCCGCGCAAGTTGTTCGCGCAACACCAGCCTGGATTGTTCGTGTTGCCGGTTGCCTTGCCCATAGGCGACATCACTCCGGTGCAGATGCACGACATCGCAACCTTGTTGCGTTCGTATAATTTAGGCGAAATCCACACTACACAGGATCAGAACCTGGCTATCCTGAATGTGGCTCAAGAAAATCTTCCCGCTATACGCACCGCCTTGTCCGCGCTCGGTTTGCGCGAACCCGGCGTGGGCGACAATGTGGTGGCTTGCCCCGGAACCGCGACTTGTCGGTTGGGCATTACTTCCAGCACGATACTGGCTCCCAAGCTTTCTGGCGGTTTGCAGGATTTGCGCATCCGCGTGTCGGGTTGCCATAACGGTTGTGCGCAGCCCGAAACCGGCGACATCGGCATTTACGGTGAAGGCAAGCGGCTGCATGGCAAGCTGGTACCGCATTATCAGATGTACTTTGGCGGTAACGGTATGGGTGGAGGCGCCCTTGCGCTGAAAGGGCCGGCGGTACCAGCAGCGCGCGCAGCGCAGGCGATTGAGCGGGTGGAGCAGGCGCATCTGGATAGCGGCAATGAAAACTTCTTCGCGTGGGCGCGCCAGCAACAACCGGATTATTTCAATCAGTTGCTGTCTGATATTTCTGAAGTAAAGCGCGAAGATGTTGAAGAAGTCATGCGCGACCACGGCGATACCGGCGATTTCCGCGTGGTAAATCTGGGCGGCGGCGAATGCGCGGGCGCATCTCAAGTGCTGATCGGGGCGAATTTCTTTGAGGCAGCGCACGAGCGCGAATACCGTAATGCACTGGTGTTCCAGCGCAAGTACGATGAGGCATCCCATTGCGTCGAAGCTATCTTGCGTCTGTTGGGCAGTGGTCTGGCGCAAATGATGGGAGGGGTACGTCAGGATGACTTGGCGAAACTTGTCGCCCAACTCGGGCAAATCATTCCGGGCGAACTTGCCACTGAGTTTGCGAGAATTGTTGGGCTGTTGCACAGCACACCTGAAATAACTGATGCTGCCTTGCAAGTAATCAACCGTGCGGTTGATGTATGGACGGTGCAAGTTGGCGCATTCTGTAGTACGCAGGATGAACAGCTCGATCTATCCGAAGCATTACCCAAGCTGGCGGCACCTGCCGCGAAAGCGTTGCCAATTGCAGCAAAGCTGGTTGCTGTTGCCGCATAAGTCAAAATGGAGTTGGTATGAGTGAATTGCAAAACAAAATTGATCAGGTGGTTAAAGTGCTAGCCGAAGCAGTACGCGGCTATTCGCCGGTGTGTTTCGCCAACAGTTTGGGCGCGGAAGATATGGTATTGACTGACCTGATCGCCAAACACAATTTGGATATTTCGATGTTCAGTTTAGATACCGGGCGTTTGCCGCAGGCGACCTACGATTTGATGCAGGAGTTGGGTGAACGCTATAGCGTGCCGTTAAAAGTTTATTTTCCGGATAGTGCTGCGGTAGAAAAATACGTGGCACAAAACGGTGTGAACGGTTTTTACAATAGCGTCGCGTCGCGTAAGGCCTGTTGTTTTGTGCGCAAGGTTGAACCATTGCGTCGTGCCCTGAAGGGCAAGGGTGCATGGATCACCGGAATGCGCAGGGATCAGGCCGTCACACGTGGCACGCTGGAAGTATCCGCATATGATGCAGATCAAGGTTTGCAGAAATTTAATCCGCTGCTTGACTGGTCAAATAAGGATGTGTGGGCATACATCAGGAAAAATAACGTGCCATACAACAAGTTGCATGATCAATTCTACCCCAGCCTCGGATGTGCGCCCTGCACTCGCTCAATCACTTTAGGTGAAGATATCCGCGCCGGAAGGTGGTGGTGGGAAAACCCGGAAGATAAGGAATGTGGCTTGCATGTGGTGCAGCGCATTGAAATTAAGCAATTGCAGGAGGCATGATATGAAACTTAGCGAGAAAGAGATAACAATGAGTTCCCACACCTTTACCCATCTGGATGCGCTGGAAAGCGAATCCATCCACATCATGCGCGAGGTCGCGGCGGAATGTAAAAATCCGGCGCTTCTGTTCTCAGGCGGCAAGGACTCCATCGTAATGTTGCGCTTGGCGGAGAAGGCGTTTCGTCCGGCGAAATTTCCATTTCCGCTGGTACATATCGATACCGAGCACAACTTTCCCGAGGTGATCGCCTGCCGCGACAAGCTAGCCGCCGATCTGGGCGAGCGCTTGATCGTGCGCTCGCTGGAAGATTCCATCAAGCGCGGCACGATTATTATCAAGAACCCTGACCTGCCACGCAACCCGTTTCAGTCGGTAACGCTGCTGGAGACCATCGCCGAGTTCGGCTTCGATGCCTGTATGGGCGGTGCGCGCCGCGACGAGGAAAAGGCACGTGCCAAGGAACGTATCTTTTCATTCCGCGACGAGTTCGGCCAGTGGGACCCGAAGAATCAGCGCCCCGAGTTGTGGGATACCTACAACACCCGCGTACACAACGGCGAGAACATCCGTGTGTTTCCGATCAGCAACTGGACCGAGATGGACATCTGGGAATACATAGGCCGTGAAAAATTGCATATCCCGGAAATTTACTACGCACACGAACGCGAAGTGATCCGCCGTGGCAATTCGGTGATTCCGGTTTCGCATCTGGTGCAACCCAAGCCCGGTGAAAAAGTTGAGATAGTATCGGTACGCTTCCGCACCGTGGGCGATATGACCTGCACTGCACCGGTTGAGTCGACCGCGCGCAACGTACAGGAGATCATCGAAGAAACCGCGACCACGCGCATCACCGAACGCGGCGCCACGCGCATGGACGACCAGACTTCGGAAGCTTCGATGGAGCTGCGTAAAAAAGAAGGTTACTTCTAAGGCCGTCATTGATAGGACTACTAGCCATTCGACTAAGCCCGCAAGCGGGCAAGTCGCTGGTTATCCCGCGCAGGCGGGAATCCAGTCATAAGAAATATTCCCCGCAACGCGGGACAAAATAAAAATGCATGTTGAATAAATCTGCTGGATTCCCGCCTGCGCGGGAATGACGAAGCCGAAAATTTGAGGTTATACTATGAGCAACACCACACAACTACTCCGTTTTATCACTGCCGGCAGCGTGGACGACGGCAAAAGCACGCTGATCGGTCGCCTCCTGCACGACTCGAAATCCATATTTGAGGATCAGCTCTCCGCCATTTCCAAAACCAGCGAAAAGCGCGGCATGGCCGCCGTTGACCTGTCACTGCTCACCGACGGTCTGCAAGCCGAACGTGAACAGGGCATCACTATCGACGTGGCTTACCGCTACTTCGCCACGCCCAAGCGCAAGTTCATCATCGGCGATACGCCGGGGCATGAGCAATACACGCGCAACATGGTGACAGCCGCGAGCACGGCCAATCTGGTGGTCATCCTGATTGATGCGCGCAAAGGCGTACTGACGCAGACGCGGCGCCATACTTTCCTGGCCAGTCTGGTCAGCGTGCCGCACATCGTGCTGGCCGTGAACAAGATGGACATGGTGGATTACTCCGAAGACACGTTTAACGCTATCGTGGCCGAGTACCGTGCCTTTGCCGCACAGCTAGGCATTCATGATGTAACCTGCATCCCCATGTCTGCTTTGAATGGCGATATGGTAGTGGAGCACGGCGACAACCTGAGCTGGTATAAAGGCGCACCCTTGCTGGAGTTTCTGGAAAACGTGGTGATTGATTACGACGTGAACACCACCGACTTCCGCTACCCGGTGCAATGGGTATGCCGCCCACAGACTCAGGAATATCATGACTTCCGTGGCTACATGGGGCGCATCGAGTCGGGCGAAATCGCGGTCGGCGACGAGATCACCGTGTTGCCATCGGGCCGCACCAGTAAGGTAAAAGAGATTGTCACCTACGACGGCAAGCTGCAACGCGCCTACGCGCCACAATCTATCACGCTCACACTGGCGGATGAGATTGATATTTCACGCGGCGACATGTTTGTAAAGGCGAGCTCAATACCGCAAGTCGCCAAGGAATTTGAAGCAATGCTGTGTTGGTTGGCAGAATCACCGCTCGACCTCAATCGTAAATACATTATCAAGCACACCACGCGCATGGTGAAGTGCCTGTTCTCGCGCCTGGAATATCGCGTGGACGTGAACACCTTGGCGCATCACGAAACCAGCCTGCTAAACATGAATGACGTCGCCCGCGTGGCAATGAAAGTGCAGCAGCCGCTGGCACTGGATCACTATAAAATGAACCGCTTTACCGGAAGCTTTATCGTGATTGACGAGGCGACGAACAATACAGTTGCGGCGGGGATGATTGCTTAAAGGGCTCCTCAAAAAATCTAATTTTGCAAGCATCCGCTTTGCGGATTGCTTGCTTAATCCACTTCTTCACCATAACGCGTTGCTCACAAAAAAATACTTCTTACATTTCAGGCATATGTGACGGCGTAATTTTTTGCTCGTGTTTATCTCGGTTATAACCAACCACTTGGCTAACGTTTTGGGGTGGCCTAGTGGAATGGCTAGTTGTTTTATCAGAAACTTGAATTTTTAGACGTTACTTAAACCTATAATAGACAGTTAGCATATGCTAATATACTATTGTCTGATTCTCATCTCAATGACCTTGCCATGAAAACAAGATTCGACGTTTCCATCCTCAATCCATTGCGACACAAGCTGGATAATCACCCTGTATACAGTGCTGTGCATACGATGGACAATCTGCGCTTGTTCATGAGCCACCATGTGTTTTCGGTTTGGGATTTCATGTCGGTGGTGAAATACCTGCAGCAGGAGATCGCTCCAAGCGCCTACCCCTGGATACCGCGTGGCCATCCCTCGGTGCGCTATTTCATCAACCAGCTAGTTCTGGAGGAAGAATCCGATCAGGCACCGCTGGATGCTCAGGGCAACGCTACCTATGCCAGCCATTTCGAATTGTACTGCGCTGCGATGAAGGAGATCGGCGCCGATCCGTCAACAGCTTTGGCGTTCGTCGCCAAGGCCGCAAAAGATGGCCTCGAACCTGCATTCGCGCTGAATATCGCCCCCAAGGTATCGCGTCAGTTCATGGAAACCACCTTCGAATTTCTTGCCAGCGGCAAACCCCATGTCGTTGCCGCCGCCTTTGCGCTAGGGCGGGAACACATCATCCCCGGCATGTTCCGTGCTTTTCTCCAGCGCATGGGCATCAACGAACAGGATGCTCCCACGTTTCATTTCTATCTAAAGCGGCACATTTATCTCGATGCCGATTTCCACGGGCCTATCTCGCTGCTGTTGCTGGATGAGATGTGTGGCGGCGATGCAACAAAGCTTCAAGAAGCCGGAGAGGCTGCCTGCGCTGCTGTAGAAGCACGCATTCGTTTCTGGGATGGCATCCTCGACGCTCTCAACGGGAGATGTTAAAAGCGGCGACCGGTTTCTGCATCCATGAACAATCCGCATCATTATTCATGAGACGTCCTTTTTAAGCAGATCAACGCGGATCGGCATGTAAAAATCTGCGCCATTGCGATTCATGTGTTTGTTGAATTTCAAGCGCACTTCTTTGCCAAGCTCAGGCGAAAGTTTGTTGTCAGTATGGGTCACCTTGATCACCTGTTGTTCGAATTGATCGAAGCTTTCAAAGTGCATCGGTTGCAGGAAAAATTTCTGTGTCACAAGAGCCAGTCGGTTCGATAAAACCGTTCGTTTCACCTCAGCGAAGGCGGCTTCGCGTACCGCCCTTTCATCGTTGAATATCCTCATAATGTCATTGAAGTCTCCTGCATAGATCGGCTCCGAGACATAGGCAATTCCACCTGGCTTCAATACCCGACGGATCTCTGAAAACGCGTTGTCCATCAGTTCGGTCGGCACGTGATGCAGAGACTTGAACATCAGCACGATGTCAAAATTCGAATCAGCCGCAGGAATTCTTTCAGCCCCGCCATGCCCGAAGCTGACATTCGGCAGTCCAGTGATCGTTCTGTTCTTCGCGAGCTGAATTTCGTCGACTTCCAGTGCGAGAACCGATGCTGCCTTTTGGGCGACGATGCGGGTCTTTTCGGCATTCCCACAGCCGAGTTCCAATACCTTTGCATTATTCAGTGACAGAAGCTCACCAAGAATATCCGCCTCGTTTGCGACGAGGCAAACATCTGGATTTGCAATACACATTTCGCTCACATTCATGCTGAACCCAAGTTCTGCGCATGGGCAATGTATTTTGTCGACATGCGGGTTGTCAGTCTACCCTGCGCAAGCATCTATGCCACCATGGATCAACTCGAAATCAACCTGTACGTTAATCTCTGCGGGTTCAATTCCCCGTCCCTTGGAGCGAAGGCTGGCTGAAAGCCAGCAGATTGAGAAACGCAGCTAAGACCCCGCTGCTTGCGGCGGGGTGTTTTATCAGACCATTCTTATTTATTATAGAAAAATAAAAAGTATGCGATGATCGCCATAACACCATTAGCAAGCAGAACCATCGAAAGCATCCATAATACGGTGTGCAGCCAACTGGCTTTCTTTTTCTTCAGACTTCCAGCCTGGTTCTTTGAACCCCCAGCCAAATTATAAGTTTCTGCCTGCGTCAGTTCTTTAGTCATAGTATTCTCCATACGTTAAATTTTTCACCTAATAATGTTCACTCTTCTAATTCCCAACCCATCTGCCCTTATCATGTCCATCCAAATATCTGATGTAGCCATTTTTGTAGAGCGGAGGAAGAACGCAATTTGACATTCATGCGCAAGGCAGGCGTCAGTGCTTTCTCTCTGCATTTTTAGACCGCAATCCCAGATTCCCGACTGTATACGACTATAAGCGGATGCACTTACTGACCATTCCCGCGTTAAAACGAATCCTCGTTTACTGATCCCACTTATCGAACCATTTATCTATCACGCCAGTGCTGTAAAGAATGAAAAATAGCGCTACACCACAAATAATTCCAGTCATTAAACTAGCCGGCAACGACATGATTTTGCTCCTTATTTATATGCAGCGGAACGGCGCTGCCCCATTTTTACTGAACCATCAGCTACTCTAAAATTGAGCAGTCTTAACATTACAGACCGATAATCTGGCATTAAGAACGGCTATGTCGATCCATTTATCCAACTGGCTGTTCATTCAATTTCTTGCCGAATAATGCTCCACTCCAAAACGTCCAACCCACCCGTCCTTGGCGCGTGCCTCAATTATTATTTGATGCAAGCCCTTGGGAAGATCGGGGGAGATATGCAAATCGACGTTCATGCGAGAGGCGGGAGCCAACTCCAGATTTTCCGTATCAAGCTTATAGCTTCCCTCTGGAATCCCCTTGACGGATAGCGTTAGTTGCGAGGGTGCATACATTTTGTTCGACACCAGTATCTTGTAATCGCTGACCGATAACCCGGAAGATTTTTCCGACCGATAGGCAACGATGTTATAGGGCGAGTAATTGACGATGCTCCAAGCAAACAGGCCGCAGCCAATCAGAAATACCAGTCCGACCCACAAGTTCACTCGGTTGATCAGTCCGCCGCTCTTGCCATCCGGTTTAGAGCACGATTTTGTTTCGGCAAGCCTGAATCGCAACAAACCGGCGGTGCCTACCTTGTCATGTAGCCGGTCGCAGGCATCTATGCACTCTCCGCAGTTGATGCAGGTATCCGTGGATTTGAAATTCGACGGGTTGATATCGACAATGCACGAGGCCGCGCAATAATTGCACTTGGCGCAATCGGCTGAACGGCCTGTATCATAAGCTACGTGCAGCCCATCTTTGGACTTGAAAAATCGCTGTCCGAAGCGGTACATGCAAGCATAATTACACCAGAAATAACGAATGCCTGAAACGTCCAGAAAAAATGCCACCACGCTCACGAAATAAAGGCGATGCATGAATACGGACAGGCTGGAATCTGTTCTGAAGGTAATGAACGACCATACTTCATCGGGCGTGAAGAAATAGAAGAACGGAATCAACCCAAGTAGCAGTGACGCCGCCAGAAAACTGAGGCTTAAGATGATCCAGTTCAACGCCTTGTTCTTGGCGGCTGCGACTTGAGAATTCTCGCTTTCTACATTCACGTTGGCCTGCTTGCCCAACAGCTTGTGAGTCAGGTTGTTTGCCCACTCCGACAGCGTGTTTTGCGGACAGGCCCAGCCGCACCAGACCGTCCCGATGGTCGAATATGTCATTATCATTCCAGCCACCAACATGACTGAGAAGCCCAGCATCAGATTAAAGTCCGACCACCAGATCTGGCGACCCAACACTACAAATGTTCCAGCAACCAGATCTATTCGGAACAGCCCAATAGCTGGAATCAGGACAAAAAGGAGGAGAGACGCGATTTGGGTCGCACGTCTGGGCCAATGAAACTTCGGGGATGACATGTTTACCGCCTTGACAGGGTTTTTTGAAATTGCCACATTAACATTCTGCATCAATAAACCGACTGGCTCAGTGATATTTGTCACACTCAATGATGCTTGTTGAACATTACGTTCCATGATTCCTCACGCCGTCAATCAATAATGGAAAAAGACCGAATCGCGCTATCATCCCGCTTGAGCGTCCGCTGAGTTCATTGAAGAAAACCACCTTTGACTAACAAACTAAATTCTTTAATGGTCACCGTAATAACCATTTAGTCAAAGCTGTTGAAAAAAGCTTCATCTACATTCCACTCATCCTATTTTCCTAACTCTATATATGCAGTATGTATGCCATCTTTCGATTTAATTTAATAACATATTGTTATATTTATATTATTATTTTTTTATCCAATCTACTTGAGAGTTGCATAAATGATATCAAGCAAAAAATGGCAGTTAAATTTGATTGAATTTCAGTGCTGACTGTCAATTTTGGCAGCGGTCATCCGAGGTCGGGCGACAATGCCATGAGGAAGCTAAGCAAGCTTGTTTGCTGAAATGAGATGGCTTGTCATTTGGCTGCGGGGACAAAAAGCATTTTCTCCAACGCAAGTCGACTGACCATCACAGCCAATGAAGTTGTTCTTCCGCGCAACGCACCCTGTCTGGCGCACACAAAAAAAACGGCAGGGGATCACCCCTGCCGTTTTTTTGGTTCACTTTCCGTCTCACCGTGGTTTTGCGCAATGGCCCTGTAGTTGTTCGCCAACGGTCAACAGGAACTGGAGTGAGCGCACTGCTTTCTCGTCAGTCATGATGCGCCACAAACTGCCGATGCCGCCTGTAGTTGGTTGAGCTTTGCTCTTGATCGCTGCGCTTTCCAGGCAGCCCAGCAATCCGGCCACCATGTCCAGTCGATCAACCAACTGTGGCAAGGCGTTGGCAATTTTCTCCAGCGCCCCGGTGGATTCGAGATGTTCCAGCATTTCCACCAGACGCCCCGCACCGCCGCGATTGAGTCGATCCAGCAGGGACAGCCCTTCGCCCAATGTTTCCGCCAGACGGCCAACCATCTCATCGGTCAGCGCATCCTGCGCCGAACTGTAAACCCGCGCCAGTTGTGATAGCCGATCCAGATCGCCGTCGGCAGCCATACGCGAGATGATGGGCAAGGCCTTTTCCAGACCTGAGCGATTCACCTGATCTAGCAGGCTGAGTCCGCCCCCCACCGCTTCGGTAAGCCGCGATACCATATCGTCGGTTAACGCATCCTGCGATGCATGATAGACACGAGCCAGTTGCGACAAGCGTTCCAGATCGCCGTTGTTAACCATTTCGGCCAGAGCCGGAATCGCTTTGCTTAAACCTGCGCGTCCGGCTTTATCCACCAGATCAAGCGCTTCAGCTACGGAACCGGCGAGACGCCCGACCATTTCGTCAGTCATGGAATCCCGCGCCGCCGAAATTACTCGGTCGAGCTCATGTTGTACCATGGCTCCTTCTTCCTTGGTTTCTGCGTTCATGGCATCCTCCGTTACAGGAGTCCGCGCGCGGATATCCAGTAGAGCTTGTTATAGGCCATCTTGAACCAGTGTACCGCCTTGGTCGGTGCCTTGGGGTCAGGCGGATTCTTGTAGTCGAACATCGCATAGGTAGCGCGATCCTTGCCTGCCTCGATGAAGCAGAACACCTTGCCGTCATATTCGCGCACCGGTATGCCCATCTTGACCATGGCAGCGATGTTCTCGCCCAGCGTGTCAGCCTCGAAGTGGGCGGTGGAACCTGCCTTGCTGATTGGAATATTGGTGGTATCGCCGAGGACGAATACGTTGGTGCGTCCTTCCATGTTCAGCTTGGTGCGGTTGGTCGGAATCCAACCGTTCTGTCCGAGACCGTTTTTCTCGACCACTTCCATGCCCTTGTGTGCGGGAATGGTGATGAGCAGGTCATATTTCACCTCGACGCCCTCTTCGCTGCGCAACACCTTGTTCGCCGCATCAACTTCCTTAATGTTGAAGAAAGTTTCGTAGGTAATGCCCAGCTTGTCCATTTCCGGTGCCGCCCATTTGGCGACGTTTTCCAAGCTATGCACGCGCCCGATCGGATAGGTGTAATGCAACTGCACTTTGTCGAGTATGCCGCGATCCTTGAAGTAGTCGTACAACATGAAGGTAATTTCCAGCGGGGCCATCGGGCACTTATGTGGCACACCGACTGTGATCACCACCTTGCCGCCCTCGAAAGAATTCAGGCGTTTGAGCATTTTCAGCGCAGTCTCTTCGGTGTAGAACGTTTCCGCTCCTTCCGTCATGCCGGGGATGCCTTCGGGGAACATGCGCGAGCCGGTAGCGATAACCATGACGTCGTAGTCGAAAATCTTTCCGCTCTTGGTTTTTACCTGATTGTTGTCGAGCATGAATTCCTCGACCGGATCAACGTGGAAAGTGATACCTGATTCGAGCAAGCTGGCCTGGTCGCGGTACAGCTCGTCGGGAGTGATCCGACCCACCGCCAAATAGAGTAGGCCTGGCTGGTACATATGCTTCTCGGAAGCCGACAGCATCGTGATACGTGCTTTGCCGCTCTTGAGTTCGTTAGTCAAGCGCCGTGCGAGGTTATTCGCCAGGATCGTACCGCCCATACCACCGCCAACAATCAGGATTTTCATCGTTTTTCTCCCTTAATTCAGTTAAGCCAAGAACCCCCTTACTTCGACTTGCGCATATTAATGTGCCACACCCCTTCCGACTCGGTCGTGGAAATATATTCATGACCTACCTTGTTGAGCCATTCTGGAATATCGCTTGCCGAACCTTTGTCTGTTGACAGCACTTCCAACTCATCGCCTACCTGAGAAGACTTCAGCGCCACAATCAGCTCCATAAGCGGGCCTGGACAAAAGCTGCCGCGCCCATCAACAATTTTCTTCTCCGCCATCTCTATATTCTCCACAAATCAAAAAGTCCAAACTTGCCCGTCGTGCGCGTCGTGGAGAAACTTGGTTAATCCTGTCGCGTTTTCCAGATAACCCTCAAGTCCATCTTGCTCGACGCCGAGCACATCCATAGCCATGGAACATGGGTATATTTTCGCGTCGCCGAGTTCGACTGCCTGCTCGAACAACATCTTGAACTCGGGCACATTCTTGCTCGCAATCAAATCGCCAATTTTTCCCTCATGCGGTGCTTTTGAGGTGTTGCCTTTGATAAAGTACGACAAGGCATTCATCGAAAGAAAAACCATCACATCCTGCCCGCTCACCGCAGCGACCGACGCCACCATCGCCGCCATCTGCAAACGTTCAAGGGAACCCGATACAACTACTACACAAATTTTGTTAGTTGCCATCTAATACTCCGAAAAAGCTAAGGCGAATTTAAGAACTAAAGGCCACGCTGGCAGTGGTATGCACATATACAATCAAAAGCATCCCCTCAAAAAGAAGCATCCCCTGAAGAAACTTTTTTGATTCTACTCCGCACCTTAACGAACGGCAATAACCCTTATAGGGGCCATGATTAATAACCAGAATTGGCTATATGCAACCAAGCAAATATGTGTCTGATTTATATTGATGGACTGCATTTATTGCAAGCCCGATTGAGTTAATACCTTGCCCCCAGAATTTCTTGTTGTGGGGAAGCGTAGCGAGGGGCCGACGAAGCAGAGAGAATTGCCGTGTATCATGTTGCCCAGTGGGGCAACATCGCCATGCTCGTTAAAGCCGGAATAATGGAGGTCAGTTTTATGCGGTCAGGGCCTGCCCGATTACAGCGCTAAACAGTTGCAACGCTTCTTGGGCTGTAGCATGTTCAACGCGTTCAAATGCAAATCCACCGGCCTGCACCAACACATAGTCACCCAACTCCACATCGCTGCTAATCAGCATCAGGCTAACATCGCGCTGCTCGCCGAAGCACTCTACGGTAGCCATTTCACCGGCAATTGCAATGATGCGAGAAGGAATAGCCATGCACATTGTTATGCCGCCTCTGCCGCAAAACTTTTAACATCAACACCTAACTGGCTCAACTCCGTGACCACCAAATGTACTATTTCTGGCAGCAACGCGTCCACTTGCTGCGTTAGGGCCATGCCAGTTTCCAGCGATACCGGCTCGATGCCGATCACGGTAACACCTCCGGGTTGTTCACCGATCAGCTCCAGTGTTGCCAACACATCCGAAAGGCCAATCTGGTGAGGCGACAGCTTGGTTCTAAAGAACACTGGCACTTGCTCACCGACAAGCCTGATGATGGAAGCAGGTGCTTTGCCGCTTCGCACCGCATCGATGATAATGATGTGGTCGGCATTCGACAAATCTTCCAGCATCTCCATGCCCGTGGTGCCGCCGTCGATGACCACGACCTCGGGCGGGAGGTCAAAATCAAGTTGCAACTTTTCCACTGCCCTCACCCCGATGCCTTCGTCAGAGAGCAGGATGTTGCCAACACCTAAAACGACTATACGCATGAAAACTTTCTACAGGTTGTAATGTACCGTCCAAAGGGCGTAATCCAGAAACGACTGCGTCACGAATCACACTGCGCTTTATTCAGGATGCAGCTTACCTGTGTTCCCCACTCTGGTTAAAGCGCCTTGACCTGCACTACCGGCTTGCCCTCATTATCTAACACATGCACGGCGCAAGCCAGACAGGGATCGAAGGAATGCACCGTGCGCAGCACTTCGAGTGGAAGCTCCGGATCAGCGACGGGTGTATTCAGCAGCGATGCTTCATACGGACCGATCGCGTCACCTTCGTTGCGGGGTGCCGCGTTCCAAGTGGTCGGCACGACGCATTGGTAGTTGGTGATCTTGCCGTCATTGAGCACCACCCAGTGCGACAGCACACCGCGAGGCGCTTCGTGGAAACCTACACCGCTGACCTCGCCCTTGGGGAACACAGGTTTGTTGAAGGTTGTGGTGTCGCCCTTGCCGATGTTGTCTACCAGAAGTTGCCATTGGTTAGCCAGCTCGTCTACCTGCACTGCGCAAGAAACTGCACGAGCTGCGTGCCGACCGATGGTGGAATGCACTGCGGCAAGCGGTATCTTGGTATGAGCAAGCGCACCGGCGGTATCCAGCACACCGGTCAGGTACTTCAGTGTTGGCGCGTGGTTCTGCGCAGCCATCGCCAGCACTCGCGACAACGGACCAACTTGGGCGGGCTTGCTGTAAAAAGTTGGCGACTTGACCCAGGAATATTTTCCGTCGTCCTGAAAGTCGGTGTAATCCGGCTCGGTTTCGCCTTTGAACGGATGCAACGGGCCCTTGCCACCCTTGTACCATGAGTGCTTGGTGCTTTCTTCAACACCATCACGGAAGTAAGTGTCGTTAAATGATTTAATCGGTTTGATGCTGGCCAGATCGCCGCCCTTGATGTAGCCGCCTGGCAGTGCGAACTGTGTGCCCTTAGTATCAAGCGGCAGGTCGGGAACGGACAGATAGTCCATCACGCCGGCGCCGATCGTAGTCCAGTCGGCATAGAACGCGCCAATAGCGGCAACATCCACCAGATAAACATTTTTGATAAAGTCATTCAGTTTGTCGATCCATTCCTTGACCGCCATTAGACGCTCTACAGTCAGTACCGACTGTGAATCCAGTGCAATCGGGTTGGAAACGCCGCCCACTGCCATGTTTTGAATATGCGGCGATTTGGAGCCGAGGATGCTGACGATTTTGCTGGCGTAGCGCTGAATCTCCAATGCTTGCAGATAATGCGTTACCGCCAGCAGATTGACTTCAGGCGAAAGTTTCATCGCCGGATGCCCCCAATAACCGTTAGTGAAAATACCGAGCTGGCCGGTGCCCACGAAATTGCTCAGGCGTTCCTTCACCTTGGTGAATTCCTGGCGGCTGTTGCCACTCCAGCTGGACAACCCACCGGCAAGCTGCGCGGTTTTGGCCGGATCGCCCTTGAGCGCGGAAACGACGTCTACCCAATCGAGCGCCGAGAGGTGGTAGAAGTGTACGATGTGGTCGTGGATGGCATGCGCCGTAATGATCAGATTGCGGATGTACTGGGCATTCAGCGGCACCTCCATCTGCAACGCGTTTTCCACAGCACGCACTGAGGTGATCGCATGCACCGTGGTGCATACGCCGCAGATGCGCTGGGTAATCGCCCAGGCATCCCGTGCGTCATGTCCCAGCAAAATCTGCTCGACACCGCGCCACATTTGTCCGGACGCCCATGCCTTGGAGACCTTGCCATCATTTACTTCGCAATCGATGCGCAGATGGCCTTCAATGCGGGTGATCGGATCTATCGTAATTCTTTTTCCCATTTAATTTCTCCTGATTTTCCTGATTACTTGAAAACTTGATTACTTGATTACTTGTTGGTTGCAATGGCGGCTGGCTCGGTTGTTCCAGGCAGGATCGGCAAGTAACGCACCAGCACGATGTAACCCAGTATCTCCAAAGCTATGACGCCGATAGAAATCATCATTTCCGGCACTGACGGAAAGTAGTGCCAACCCGGGCCGGTTTCATATCCGACCAGATATGAATTAATGCGTAACAGGAAACCCGCCAGCATCAGGCAGCAAGCCGCAATAAACAATTTTGCCGGGTTCTTGCGTGCCTTGGGCTGGGCCAATATCACCAGCGGTGTAATGAACATCGCCATTTCGATCCAGAACATCAAAGCTTCGATGTTGAACTCGAACATGCTGCCAAGCGCGCCGCGCACTACCAGATCAATGACGCGAATCGCGAGATAGGCCGCCAGCATCCACAGCATCACCTTGGACAGTTTGCCCAGCAAGAGCATTTCCAATGGTCGTTTGAAGCCGGACGAAGTCAGGCATGCCTCGAAGATGACGACGGCAAAACCGATGGCGAGTGCCGTCATCAGGTAAAGCAGCGGCAACAGGGGGGTCTGCCACAACGGGTGAATCTGGTAGCCAAATACAACCAGCAACGACCCCAGCGATGATTGGTGCATGGAGGGAAGAAGAACACCAAGCGCGAGGATGAAGAACAGAAACTTATTGAGTTTCTTCTTGACATCTTTCATGCCAAATTTTTCGAGGAAAGCCGGCGAAATTTCGATCCACATCACCGCGATATAAGCCGAGACACACAGAGCCACCTCAAACATCACCGAGTTGACCTGCGCATAACCGGGCCAGAAGATATGCCAGAAGTTCCAGTAGCGACCCAAGTCGAAGATGACGCCGACACCGGCCAGGGTATAACCGAACAGGCTGCCCAGTAGTGCCGGACGCACCATCGGGTGGTACTCGCCCTTATTGAAGATGTAGACCAACAGTGCTACTGAAAATCCGCCGCAGGCGAAAGCTGAACCGATCACGACGTCGTAAACAACCCAGATTCCCCAAGGGTAGCCGTCGTTGATGTTGGCGACCGCGCCGAGACCGAAGAGGAAACGAAACACTAAAATGACCAAGGCGATTGCCACCAGCGCCCCCAAAACCATTGTCGTTGGCGTCTTTAGCGGTCCGCCGAGCGGCGCGGGAGCGGGATGGTTGTGAAATGCAGACATCATAATCTCCTTATTTCTTCTCATCGTCGGCGGCGTCGTCATCCTTGACGTTGCGCTTGGCGACAAAGGTCAACACACCAAGGAAAGCCAAAGGCGCGATCAATCCACCATAGAGCGTGTGCTGCAAAGTTTCGGATGCGGCCGCGTAGGATCGATCCGGCAACGTCGGCATGCCCAGCTTCTCAAATGGCACGGCAGACAACTTCAGCATCTGGGTGCCACCGACTTCCTTCTCGCCATAGATTTGCGGGAGATATTTCGCGGCCTTGGCTGTGTGCGATGACTGGTCGTGGGTATTTATATTGCCGCGCGGAAACACGGCATATTCGCCGGGCTTCAGTGCCAGACGCCGCGTCGATTCGGAGTGCAGATCCTTGACCTTGCCATACAGGGTTGCGCCAGTCGGGCACACTTCCGCACAGGCAGCATAATTGCCTTCCGGCATACGGTGGCGGCACAGTTGGCATTTGCTAATCTGCGGCAGTGCTTTGTCGTACTGGAAGCGCGGCACACCGAACGGACATGCTGCCACGCAGTAACGGCAACCGATGCAGATATCCTTGTCGTAACCGACGATACCGGTGACCGGGTCCTTGGTCATCGCAGATACCGGACAGACAGACACGCACGACGGATCAGCACAGTGCAGACAGGACACCTTCATGAAAGCAAAGCCGTCTTTCTCGCTGTCCTTGGTCTGGCAGTTACCATCCTTGTATACTTTGATGACGTTGAGGGTTTTGCCGGAAATGTCGAGCGGGGTGTCCCAGAGATGATCCTCAGTGGAAAATTCTGGCGGCATGTCGTTGGTTTCCTTGCACGCTGAAACACAAGCCTTGCAGCCGATGCACAGTGTACTGTCATATAACAGCCCCACTGCCTCGTCTGGCATGGCATTGTTGGGGCGCGCCTCGACTGGCCCCCCCGCTGAAAGCAAGGTGCCACCGACCAGCGCTCCTTTCAGGAAATCGCGCCGGCTGATGCTCATGATGGTTTCCTTTCCTCTTGCTTCTTGGCCTTGGTCGCCTCGCCTTCGTCAAGCTTAACGCCCTTGCCGAGGTTCTTCGCCATCATCGCGCCTGCTCCCGCCGCCGCGCCTGCAACTGCCGCAGCCAATACCGTCGCTCCAATGCTGGCGCCTTTGCCCTGATCCTCGACGATATTCGGGAAGCCGACCGGGGGCCTCATGGTCTGCAATTCGGCCAATGCATGGATCGGCTTGGCGAAAGCGATACCCTTCTCAGTACAGCCAATACACGGGTGACCGGTGCCGACCGGCCAACTGGCATTGCCAACGTCGCCAAACAGGATCGCAGGGCAGTTAGCATGAGTCTCAGGCCCCTTGCAACCCAACTTATACAGGCAGTAGCCCTTGCGGTGACCCTCGTCACCGAATGCCTTGGCAAAACGGCCCGCATCAAAATGTGGGCGACGCTCGCAGTTTTCATGGATGAGGCGTGAGAAAGCGAACTTGGGACGACCTTTTTCATCCACATCGGGTAACTTGCCGAAAGTCAGAAAATGCACCACGGTGGAAAGGAAGTTGTAAGGGTTGGGAGGACATCCGGGAATGTTGGGAATTACCTTGCCCAGCACCTCTCCCGCGCTTTTCGCTCCAGTGGGATTCGGCGGCGTGGAGGGCATACCGCCCCAAGAAGCACAGCTACCGATCGCAATAACCGCAGCGGCATCGGCGGCACATTCCTTAAGCATCTCAATTGCAGTCTGTCCACCAATTTTGCAGTAAATGCCGTTGTCCTTGGTGGGAATCGCGCCTTCCACCACCAGCAGGTATTTACCCTTGTTGGCTTTCATTGCAGACTTGCGCGCCGCTTCGGCCTGGTGGCCGGCAGCCGCAAACAGTGTTTCGTGATAATCAAGCGAAATCACGTCCAGAATCAGCTTCTCCAGAGTCGGATGCTCGGCGCGCAACAATGACTCGGTACAACCGGTACACTCCTGAAAGTGTAGCCAGATTACCGAGGGACGCTTCTTGGTCGCCACCGCCGCAGCCATCGCCGCGTCCGCCCCGGCTGGCAAACCCATGGTCGCCGCCATGGCCATGCACAACTGCATGAAACTGCGCCGTGAAATACCTAACCGATTTTCCAGCGCTAAAATGTCCAAATCGTTTCCAATGGTGTTTTCGTCCATACCTCATCCCTCGTTATCGTTTTCAACACACTTTGAAGTGCTTACGAAATCTATACACTCAAGAACCGTGCCAAAAAAAACTGCGCCCAAAAAAAATAATTATTTTTTTATTTTTTATAAAACAATGTATTACAGTGGATAACAAAATTAGCAAGTTTCTGGCAGCAAACTAGAGTTGCATTTTATTGAGGGTATTGGAAAGTAACTTTTCAGCCGTATCGACAGTCTCGCTATTGATCAATTGCGTGATCGGGCTTCACGTTTTATGTTGTGGGCAGAGTTGTAACGACGCTCACCCATCGACGATGTAGAAGTGAACGTGAGCATGTTCATTCAGGGACGACTGGAGCACGACTTTCCCGAAGTGGCTGGTAGCAGGAATTTTGCCATCAGTAGTTGTAGTACAATTGCACGGCACTAAATCGCAGTTCTTTATTTATTGTTTAAAGGAGTGAGTCATGAATACAGAATTAGAAGACGAAGGAGTCGAAGTCAGCAAAGAAAAATTAATGCAGGATTTGCGCGTGGTGGTATCGGACGCCGAGGAATTGCTGCGCGCAACGGCCAGCCAGGCGGGCGATAAAATGTCTGCGGCACGCGAGCGGATTCAGGACAATTTGGCTACCGCCAAGGAACATCTTGCCACTGCACAGCAACATGTCGCCGCGAAGGCCAAGCAGGCGGCAAGGGTGACTGACGAATATGTACAAGAGAACCCTTGGCGGGCGGTTGGTATCGCTGCCGGAGCCGGTTTGATTGTGGGTATGTTGATTTCGCGCGGTCGTTAAACGATGCAAGCCAGCTCAGGTCTGATGGGGTCAGTCAAACGGCTGACCTCAACGCTGACTACCATCATTTCAACGCGGCTTGAGCTACTGGTGAATGAGTTGCAAGAGGAGCGTTTGCGTTTAACGCAGATGTTCTTTTTTGCACTGTTCGCGCTGTTCTGTTTCGGCATGGGTTTGCTGTTGCTTACCGTTTTTATCGTGGTGCTGTTTTGGGATGATCACCGTCTCGCAGTGCTCGGTACTCTATGCGTAGTTTTTTTCGCACTGGGTTCGTTCGCAACGGCATTACTGCGCGGCAAAGCGCAAGAAAAATCAAAACTGTTTTCCGCCAGTCTAGCCGAATTGGCTAAAGATAGAGAACAACTCGGCATCCGCAATGAATAGGCAAATGTCTGAGATAATGCGACGGCGCGGCGAACTGCTGGCGAAAATCGCAGCGCAACGCGCACAGGTTGCCGAGATCGGAGCGCACTGGCAAGCGCCGCTTGCACTCGCCGATAAGGGTTTGGTTGTCGCGCGTTTTTTGCGTTCCAAGCCTATGCTTGTCGCCGGTGCAGTTGCCCTTTTTGTAATCCGTCGGCGCGGCTTGGCAGGTATGGTGGCAACCGGATGGAGAATATGGCGACTATATAAATCCGCTATCTCTTTTGCTGCAAAAATAGCCCCTCATTCACATCATTAAGAACAACGCACACCGCCAGAACCGCATCACCGGCCTTATTCCAATTTTTTTAGAACAACAATAAGTTGGCAAACTTGGTTGAGTAGCAGTGCGCGCCGGCTGACACTTGGCTGACATGCGAAGCATGTAACGCTCAACATATTAAATTTACTTGGTGCTGATGGCGCGAATCGAACGCACGACCTACTGATTACGAATTGTCTGTTATAACAGTAACTTATTGATACTCAAGCAAAACCGAGCGAAGTTAATATAACTATACAGTAGTTAAAAAACAGTAGGTTAACGTAGTTTAGCGAAGTCTGTAAAAACTGATGGGTGTACCGCAATTGTACCTGCCCTGCTGGAGTTGATGCTGGAACAGACGTGGCCTAGTCGCCAACCCAGTCTTCTATCTTGAGGCCATGCACCAGCTTGAAGTGCTTTGTGTTGTTAGTTACCAAAACAGCTTTTTCATACTTGGCATGGCCTGCCAGTAACATGTCGCAGGCCCCTATCGGTACGCCCTTAGCTTCCAGTGCCACCCTTACCTTGGCTGATGCAATAGCTGCCGCAGTATTGAAGTTTCTGACATTAAACTGGGCAAGGATGAAGGCCAGCGCGGCTACGTTCTTTGGGCTGACTTTCGCCTTGATTAACTTGGTGTGGACTTCGTGAATGGTGATGCTGGAAACGAATATGTGTTGTTTGCCGATCAGGTCAATATGCTTGAGTATTTTGGCGTGCCTATGCTCATCGTTGGCGAAGTGCATCAGCACATTCGTATCCAGCATGTAAATCATTTCTGCTCAATGGCCTTGGTCAGTTTGCCGCGCAGCGGTCTAGCCAGTAGTTCCAATTTCCTTGCCCATGGCGACAGCGAGGCCAGATATTCATCGTCAGGCGTACTCTTACGCTTTTTAACGGGTGTTTGTTTGCGCGCAGCCGGTGCGCGTGCAGTTGCAGTGGTCATGATATTCCTCCATGGCTTAATGACATGTGTGGATTTTACGCCAAAGCAGGTCAAGTGGGTATAAAGTGCACAACATTAATAGGTCTTTTATTGGGGTTTACATTACGTAATCTCTCTTTGCCACGCCGCGCATAATGTTCGAGCTCGATATTATGTAGCAGTCGCACAAAGGATTCAAAGTAGACAATCTATGATTTGGAAAAACATCGACAACTTGAATTTCAAGGACCCTCATGAGGGAATTGCTCTTGATGAAATACATCCATTGTCAGAACGTGCTGCTAGTCATATTGCTAGAAACCGAAACCTTCCTATTCTCAAATCCGCGTTCGTCAATATTTATGGTGCCGTTGAAATTATGCAGGGGCTAACTTATCACTACGCTCGATTTATGAACCTTGTAGAAGGTTGCCACACAACAGTTCCAACAATGCAAACTGCTAGAGCACTTATTGCTTAATCAGTACCCTTCTTCCGCTTAATTCCCAATCCTGCTAAGGTCGCAGCCATGTTTGCTATCCCAAACTGGCAAAGATTCATCCAGATTGTGGATCGCTTCGTGATCGCAATCTAACCTTACTCATTAGGTGTCATTCGCGTTGTACTCATTGAGTTCCCACACCGCCAAAGGAATATCCTTTTCTTTTGCTTTGACCTTGGCGGCAGCAATGATGAATTCATACTGCTCAGGTGAGTCAAGCTGCGTCCATCGCACCTGCGTGAATTTCGGGATCTTCTTGAGAATTATTGAATCGATGGGGCAGTGAGGCGGGATTGGCAACTTGCCCAAGCACCACAAATACTTTAAGTAGAGGTTCAGTGCCTTCTGAGCGTGACCAAATTTCATTCGGCTGTCTGTGAGAAGAGTTGGATGCTTGCGCGAAAGTAAAGAGGCCAACTCAATAATGTTATGAACATGCTGAGCTTCCGGAACATTGTTAGTGTATGCCTTCGCAGCTGATTCGAGGGCTTCGCGTAACGATGCCTGAAATGGTTCTCGATCTTTCTCGCTCAAACCAGGCGTGTACAAATGCGACCGCTGAACAGTTGCAGCGAGGGTCATGCCGAAGACTTCAGCATCGAGGAATTTATGCTGTGCGGTTGAGTGCATTCTTCCTCGCTTCTTCGCACTGCTTTAGTAGTTTAATTTGTTCATCCATTGGCAGATCACGAAAGTCAGGGACATTGGCCCCAATGATTTTGACTGGTCCGTTGCTAGTGATTATGTAACCACCTTCGCCAGCAACTTCAAGTAACTGGAATGAACTGCCACATGAATCACAGTAAAGCTCCGTTGTTTCGTGCGGAGGAGTCCATGTTTTTGTTCTCCCACACATGCATGTGAGCGGAATTGAAGTAATCGAACCTATCAACCCACTTTTGACAAAGAAATAGTATTTCGCGTTACGGCTACTTATCGCTTCGGAAAGTGCTTCTGCAGCAAGATTCAGTAAGCCAGCTTGTTTCTCTGCTTGGGACTTCAACATTAACTTTTCCAAGCATTTGATGAGACTTGGAATGTATGTAGCAACCAATGCCTTGCAAGCAGTTTCGAGAATTTCGCACTTCAACTCGCTGAAATTTTCCGTGCTTGGAAGATATGGGCCGTCGTCATCGCCAAAGATAACTTCTGCACCCGCAGTTGACGTGAAGAAGGTAGATATGTAGCCAATGTGAGTGAACTCAGATGAGAACTTGAATATGTTCTTTAAGTCATCTGGTAAGTCTGGGTCGGATGGGGCGCCCAGCACTGAAAAAAGAAAATCGACCTTCTGAGCGAACGTTGTGTGATTGCATTCAGTGATATGAGACTTCGACCAGTCTTTGAACTTGATCGTTCCAAACTCTTTTAGCGCGCTTTCCACCTCTGAGTTGAATAATGCATGAACCAAGGATTTTGTCGCGTACTTTCCAAAGCTGTTAAGTGAAACTAGGACGTGATAATTGAACGATTTCGGATCAAGCAGATATAACTGATATGAGTCGGAGACAATGCTATCTATGTATTGTCTGGTCGCGGTAACAAGATTGTTATAGTCCTCGAAGCCCCTTGAAAGCGCCGAGACATTGTTTACTTCAATGTGTGCTCGTTCATCTGACATTGTGAGTGTCGCTAGCTTCTCGAATACTGAGAAACTGTTGAGTTGAAGACGGCTCACTATTGAGACAAATGCATTCAGATCGGTTCCGGATTTGTATTGTGGGTTCAGAAGGGAATCATTCTTGAGGGAGGACGTGATTTCTTCATGCAGGAATCGCAATGTGCCAATGGCATTTTTGAAAGCCTCGTTTAAGAATGCTATGTTGCTGCAAAGAACCCGATAGTTGCTAAGCGCAGCGGAGTTCTTCCGGTCGGTTAGGTTTGAAGAAATTTTCTTTAGTACATCAATCTCGTTCATCGTGGTTCCTATGGTAAGTCAGTATCGCAGTCAACGGCATCAATTAACTAATTGCTCATTTGCCTGTTGCAAGGATAACCCGTTCACGCAACTCTTGCCGGGTAGCCGGGCGCGGTTGCCCACGCCCAGCCCCCTCAGAACCGTGCATGG